>CALWVM010000006.1 GCA_944384985.1 uncultured Clostridia bacterium | reverse complement strand
CTCTTAATTGGCGTTCCCCGAAACAAGTCCTTTTTTCTTTCCACAATTCTGTAACACATCATTGACAAACCTACATTCAAGCGCTCGCATCGTCACAAGCCGTACTTTTGCTGCAATCGTGCGAACACGCGCCCGACGGGTTTTGAGAGGAGAAGCAGGAATACAACGTTCGACACCGCGTAAACCGCGGTAAAGCCCGCAGACGAAAGAAGTGCGGCGGCATAGCGCGCCGCGTTAAAGCCGCCATCCCACCAAAGCACCGTCCAAATGTCCATCACGAATGAATACAGCACGCCTGCAAACGCGCCGTACAAAAGCAGAGAAACACGCCCTTTGCGAAGCCTCGCGGCAAACACGCCCGCCAAAAAGCCGACCATGCCCCACGCAAGCATCTGCATGGGCGTCCAGGGGCCCTGCCCGAAATAGAAATTGGACAGCAGTGCAGAGAGTGCGCCCGCCATAAATCCCGCCTGCGGACCGAAATACATGGCTGTGAGCACCACAAGCGCCGTGACGGGTTTAAAGCCGGGGAGCGCCGCGAACAGGACGCGCCCCGCGACCGAAAGCGCCGTCATAACGGCAAGCAGCGCGAGCTTTTGTGCACCGGCGCGGCTTTTTTCAAAGGTCAAAAAGAACGGAACGCACGCGAGCACCGCAACACACAACGTGATCCACGCATATTTTTGCTCACCGAACAGCCAAATCCCGCCCGCCACCACAGCCGGGATGCACACGCAAAGGATCGCGACGGTCAGGGCTTTTTTCAGCATAACGCCCCGCCCCTTTCCTCCGGCTGCACGGATGCCGCAACCTCTTCACAGGTAACTGCCCGATTGCAATAGCCGCGGGCAATGCGGTTCGCGGCGGTGGTGTAAAAGCAGTTTTCCGAAAAGAAGTCCGCCGGGGCCGCTTCGGAAAGGATCTCACCATCGAACAGCAGCGCACAGCGGTCCGCCGTTTCGGCGGCGAATTCCACATCGTGCGTCACAAGGAGCATACAAAGTCCGCGCGCACGAAGCGACTGCAAACGCGTGCGCAATTCCCGTTTACTGGCGGCATCCATGCCCTTGGTCGGCTCGTCTAAAAGCAGCAGATCCGGTTTTGTCAGCAAGACTTTGGCGAGCGCGCATTTCTGCTGTTCGCCGCCGCTGAGGTCGTACGGGTGGCGGTCAAGCAGACATTCGACCCCCAGGTCCTGCGCGACTGCACGCAGACGGGGCTCCCGCTCTGCGGCAGGCACGTCCGTAATTTGCAGCAGCGCGAGCAGATCAGCACGCACGGTTTCCTCTGTAAACAGCAGCAGCGGGTTTTGCGGCAGCAGCACGGTTTTCGGGCGGCGGCCGTCTGTTTTGGCAAACCGCACTTTACCGCGATAAGGTTTATCCGTTCCTGCAAGTACGTTCAAAAGCGTGGTCTTGCCCACGCCGTTGCCGCCGAGCACACAGCAGATCTCCCCGCGGTAAAGCGTCAAACGCAGCCCGCGCAGCACATCCGGCAGTTCGCGCGCATAGCGAAACCAGACTTCCCGAAGTTCTGCGACGAGTTCTTTTGCTGCCGCGGGAGCCGGCACAGGCAGCCGGGCGCGAAAAGAAAAGTTCTGCAAAAAATCCCGTCCCTCGCGCACGCTCAAAGGGCAGCGTTCCCCCTTTGCGCCGAGCAGGCGGTAAATGCGCGCCGCACTCGGTAAAGCTTCGCACATCGGGTGCGGCGGGTCAGACTTACAAAGCGTTTCGGCAACGGCACGCGGTGTGTCGTCGAGCGCAAGGCGCCCCTTTTCGAGCAGTAACACGCGGTCCGCCAGCACGAACGCCTCCTCCAGACGGTGCTCGACAAGCAGGATCGTCATGCCCAGTTCCCGATTCAACCGCGCGAGCGTATGCAGAAATTCTGTCGCCGCGATGGGGTCCAGCTGCGCAGTCGGCTCGTCTAAAAGCAGGACTTTCGGCTGCATCACAAGGACGGAGGCGAGGTTCAAAAGCTGCTTCTGCCCGCCGGAAAGCGTGTCCGTATCCTGCCGAAACCAGCTTTCGATTCCCAGCCAGCTTGCCGTCTCCGCCACGCGGCGGCGGATCACCTGTACGGGCAGTCCCAAGCTTTCCGCACCGAATGCCAGTTCATGCCAGACCTTATCCGTCACAAGCTGGTTATCCGGGTTTTGCTGCACAAAGCCGATCCCGCCCGCGCTCGCACGCGCGTCCAGCGTTTCGAGATCCGTTCCGCTCCAAAAAATATGGCCTGTGCGCGTACCATGTGGGGCGAGCTCGCGTTTCAAAAGCCGCAGCAGCGTGGTCTTCCCGCAGCCTGTCTCGCCGCACAGCACGACGAATTCCCCTGCCTGCACGCAGAACGATACCGCGTTGAGCGCAGGCTCGCCGGCATTTGGATAAGTAAAGCTTAAATTTTCGACACGCAGAATTTCCATTTCCCTCTCTCCACAACTTCCAGAACAGCGGGCAAAAGCGTCAGCGCCAAAAAGGCGGCGTAAGTGCAAACGGCGGCGGGCGTCAAGGCGATGGCTGTGACGCGCGGATAAAACGAATACGCGGCTGCGCCGCTTGCCATGCCGCCCGTGACCGCTGCCGTCAAAAGCAAAACGGCGGCGAGCAGCACGCCGTCGCGTGCCGAAAAGCGGTACAGCGCGAAGTGCGTTCGTCCGGGCAGCGCATATCCGCGCGCCTGCATGGACGCGGCAGTTTCCATGGCATTTTCCAAAGACAGCGCGAGGACGGAGGAAAGCACGCGCAGCTTGCCGCGGATACGGCTTTTGCGGTCAGCGCCCGCTTGCATCCCGAGCGCCGTCTGCGCACGGTCCGCCGCGCGCAGCTGCCGCTGCAAGCCCGGCAGAAAGCGCAGCGCCATATAGAGCGTCATCGTAAGCCTCGGCGCGGCTTTGCCGAACAGAAACAGCCATTTTTCGGAGGACACCGCCCGATTGTAAATCCCGCACCACAAGATTACCGCCGCAAGCGTCACGGCAAGGCAAGCGCCGTAAACGAGCGCTTCCAGCGTAAAGGGCGTATCCCCAATCCAGAACAGCACAGTTACGCCCTCGTGTACGAACAGGGGGTTCAAAAGCGCGACGGCAAGCAGCAGAAGCAATGTCATACCCGCCGTGCGGCGTCCGCCGGATTTTTGCGGCTGCAAACCGGCACAAAGAAGCCCGCCGAGCAGCGCACAAAACCGCAGCATGGGATTTTCGGCAAACATGGTCAAAAGCAGCACCGACAGAAAATAGGTCAGCAGTACACTTGGGTGCAAAGCCGAAAATGCACGCACAACGCTCTCCCCTTTCTTTGGATTTTTATTCAGTATACCGCATCTACGGCGGCACAATCAAGCCCAAAAAGCCGCCGTCCGCAAGAGTCTTGCACATTTGCGCTTGCGCTTTTTCGAAAAGCATGATACGATTATATCAAAATATCACATCATCCCAAATCAAGATGCGCTATGCATCGACTTTTTCATGCGGAAAGGTTGAAAAAATCATTATGGTCGAGAATTTTCGGGATTTTTCCCGCTTTATTTCCCCGGATGTGCCCGCGGCGGCGAAGATCGCAGGGGAAACCGTAGACGGCACGGGCTTTTTCATATCGCGGGAAAACAGCGATATGCTTTCGCTGGAATACATTCTTGCCGGCACGGGTACGCTGGAAATCAACGGGCAGGTGCTGCACCCACAGCCGGGTGATGTTTTTTTGCTCACCCTCGGCAGCCGCCACACCTATTACGCCGACCCGGACGAGCCGTGGCGGAAGTATTTTGCAGCATTCTGCGGCCCGGTGGCGGAGAGCATTATTCGGAACTATCTGCCTGCGGACACCTATCTGTTCAAGAACTGCAATGTGGAACCGTATTTCCGCGAGCTCGTACAGGCAAGTCTGGACGATGCCATGCCGTTCCCCGAAAAATCCGATCGGGTCACACAAGCGCTTTTGAAGATCTGCATGTATATTCGCAGCCACAATGTGCTCGAGCAGCAGGACCTTGCCGACAAAATCCGCAATCGGCTGGATTTTTATGTAGAGCACCCGTTTTCGCTGGATATGATCTGCCGCGACTTCAACTATTCGAAGAACCACATTATCCATGTGTTTCGTGAAAAATTCGGCAAAACGCCGTATCAGTATTACAGTGAAGTCAAAATCGAAACCGCCAAGCGGTACTTGCAGGATTCTTCCATGCGCATCGGCGAAATTGCGGATCTGCTTGCGTTTTCAGACCGGCAGTATTTTGCCAGCTGTTTTCACAAGGCGGTCGGATGTTCACCACGGGAATACCGCAATCGTGTTCGAAACAGCGCGAAGTGATAAATTCTATGTTTTAAGTGATAAAATCCCTTGGAAGCATAATTTTTTTGTGATATTCTAATAAAAAGAGGTGCGCTTTTTGGAAAATTTTAGCTTATATATTGTAACCGATCCACACTATTTTGAAAACAAGCTGGGCGCTTCCGGCCCGGCATACGAACGCCGCAGCCGCACGGATCAGAAGTGCATTGCCGAAACGGGCGCGATCATCGACGCGGGGTTCCAGCAAATCGCGGCGGACAAAGAGACGAACGTCGTTGTGTTCCCCGGCGATCTTGTGTATCGCGCCGAAAAGGCAAGCCACATCGGATTTATCCAAAAACTGCAAAGGCTGAAAGCCGCGGGCAAGGAAATTTATGTGCTCACGGCGCGCCACGACTATTGCAACGACGGCAACTCGCCGTGCGGCTTTGTGGGCGAAAAGGAAATCCCTGTCGAGGGGACGCGCCGTGACGAGCTGCGCGAGCTGTACTATGATTTCGGGTTCCGGCAAGCAATCAGCGAGCATCCCAAAACGCTTTCCTATGTCGCGCAGCTGACGGACGGCATCCGCCTTTTGGTGCTCAACTGCGACGGCGACGGCAAGGACTTCAAGGGCTTTTATGACGACCAAATGGCGTGGGCGCTCGAGCAGATCCGCCTCGCGCACGAAAGCGGAAACTACATATTTGCCACCATGCACTATCCCCTGCTGCCCGGCTCACCCGTTCTGCGCCTGATCGGCGACGCGAAGCTGACAGATTGGGAAAAGCGTGCAAACGAACTTGCCGACGCGGGGCTGGATTTGATTTTCACCGGGCACATGCACATGCAGAGCCTCACGCAATACACCACGAAAAACGGCAACACCATTACCGACATATGCACCGGATCGCTCGTCGGCTGCCCGTGCGCCTACCGCAAGGTCACGTTTTCGGATGCGGGGATCCACGTCCAGTCTTACACGGTTGCGGACTTTGATTGGGATAAACACGGGAAAACCGCCGAGGAATACTTCATCTGGCGGTTCGACCGCATGATTACGGACATCATCGACGCCATGGCGTATGATTTCGCCTTCTTCACGCAGCTGTTCGGCGGGCCGGAGAAAAACAAAAAGCTCAAAGTTCCTGTTACGCTTGCGGGCAAGCTCCTGCAAAAACTGACGCTCGGCGGCGTGGGGCGGATCTTCTGGTTCCGTGTGGATCCATCCATAAAAGACCGTCTGCTCAAGGACACTGCCGTGGAATTCGTGCGCAATATCTTCGTCGGCAACGAGCCGTATGTGCGCGGGACGCCGATGTATGCGGCAGTGGATAAGTTCCTGCGGCGGCTGCACCCGGTGCTGCACATTGCCGAGAAAAGACTCGGTGAGAAAGACCCGATGTTTTGTGATCTGCGCGCCTTTGTGCTTTCACTCATCGGCGACGAAAAACAGCTGGACTACGAAGCGACTCTGCCGCTTCGCACGTTTTCCGACAAAGGAACTAAAGGAGGAAATACGGCATGAGCACGGCTTCCGTTGCAAGCAAACTGCCGACCGCAAACGAAAAAAAATACCTGAGGATGAAAGAGTGGATCCTATATCTGCTCGCCATGTTCTTCTTTTCTTCGATGACCGGCATGGTCAATTCGTTCCGCCGGGCATACTTCGTAGATGTCCTGATGCTCGAAAACGATCAGGTTTCGTTTTTCAACTCTTTTACGCAGATCGCGTGTTTTGTGCTATCGTTTTTTTACGCGCTGATTCTGGATAATAAAAAGATCAAGAAAAACCAGAAATTCAAACCGCTCGGCCTGATTGCGGCGATCCCCTGCGGCGTGGTGACTGCGCTCATTTTCTGGACGCCCGGATTTATACAGCAAAACCCGAAGGTTTTGATGATCTGGCTGTGCGCGCTCGCCATTATCCAAGGATGCGCCACCTATTTCGGCGGGACAGTCACGATGGTCGCCGCCGTCATGACGCCCAATGACAAGGAACGCGAACAGCTGCTTTCGTTCCGTGGGATCGCCAGCGCCATCGGCAACTCCGCGCCGCAGCTCATTGTGCTGGTGGTTGCGGCGATCGTCAAGGCGACGAACAACGGGACGGAGGACGCTGCGCTTTCTTACTTCATTTCTGCGGTTCTTTGCGGCGTGGTCGGCACGATCACCATGCTTTTGGGCATGTCCGTCATCAAAGAGCGCATCGTCTATAAATCCGAACGTAAGAACCCCTTAAAAGGGCTTCTTACCGTGGTGCGGAGCAAATATGCGTGGATCATTTTGTCCAGCGAATTTTTGAAAGCGTTTCGAGCGATTGCGACCTTCATGGAACCGTTTATTGCAGCGGCCATTCTCGGCAGCACCAGCAAAATGCTTTTATTTGCGCTGCCTGTGGGGATCGGCACGATGGTGGGCATGCTCATCATCAGCCGCCTGTTAAAACGCTTTACAAGCCGCGTGCTGTATATCGCTTCCGGATTCTATTCCGTGTGCATCAACGCCGTGGCATTCGGCGTGGGCTACGCTTATCTCACACACATGGAGACGATGCCGTGGCTCAACTACCTGTTCATCGTCTGCCTGTTTGGCACAGGGTTGCAATTCGGCGCTTCGAATCTGTTGCCCGAGATGTTCAAGGCAGATGTACTCGACGACTTGGAACTGAAAAGCGGCAGCCGGTTGGATGCAAGTCTGGGCTTCTTTATCAGCCTGGGCAGCACAATCAGCGGCGCGATTGCAAACGGTCTCGCGCCTATAATCCTGTATGGCGACGGTTCCATTATCCACTACCAGCAGGGCCTGGGCGACGGCACGGCGCAGACGCTGGATACAAAAATCATGCTGCTTCTGTTCTATACCGTGTTTCACGGACTTATGATGCTGCTTGCGGGGCTGCCGTTCCTGTTCTATAAGCTTTCAGGCGCAGAGCGTGAGCGCGTACACGAGGAAGTGCTCAAAATGCGTGAGAAACTTGCACTGGAGCACGATATGCAGATCGCCGAATAAAAGCTATTGAAATACATTCGCCGTGTATCGGGTTTTGATACACGGCGATTTTTTGCGAAATCAGAAGCAGAGAAAAAAGAAAAGCTCTCCGTTTGGAGAGCTTTTTTGATGTCGGCGTCGACCTATTTTCCCGGGCCGCTTCCAGCCAAGTATTTTCGGCACGAATGAGCTTAACTACCGTGTTCGAGATGGGAACGGGTGGACCCTCATCGTTATAAACACCGACTGCTTTGGGGGAAGCGCTTCACACTTCCCTCAAGCGCGAGATAGAGTATAGCACACACGAAAAAAAATTGCAAGCCTTTTTTCAAAAAAAAATTCGGATTTTTCAACTTTTTTTGCCGCATCAATCGCAGCGGTACACATGCTCGATCTCGCCGACATACATGCGATGGTAATCCTCTGCCGTGTAATTCGCCGCGATCGAAGGATCTAAGAAGCCGTCCGGCGTCAAATCCCACTTTGCAAGCTTCTTGCAGACGAACACGGTTTTTGCCGTTTCAAAGCTGACCGCATCGCCAAAAGCCACAGGCTTTAGCCCTGTTTCGGCACATTTGTCTATATCTCTGCCGGATTTCGAGCCGCATACGCCCATTTCCGTCTTGCAGCCGCCGTCAAAAAAGCTCAAGGTAAACCGGTCGTATTTTTCCATAAATTCGCGCGTATAGCGCTGCGGGCGGACAAAGACGAATACCACATCGCGCCCCCAAAGTTCGCCGACGCCGCCCCAGCTGACGGTCATGGTATTAAAGTCAGACGGGTTGCCCGCCGTAAGCAGCGCCCAGTCGTCCGCAATCATTTTGACGGGCGAGGCTTGCAGGTCTTTGACAGATATTTCATGCATAGAAATCCCTCCTATATTGGATCAATTATAAATATAATACGCCGGCATGCAAAAATCAATGCGTATTTAAGTTTACAAATAAAATTGACGAAGCACTGGCAGCTAAGCTGCCGATGATGCATTGTGCATGAAGGTTGTTGCACATTGAAAGATTATATATAAAAGTTTTCGCCCGCCTTTTACAAAAGGCGGCGGATTCCAAAGGCAGAGCCTTTGGTCGCATCCCGCAGGATGCGAAATGTCTTTTCCAGGAAACACGCAGGAGGGGAAGCAAAACAGTCCGCTGGACTGTTTTGCGTGGGGAACCCTCGTCGGGGGTTTCCCAACGCGGTGTGCAACGGCGCATAAAAGCATATAGCGCTTTCTAAGGTGACACAATCCCAAAGTCATAAAATTGACGAAGCACCGGCAGTTTCACTGCCGATGCTCCACTTTTTTGAGGCAAGGAAAGCTGCCGTTTGAAACCATATTGGGCTCGGCTTCCCTTGCCTCTCTATATAAACACCGTGCGGCGGGAGCAATGGCCGGTTGCCCCGCGTGGGACAGAGGATTCCCCATCCTGCGGCAATATGCTAATTGCCGTAGCCGTAAGCACCGAACGGGTTATAATAGCTTTGCGATGTCGGCTCGGAAGCCGCAGCATTGCCGCGATCCTCCACAAGCTGCACCGTCACATCGAAGGTACGGATCGAATAGTTATCCGAGGGATCCACACGACAGATGGTCAGTGTGATGGAATCACCCACGTTGGAATTCTCAATGATGTCCGGCAGAGTATCCGACGTGGTCAGATCCTCGCCGTTGGCACGGATAATCATATCCCCCGCCTTCACATCCTCAGATGCCAGTGCGCTGTCCGAGTTGATGGACTGGATGACCACCGTACCATCCGGCAGATCATTCGCACCGACAAGCATACTGTAAAGCTGGTTGGATGAAGCCGGGAAGTAGTTGATGCCGAGCTTCGGGCGGTTGGTCACATAGCCGTTTGCTACAATCTCGTCAAACACTTCCTTAACGGTCACACTCGGGACTGCAAAACCCATGCCCTCATATTCAGTGCTGGCGATCTTCGAAGAATTGATCCCGACGACCTGCCCGTATGCATTCACGAGCGCCCCGCCGGAGTTGCCGGGGTTGATGGCGGCCGTATGCTGGATGCAGAGCATTTCGTAGCCGATCTCGCTGTCCACAGGGCGGGAGATCGCAGAGACCATACCGTTTGTGAAAGAGCCCGCGAAAGCGACGCCGCCGGGGTTGCCGATGGCATAGACCGTCTCGCCGACCGAAAGGCTGTCAGAATCCCCGAATTCGGCGGGGGTAAGGCCGGTAGCACGGATGCTCAGAACGCCGATATCCGTTTTGGAATCATAGCCGACGATGGTTGCATCGTACTGCGTCTCGTCGTAAAGCTGCACTTTGACGGTCTGGCCGTCGCTGATGACGTGCGCACAGGTGACGATGTAGGTATACGTCCCGGTGCTGTCCTCGCCGACGATAACGCCCGAGCCCTCGCTTGCAAGCGCCTCGTTGCTGAACGCGCTGCTCTGGTAGACCAGCACGCCGACCGAGCTTTCCTTGATTTTCTCATAAACGCCCTTTGCGGTCAGTTCCCCATCCGCACTGGTGGACGACGCTGTAGGAGATTCGTGAATTTCCGCCGTTACCGTTTCCTTTGAACCTTCCGCTTTTGGGGCGCTGTTGCCGCGCACGAGCGCTACAACGGTGCCGACGATCGCCAGCACCACAACGACCGCCACAACAGCCGCAAAGATCTTTACGCCGCGTTTTTTATGCTTGGACTTTTCGGGGTCCACCTGTTTCTTCTGCGGTGCGGCATACCAGACATAGTTGGGGTTCCCGTTCGGCGCAGCGCCCGGATACGGCGGCTGCGCGGGTGCGCCGTTCGGATTCGGCGCGGTGTAGTGCGGGTTGCCGTAAAAGCCCGAATTCGCGCCCTGCGGCGGCGTATAGGGTGCGTTCCCCTGCCCGGCGGGCTGCTGTGCAGACGTGGGTTCGCCCGACGTGTTCGGCGTCGGATTTTCCGCATCCGGCTGCGGTGTGTTCCGGTTGAGATTGTTGTTGTCGTTTTCCATATCGAAACGCCTCCATGCGTGGATTTCCGATTGACGAGATTATCGTAATGCGCGGTTATTAACTTGATGTTAACAGCATTTGAAAAAATTCGGGAGACTTGTAAACAAGCTGTTAATTCCCGCTGTCCTCCCCGCCGGGCGGGACGTTCGGGAGCGTGAAAGAAAATTCCACATAATCGCTGCCGTCGCTTTGCGCCGTGATCGTGCCGCCGTGCATCTCGATAATGGTCTTACAGATATAAAGCCCCAGCCCCGCGCCTTTTGTATCATAGCTGCGGGATTTATCGACTTTATAGAATCGCTCAAACACGCGGGAAAGCTCTTCGGAGGAAATCCCCGTTGTGCCTGTATTGCGGATCGAGACGGTGGTGTTTTCCTGCGTCTGTTGCACCGTCACGCCGATGGTGCCGTTTTCGGTGAATTTCACTGCGTTGTCCACAAGATTGTAGATGACCTGATGCAGCATGTCGCGGTCGGCGCAGATATAAGTCGGTTCCAGCGCGTCCAGCCCCACGACTTCAATGTGCTTACGATCAATAATCTGCTCAAAATTCAGCATGGTATCAAAAATTTCGCGGCACAAGTCAAAGCTTTTTAATTGTAGCTGCAGCTCGCCCGCTTCAATTTTCGACATGTTGAGCATCGACGTCACAAGCCGCGAGAGCCGCTTGGTCTCGTCGGAGACAATGCGCAGGTAATGGTTTTGCCGTTCGGGCGGGATGGTCCCGTCTAAGATGCCGTCGATAAAACCGCCGATGGTGGTCATGGGGGTTTTGAGCTCATGCGAGACATTCGCGACAAAGCTGCGCCGCGAACTCTCCTGCAGGGAAAGCGACGCCGCCATACGGTTGAACGCCTCCATAAGCTCCGAAAGCTCGTCTTTGCCGCGCACGGTCACGCGTGGGCTGAAGTCGCCCGCCGCATATGCCTTGGTCGCCTTGGACATCTCTTTTAACGGCCGGATGAGATTTGCCGTAAACAGGTAGATCACGGCAAACCCGACGCACAGCGCTAAAAGAGAGGCGAACGCAAACATGCGAAGCGCATTGAAGAAATAGCCCTGATAACTGACGCTCATCGGCTCCACGGCAAAGATATAGCCTGCGACTGCGCCGTTGACCATAACAGGTTCCGCGGCCGCCAAATGCGTTTTGTCGTACATCCCGTCGAGCGTGCCGCGCGTAAAATATCCCCCGTGCGCCGCCGCGTCGAGCACGCTTTGCGGCACCTGATACGCGCTGTGAATGTTGCACACGCCGTCATTGCGCACAAGAAGATCCGATGAAAGCAGATCCTTGCAGAGAATGATTTTGCCGCCGGGGTCGCACATGAAAACATCTGCATCGATCGCTTCAGAGATCGTGGTGAGGTTATTGCAGATAAAGATCACCGAACCCTGCGGCTCATCCCGCAGCCAGGAAGAAAGCACCTCCGCTGTTGACTCTGCCACGGATTTTGCATTCTCCTTGAGCAGCACCGACACCTGGTTGTTCCAATAGTTTGTGACAAAGATGCCCAGTGTTACACCGAGCGCGATAAAACAGATGGCGACGATGACGAGAAATACCGAGAAGTATTTGACAAACAGGGACTGATGGCTGAATTTATGGTACGCCCTGCGGGCAAACGCCTTAATTTTGCCGTCTCGCATGGCTTATTCCTTCGTTTCAAATTTATAGCCGACGCCCCAGACCGTTTTCAGATCCCATTTGTCGGAAACGCCCTCGAGCTTTTCACGAAGCCGCTTGACGTGAACGTCCACAGTACGCGAATCGCCGTAGTAATCAAAACCCCAGACCTCGTCGAGCAACTGGTCGCGCGTGAACACGCGGTTCGGGTTGGACGCGAGATGATAAATGAGCTCCAGCTCTTTCGGCGGCGTATCCACGGGCTTGCCGTTGACTTTCATTTCATAATTCGTGAGGTTGATGCTCAAATTCTCGTAGTTGACCTCTTTGACCGCCTCGCCTGCGGGGCCGGCGCTTGTGCGGCGCAGCACCGCCTTGATGCGCGCGACCATCTCTTTGGTGTCAAACGGCTTGGTCATATAGTCGTCCGCGCCGAGCTCCAACCCCAGCACCTTATCGAACGTCTCACCTTTAGCTGTGAGCATGATGATGGGCTTGTCGGAAAATTTCCGCACCTCGCGGCAGACCTGCCAGCCGTCGAGCTTCGGCAGCATGATGTCCAAGATCATCAGGTCGGGATTTTCCTGCTTAAATGCGTTGATCGCCGAGACCCCGTCGTTTACGCTTTTGACCACATACCCTTCCTTTTCCAGATACAACCGCAGCAGCTCGCAGATGTTGGTGTCGTCATCTACGACTAAGATTTTTTCGTTTGCCACAAGGACCACCCTTTCTTTTTACGTGTTTGGCAGCGGACATACGCCCGATATTTTGTTATATATCATAGAAAAAAGTTGAAAATAGTTTGTGAACAAAGAAGAAACATTTGTTAAAACCTGGGCAAAGCGCGCCGCTCTGCCGCCTATGACTCTGTGAGAAACGCGCAAATGTCCCGGGAATAAAAATACACCTTGCAGCCCCACGGGGTCTCGTGGTCCAGATACACCCCGGTTTCGTAATCCGAAAGCGCCGCGTAAGTTTCGGAGGCTTCGAAACGTGCCACATCCCCCGGCAGCAGGAGCAGATAACAGCCGCCCTGCGCTTCATACCCCGCTGAATCCAAGGGGAACTGCTGGTAATTTTCAAGCACAAGTTCGCCGTCCTCGGAGACTCCGACGTTATGCGGCTGTACTGCGCCACCGCTCATGACAAACAGGGCGTTCGAGAACCAGAAATTCCCGTACCCATAAGACAGCCCCCGCGCGGTGATTGCGTCGGAAAGCCCCTGGTATCTCCCGGCAGGTTCGCGGACGGGCTGCATATTGGCAAGCGAGAAAACCGACTCGGCAAAAAACAGCACCGTTACCGCGCAAAGCACCGCACCGAAGCGGCGCACAGAAGTCTTTCGCAGCAAACAGACCGTGCCCGCCGCAAGCAGCAGCAACAGGCAGAAAATCATGGGGATCAGCCGCCAGCCCGCGTTGGAGATCGTGCCGAAGAACCAGAGGAACACCGTGATGCCGCACACCACTCCCGCCGCCCAGAACAGGCGTTTGAGGTGCTCATCCTTGATTTTCCGATAGCAAAGCGCCGTGACGAGAAAAGCGCACGGCAAAAGCGCTGCAAACAGGCAGCGCAAAAGCGCGGGCAGCTGGGTAAGATCCGTCAAGCTCGCGTTGCCGGTAAATTGAATGTCAAACAGCCGGAAATACTCCGTTACAAGCCTTTCCAGCTTACCCGCCCAGTTGAGCATTTCCTCCGCGGTGTCATAAGAGGAAGAGGCGTTCGCGTAGCCGAACTGCGCGCCGCCCGTGATCGCATAGCGCAGGAGAAAGCCCAGCGCCATAGCCGGCAAGGGCAGTGCGGCAGAGCCAAACGCAGGCAGGTTCTGCTGCGCTGTCAGTTTCGTTTTCGTATCGAAAAAGCGTTCGCAGAAAAACGCCGCGCAAAGCGGCACACAGACAATCCCCGCCACCTGAAAGCCATCTGCTGCGACAGCGGTAAAAAACAAAAAAGCGGCAAGCCCCCACAACACCGCCCCACGGCGGCGCTGTGTCTGCAATGCCTCTAAAAATGCGGTCAGCAGCGAAAAGCCGACCATAAGAAATAAAGCGGAAAGGCTGTAATAGAGGATGTGCTCGCAAAACATCTCGCGGAACTTCGGCGCGCAAAGCAGCAGTGCGCACACCGCACAAAACGAAAGAGACCCGCCGAAGAGTCCAAGATTCATGCGGCGCGCGAACCACACGAGCGCCGCAAAAAACAACAGCAGGAACACGACCATCCCCGCGATATGCGCCGTATAAGACACACCGAACAGCGCCACAAACGGCAGCATCAAAAGCGAGCCGCCGAACGGCAAAAAGCCGGCATACGCGAAATCTGAAGCAAACAGAGACCCCGAACGGTACGACGCATACGCCCACATAAGCGTATCCATCGTATCGGAATTCACGTTTGCCTTTGCATACAGCACCGTGTAGACAAGCACAGCCGCCGCGCCCGCAAGACTTGCGAGCACGGCGAAAATTCCGGTTATCTTTTTAGAAATCGGTTTCATGGGCTCTCCTACCCGTCTTGTGAAATCCTTACTTCAAGGACGCGAGCAGACCGCCTTTTTGAATAATGTTCTGGATAAACGGCGGGAAGGGCTCTGCCTGATAGCTTTCGCCCGTGGCGAGGTTGCGGATCACGCCGGTGTCAAAATCCACCTCGACCTCGTCGCCGTCGCGGATCGCCTTGCTCGCAGCGGGACACTCCAAGATCGGAAGCCCGATATTGAGCGAATTGCGGTAGAAAATGCGCGCGAAATTTTCGGCGATGACGCAGGCGATGCCCGACGCTTTGATCGCAATCGGTGCGTGCTCACGCGAAGAACCGCAGCCGAAGTTCACGCCAGCGACGAGAATGTCACCGGGTTTTACATTTTTGACAAAGTCTTTGTCGATATCTTCCATGCAGTGCGCGGCAAGTTCCTTCGGGTCGGAAGTGTTGAGATAGCGCGCAGGGATGATAACGTCGGTATCGACGTGATCTCCGTATTTATGTACTTTACCCTGAATTTTCATAGGTCTCGTTCCTTTCTGTCAGTCCAACTCAGCCGGGCTCGAGATATGCCCCGTCACGGCGCTGGCCGCCGCCACATAGGGGCTTGCCAGATACACTTCGCTCGTCGGGTCGCCCATTCTGCCAACGAAATTGCGGTTCGTCGTGGAGACGGCGCGCTCCCCGGAAGCGAGAATGCCCATGTGCCCGCCAAGGCACGGTCCGCAGGTCGGGGTAGAGACGATCGCACCCGCTTCGATGAAAGCTTTTGTAAGCCCCTCTTCTATACATTGCAGATAGACCGTCTGCGTCGCGGGGATCACAATGCAGCGCACGCCGTCGGCAACCTTACGCCCTTTGAGGACCGAAGCCGCCGCGCGCATATCCTCAATGCGGCCGTTGGTGCACGAACCGATAACGACCTGGTCGATGTCGATGCGCTCAATCTCGTCGATCGTATGCGTGTTTTCCGGCAGATGCGGGAACGCGACGGTGGGTTTGAGGGTATTGAGATCGATGGTGACAACCTCGTCATACGGTGCGTCAGCATCCGCTTCATAGATGACCGGTTCGCGGGAGGTTCTGCCCTTCATGTAAGCGAGTGTTTTTTCATCCACGGGGAAGATCCCGTTTTTCGCGCCGCACTCGATCGCCATGTTGGCAATGCAGAAGCGGTCGTCCATGGAAAGGCTCTGGAGCCCGTCGCCCGTGAATTCCAGCGAGCGGTACCGCGCGCCGTCCACGCCGATCTTGCCGATCAGGTGCAGGATCACATCCTTGCCGGTCACGTACTTTTGCGGCTTGCCGGTCACAACGACCTGGATTGCGGAAGGCACCTTGAACCATGCCTTGCCGGAGATCATGCCCGCCGCCATATCCGTGGAACCGACGCCGGTGGAAAACGCGCCGAGCGCGCCGTAGGTGCAGGTGTGGGAATCCGCGCCGATCACGACATCGCCCGAGATCACAAGACCCCGTTCGGGCAGCAGCGCATGCTCGATACCCATCTGCCCCACGTCAAAAAAGTTGCGAATCCCGTAGTCCTTCGCAAAAGTGCGTACCTTTTTGCAGTTCTCGGCGGATTTGATATCTTTGTTGGGCGTGAAATGGTCCATGACAAGCGCGATATGCTCGTTGTCAAAGACCTTATGAAAGCCCTTTTCTTCCATTTCGTGGATGGCGACAGGGGACGTTACGTCGTTGCCCATTACCAGATCCAGATTCGCTTCGATCAGCTGCCCCGCCGAAACAGACGGCAGCCCCGCATGCGCAGCAAGGATCTTTTGCGTCATTGTCATTGCCATAGCTTATTCCTCGATTCCGTTGATATTGGTGTCGCCCTTTTCGAGCGCGGTAAGACCCGAACGCGACAGTTCAATGATGCCGTGCTTGGTCATTTTTTCGATGAAGCGGTCAATGAGCGACGGAAGGCCCGTCAGCTCCGCCGTAATGGTGGTGTGGCCGATGTCCTTGACCTTCGCACCGAAGCCGTTGATGGTCTTGAGCACAGCGGTGCGGCGGCTGTTGGTCGCGTGGACCTTAATGAGCAAAAGCTCACTTGCAATAAGCTGCCCTTCGCTGAGTTTCACGACCTTGATGACGTCGCCGAGCTTCGCGAGCTGCTGCTCGACCTGCATGAATTTATACGGCTCGACGTCCGAGACGATGGTGATGCGCGAATACAGCGGGTTTTCGGTCTCGGCAACGGTTAGGCTGATCACGTTGTAGCCGCGGCGTGCAAACAGGCTCGCTACGCGCAGCAGCACGCCCGTACGGTTATAGACGAGCGCCGAAAGGAAAATGCGCTCGAGATTCTGCTGTTGAAGTTCTGCCATAATAGGATACCTCTTTTATTCTACCGAAAATTGATATACGGTGGTGGAAACGAACGGTTTTTCCGGCGTGAACACGCAGGGGATAAATTCCGGGTGGTTGAGCGCATCCGGGAAATACTGCGTCTCCAGGCAAAAGCCCTGCCGGTATTCTAAAGGCTTGCCCGCCTTGCCGATCTGTGTGCCGTCCATAAAATTGCCGATATAGAACTGCACGCCGGGAAGATCGGTGTACCCGCGCATGACGCGCCCGCTTGTGGGTTCCGAAACACGGGCGAATTCCCGCAGCGTTCCGTCGTAATTCTCAATGCGGAAATTGTGATCGTAGCCTCTGCCGATCTTCAGCTGCTCGTCGTCCATGCCGACATCGCGGCCGATCTTCTTCGGCAAGCGGAAATCAAACGGCGTACCCGCGACCGGGCGGATCTCGCCGGTGGGGATGCAATCCGTATCCGTGGGCGTGTACGCGTCGCAGAACAGCTGCAATTCGTGGTCGATGATTTGGCCTGCGTCAAAGCCCGCAAGGTTGAAATAGGCATGGTTCGTGACGTTGATCGCCGTTTTTCGGTCGGGCGTGCAGTGGTATTCGATACGCACGGCACAGTCGTCGTCAAAGGAGAACGTGACCTCATTGTGGACGTTGCCCGGGAAACCCTCGTTGCCGTCTAAGCTGTCATAGGTAAAGCGCACGGCATTGTCCCCGACGGTTTCGGCGTTCCAAACGGCCTTGGCGTATTCATGGTTGCCATGCAGGGTGAATTTGCCGTCCACGTTTTTCGTGATCGGGTAATTCACGCCGTCGATCGTAATCCCCTTGCCCGCGATGCGGTTGGCGACTCTGCCGACGGTGCGGCCCTGAGAATCGGTACAGAGGATCTGCCCTTCCATCGTATCAAAACCGACAAGCACGTCGCAAAGCGTGCCGTTTTTATCCGGGACGACAATCTTATTGAGTGTCGCACCGTAGGAAACAAGTTCAATATACGCGCCGGCGGCGTTCGTAATGGTGTAAGCGTAAACCGATTCGCCGTTTTCGGCGTTGCCGTAAAATCTTTTCTCTGTCTGCACAATTCCACCCCATTGTACTATGGAAATCTATTTTATTAAGTATAATCTTTGGAGCGCGCCTTGTCAAGAAATCCGAGCGAAAACACAGGAAAACCGCCCCGGGAAAGGGCGGTTTTCTACATCCGGGTTAGGTTTTACCGGCGGTTCATTTTTCTGCATACCACTGTTTGATTTCCGCATACAGCGACCGGGTGGCCTCTGATGTCTCGGCGTTTAGGAACACATAGGCGGGGTCGTCGCCCGAAAGGCGCAGGCACACATATGTGCCCGTATCATTATATACATACAACATACACGCCCCGTAGCCGTCGAACCGGAAATGGCCGTAGCTTTTAGACACGCCGCCGTAGCCGTTGGTGCGCATCCCGTTTGCGGGGAGTGTCCCGACGAGTTCCACGGACTCAACCTCCTCGGGCGTAAGGGTCAGATCATAAAACGGCGCGTCCATTTGAAGCTGCCCGTCCTGCACCTCCACAGAAAAGCCGGAGAGCGACATTACACCGACAAGCGCCAAAATACCAATAACGAAAATCAGTATAAAAAACAGGATCGCCTTGCCCGCCGGGCGCCCGATATTCAGCGTCCAGCCGAAACTTTCAACAGGCTTCGGCACGAAGATGCGTGGATCCTGTGGGTTATAATAGCAGCCCCATTTCCATTCGCCGTCCGCAAGGTCTGCTTCGGGCGCACGCACCTCCAGATAGCTTTCTTCGAGTTTTCTCAGCTTCCTTTGCTCCCAAAACGCCGCCGCGAGCGCGGAAAGCACCAAAACAGCAAACGCGGCAATCGAAAGATACATGGTTTGCCAAAGCGTAACGGACAGACAGAAAAGCAGCCAGAATACGAGCATGGCCGCTGCCATAAGAACAGCGCTGCACGTGTGGATGCGGATGCTTTTTTGCGCAAACGCTGTGGCAGCGGCGGTATCCTTTCCCACCGTGCGGACAGGAAGATTGCGCATCCCGTAATACAGCGCAACCGCAAACAGCTCGCAGACAGGTCCGAGAAAAGCGAACGGCAGCGGGAATTCCGCACGAAGCGAAGGAACGGCAAGCAAGGTGGCGGCAGGTGCGAAGCTCAAAGCAAAACAAATCCAGACGAACGCGGGTGAAAGCGCGCCTTTTGCTTTGTCGCGGCTTACCGCAAGGTCAGCAGAAATCGTTTTGCGCACCGGCAAAAGCCAGCCGTTTTGTGTGCGCAAATTCAAAAGCCTGCGGCGCACGGTATTTTGGATGAACCACATCAGAAACAGAAAGAACGCCAAAATAACCAGCATCCAAAGCTCCGCCCATTTCTGCACCGACGGCAGGAACAGCAAAAATCCCGCTGCTGTCGCCAGAACAAACACGGCGGAAAGCCCGATGTAGTACCCGCGCAGGATGCGTTTGACTTCGCCGCTTTCGGCTTTGTCTTCGGGGAACGCCACAC
Organism: uncultured Clostridia bacterium; assembly: GCA_944384985.1. GTDB lineage: Bacteria > Bacillota > Clostridia > Oscillospirales > Acutalibacteraceae > Fimenecus. The sequence goes on along the minus strand of CALWVM010000006.1, from coordinate 101,658 downwards.
CGAGCACGCGCCCGCCGCGCCGTGTTGTGCAAGCGGCGGCGCCGAACACAGCAATAAACACCACCCAAAGCGTTGCAAGCAAAGACCAGATCATTTGGATTCCTCCCCGTCTTGATAAAGCGTGTCGGCAATTTCCTCTATACGCGCAAGCAAAACCTGCTTAGAAACGCCTTTTGTGCGGGCTTCTGAAAGGAGCAAAGACGCTTTGCGGTCAAAATCATCGTCCGGCGAGCCGCTTTGTGCAAAGCTTTCGCACATCTGCGCGCCGCGCCGCCGGTCCATCACAAGAAGGCCCTCGGACTTCAACAGCGCGTACGCCTTATTGACCGTCATGGGATTCACGCTGAGATCTGCGGCAAGCTGGCGCACTGTGGGCAGCCGTTCGCCCGGCGCGAGTTCACCGCGCGCCGCGCCGCGCACGATCTGATCGCGAATCTGCCGATAGATCGGCACATTGCTTGTCATATCAATTTCCAATCGCAATGCGCTCACCGCCTTTCTCTGGAATTCTTCACATTTTGTATTATTTATTATAATACAAATATACAAAAGTGTCAACCGTTTTATCCTTGTTATACGGTATCGTTGCATAAAGCGGGGGCGGTTCTGTGCCGTGTGTAGACACAGAACCGCCCCCTATTTCTATACAGGCGGACCGCTTTACGCCCCCTGCTTCACTTGCTTCTTGCGCAGCAGCAGACTGCCCGTGAGCATCAGCGCATACAGAATTGCCAGATAATACGGGAACAGCGCGGCAGTGATGTGCTGTGCGAGCACCCCGAACAATGCAGGCGCAAGCAAAATGCCGATATATGAGGCGGACATCTGCACGCCCATCACCGATTGGGAAATCTCCTTTCCGAAAATGCGCGGCGTTAAGTGCAGCATATTCGGGAACACGGGGCCGTTGCCAAGCCCGATCAAAAACAGCCCAACGCCCGAAACCGCCGCAGGCAGGGGCAAAATCACCAGCAGGATGGCAAAGAGCGTCACACCCTGCCCGATACGCACAAGCTGCGAAGCGGTCAGCTTCGTCGCAAGAACCCCGGAAAGGAACCGCCCGGCCGCCATGCCGACATAGTAAAACGTGATGGTCAGTGCCGCCTTGTCCGCTTCCAAGCCCTTCGCGCGGACAAGAAAGGTGCTCCCCCACGCGCCGCAGGTGCATTCCAGCGCGCACGAACCGAGGAACACAAGGCACGCCATGCGGACTTTGGAGTCGCGGATCAACGTACGAAACGGCACGGTACGGCTTTTTTCCTGCGAATCCCCCTCGGCGGTATGCCCAACCTTTTTCCAGAGCGGCAGGGAGACGATCATCAACACGGCGACGGCGAACTGGATCCAGAACACCATGCGGTACCCGCTGCGCCACGAGCCGTTTGAGAGCGCAAGGGACATCAAAAACGGACTCACCGAAACACCGATCCCATAAAAGCAATGCAGAAAATTCATATGCGTCGCCTTGTAGTGCAGGGCGACGTAATTGTTGAGTCCCGTGTCTATAGCCCCCGCGCCGAGCCCCAGCGGCACGGCAAACAGGCAGAGCCACACCATGCTGCCCGAAACAGAAAACCCGAACAGCGCCGCCGCGGTCATCGCGGTGCTGACCGCTGTAACGGCAGGCGTGCCGAAGCGGTGGATAAGCCTTGCGGAGAGAAGGCTTGACACGATCGTCCCGCCGGAGACGAGCATTGTTACAAAATTCGCCCAAGACACGGGCAGCGCCATTTCCGTATATATGGCGGGCCACGCCGCCCCGAAAAGGGAATCGGGAAGCCCTAAGCCTATGAAAGCAATAAAGATGACGATCAATAGCAGTGTTGCCAACGGTCTTTCCCCTTTTTGCGAAAATCGCTCTGTATTGTAGCACACCGGTGCCGGAAAATATATCAAAAACTCGATGGTTTTGTCAAGTATCTGATGTGATTTGATGGAAAAAGCGGCTCTGTGTCCGTGCAGAACACAAAACCGCCTGTATCCGGCTTTATTCTTTTACCGTACCTACCGCACCGCCTTGGCGATATCCAACAGAGCTTCATATTGATACTGCGGCGCTTTCGAATTTACAAACGCACACAGCTCCGGGCAGATCTGCCGATCCAGAACATATTTATGGATCGCGAAGCTTTGGCGCACAGATTTTGTAAAATAGTGCGAGGAAACCAGCGCGAAATGGTTCAACAGCAAAAAAACGCCCTGCTGATATTTCATCAAGTCATTGGTCGGGATGTCAATGAGCTTGGCTTCCGGGGACATGCTCTTGATGAGTTCCCCGAGCATATCCAGCGAAAGCTCCCGTTCCTGCATGCTTTTCAGCAGCGCTGTCTTCTTTGCGTGTGCGTCCGCTGAAAAATCGGGCTTCAAAAGCGCGCCGGGGTCTATGTCCACCACAGCGACACGGTATGCGTCGATCCACGCATTGACCTCCTCCAAATCGTCCGAGGTATCATCATCACCGATGTCAAACGCCGTGTACAGCACCACATCGTCTTTAAATTCCTGCCTGCCCTTGAGCGCAAAGGAAAGGGCGACAAAAAGGCTTTTGGAAAAATCGATCAACGGGCTCAGCTTTAAATAATGCTGCGCAAAGGCGAGCATTTCATAAAGCCCCGTACGGTCCGGGTTAATCACCTTGTACACGCGCATGAAATTGTGCTTCGCTTCGTAAAATTCCAGCAGCTTTTCGCGATCGATGTAGGCGATCTCTTCGTTAGGCTTCGTTTGCAGCAGCGCACCGTTTCGCAGCAGCGACGGCACCAGAAGCCGTTTTTTGCTGTTTAAGCGTTCGCCGCGGTAATAGATCTTTTCCCCGTTTAAGAACGGGGTATAAAGCTCCCGCCGGAATTCGTCAAACGAGTCGATCCGGCGGATGGAAACGGAATAGCTGTAATCAAACGTATCATAGATTTTTTCTTTCAGCTCTTTTCCCTTTTCGGTCAGCATAGGTTTTCTGTCATCCTTATTTACACGGCAAAACCGCACCCGCTTCGGCGCGAACCGCTTTTGTAAGCCGTTGTATCATATTTTGCGGGATTTGTCAATTTGAGATGAATTTCAAAGTGTTCCAAAACAGAGAGATAATACAAAGGGGCGGTTCTGTGTCCGCAGCAGGACACAGAACCGCGCATTGAAATGAAAAGCCATTCCTAATTTATAAGAACTCGTTATTTTTGATACGGATAATACCGAAACAGGCAAATCAGATAAATGATTCCGACAGCCAGCGAGCAGCACCCCAGTAATACAGCTACCACAGGAATGGAAACAAATACCCAAGCCAAAATTAACAAAACGACCATTGCCGCAATTACCCAAGCCCAAGCCACCTATATGCCCCCTTATTTATGAACCCACACTATCCTTTTTAACATTAGTTCTTCAAGCTTTGAATCGGTGCAGGGATCCTGCCGCCGCGGTGGATGAAATCCGCAGGAGAAGCGGTATTCAAGCGCATGACGGGGCCGTAACCGAGAAGCCCGCCGAAGTTGAGCGTATCGCCGATCTCCTTCCCGATGGCGGGGATGACGCGCACCGCCGTGGTCTTGGAATTGACCATGCCGATGGCGGCTTCGTCCGCGATAATGCCCGAAATGACCTCCGCCGAGGTATCGCCGGGGATGATGATCATATCAAGCCCCACCGAACACACGGCGGTCATAGCTTCGAGCTTTTCAATGGAAAGCGTCCCGTTTTCGGCGGCGGCGATCATGCCCGCATCCTCCGAAACGGGGATGAACGCGCCCGAAAGCCCGCCGACATGCGACGACGCCATAACGCCGCCCTTTTTGACCGCGTCGTTCAAGAGGGCAAGGCAGGCGGTCGTGCCGTGCGCGCCGCACTGCTCGAGCCCCATTTCTTCCAAAATATGCGCCACCGAGTCGCCGACTGCGGGCGTGGGCGCAAGGGAAAGATCGACGATGCCGAACGGCACGCCCAGCCGCTTCGCGGCTTCCTTTGCCACAAGCTGCCCAACGCGTGTGATCTTGAATGCGGTCTTCTTGACGGTATCCGCCACATCCGTGATATTGCCGTGCGGGATCTTCTGCAGCGCCGCGCGCACCACGCCGGGGCCCGAAACGCCGACATTGATGACGCAATCCGGCTCACCAACGCCGTGGAACGCGCCCGCCATAAAGGGGTTGTCCTCCGGCGCGTTGCAGAACACAACGAGTTTTGCAGGGCCGATGCAGCCGTTGTCGGCAGTCGCTTCCGCTGCGCGGCGGACGATCTGCCCCATGGTCGCTACGGCATCCATATTGATGCCCGCTTTCGTTGAGCCGACATTCACGCTCGAGCAGATATGCTCCGTTTCGGCAAGCGCTTCGGGGATGCTGTCGATCAGGGCACGGTCCCCTGCCGCAAAGCCCTTTTGCACGAGCGCCGAATACCCGCCGATGAAATTCACACCGACTGTTCGCGCGGCGCGCTCCAGCGTTTCGGCATAGAGCACCGGGTCGCCGCCGCTCGCGGCAACGAGCATGGAAATGGGCGTAACGGAAATACGCTTGTGAATGATGGGCACACCGTATTCTTTTTCGATGTTTTCGCCCGTCTCCACAAGCCGGCTCGCCCGGCGGCAGATCTTTTCATAGATCTTTTCGCAGGAGGCGTGAATATCCGCGTCCGCACAGCTCAAAAGCGAAATGCCCATGGTGATGGTGCGGATGTCGAGATTTTCCTCCCGGATCATATTGATGGTTTCCAGTATATCGTGTGTATTGATCATGACCGAAATCCTCCCGCTCAGATCCTGTGCATGGAGTTGAAAATATCCTCATGCATGGCGCGGATGGAAAGATTCATTTCTTCGCCGAGCGCCTTTGCCTCGTCGGCAAGCACCGTGAACGCCACATTGCATTCGGAGACGTCCGCGAGCATAATCATGCAGAACATATCCTGCAAAATGCTTTGCGTCACCTCAATGATGTTGACATTGTGCTGCGCGCACAGCGCCGAAACCTTTGCGAGAATGCCGACCGTATCGCGCCCGACAACCGTGATGATTGCACGCATAAGCTGCCCTCCGAAAAGTTTTTTATCATATTACCACACTTTTGTCCGTTTGGACAGGGACTTTTTGATTTTTTTCAAAAAAAGATAGGCGCGCGGACAAAAATATGCTATGATAGGGTTGAAATTTATGGATTGAAAGCGTGTGAACCCATGTATCAGAGAAAACTCGATCTGCATGTGCATACCGACAACTCCCCCGACGGCAACCACTCCGCCATGTTTCTGTGCGAGCGGGCAGAATTTGAAGGAATGCGCGCCATTGCGCTGACCGACCACTGTGAAACGGACGTCTACCGCGCCGAGCACTATGACAAGCGCGTGCAGGCTGCGTTTGTCGAGGCAACGATGGCGCAGTCCGCTTTTCGAGGCAAGGTGCTGGTTCTGCGCGGCATAGAACTCGGGCAGCCGCATTACGACGCGAAAACGGCGGATGAGATCCTCTCGGCGCGATCCTATGACATGGTCATCGGGTCTGTGCACAACCTGCGCGGCAGGCCGGACTTTTATTTTATGGAAAGCTTTGACCCCGCCGAAGTACACGCGCTTTTGACCGAGTATTTCGACGAGATCCTGCAAATGCTCGAGTGGGGCAATTTTGACGTACTCGCGCATCTGACCTATCCGCTGCGCTATTTTTATGCGAAATCCGGCATTTCTGTGGACATGGCGGAATATAAAACGCAGGTCGATGAGATCCTCAAATGCACAGCAGAGCTGCAAAAGGCGCTGGAGATCAACACAGCGGGGCTGCGGCAGCCCATCGGCAAGCTTTCGCCCGAATTTGAGACGGTCAAGCGGTTCCGTGAGCTCGGCGGGAAATACGTCACCTACGGCTCGGATGCGCACTATGCCGAGCACATCGGTGCGGGGCTCAAAGAAGCCTACGACGTGATGCTGGCCGCCGGTTTCAAAGAACTCACCTTTTTCCAGCAGAGAACGCCCCTGCAAATGCCCATTGAATAAAAACCAAAGCCAAAGAAAGGTCAATGCATGAAAGTAAACGCTGCTGCAAAAATCAACCTGATGCTCGACGTGCTCGGGCTCCTTCCCGACGGCTACCACAGCCTGTTTATGGTGATGCAGTCCGTGGGGCTGTATGACACGCTCTGTGTGGAAAAGACCGAAAGCGGCGCCATCGAAGTGGCGTCCGAAAACAGCCGTATGCCCGCCGGGAAGCGCAACATCGTCTACAAAGCGGCAGAACTGTTTTTCAAACAGACCAAAACAGAAAACCCCGGCGTGCGCATCGCAATCGAGAAGCGGATCCCCATGGCGGCAGGGCTTGCCGGAGGGAGCGCCGACGCGGCCGGCACGCTTTACTGCCTGCGCAAACTCTTTGCGCCTGAACTGCCGGCGCAGAAGCTTCTGCTTTTGGGCGAGCAGGTCGGGGCGGATGTGCCGTTCGCGTTGACGGGCGGGACGGCGCTCTGCATGGAAAAAGGCGGCGTGATCGCACCGCTGCGCGCGCTGGCGGACAGTTTTGTTGTGCTTTGCAAGCCCGACATGGACGTGCCCACCCCGAACGCCTACAAAAAGATTGACGAGGCGCCGCGGCTGCGGCATTTAGACAAGAATACCATGCTGTACGCCGCGCATAACGGGGATTTTTCGCTGCTGTGCGAAAAGGCCGGCAACGTATTCGAGCAGGTCATCGAGGTCCCGCAGCGTCCGTACATCAAAGGCGTGATGCGCGAATGCGGCGCATCCCTTGCACTCATGAGCGGCAGCGGCCCGACAGTTTTCGGGTTATTCTTAAAGCAGGCGGACGCCGAAGCTTGTGCCGAGCGGCTGCGCAACCGTTTTCATGAAGTGTTCTTGTGCGAACCTGCCAAACGCGGGATCGAGGTGCTTGAGAAGTGAAAAACCGGTTTGCAGCAGCACTCATTGCGGCGGCGCTCGTGATTCTTGCGGTACTGCTGCTTATCTGGACGTTTTCCGACAGCCGCGTGCAGATGCACACGCTGCCGCCCGAGTTCACACAGCCCGCACCCATACATATCTATTTAGAGAGGTGAAAGCCATGAAACCGTACGGACTGGTTTTAGCCGGCGGCGGCGCCAAAGGCGCTTACCAGATCGGCGCATGGAAAGCCATGCAGGAAATCGGCGTTACGTTTAACGCCATTACCGGCGTTTCCATCGGCGCCATCAACGGTGCGCTGATCGCGCAGGGCGATTTCGACCGCGCGGTGGAACTTTGGAACCGTGCCGAAGTAAAAGACGGCATCCACATCGACGTGGAATTGAAAGAACCCGACAACCTTTTCAGCTTTTCCAACCTCCCGCAGATCTTTCGTGAAATGGTCAAGAACGGCGGCGTTGACGTGACGCCCGCGCGCAATCTGATTGCGGAATACATTGATGAAGACCTGGTGCGCGCATCGGGCATCCCGCTGGGTCTCGTAACATTTCAGGTATCGTCCTGGAAGCCCGTCGAAATCTTTCTCGACGAGATAGAGCCCGGGCTTTTGATCGACTATCTGATGCTGTCGGCGCGCTTTCCGGGCTTGCACGCGCAAAGTCCCGACGGCGAGCGGTATCTCGACGGCGGCGTTTATGACAATGCGCCCATCGGGCTTTTGCGCGAACGCGGGTTCAACCGCATGGTCGTGGTGGACATTTCCAACATGAAGGGCATGGGGCACAAGACCGACCTTTCCTGCGCGGAGGTGGTCTACATCCGCCCGAATGACCCCAAGGAACTCGGCGAGTCCTTTGAATTCGACACGAGCATGAACGAAATGCGCATGAAAATGGGCTATCTCGACGCGCGCAAAGCGTTCGGGAAGCTGTGCGGGCAGGCATATTACTTCCGCCCGCGGGAATTCGAAAAAATGCAGACCGCTTATGGCTACAAGGCGTGCGCCCAGCTTGAAAAGCTGGCGGCGCAGTACGGCGTTGAGCGGCTGGAAGTGTATTCACACCGCAAATTCATGTCGGCGCTGCTCGCCGCGGTCAACGCGCCCGAGCCACAGGAAGAGCCGCACGAAGGCTTGACTTCATCGATCTTAAAAGTGGCACAGCCGATTTTGGATCGCGCGCCCGAGGAGCTTGTCCGCAAGATCCGCCGTCCCGCAAAAAAAGAGACTTATCCGCTCGCTCGCGAAGCGCTCAGGCAGTTTGCGGAAAGCCGCAAGCACCTATCGCGTTCGGCTGCAAAATAGGGAAAGGTACTTTTCGCCCGAAAACAGCGCATAGGAAAAGCCGTCGCCGGACGCCGTAAAACCGAAGTCCGAAAATCCAAGCCGGTCTTCGGTAATGCCTGCTGCCTGCAAACGCGCCTGCGCCTCTATCGGTTCGCAGACCGAAAGGACGCTGACCAGCTGCACAAAGCAGGCGTACAGCGCCGAAAAGGTCTCGGCGGTATACGCCCCCTCCCCTTCGGGAATACAGGTGAGCTGCAAGGCAGTCACGGTGCCGTCCGTTTGGGCGTTCAGCGTCAAAAGCGCCGTGTGCCCCTCGGCAAAGGCAAAGTTACAGTAATAGGCACCCGAGACGTCGGCAGTCTCCTTGAAAAGCTGTTCGGGCATGAGAGTCTGCTCGTCCCGCAGTTCGTTGAAACGGCTGCAAAACTCCGCCGTATCCATGTTGCGCTGCCTGGTGCACGCCGAAAGCCCTGCTGCAAGCAATACGGCAAGCAATACGGCGAGCCCTTTGCGATTTTGCAAAATTGTTTCCTCCCGTTCAAGTTTTATTCACATTTTCTTTACAAAAATATATGGCAAACCGCGCTGAAATATTATAGAATATGGCTAATTGGTTTTTTATGAAACCTTTTTTGCGCAGGATCGGCGCATTGGATTCCCCCGCGGAATTTTTTCTGCCCTAACTTTTGAAAGCGGTGATGTTTTTGAAGCGAACAAAGACCTGGTCCAAAAAAAGAAAAACCTTTGTGGCGGTGAGCGTTGTCGTGCTCGCAGCACTTCTGACCGTTGTGCTGTACTCTATGTTCCGCCCCGAGGCGCTGCCTGCCTATCAGGTTGCAACGATCGAAACGGGCGATATCCAATCGACATTCGACACACAGGGTACGGTAGAGTCCGGCAGCACCGAGACCTTCACGGCGGCTTCCGGCGTGCAGGTGCTGACCGTTTCGGTCGCTGTGGGCGACCGCGTTTCGGCGGGGCAGCAGCTTGCGACGTTTGACGTCTCGACCTTGCAGGAAGAACTTTCCGCTTACAAAACCGCTTATGACAAGGCAAAAGCTTCCTACGACGAAGCGGCGGCTTCCGTAGATGCCGCCGAAAACAACCTGAATACCGTCACAAAGCAGATCCCGACGGTTGAACAGGAAATATCCCAGTTAAAATCCGAGATTGAAGCCGCCGAGCGCACGGGCAATACCCTGCCCTCGACGGGCAGCGTGGACACCGCAGCGCTTGAGGAGCTGATCGAGGCGCTCCGGGCACAGGGCGGCTTTACGGAGGAACAGCTCGCGACCCTTTCGAAGCTGCTGAATGTGCAGGATCTGCGCGACGCCATTGAAAATTCCGTCGCGGCAAAACAGGCGCAGCTTGCGCAGAAACAGGCGCAGCTGACTTCGCTCGAAACGCAGAAAGCAGTCTATGAAGCACAGACGGATGACACCATAATGTCGCTTTACAAATCCGTTATGGATGCGAAAAAAGCGGATTACGATGCCTATAACGACCTGGTGGAATCCCTGCAAAGCGGCTGGGTCGCCGCGGCGGACGGGATCGTCACTGAAGTCAATTTGACGCCCGGCGAAGTCTTCACGCCCGCCGAAAAGCAAAGCGGCACAACGGACCTGTCCTCGATCATGTCGATGGTCTCCGGCGACACGGATGTGATGAGCGTGCTTTCCGACATCCTTTCCGCTACCGAAGGGACTGATACCTCCGTCGGGACGGGGATCGTTGTTGAGGAATACGGCGCGCTGTATGCAAGTTTTACGGTCGGCAAATACGATCTGCCCAAATTGGACGTCGGACAGAAAGCGACTGTGTCGACGCTGGACAAAGAATATGATGCAACCGTCAGCTATGTCAGTGCGACGGCGAGCGCCTCCTCGGGCTTAGACATCAGCACGATTACCTCTTCGCTGACGGGCGGCAGCGGCACCTCTACGACGAGCAGCGCACCCGTTCGCGTGCAGATTTTGAACCCGGATGAGGACGTCATCATCGGCTTTGACGTGGATATCAGCATTGACACCGAAAAGCTTGAAAATGTGTTGGTCCTGCCGGTCGAAGCGGTCACCACCGAAGACGGCGAGAATTATGTTTTTGTCTATAATGCCGAGGAAGGCACCGTGGAAAAGCGCGCGGTAACGCTGGGGCTTGCCTCCGATAAATCCTATCAGGTGCTCGACGGCCTCTCGGAAGGCGATCAGGTTGTGCTCAACCCCAAGGCGGCTTTGCTGGACGGCGACAAGATCGACGTACAGGCGTAAGGCGGTGATGCTTTGAACATTCGGGAAAACATACGCATTGCCCTCTTCAGTATCCGCACCAACCTCATGCGTTCGCTTTTGACGATGCTCGGCATCATCATCGGCGTGGCGTCGGTCATTGCGGTCATCACCGTCGGCAACGGCGGGCGCGACTACATCATCGGCATGATCCGCGACATGGGCAGCAGCGCCATTACCATCATGGTCAACGCGACCGAAGCGCAGCCGTCGGATTACATCACCTCCGAAGATATCGAAGCCATCAAAAATCTGGATACGGTCGAGTATATTTCGCCGTATGTCATGACGATGGGCTCGATGTCTACCGAGGACACGGACGCCGTCGGACTGCTGCTCGGCGGGAGCACGGATCTGCGCTATCTCATCAACGGCGACTGCGTGTACGGCCGCTACTTCACGCAAGCGGAATTTGACGCGGGCAGAGCGGTCGGCGTGATCGACGTCACGTCGGCGCGGCAGCTATTCGGGCGCGCAGACGTGGTCGGCGAATATGTAAATTTCACCTATAACAACGTGGTCACGCGCATCAAGATCATCGGTGTGACGGATATGGCAAGCTCGTTCGGGCTGGATTCCGAAGAACTGATGGATTCGATGCAGGCGCTCGGCGGCAATCAGATGAGCAGCGGTATGCTGATGGTCCCCTCTTCGCTTTCCAGCCAGATCACCGGTTCATCGGATCGGTTTGACACCATCTATATCATGGCGGCGGACGAAAATGATCTGGACGGCGCCGGCAACGCGGCGCTCAACTGCCTGCGCGCGCGGCACAACAACTATGACCGCGACTGCTACACCGTAACAAACATGGCGACTTACATTGACCTTTTGGACACGGTCATCAACGTCTTTACGATCTTTATTGCCGCGGTCAGTGCCATTTCGCTGTTGGTCGGCGGCATCGGCGTAATGAACATCATGCTTGTTTCCATCACCGAGCGCACACGCGAGATCGGCATCCGAAAGGCTTTGGGCGCCAAGACCTCGACGATCCTGTTCCAGTTTTTGACGGAATCCATCATCCTGTGCTTGATCGGCGGGCTCATCGGGCTGCTGCTCGGCGTATTCGGTGCAGCGATCGTCTCGCATATGATGAATATCCCGCTGACGGTGGAATTTTCCACCATCGCGCTTGCAATCGGCTTCTCAACGGCAATCGGCGTGATCTTCGGCGTGTATCCCGCCCGCCGCGCAGCCAAAATGCCGCCCATCGAGGCGCTGCGGCGCGAATGATTCGTGCATTATCTTCATAAAATCTAAGCCGCGCAAGGCTCTCGGTTCGAGTCCTGCGCGGCTTTTCTGCTGACGCATTCTTGCCGTTTTTCGATTTTTATGTTATGATACCGCTGTATGGTTCAAAAGAAAGGAGCCTGCCGTTTGCAGACCTACGCTCTATATGACAAATACGAGTGCCGCGCCGAACCTGCGCGCAAAAAGGTGCATTTGGATGCCTATACCGTTGGGAAAAGCGCGCCGTCCGTGCTGATTTTGCCCGGCGGGGCGTATAATATGATCTCGGACTCGAACGAGGGCAAGCCCATTGCCGAAGCGCTGCAAGAGCGCGGCTACAACGCCTTTGTGCTGTGGTACCGCGTCGGTGCCGCCGCACGCTACCCCGCCCCGATGTTTGACGTTGCCCGCGCAATGCAGTTTTTGCAGAGCCGCGCAAGTGAGTTCGGCATAGTGCCCGGCAAAATCGCGCTGCTCGGCTTCTCCGCGGGTGGGCATTTGGCGGCGTATTTCGGCGCGCGGTACGCCTTGTTTGCGCGGAAATACGAGGGAAAAGACTATCCCCTGCGCCCTGCTGCACTGGTGCTTTCCTACCCCGTAATTACCATGGGTAAACTGACGCACGCGCTTTCGCGCCGGCGGCTGTTGGGGCTGTTTTCCGGCAAAAGGGAACAGGCTGCGGGTTCTGTAGAAACCCTCATTACAGCCGAGTACCCGCCGACCTTTTTGTGGCATAATAAAGATGACCAATCTGTCGATTATCACAACAGCCAGATGCTTGACGACGCGCTTACCAAGAACGGCGTGCCCCATGAACTGCACCTTTTCCCCACGGGCGGGCACGGCGTGGGGCTCGCTGTGGGGAAAGACGCCGAAGGGTGGCTCGACGAAGCGTTCACGTTTTTACAACGCGTGATGGGCGAAGTGTAAGCGCCATCCCCCTTTTACTGCGCGCAGCCGAACTGCTTTTTCAGGAGTTTGCACAGCATACACGCGGGAAAGGACAGCAAAAACCAGAACAGCGAAAAAAGCGGGCAGATCTGCCCGAACAAATTGAGCGGCCGCGCGCTGTAATCCCAAACCTGCCAGCGGAACAGCTTGTTGACGAGAAGCCCTACAAAAAGCTCCAGCGCCGTAATGATGCCGCAGCCCATCAAGCAACGCTTAAAAAGCGAGACATGCTTGTATTTTTCATTAACACAGTAAATTCCCAAAAGCGCCGCGCCACCCGTCAGCCCCATGCTCCAATGCGTAAAGCCGCGGAACAGGACTTCGATCAGGCAATACGCCGTGGCGCCGAAAGAATATACGCAGAAAAATTCCCGAATCCGTTTCATCTGATCACCGCTTATAGCTTTGCCGTTTGCGCGGCAGGCTATACAGGTAAAATCCCGGAAAAACTGCAAAGAGGACATCTAATGAAAGCAAAGCTTTACACACTTGGCTGTAAGGTCAATCAATATGAGACTGAAGAGATCACACAGGCGCTTTTGCGCGAGGGTTTCGGCGTAACGGCAGACGACTGCGATGCGGATATTTTTATCGTCAATTCCTGCACGGTGACCGCCGAAAGCGACCGCAAAACGCGCCAGCTTGTCCGTCGTCTCAAACGCAATTTTCCCGAAAGCGCGGTCGTGCTCACCGGCTGCATGCCGCAGGCATTTCCCGAAAAAGCCGAGGCGCTCCACGAAGCAGATGTCGTGCTGGGCAACCGTACCAACACACAGCTTGTTCCACTGTTAAAAACTTATTTGCATGCACATGCAAGGCAAGTCTGCATCGCACCGCACCGCGCGGGCGAGCCGTTTTGCGGCGAGCCGATTTCCAAAGTCTCGGAGCGTACGCGCGCAAACTTAAAGATTGAAGACGGCTGCGACCGCTTTTGCGCCTACTGCATCATCCCAACCGCGCGCGGCAGGGTGCGCTCGAAACCGGTTGCCGACATACGAAAAGAAAGCGAAGCGCTTGCAAAATCGGGCTACCACGAACTGGTGCTTGTGGGCATCAACCTTTCCGCCTACGGCAAGGACAGCGGCGAAAGCTTTGCCGATGCGATCGAAGCCGCCTGCACGCCGGACGGGGTCCGCCGCGTGCGGCTGGGTTCCTTAGAGCCCGACCACATCACGGACGAGCTGATTGAACGCATGGCAAAGCTCCCGAAGCTCTGCGGGCAATTCCACATTTCGCTGCAAAGCGGCTGCGACCGCACCTTACAGCGCATGAACCGGCACTACACCGCGGAAGAATACGCCGCGCTGTGCGAAAAGCTGCGCGCCGCATTTCCGGACTGCACGTTGACGACCGACATGATGGTGGGGTTTCCGGGTGAGACGGAAGCTGATTTTTTAGAGAGCGTTGCGTTCGCCGAATGCATCGGTTTTGAGAAGATCCATGTCTTCCCCTACTCCGTACGCCCCGGTACGCGTGCTGCCGAATTCCCGGACCAGATCGAAAAGGCCGAAAAGGAACGCCGTGCAGCTGTTTTGCTGGAGGCCGCGCAACAGCTGCGGCACCGCTTTTTGCAAAGGCAGATCGGCCGGACGCTTGAGGTCCTGTGCGAACAGCGTGAGCGCGGCGGACTGCTTTTCGGATACACCGCAAACTACACGCCGGTCCGTTTTTCGGGGGACGACGTGCCGGCGGGCGCGCTTGTGCGCGTGCGCGTGACGGGCTTTTTGGAAGACTGCGCCGTCGGGGAACGCATTTCGCAATAAAAATTTCGTTTTCTTACAAAAAAGTAAATTTTAAGAGGAAAAAGACGCCGTATTGTTACAGGTTCCTAACAATACGGCGTCTTTCGTTGACGCATGGGGTTTTGCGTGGTAGCATAAGCACAGAAACGGGAACGCGCGCCGTTCCTTTTCGAAAAGCATCTGCCAAAAGGAGGTTTTTCTATGATCGAAGTACAAGGCGTAACCAAAAAATTCGCCGACTTCACGGCGATCAACGACATCCGCTTCACCGTCGGTGACGGCTCGCTTTACGGGCTGATCGGCTACAACGGCGCAGGCAAAACCACGCTCTTAAAAACCATTACCGGCGTCTACAAGGCGGACGGCGGGCGTGTGCTCTTAGACGGTGAGGACGCATTCGACAACGAGCGCATGAAACAGCACATGTTCTATGTGCCCGATGACATCTATTTCCGCCCCTATGCGAACATGGAGAAGATGGCGAAGTTTTATAACGGGTATTACCCCGAATTCAGCTTCGACACCTTTCACAAGCTTGCCGAGGTGTTTGGGCTGGACACAAAGGCGCGTATCAATGGGTTTTCCAAGGGCATGCAGCGGCAGGCGGAGATCGTTTTGGGCTTTGCGACACAACCCGATTTCATGCTGTTTGACGAGACCTTCGACGGGCTCGACCCCGCCAAACGCGCGCTCATCAAAAACCTGATTCACGAATACATGGAGGAACGCAACGCCTCGGTCATTGTATCCTCCCACGACCTGCACGAGCTTGAGGGGCTTTGCGACCACTTCGGGCTCATCAACGGCAAAAAGCTGGTGCTGGACGCTTCCATTTCGGATTTGAGCGAGAACCGCGCCAAATTCCGTTTGGTGTTCAACGACGACATGACCGAGGAACGGCTTCGTGCGGCGGGCATCGACGTGAAATCCTTCAAGCCCGACGGCAAGATCCTGACCATCACCGTCAAAGGCGACGAGGAAACCGTTTCGGAAAAGCTGCGCGCGCTCTCGCCCGCGATGATCGAATCGCTGCCGCTGAGCTTGGAAGAAGTATTTTTGGATGAAATGGAGGGAACGGACTATGACTTCACCCAAATCTTTGCAAAATAACTTCGGATTTGCCTACCGCACGGGACTGCGCGACAATGCGCTGTTCGGCATATTGCAGGCGGCGTTTCTCTCCCTGTTTTACTGCGTGATGCCCATCATGACCTTCCGCGAAACGACCTCGACAAACTATGAGACCGGGGAAGTCAGCACCATAAATTTCAAAGAGATTTACAGTTTTCTTTTGGGTCCCTCGCCGGAGATGATGCGCTTCTTCCGTTACCTTATCATTATTGGACTTTTGGGGCTTGGGCTGTTGTTCGGCATCGTAACGTTCCGCTTTATCACGGGCAAGAAGACCGTCAATGTGTATTACAGCCTCGGCATCAAGCGCACAAAGCTCTTCTCGGCGAAATACCTCGCGGGGCTTACGCTCATTGCCGCGTCCGTCGCGCTTCCGCTGCTCGTGTCTTTGATCGCGAACATTGCGGTGCTCGGCGTCAACAAATATATGATCGCGGCGTTTTTCTATCTGCTTTTGGGGTTGTTCGCCGTTTCGGCGTTTTCCTACACGCTCACGGCGCTGGTGTTCACCACCGTCGGCACGGCGTTTGAGGGCGTACTGTTCTCCGGCATTTTGCTGCTCACGCCCGAGATCCTGTTCAGCTCCCTTGAGAAGCTCATTAAGACGCTGGTGCTCGGCACGCCGCTGGGCAGCAATTTTGACAGCCTTTACAGCTACAACGGGATCAGCACCACACAGAGCCTTGCGCGTTCTTTTGGCGCGGTCAATCCGCTGCGCTTTTTCTCAGACGGCATTTACACCTACACCTACGCAAATCAAAAAGGGCAGATCATGAATGTGAATAATGGCGAGCTAATGGATTGGGCGGCACCGAATTTCCTGCCCCTGTGCCTGTGGCTTGCGGCGGCAGCAGTGCTGTTCGTCGGTGGGATGTTCGCCTACAAGCGCCGCAAAGCGGAGATCGGCGGATTCATCGGCAAAAATAAGGTCCTCAACTTCATCGGGACGTTCCTTGTTGCATTTTTCGGCTTTGTGACCGTGTATTCCGCCCTGGAAAGCCACGGCATGGCGCTCGCCCTGATTGTGGGCATGGTCGTATTCGCCGTGCTGTTTGCGCTTTTGTACCTTGTGCTGCTGCGCAATCTGCGGCTGTTTGCGAAATCCCTCATTGCGCTGCCCGTGCAGCTTGCCGTCACGGCGCTGATCTTCGTCTTCTTCGCGACGGGTTATTTCGGCGCTGCCAACAAGATCCCGGAGACCGCCGAGGTCAGCTATGCGAAAATCACCGCTGTGCAAGCGGATTATTCCGATACGTCCGATGCCGATGATTTTATGTTCTCCTTTAACGGCTTCCCCTCGCCCAACACCACGCCGACGGGTAAATATGAGACGGCAAAGGACATCGACTTTGTACGCGGCATCCACGAAAAGCTCGTCGAAGCGGGCAGAACGGACCCGACTGTGCCGGACAGCGACTACAACGGCATCCGGCCCGTGTCGATCAAAATCGTATATGTGATGAAGGATGGCAGCGAGGTGCTGCGCAATTACTACGGTGTGTCCGACGAGATTCTTAACGAATTGACCAAAGCGGACGAAACCGATTATCGGCAGTCCGTGCTCGACCGCATTTTCAAGAACAGCTACGAAAAGGTCGCCGTTCCCAAGGGTGACGCGGCAAACGGCGGCATCGTCTCGGACAGCGAGATGGAAACGTTCCACAGCTATCGGTATATCCGTGCGGTACGCGAAAGCGAGGATATTCGCTTGTATAACCATACACTGAGCACGCAGACGGAGCTTACGCTCACCGCCGAACAACGTGCCGCGCTCGTGGACGCGCTCTACAAGGATCTTTCAGCGCAGACCCCAGAAAATCACTACAACGGTAAGACACTTGGGCTTTTGAGCTTTGAACTTCTGCCGGAAGAAGGGTTGGAGGAAGAACCGGACAGCGCCACGGCGGTCACCTATGCTTCCCCCGGCGAAATGTATGCTCAAACCGTTCCCGTATCGGAGGACGACTTCCTCGGCAAGACGCCAAGCGCATCCCTGCCCGACTTCTTTATCACAGAGGACATGGCAAACACCCTGCAGGTTCTGCGCGACGCGGGCTACGGCGACGCACTGACGACAGACAAGGAACTGACCGCCGTCTACGGCACACATGTCTCCGAGCAATTCATGGATTCGTATATGGTTGACTATATTTCGTATCAGGAGGACTTTGCCTGTGCCTTTACGGGGGCGAGCAACACTACGGATCGCTACGCCGAGTTCACCGGCGAATGGGACTATATGGATGCGAGCGAAAAGCCCGTGATCTATAAGACCTCGGACGCGGCGACCATGCAGTCCGTTGTTTCAAAAGCAACCCTGCGCGCAACGCTGGAACCCTCGGATTATGTGATCGTACTCAGCTACGCGGACGGCACATACGCCAAGATGTATGTCCACGCCAAGGATATGCCCGAAAGCGTAAAGACTGAAATCGCGAAAAACCAACCGAACGTGTTCTGATACGGTGCAAGCTGTATACGCCACAGCATCAAGACGCCCCGCAGCAAAAGCTGGGTGCTGATAAGGCAGTAAAAAGTAGAGAAGATGGTGTAACCCGATTTTTTGCGGGTTACACCGTTTTCTTTTTATGCGGTGAGCTGTTTCGGTATCTGTGATGCGCTTCGCATCTGTTCCATCATCTTTCGGATCTCCTGCTCGTCCGGAAGACTTACCAGCCCCACCGCTGTGAAATAGATGTCGACCTTCACCGATTTTCGGGCGTGCTTTTTCTCCGGATTGTGCACCTCAATGCGACGGATCAGCTTGTTGACGATCGTCGGCGTCAGCTCGTTCATGTCGGTAAACTCCCGCAGCCCCTGTAAAAGCAGACGCATATCCACCGACTTTTGTTCCATTTCGGACAGCTGCTGTTCTTCCTCTTTGACCTTTTCCAGCAGCTCTCTCTGCTCGGATTCATACTCCGCCGCCATTCTCGCATAGCGTTCGTCTGACAGCTTCCCGATCACATTGTCCTCGTAAATCCGGCTGAACAGTTTGTCCAGATCGGCGATCCGCTTTCTGCTGTTTTCCATGGAAAGCTTCAATTCCTGCTGCCGCTTTTTCTGAAATTCCCCGCATTTCTGCTTCTGCATATAGAGGAATACCGACTCGTAGCAGCGCACAAAATCCGCCAAACCCGCAACCGCTTCCTTCACAATCATTTCCAAGACTACATCCCGGATAAAATGAATCGTGCAGCTCCCTCTGCCGTCCTTGTAGTTGGCGCAGCGGAAGAATTCCTGATTGCGTTTCAGTGACTTGGCGGCGCAGAAGTGCAGCTTTGATTTGCAGTCGGCACAGAATACCAGTCCTGAAAACAAGCTTTTCCGATTTGTCTTTGTCGGTCTGCGCTTGTTCTTCCTTAGTTCCTGCACCCTCAGCCATACATTCTCGTCAATGATTGCTTCCTGTGTGTTGGGAATGATCTGGTATTCTTCTTTCGGATTTTCAATCACCTTATGCACCTTGTAGCTGACCGTCGTGGATTTTCCGTTCACCGTACAGCCGGTGTACTGCTGGTTTTCCAAAATATGTTCTACTGTGCTTTCACACCAGCCATAGATATTTGCCGGAACGGGGTTGCTTGTCTTTCTTCCGATCGAGTGGAAATATGCCGTTGGCGTCAAAATCTTTTCTTTTTCCAGCTGCCGTGCGATCTGCGTGGGACCTTTCCCGGCAAGGCAGAGAGCAAATATCCTTCGGATGATTTGCGCCGCAGGCTCGTCGATATACCACGGTCTTTCACTTATTCCCACTGGCAGAGGTCAAATGCACCCCCTAAACGGGAAAATATTTCTGAATGAAAAAACCTCTTCACTCATTTGGACAAAGGGGGCCGAAATGCACACCCATTTTTGTGGTTTTCAGAGAAAAAATTTTTATTCGGTAAAAAGATCTCCTCACTTATTTGGAATTGCAAAGCCAAATGACACCCTATTTCACAGAAAAATAAGAAAATATTTTTTCGGTTGCGGGTGGCTTTACTTTCTTGCCGAAAAAGCCCCTTCACTTATTCCCACTGGGAGTAGCCAAATGCACACCCTGAATCGCAAAAAATTTTTTATCCCTTCACTTATTTGGAATTGAGAGGTCAAAACGCAACCTGTTTTTTAGAAAATTCGAAAAATTTTTGAAAAGATTGTCCGTCTCAAAAAATACCCTTCACTTGTTTTTACTGGCAGAGGGTGTTTAGGGACAGTCATTTTGAAAAAGAATAAAAAATGTGCCCACCGGTTTTGGCGGGCATAAAAAATCCCCAAAGGTGTTTTATCCTTTGGAAATGATTTTACGGTATACAAATATTGCTTAGACATACTTTTAACGGCTATATAAGTCAAAGTTGATAGTAATATTGCTCGGTTTATAGTCTAAACAAGGAATGATATTTGTTCATTTGTCTGAAATTTTGCAAAATACGCTATATAAAATTATATAATTAGGTCTTATTATAATATGTGCTATGCTATCCCCACAACACAGAAATTTAAAAATCGGAGGATATCATATGCAGTTTTATTATATTATTGCTACGGTCGATCAAAAATTGCCACAGGATCACGAACAAACGGATTATAAATTGTTAGTCGAAAATCTTTATGAAAAAAGCGAAACTGATTATCAGGCAAACGGTAAGAATTACTATTTTTTCACAACCAATTTAGAGGACGACAAAATACGTTTTTATGCAATTTTTAAAACAAATGCAGATGTAACATCTGCGTTTATGAAATTTATAAGCGCCACAGAACTGAAAATAAAGGATATATCTGTGGAAGAGACCACATTAAAAAAAGCTAAAATCACCTTAGCACTGGCAGGTGCAAGAAAACTCGTTAATAACCGTGATGACATACTAAAGGATTTCGACCTGGATGATTTATATTCAGACTATAACGAAGAATTACTGAATGGGAATCTTACGAAAGACAGTTTAATAAACAAGTCAAAAGCAATGCTCTTTGAAGAAACCATTCTGCCTGAAATTGAACGCATTTATACGGAAAGTCCTGTAAAACGTGTGAAAGGGCACCCTGTTCATTATCTTGTGTGCTGTGATGATCGAAGCGAGCAAAAAGAAATTTGCCGTATTTTGTTGGAAGCCTTATATGCAAATAGCCGGATTCAGAGTAAACGAATTTGCTGTGTTGACTTTGATTCTAATGATAATCCGCCAGATCGTTCTTATGAGATGCTTTACCAAAGCTGTGAAAACGGTACACTAATTGTTCATTATGCCCCGTTGGAAGATAATGAAAGTAATCGGGCAAGACCGGGTGAAGGACTAATCACTGCTCTATGTGATACGGCAAAGAAATTCAGGAACAAGGTTCTTACGATATTTTGCATACCAGATGAAGCAAGTAAAACGAAAGATAAGTTTTTAGAAAAACTGATAAATTTGCCTCTGATTGAATTATACGAAAACAAAGCCTCCGGAAGCCGGGCAAAAGAATATTTTAAAACGCTTGCCGATGAATACGGAATTGCCCCGGACAGCCAGTTATATGAAAAAATCAAAGATGAAACAAAATTATATCGTGCCGTTCAATTAAAATCTCTTTTTGAAGAATGGTATAACCATAAGCTGCTCCATTCAGTCTATCCACAATACAAGGAAGCCAAAATTTCATCTACAGAGATTGTTAAAGCAAAACCGAAAGGCAACGCTATTGATGAGCTGAATGAGATGATTGGGCTTAAGGATGCCAAAGCTGTTATTTATAAAGCGCTGAATTATTATAAAGTGCAAAAACTTTATCAAGATAAGGGAATAGCGACAGGCAAGCCTGCCATGCATATGGTGTTCACTGGTAATCCCGGTACTGCTAAAACTACAGTCGCACGTCTTTTTGCAGAGATCATGCGGGACAACGGCCTTCTCACCAAAGGCGACTTATATGAGGTCGGAAGAGCAGATCTGGTAGGAAAGTATGTAGGATGGACTGCGCAGATCGTAAAAGACAAATTCAAGGCAGCTAAAGGCAGTGTGCTGTTTATCGACGAGGCTTATTCTCTGATCGACGATAAAGAGGGTTTGTACGGCGATGAAGCGATCAACACAATCGTTCAGGAAATGGAGAACAACCGAGAGAATATGATCGTGATATTTGCCGGATATCCCGATAAGATGGAGGAATTTCTCCGCAAAAATCCCGGACTTCGATCACGCATTGCTTTCCATGTGCCCTTTCACGATTATGATACAGATGAGCTTGTCAATATAGCAGAACTGATTGCACGCAAAAATAATCTGCGCTTTACAAAAGAATCTCACGATAAGCTGTTTTCCGTTCTTAATACGGCACGGAAAACAGCAGATTTCGGCAACGGACGGTATGTCAGGAACCTGATTGAGCAGGCAAGGATGGAACAGGCAAACCGTATCGTGCAGATGGATTGTGAGGATGTAACGGAAGAAACATTGCGAACTTTGGCAGTGGATGACATACCGATGTGTGATACGTCACGCACAGTTGAAAAACGTAGAATCGGATTTTAGCTGCGGATATTTTTATAATAGTAGCGACGACCTATGAGGAGAACAAATTGATGAATCGTGTGTTAAAAAAGTCAATGCGAATCCCCCGTTTTGGATTTACTATTGAGGAACAGCAAAAAACAGTTAGCATGGATGAAGCGCTTGAAGCCTTGACCCCTGCTCGCCAAAGAAAAAGCACCCTTGCCGTATTTGAAAATGATAATGTAGTAATTACAAAACATGTGATCGTTTGTCCATGGTGCGGGAAGAAAGCTCCAGCTTATCATAACAATCAGATGGAACCTCATCAATTAATAGATATGTGGCTGGCACAACAAACATCCATGTTTGAAAAACTTCCGAAAACGCTTCTATTCAACAGACCGATAGAGGCAATGGAGAAATTTGTTTGTCCAAGGTGTAATATGATATCGCATCCAAGCAAAGGATTTATAGATGTTTTATTTATCGTCGATAGAAAGACAATTAAGATCTTTCGGAAATTAGAATTGAAAGAATTGTTTCAATTCAAATGGGGCGCAGACAAAATATGCATTACTAATTTTGAGTTGTATGAAGCAATAACATTCAACTTGAAAAATGGCCATACCTATGTTTCACTGGAAGACGGGCGTGGTGAAAAACTAAAGGTGCATGATATTTCAAACACAAAAGCGAATCTTTATTCTGACGATCCGATATTTGAATTGATTAACTTGTATAAGCCGGTTAACAGAGAGCTGAAAAATCAGTTTGCAAAAATCTTTCGTGGTCCTTTGCCGTTTCGGACAAAGGAATTAACAGTGGAGCAGTTCCTTTTGATGACCGAATTCATCGGTTATGATTCAGCGTTTTACAGTGCCCTTCCATATGCGGACAAAGGGGATTTAATTGAAAGGCGGTTTCTTAAATCGGCTAAAAGACTGCACGACGCCAAAAAAGTTCCAAACATATTTGAAAAAACAATTCTGCCCAAAGTAAAAAGTATTCGGAAAATATTTTTTTGTAACCCGGCGTTGTTTTTTTATACAGGAGAACTGGAACAGCTTTGGAAAATCATTGAAGATATCAATTTGTTCCGGAATTTCATTACATCTAAAAACATTTTTTCCGAATTAGCATTCTTATGCAAAATGCCGCATCTAATAGATTTCTATACAGAATATAAAGCGGAAATCGGAATTAAAAAGTTATATCATAATTTTTTTCAGGCAACGAATCGGTATTGGTTATATAACTACGTTTCGTGGTATTATCTGCTCAGCGAGTATGATAAGAAAATAGAGCGGAAAAAGTGGCACAATGGATGGCTGGAGAAACGGGATGATTTTGAGGGGATTGAAAATGATATGGGAGCGCGTTTTAGCGTTTCGATACCGGATCGCTCGTCAAAGGACTTCAGACATCCCGGTTTGGAATGCTGTATAAACGGATATTCTTTCAGAAGGCTGAAAAACTCCATGGAGTTTTTGCAGGCAGGCAAAGAACTAAAAAATTGTCTTGCCGACTGGCAATTTTTTCGAAATAACGTTTACGGCATGATAGACAATGGCAAGTATGTAGCGGCTGTTGAAATAAAAGACAATGTAATTATTCAAGCGCATACCTACTGCAATGGAGATATCTCCGGCAACCACAGCATAAAACAAGCGTTTGATATTTGGAAAAACAGGAATTTGATAACGGAAAGGAAAGAATTCAACTAAAAAATCTTTCGTTCCATCTTTTATGTTATAATAAGGATAAGCAAAACAGCTCATCCTTTCGGGAAGGATGAAAAATATGAAGGTAGAATATTCGGAACAATTTAAGAAGCTTATAAAGGTATGGGATAAAGCTGTAATCCGGAAAGAAAAGCATGCTCAATATACTTTAGCGTCATTTTATTTAAAGCTTCAGACCGAGGCAGCAGATAAAAAAGCGTTTGACTTATATAAAAAATCCGCCAAGCAGAGATGTACAGAGGCCATGTATGCATTAGGCATATGTTATGAACTGGGAAAAGGAGTCAGGAGAAATTATTATCAAGCGGTTCATTGGTATATTTGCACCGATGAAAACATAACAAATGATATTATGAATAATCCAGACCCCATAGGAGATGCGGCGCAGGCCGCAATTCGCAGATATTTTGAAGATGAGGAATTTGCTGAATTTGTAGACGAAACGCTTGACAACGAAAAAGATGAAACAGACGACTCTTTTGCAGCTGATAAAGAAGCTGCTTGGTCTGGGGACGCCGAGGCACAAAACCGATTGGGACATCGGTACTTTCACGGCAACGGAACACAACAGGATATCGTACAGGCGATTCATTGGTATCGGGAATCTGCGAAAGGCGGCTGTGAGGCAGGTATGCTGCATTTGGCAGAATACTATAGAAATAGAAAGCAGTATAAAGAAGCGGCAAAATGGTATCGTCAATATGTGGAAGCAAAAATTAAATGGCGGAACGAACGTCTTGGATGGTAAGCCTAAAAACTTATAAAAATTTACTGAAAAAGAAAGGAATGTGAACGAGATGGATTTATCTAAAGCATCAACACGGGAACTTGTGGAGGAATTGGCAAAACGAGAAGCCGTGGAAAAGATTACGGCTGAACCGTATCAGGAGTATAAGATTGCGATCGGCGAAAAAGAAGTTTTTGATACCGGACCGGTGGTTATTTTGAGGATTTGGGACTGACCCATTTGTTATTATTTAGGTTTTATTTTATGCTATGGTAAAATGTTAATAGGAAAGGAAATGATGAAAATGAAAATAGAAACGGTATTATACGATGTAACAGACGAGGATGTTGAAAACGGCGTTTTTGTTGTTCCCGATGGTATTACTGCAATCGGAGAGTGGGCGTTTAAAAAATGCAAGAGATTAAACAAAGTCGTTATTTCAAACGGTGTCACAAGCATCCGGAATCAAGCATTTTCCTTTTGTAAATCATTGCAAGAGGTCTTAATCCCAAACAGTATAACAGTAATTGAGGGGTCGTTTCAGGAATGTAATTCACTAACTCATATTGCAATTCCTGGGAGCGTAATAACACTCAAAGAAAATTTTGAAACCTGCAGACAACTGGAGTCGATTGATGTAGATAAAAGCAATCCCAACTACACTTCAGTTGACGGTGTGCTGTTTAATAAAGATAAGACAACGATATTAAGGCATCCCAGTGAGAAAAGTGATAAACAGTATATCATTCCTGACGGTGTAAAAACAATCGGAACCTTTACATTTTACGGATGCAGTCGGCTTACTGAGGTTATAATTCCGAACAGCGTAAAAAGAATTAGGCGTTGTGCATTTTGGGGTTGTAAATCGCTGACCAGTATAATAATTCCTGATAGTGTCACCGAAATGGAAGTGTACGCATTCGATAAAACTAAAAAATTGACTGTTAAATGTCATAAAGGTTCCTATGCTGAGAAATATATGGGGGAATACGGTTATCGCGTGGAATATATAGAAGATTAGTTTTTCTCGTCATACATCGTTTTGCTGCATAGAGAGCTGTATGATAAAAATACACCTCCCATCTTTAGTCAATTAGAGAGATAGTAGCCGTTTCCCGAGCACTTACTACAGTATAGCATGTCCGGAGAGGAACACAAATTATCCTGAAAATTTGGAATTAAGCATATGAACGATAAATAAAGGAGATATTGAAAATGGAAGATCTGAAAGATTTGAAAAACTTGGTTAAAAAATTAGAAACAGAAACTGATAATGAGATTCAAATTTTGCAGGAAATCGGCGCAAAACTCATTAACGAATATGAAATCAAAATTGGCAATCTTACCATTGAACCACTACTTGTTGAAGCTTATTATTATCACAAAGGGAAATTTGAAGATAATTCCGTATACGCGGCAAAAGAAAAAGAAGACAAGTCAGTATTGTATGCCCGTAGCCGACAGCAGAAAAATCTAGGAAAGTTATTTATTCATTATAATGACTGGGGCATAGATGTTTGCCTGACAGACAGTGGCGACTATTATTTGTCCTATCTTATCAAAAATGCTCTTGTGAACGGCGAGTGGCAAACGCAAAAGCAAATTGGTATGCAGGTTTGCCAAAAATGCAGTAAATATGAAGAATGTAAAAGTATTTGGGAGTGTCAATATAATGATACTGTTGTCTTGCAACCTCGTCGTTCCCCAAAAGATGGGAAAATCATTTTTATTCCGAGAGTCAACATTGCAAACAAGAATTTGTTAGGGGCTTTATCTGCTGAGGATCTTGTGAACGGGAAGTATGATTTTACACTACCAACAGGTTATGCAAAACAATGGCGGATTTCAGTATGCGCTTTGTTGGAAACAGCGGATGAAGAAGAGGCAAGAAAAATAGCTAAGAAATATAATAACAACGTAAAAATCGAAGACAAATACTGGGAATTAGCAAAAGAAAGTTTGGGATATAATAATCAATGATCTATTTTTCCTCCATTCTCCAAAACCCTACATACAAGCCTGCGGCGAACAGATTATTCGCCGCATTATACTCTGTGGGTGTGAAATATCAGTTGATCGACGGTACTCGTGACATTTGGCTGCGGGATTTTATGCCTGTACAGATCCGGGACGGCAGTTTTGTTTCCTTTCGGTATGAACCGAGTTATCTGGAAAATGAGCCGCAACTACGAACAAACTTCAAAAGCGATTTAAGCTTGCAATTTTCTTTTTCTGTCACCTATTCCGATATCAACCTCGACGGCGGAAATGTGGTGTTTTCCCCATCAAAAGAAAAAGCAATCATCAGCGACCGGATATTGAAGGAAAATCCCAACTATACGCAAGCGGAACTCATCAAAATCCTAGAGCAACAGTTAAAGACTCAAGTTATTCTGATTCCATCCTTGAAAAAGAAAAATGATATGACAGGCCATGCCGACGGCATGGTGCGGTTTGTAGATGAAAATACTGTGATCGGTAACTGTGTGCCGTCCAAAAACGGACTGGAACAACGAATAAAATCTGCTTTACAAAAATATGGAATCGGTGTAATAGATTTCCCCTATTTTTCTTCGTCAAACGATAGTGCTGTTGGTTGTTATCTTAATTTCTTGGAAACAGAACGGTATATTTTCATGCCTGTTTTCGGCAACGAATTGGATGGCAAAGCGATTGCATCTGCAAAAGGAATTTTTACAAAAATGATTGTTCCGATCAATATCAATGAAATTGCCAAAGAAGGTGGTGTATTAAATTGCATCAGTTGGGAAACGAAACAGACAGAGAAGAAGCAAAAAATAAAATCAAAGAGATTCTTACTGCCAGAAGACGATTCTATGAAGCCGGCATTACACTTTTAGAATGCGATAATACATTTGCCGAAAAGATCAAACATACTTTAGAAACTATGACATTTACCAGCAAAGTGGTCAACATAGTCGGCAACGGAGGAGGTGCGCTTCCGATTGATGCTTCCATAATACGCTTTTATCTAGAAATTGATCACAGAATCTGTGTGCGGGAAGAAAATATCACCATCGATTTTGAGAAACATCTTTGTTTGATTCAACTAGATGATAAGTACATTGCTAAAATCCCAATAAAAAATGGAATTGGGATTAAAAATGTAATCAACAAGTCCAGAATATGATTTGTTGAAAAATTTCTGCTTTAGGTCTTAGGGCAATGCCCTAACGAGAATCACTGTTTGTAACCGTATGGGGATACAAACAGTCTGCTCGCTAAGATGATACAGAAAAACCGGAGAAGGCAGCAATGCTTTCTCCGGTTCGTTCTATGTTACCCTGATTTTCTTCGGCTTTGCTTTTGAAAGCTTGATAATCAAATCGTCTACAGCGTCGGTATACCACCCTTCCTGCCGCAGTTTATTCTGAAACCAAAAAAGATTTTGAATGAGAAATCTGCGCTCGTTTTCCGAAAGATAAAGATGATATTTCTGGCTTCTCATATGAAAATCAACTCGCTGTTTACGATTTCAGCAGCTCGGTTTCGGATGCTGTTCATCTTTTGCACCCACTCCATAGGACGATTGGCTTTCAGCTTTTCTGTAACATTTTCCTGTTCGGAAAGTACGGATACAAGCGATTGAAACAGCTGCTCCGCCTGCTGATCTATCTCCGCCAGATGTCCGTTCAGCTTTCCGGCGGTCAGCAGATTGTAATACCGAATCCGGTGATACTGCTTCAAATACCGCCGGCATCGTTGCCCCCAAACTCCGATCTCAATTTCTTTTTCGAGTGATACTTTCAGATTGGGTAGTTCATAATCGCCCTGCCGGGTGTACGTGCCGACTGATTCTTCATAAATGTTTTTCATCGTAAAAACCTCCTGTGTTTTTTGGTACTTTCATTTTACAGAAGATTCTCAGGAAAGACCAATGTGCCGATTGCAGTTTTAACAGCATATACAGAAAAAGAGTACGAACCTTTTGATTCGTACTCTCATTTCTGCCCTGCAATGCCGGTTTCTGTGTGCTTTTTTGATACTGCCTTATGCACACCCGGCAAAAGCTGCGGGGCGTTTGCCACCTAAGGAATTTTTGCATTCTTTTTATTTACAGCACCCGCACCGCGGCTTCCACCGTCTGTTTTTGCGAGCAGCCGCCCACAAACAGCCCGCGGTTGATGCCGCAGTCGGCAAAATCCCGCCCGTGGCTGAGTTTCAGGTAGCGTTCATCCACCATTTTGTCGTTGGTGGGGTCAATGCCGATCCAATAGCCGCCGTCATAAAACTCGACCCAGGCATGTGTCTCCCCTGTTCCCTCCTGAATCCCCGCGACATAGCGCGCCGGTACGCCAAGCGCACGGCAAAGGGCAATGAGGATGTGCGCATAGTCCTGGCACACGCCTTGTCCGAGCGAAAGCGCTTCCTCCGCAGTAGTCTGCACACCCGTAATACCGCTTTGATACGAAAATCGTGTGCGCAGCATTCCCATAAGGGCTTGCGCCGTCTCGGTCGGGGTCTTTCCCGCGCAGGCAGGGCGCGCTTCTGCTACAAATGCCGTCAGAAGCGGACCGCACGCCGTGTGCTGCGACGGGTATTTGTAAATCCCGTTCAGCGGTTCCTTTTCTTTTTTGGAAAAGTCGATCTCCGCAATGCCGTTGACATACACCGAAAAGAGCGTATGCGGTTCGGTGATGCGGTCTGTGAGAATGCGGTTGCCGAAGCCGTCGGCCGTCTCGGTCAAAACATTGTGCGGCGAAACGTCGATGAACAACTCGCGAATGCGCTGCCAGGTATTGTTAAAAGGCAGGCACCGCAACGAGAAGCAATGCCGCACCACGGGTGCAGAAAATTCGATTTTCATGGAATAGGAAAATTCCAAACGCTGCATAAGCGTCTCCTTTATGCATAATACTCCGGCGGGGTCGTGACAAAAAGCCGCGCAAGCTCCGCCTGAATGGTTGATTTATACGCCTCGATATCCTCTTTTTCCAGAATAATTTTCATCAGCGTATCCACCGCGGCAAGGTTGCAATCCACGCCGACCTTGTAAAGGCGGTTTAAGAGGATACTGAATTCCTTGCGGATGAGCGCTGCGGGCTGCGAAAAACGGGTATACAAATCCAGCCGCTCGACACTTCTGCCGAACTTCAGGATATTGCGCGTCGTTTCGGACTCCACATAATCATCCGCCGAGCCCCAGAACGCAAAAATGCAGTCAAACACCTCCTGAAGTTTGAGCATGGGCGCGGTGCTCTCTTTGCCGCGTTCCATGGCGTTGACTGCGAGCTGGATATACGACATCGTCTCGCTGCTGATCTCGTTGCGCATCACAACGGCATTGTCATACGCGCAAAGCAGGGTGCTCAAAACCGAGTTGGGGTTATTTTCATCGAACAGGAAGTTCGTGATAAAATCCTGTTTATACGCATAGGTGTTGGGAATGCCGAGCTTTTGCAGAAAATCGACATAGGCGTTTTCGTCCACGTCGATGAGCATGTCATAGCATTCGGAAAACATTTTGAGCGTGGTAAATACGCGCTCCACATACCGGCCGAGCCAGAACAGGTTGTCGGTGGATTTTATCGAGATAATACCCATGTGTCCTTAAAGCCCCCTCCCTGCGAAGAATTGACCACGGATGAGCCCGCTTCGCGCGCATAGCGCGTCAGGCCGCTTTTCCAGACCGTAATCTCGTTTCCATACAAAACGAATGCGCGCAGGTCCGCTTTGCGGGTCGTCATCTGCCCCGCTTCGGCAACGGTCAGTTCGCGGAAATCCACGACTTCCTGCGCGATAAAGCGGCGCGGGTTTTCGCGGATAGCATCCGCCAGTGCTCCGCGCGCTTCATTGGTAAGATCCCTGCCGAACACCACGCCGTAGCCGCCCGCTTCAGACACGTCCTTTATGACGAGCCGTTTAAGGTGTTCAAGCACATAGGCGCGGTCGGTTTCATAATACGGCAGATACGTTGGCGCATTCGGCAAAATCGGCTCTTCGCCGAGATAGTAGTGGATCATGTCGGGGACAAAGTAATAGATCCCTTTGTCGTCCGCCACGCCGTTGCCGGGCGCGTTGACGACGGCGACGTTTCTGGCGCGGTAGGCATCAAGCAGATGCGGCACGCCCAAAAGCGAATCCGGCCGGAAGGTCATGGGGTCGATAAATTCATCGGAAATGCGGCGGTAGACTGTCCCCACCCTGCGCCGCTCGCCGGAGTATTCGCTGTAATACAGCACATTGCCCTCCACAAACAGGTCCTGCGGCATGGCAAACACCGCGCCGGTCTGTTCGGCAAGGTAGGAGTGCTCGAAAAATGCGGAATTATAGCGTCCGGGCGTCAGAATCACATCGATGCCGCCCGTGTTTACGTCGTCGAGTACGCGCTTGAGAAGCTTTCCGTAATCGCGGTTGTCGGTCACAGCGTTGGTCTCAAACGTGTCGGGGCTCGCGCGGCGGCAGAGGTCGCGTGCAATCATCGGGTAAGATGCGCCGGAAGGAATGCGCAGGTTGTCCTCCAGCACATACCAGGTCATATCCTTTCCCTGCACAAGGTCGATGCCCGAAATGTGATTGTAGACCTTACAAGGCGGAACGATGTTTTCGCACGGCGGCAAAAAGCCTTTGGAAAGATAGACGAAATCCTCGGGCAGCACGCCGTCTTTTAAGATCTGCTTCTTGCCGTAAATATCGTTCAAAAACAGATTGAGCGTATATACGCGTTGGCGAAGCCCTTTTTCAAGAAACTCGAACTCGTTTTTCGTCAAAATACGCGGGATCGGATCGAACGGGAACAGCCGCTCATGGAATTCGTTATTTTTGTAGATACCGAACTTCACGCCGTAGCGCGACAGCAGCCGGTTGATCTCTTCCTTGTGGTCGATCAGCCCATACATATGGCGCGCCCCCTTTCGGATTATTTATATAATTATACCAATTTTTTATGATGTGTACAAGCTTTTTAAGTGAGTTTTACAAAGTTTTACCCGGTTTCCTTTTTTGTCGAAAAAGCCTTGACTTTACAAATACACGGTGCTAACATTCTGAGAAAATACAGCAAAGGGGGCGCGCGGGATGCACATCAACATGCTCAAAGGCAGCCCTGTA
This sequence comes from uncultured Clostridia bacterium, assembly GCA_944384985.1. Taxonomy (GTDB): domain Bacteria; phylum Bacillota; class Clostridia; order Oscillospirales; family Acutalibacteraceae; genus Fimenecus. Next base: position 70,154 of record CALWVM010000006.1, on the reverse strand, counting down.
AAAGCGGTGCTCCGCTTTTCTCTTCCGTTGATGCTGGGCAACGTCTTTCAACTGTTTTACAATATTGCGGATTCCGTGGTGGTCGGCCGCTTCGTCAGTTCTTCGGCACTTGCCGCAGTGGGCGCGGTAGGACCTGTCAACTCGCTGCTCGTCGGCTTTGCCTTCGGGCTGACCAGCGGGTTTGCCATCCCCGTTGCGGAAAGCTTTGGCGCAGGGGATCTGCCGCGCGTCAAAAAGTGCTTTGGGAACGCCCTGTTTCTCTCCTTGACGCTTTCCGCCGTTCTGACAACCGTCGCGCTGTGCCTTTCGCGGCCGCTGCTGCGGCTTATTGACACACCGGAAAAGATTTTGGAAGACGCCAATACCTATGCGGTTATCCTGTATTGCAGCATCGTGTTTATGATGCTGTACAATATGATGGCTGCCATGCTGCGCGCGCTCGGCGACAGCCGATCCCCCCTGTTCTTTTTGGTTGTATCGTCGATCGTCAACGTGGCGCTCGACTTGTTTTTTGTGCTTGTACTGCACTGGACGATTGCAGGCGTTGCCGTTGCCAGTGCGATCGGTAACGGCGTTTCGGTATTGCTGTGTGCCGTTCTGATCTGGCGCGCGCACCCGGAACTGCACATTCAAAAATCCGACCTGCTCCCCGCTCGCGCAATCTGCCGCGCGCTTTTATCCATGGGTGTGCCAATGGCGCTGCAGCTCTCTGTTACGGCGGTCGGTTCCATGATCCTGCAAAACGCGGTCAACCGCTTCGGCGAATACGCCGTTGCCGCCGTCACGGCAGGCAGCCGTGCGGAAAACGTCGTCAATGTGAGTATGTCGGCACTCGGCGTTGCGCTTTCCACTTTTACCGCGCAAAACCGCGGGGCAAAGCAGTATGGCAGGATCCTCTATTCCGTACGTCGCATTTTCCTGCTGGACCTTGCCCTTTCTGTGGCTGCTTCGCTGTTTTTGTGGTTCTGCGGGCGAAGCGTGTGCGCGGTATTTTTAAAGGATTCCGCTGCGGAAATCTTGCCGCTTGCCGAAACCTATCTGCGCACACTTGCCTGCTTTTACTGGGCGCTGGCAGTGCTGTTCGTGTTTCGCAACTTTTTGCAGGGGCTCGGATATGGCTATACTTCCGTACTTGCCGGCGCTGCGGAACTCATTGGGCGAATGCTGGTCGCGTTCCTGCTCGCGGGGCGGTTCGGCTTCCCGGCGGTTTGCCTGGCGGGACCTATGGCATGGATATTCGCCGACGCGCCGCTGTTGATTATCTATTTTTTCAAACGCCGTGCCCTTGTGCGGCTTTCCCGTCAAACTCCGGCAAGCGCGCCTGCTTGACGCCTTATCTTATGCCACAGAGAAACACCGCTGCCGGGAGCCCGGCGGCGGTGTTGTTTTGCATGTCCTGTTTATTTGAGCACCAGATCGCAGTCCTCGATCTCCACGCCGTCGATGTCCGACAAAAACAGCTTGATCTGCCGATAGCCGTATGCCTTGACCGAAAAATCCTTGAAATGCTCGGTCAAGCGGGTGTTGATCTCGCCAATGTTCATGCGCTTGTTCCGGCTTTTTTGCAGCAGGGTCTTTACATACTTTTCAATTTCCTCGCGGCGCACGGAACGCTCCTGGCAAAGGCACAGATTGTGCGCGCCGTCGAGCACGACGCGGAAGCTGTTGAAGGATTTTAAAAATCCGGAGAATTTGGAGAACCCGTAGTTGCGTTCATCAAAGTCCGGGAATTTGCGCTGCAAATACTCTTTGACCACGCTGATGAGCACGCGCGCGCCCGCTTCGCCGCGGGAGAGCATGGAGAGGATCTCCTGCTCGATCTCCATGCGCGGGGTGATGCTGCTTTCGTGCGGCGCCGGTTCGTCGTCCGTTTTGCCGCTCAAAACATCCAGATAGCGGAATGAATCACACGCATTGACAAACGCTTTCGGCGTTTTACTCTCGCCCATGCCGATGACCTGCTTGCCGCTCTCGCGCAGGCGTACCGCAAGGCGGGTAAAATCGCTGTCGCTCGACGCGAGACAGAACACATCCACCGTATCGCGGTAGAGGATGTCCATGGCGTCGATAATCATGGCAGAGTCCGTGGAGTTTTTGCCAACCGTGTTGGCAAACTGCTGCATGGGCTGGATGGCGTATTCGGGCAGAACCGATTTCCAGCACTTCACGTCGTCACGCGTCCAGTCCCCGTAAATGCGCTTGACGGTGACCGTACCGATGGATTTGAGTTCGTCGAACACCGTTTCGATATAGCGCGGGGAAATGTTGTCCGAATCAATGAGCAAGGCAATCTTTTGATTGGTATCTTCCATAAAAACTTCCTTTTCGAATTTTACTTATTTATTATAGCAAGGTTTCCGTAAAATTGCAAACTGCAAGCACGTCCATCTTGACGTGTGTGGGGTTATCTGGCATAATGGACATAACATCCGGCAGGCAGCGCAGGATTTTGTGCATCTGCTAAAACAAGGCCAATACGAATAGAGAAAGTATAGGTGTTTAAATGTCAAAAGAAAACTCCGCCAAACAAAGCAACCACACCAAACGATCGACCCGCAAATCCTCCAAAGCCAAAAAAGCTTTGCAGGTGCTGCTATCCCTTGTATGCCTTGTGCTGATTCTTGCGCTGATTCTTGCGCTGACTTGCACCGCAGTCTCATTTCACAATGCAGGCAAAGCGGAAATCAAGCCCGCAGAAAATCTCCTGAAAGGTGCGGCGGTCTCCGTGGAAAACGGCGAACCCGCAGGCGACGGATTTACGGGGGAAGCAAACACGGCATACACGGCGGAATTCTCCGCACCGACGACGCTCAACACCATTATTCTGCGTGAGGACGGTGCGAACTGCCGCGGGTTCTCCATTGAAGCAATGGTGGACGGCGCATTTCAGCAAATCTATGCGCAGGATGACAAGATCGGCGAATACCGTTACTGCGCGTTTCCCGAAATCGAGACTACGGCGCTGCGCATCACCGTACAGGGCGCTGACGCGCCTTTCACGATAAAGGATATAGAGGCGTTTGCCGCAGAGCGAAAAGCGGCGGAAGACTTCCGCGTAACGACCTACATCACTGCGGCGACCGCCTATAATTTGGAAGGCCTCCGCACACAGGCGGGCAGCTTTGATGTGATCACGGACGTGATCCTTTTCGGCGGGGTGCGCTTCGCGGCAGACGGGACGCTGTATTATCCCGATATGAAAGGCGAAAACGGTCCTATCGACGGAGAAACGGCGTTCCGCACGGCGCTCCAAAACCTGCGCGAGGTCATCGGTGACCGCGACGTGCGCATCCACTGCAATTTTATCGGGCCTGACGCACCCGAAGGAACCGCCCCCGAAAATGCGGCGAACGCGAAATGTGACCAGCACAATCTGGCATTCGGGGAGAATCGGGATACCCTGATCCGCGAGCTTTTGACATTTACGGAAAGCTACGATTTCGACGGTATTTATTTTGACTATGAATACCCGCGCCGATTCAAGGATTGGTTTACGTTCAGCCGCTTCCTTTCAGCCCTAAAGAACGAAATAGACGGGCGGTACCAGCTCGGCGCGGCAATGCCCGTTTGGAAAAACCTGTGGGAAATCTTCCTAAGCCGCTCGATCGATACGGCGGAAATTATGGGATACGACTCCTTTGATGCGCAAGACGGGCACCATGCTTCTTTCGCGCAAACGGCGAGCGGTATTCTCGGCGATTATTTAAGCCTTGGCTTCCGGGCGGATAAAATGGATCTGGGTATGCCGTTTTATGCGCGGCCCACGGACGCGGGTGAATACTGGTATTCCTATTCGGGAGACGCCGCACAGCTTGGAAAATATCAAAACGTTGCCGAAGGGCCGCTGGAGGGAAGCCCAGAAACACAGGGGGAAGATACGCCCGACCGCTATTATAACGGCTGGCAGATGGTCTATGACAAGACTGCTTACGCAATCGACATGGGGCTTGGCGGCGTGATGGTCTGGCATTACGCCTGTGACCTGCCCTATGAAGATGAGCTTTCCCTGTTCGGCGCTATGGCACAGGCGATCGAAGACCGCACGGTGCAGGAATAAACACCTATGACGAAGATAGATTTTTTAGAAATAAGCGCCTGCGAACAGCCGCTTATTTTCTCTGTGATCGCGGCGCGCTGTCAAGGCAAATGGATCTACTGCCGGCACAAAGCGCGCACCACATGGGAATTGCCCGGCGGGCATATCGAACCAGGTGAAACGGCGGCGCAGGCGGCTGCGCGCGAACTGTTTGAAGAGACAGGCGCGGTACAGTTTGATTTGCAGCCGGTCTGCGTTTACCAAGTCACAACGGAACAGGGCGTCACGTGCGGTATGCTGTATTTTACCGAAGTCACGGCGCTTGGGGCCATCCCCGCTGCGTCGGAGATGGCAGAGATCGGGTTTTACGACGCACCGCCTGAAAACCAGACCTACCCCGCCATTCAGCCCGTGCTTTTCGAGCGCACCCTTTTATACTTATATGAGCAAAAAACCGGCAACGAGCTTTGGGATGTTCTGGACGAAAAACGAAACCCGACGGGCAGAACGGCACGCCGTGGGGATGCGCCGCTGCCTGCGGGCGACTATCATCTGGTTGTGCACGTCTGGATTCAGAACAGCCGCGGGGAGCTTCTGCTCACCCGCCGCACAAAAAACAAGACCTTTCCCCTGCTGTGGGAAGTAACGGGCGGTTCGGCAGTCAGCGGAGACGACAGCCTGCACGCCGTTTTGCGCGAAGTACGCGAGGAGACGGGCTTTCAGCTCGATCCGAATTGCGGGCGGCTGATCTGCTCTGAAAAAAGGAAAGACAATTTTCTGGACATCTGGCTTTTCCGTGCGGAGCTCGACTTACATAACGCAGTCTTACAGCCCTTTGAGACCTGCGACATCCGGTGGGTCAGTCTTCACGAGCTGCTCGAAATGCGGACAAAGGGCACAGTTGCGCCCCTCGCCTGTTTCGAGCAGGTTTTGAACGCTTTGGAGGAAACATGACAATCAAAGACTGTATTACGCTGTCGGACGTATATGCGCCGTATATTTATGCCGACACGCAAAAGACCAACTGGGGCGTGCTGTTTTGGGCAGACGATAACCCCACCCAGCACGATGCGAATCATGCGGTCATTTTGGACAATGCCCGCTTTACCGAAGCGCTACCTGAAATTCGAGACTTTTACCTGCAAAAAGGGCGGGAGGCGCGCATATATCTGTTAGACGGGCAGCACAAACGCTTTGCCGAAGTGCTGGAAAGCGCAGGATTTCACCTGTATTCCTGCGGAGAATTCCATCACTTTTTGCTGGCAGAGGGAAACCGCATCCCGAAAACGGGTTTTCTGGAAATCCGCGAGCTTGCCGACGGTTCGGAAGTAACAGACATCCTTCTAAAAAATTTATACGGCATGTATATGGAAGAAGACCCCGACACGATCAACCGCATGCGACGCCTGCTGCTGCGCTGCATCCGAAACCCGCTGTGCCGCGTTTACGCCGGATATTACGAAGGTTCACCCGCCTGCATCGCTATGGCAGCGGATTCTCCTTACGGCATGACCTTTTTCGACCTTGTGGAGACGGCACAGAAATTCCGCTGCCGCGGCTTTGCACGCGAGCTGATCTCCTTTATGGTGTCACGGGTGCAAAAGCCTGCCTTTCTCTATTCTGAAAATCCAACCGCGATTCACATTTACGAGCAGGCGGGGTTTCGCAAAATCGATTGCGGCGACGCGGTATCGCACCGCGCCGTCTACAAAAAATAGATTCTGTTTTGGGAGGTATTTGTATGCCCTTTATCCATGTCAGCACGACGGAAACGATCGACGAAGCCAAAGCCGAAGCCGTAAAATCGCGTCTCGGGCAGGCGATCCTGCTGCTGCCGGGCAAAAGCGAAGGTTATTTGATGGTGCGGCTCGACGGGGACTGCAAAATGTACTTTCAGGGCAATGCCGACACACCCGTGGCGATGTGCGAAGTCAGTGTCTTCGGCAAAGCGGGCCGCGAAGCGTGTGATGCATTGACCGCAGAGATCTGTACCATTTTGTCCGAAGAGCTCGGCGTAAACCCGAACCGATGCTATGTCAAATTTGTGTTTACGGACACCTGGGGGTTCTCTGGCGGGCTGTTTTGACCGCATAAAATAAGAAAGCGCCGCACACGCGGCGTTTTTCTTTTGCCTTTTTCCATTTTTCATTGCAGGAACGCGGCATCCACCTTTTTCATCACCCGGCCCATGCCCTTTGCAATAAAGCCCACGCAGACGGCCGCGGCAAGCGTTCCCTCGCGCACGCCGTAAAGCCCGTGCAGAAACAAAAACGAAAGCGCCACGGAAATGCACACAAGCGCCACATCGAAACCGACTTTCATATAGCCGAACTGTAAAGGCGCGACCTTGCAGATGGCAAGCACCAGCCCTTCCCCGGGTGTTGTGACGAGCTTTGCCGCCACCTCCTCGCTGACGCCCACGCCGACAAGCACGATCCCGACCGCGCACAAGATCCATTTTTGCAGGTATCCCCCGACCGGCAAAGGCGCAAGAACAGCCTCCGCAAGGTCTATCAGCAGCCCGAAGAGCACAACCATCGGAAATTGCAGCAGCTGGAACGGCTCATATCTGCGCCGCAGGACAGCGACCTGAGACAAAATAAAGACCGTATTCACCAAGATCGTGGTCGTGCCGACCGAAAGCCCCGAGATCAGCGAAAGTACATACGGCGCGCTGGAGATGGGCGACGTGCCAAGCTCTGCTTTAATGGAAAACGCGATTCCGAACGCCATGGTGGCAAACCCGAGGCACATCAGAAAAACGCGGCGAACGGGATGCGAAAGATGCGTATGTACGGCTTTTTCACTCATTTCCCCGCCCCCTTGCTTTCCGACGGCGTGTGCAGCGCGTCGCAAAGGGCTTGAAGCATCGCCCGAAGGCTTTCCGCTTCGGCCCCGGTGAAGCTTGAGAGCGCCTGCGCTTCCGTTGCACGGAAGATCGACGCCGTCTTTTCGGCGGCGTCCCGCCCCTTTTCGGTCAGGGAAACATACAGGGAACGACGGTTGCCGTCCTTTTGGCGGCGCGTAACCAGTCCCGCGTTTTCCATGCGCAGCAAAATGCTGCCCACGGTTGCAGGCTCTATCTCGCAATATGCCGCGATGGTTTTCTGATCCGCTTCTCCCGCTTTGCGCAGGAAGTCCAGCACCTTCGGCTGGCCCGAAGTTAAGCCCAGCGCGCCGACCTGCTCCAAAATACGGCGGGAAAACAGCGCCTGGGATTTCATCAAAAGATAATGCAGACTTTCCAAAAGCAAGTCTCCTTATAATAAGTATTCTTATTGTATTGTTTCTTATTATAATCCCTGCTCCGGAAATGTCAAGGTTTTTTTCATTTTGGCGCGCTTCCCGAAGCGCAGACGCACAAAGAAAAACCGCCGCCCGACGCTTTGCGGGCAGCGATTTTCACTACGGATCAAACGTCGACCCAGCCGTCGTCGCCGCCGTCGACCGGGCCGATTCCGACCGAAATGGTCAAAACGTCATCCAGCTCAAACACTGAGATCTCAAAATCGGGTGCTGCATATTTTTGCAATCGAAAACTCCTTTCCCTTGACGCATTCTTGCCGCTTTCCCCACCCCCGCCCTATGTATTTATTCGCCGTCTTGCGGGTGGTCATAAGCATACGCCGACAAAAAAAGCTGTACGACGAGCGCGCCGACGCCAACCGCACCTAAGAGCTCCTTACCACACAGGAACAACTCTTCGGACACGCGCAGCATTTTGTCAAAATTCCCGACCGTCCCCGCAAGCAGCCGGCACGCCGCGCTTGAAAGCAGCATCCCGAGCACGACCGGCATCCCATAGTGCAAAATGCACCGCGTGACGGGAGAAAAGCTTTTCAAAAACTTTCGGATTTCCGGAAATAAAGCTTGCATTTTTATGCGCCTCCCTATTACAATACTAATAGTAGGATATCGCGCGCCGCTATGCAAGGCACAAATCTTGGAAAGCGGCCGCGACCGGTCACGAAAGGGCGCAGACAATATGGCAGTCGGAATTTCAACATCTTGTTTCTATCCACAGACGACGGAGGATTCTCTGCGCGCCGTGGGAGAACTCGGCGCGGAATGTACGGAAATTTTTATCAACTCCCCGACGGAACTCGAAAAACCGTTTATGGATATGCTGAAAAACATTTGCACACAGTACTCGCTTCGTGTCAAAAGCCTGCACACCTACGCTTCGTTTACGGAGTCTTACTATTATTTCAGTTCTTACGAACGCCGTTTTTACGACAGTTTAGAGGATTTTAAGCGCTATTTTTACGGGATGGGGCTTTTGGGCGCAGAACTTCTGGTCATGCATGGGGCAAAGATCCCCGGCAGCATCCCGGACGAGCAGGTCTTTGAGCGCTTTGACACGCTCTACACCCTCGGGCGCGAGGCGGGCATCACGCTCTGCCAGGAAAATGTGGTGCACTACCGCTCGGAAAGCCCCGATTACCTGGGGCGCATGCGCGCTTTTCTCGGCGATCATTTTCACATGGTGCTCGACATCAAGCAGGCGCGCCGCACGGGTATAGACCCCTATGTCTTTGCCGAGACGTTTGCGGACAGCATCGCGCACATCCACATCAGCGATTATACCGACGAGCACGATTGCGTCGTGCCGCTGTGCGCGGGCGCGGAATTCGATTTCCCGAAGTTTTTCCGTTTTATGCGGGATAAGGGGTACAAAGGCGATTATATGATCGAGCTGTATGAACGCAGTTACGAATCGCCCGAGCAGATCCGTTTTGCGCGCGAACAGCTTTCTAAATGGTTGTAAGGTTTTGTTACTTTACTTTGTGGATTTTATTTGATATACTTACAATATATAGTAAAAATACATTCTGCCGTTCGGCAGATGTTCGGAATTTTAACAGGGATGTGATGCTGTTTGAAGTGCCCGTTTTGCGGTTACGAGGAAAGCAAAGTCATTGACTCACGCCCCACAGACGAGGGCGAACGCATTCGCCGCCGCCGCGAGTGCCTGCAATGCAAAAAACGCTTTACGACCTATGAGATCATCGAAAGCGTTCCGATCTTAGTCATCAAAAAGGACAAATCGCGCGAGGCGTTTGACCGCAGCAAGCTGCTGCGCGGGATGCTGCGCGCATGTGAAAAGCGTCCCGTCGCCATGGAGACGCTCGAAAAGGCTGTGGACGACATCGAAAGCAACCTGCAAAATTCACTCGACCGCGAAGTGACGTCCATGCGAATCGGGGAACTCGCCATGGACAAGCTCAAGGATATCGACGAGGTCGCCTATGTCCGTTTTGCATCCGTATACCGCCATTTCCGCGACATCAACGCGTTTATGGACGAGCTTTCGGCGCTTTTGCAAAATCGTTGATATCTGCCCGCCGGGCAGATAAAATGAAAAATGGGTACATACAATGAAAATCAAAACCGCCAAACGATGCAGCCTTTTGCTGGTCTTTGTGCTGCTGCTTTGCATGCTGAGCGTGGGCGTAACGGCAAGCACGGGGGAAACGGTGGCAGGCAGCGGCCTTCGGATCGCGGGGCTTGAGGGGCGCCGCGAGATCAACCGCACCGATCCGTCCGTGCAGGGCAGCGTGCAGATGCTGCCGAAAGCACAGTCGCCCACCCTGCTTTCTTCCGACCCGGACACACCGTATCTGTTTTACGACGCACTCAATCAAATGCAGAAAGACGTGTACAATGCCATTGCCGCCGCAGATGTGACGGCCTTTGTGCAGCAGCCGTCTGTACAGGAATATAATATGGTTACGGTCGAGATCCCGCTGACCACGCCGCTTTCCACAGAGGTGCAGATCGACACGGACATCTATGGGAATCCGTCAATCGTGCTGCCGCAGGAACAGCTGGATGCCGTCCTACAGGCGTTTTACGGCGGGATATCCGCACTCCTCAGCGACCGGCCCGCGCTTTACTGGCTGGGTAATTTTGAGATGGACATCGAAGGCGATTTAGAGGAGATCATCGCGACATCACATTTGGACGCCTCGACTCTGATCGCGTATCTGTATCTGCCCGCCGGCTATGCTTCGTGGGCGGACGTTGCTTCGGATTATTCCGCCATGATGCAGATCGTCGATAACTTCACCGTGCGCGGCGAGACGCGCTATGAACAGGTCAAGTATATGCATGATTGGATCGCAAGCAGCGTAGAGTACGACACGCAATTCCAATATGCCACCTCGTTCTACGCGACAAGCGTATTTTTAGACCCGCACATTACCGTGTGCGAGGGCTATTCGGAAGCCTTTAAAATGCTTTGTGACCGCGAAGGGATTCCCTGTGTCCAAGTGGTGGGCGATGCCGGCGGTCCGCACGCGTGGAACTATGTAAAAATGGAAGACGGCAACTGGTACGCCGTGGATGTCACATGGGACGACCCGAGCACAAACGGTACGTTTTATGAATTCTTCCTGGTTGGCGCAGACACCACGACTCGGTATTTTGCCGAAAGCGAAACAGACCGGACCACCTTCGAGCAAAGCCATGTACCGGACGGCTCGTGGTACAACTACAACGGCGATACGCCGGTTTATACCCTGACATATCCGACTTTAAACGCGCAAAGTTACACACCCGGGCTTTTGCTGAATCCAGACGCACAGGTCAATGTTGACCGTGCGGCAAACACCCTGTATGTTTACGGTGACGCGGCGCTTTCGGACATATTTGCGGCACCCGTCGGGTATTCGCTGGGCTTTGCCAATGACGGCAGTACCGTGTATGTGTACGAAAACGGCAGCACGCAACCGGTTGCTGTTTATACTGTGGCGCGCGCCGACTGGGATGTGCTGCCCGGCGACGCCAATCTGGACGGAAAAGTCGATGCTGCAGATGCACGCTGGGTGCTTCAGGCAGCGGCAGGCATGCGGTATTTGGATGCCATGCAGACTGCGGCTGCCAACGTGGATACGGAAAACGGGCTGAACGCCACAGACGCGCGCTGGATCTTGCAGGCAGCAGCAGGCATGCGTGACCTGGCAGCATAACCGTGTCCATACAAAATCCGAACAAAAACGGACGTTTCACAAGGAAACGTCCGTTTTTTCTGTTATCGTGTGCAAAAACTTAAAATCCGACGACCTGATGCGTGCGCGGCACCGAAGGCGGATCGCCGATCATACCGTAGGTGCGCAAAGAGGCAATGCGCTCCATATCCTCTTCGGAAATCGAAAAACCAAATACGTCCGCATTATTGCGGATGCGTTCCGGCGTCGCCGATTTCGGCACGGGCACGACCCCGCGCTGCACAAGCCAGCGAATGCAAAGCTGTGCAACGCTCACGCCGTATTTTGCCGCCGTTTCCACAAGCAGCTCGCGCTTGAACGCCTGCCCTTGGATAAGCGGGCTCCACGCCTCGGGCAGAATGCGGTTTTCCTTACAATAGGCAACCATTTCTTCCTGCGGGCACTGCGGGTGCATCTGCACCTGGTTGAGCATAGGGTAAAGTTTGAAATTTGCTTTCAGGATCTCGATATGCTCTTCCATAAAGTTGCTTGTACCTATCGCGCGCAGCTTGCCGTCCTGATACAATCGCTCAAACGCGCGCCAGGTATCGCACAGATCCTCCTCCACATGGTCCTGATTTTCCACGAGCACCGGCCAGTGGATCAGGTATGCATCGAGATAGTCCGTTCCGAGTTTCTGCAAAGAGCGCTCGCACGCCGCGACCGTTTTTTCATAACCGTGGTCCGCATTTGGCAGCTTGCTGACCAGAAAGATCTCATCCCGCCGAACGCCGCTGCGCCGAATCCCCTCGCCGACACCGACTTCGTTTTGATAGGCGCCCGCCGTATCTACATGGCGGTAGCCGCTTTGCAGCGCGCAGCACACCGCCGCCGCAGCAACATCGTCGGGCATTTTCCACGTGCCGAATGCGATACACGGCACATGCACATCGTTATAGAGCGTGTATGTGTCCTGAAGACTGTTCAAACCATCACCTCATTCGTTTTCAAGCGGTAAATCTTACCGAACGTATTGTACCACATCGCGGTGCATAAAACAATCATTTCGGAAAAAAGTAGGAACGGAGGGATTTGCAGTGATTTTTTTAAAGGCGTTTCTTATCGGCGGCCTGATCTGCATGGTCGGGCAGCTGTTGATCGACAATACCAACCTGACCCCCGCGCGCATCCTGGTGCTTTTTGTGGTGCTCGGCGTGGTGCTCGGCGGACTGGGCCTTTATGGACCGCTGGCGGATTGGGCGGGCGCAGGCGCAACCGTACCGTTGACGGGCTTCGGCAACACTCTGGCGCAAGGCACAAAAGAAGCCATTCGTGAACAGGGGCTCTTAGGCGTGCTCACCGGACCGCTTTCCGCCGGCAGCGCAGGGATTACGGCGGCGATCCTTTCAGGCATCATCGTTTCATTCCTTGCAAAGCCCAAAAGCAAATAAGCGCTTTCCCCGCCTTCGCCGCGTCCGCTCCCGACGCGGCGTTTTTGCTTGCCGCGCTTTGTTACAGACCTCCGATGGCATCTGAATAAAATGAAACCGCCCGCGTAAATCCGCGGGCGGCGCAAAAGTTCGATGCAAACGCAGAAATGAACCGTAACTTTTGCTTTGATAGCATATGCAGTCCGAATGGATTCATACGCAAACGCCACCGGAAAGTTTTTCCCGACAGCAATTTGGCATCCGGGATTTTAGAAAATTTCATGCGTGCAAAACGGTAAAGCGCTAAAATCCACACTTGCGCATGCAAAATCTCGCAAAAAATGAAAAAAGGCTTGCTTTTTTACGCGCGGTGTGATAGAATACCAAGGCATTGAAAAACTACCTTGTTCGAACGGAGGTTGAGATATGGGCGCTCTTGATATTGTTCTCGGCGTGGTGTTGATTATTTTGTCGCTTGTCACCATCGTGATTGTTCTGATGCAGAAGAGCCGCGAGGGCGGTCTTTCCGGTGCGATTACCGGCGGCGGAGCCGACACCTTCTTCGGCAAGAACAAGGGCAGAACGCGCGAAGCGATGCTCGCTAAGGCCACCAAATACATCGCGATCATTTTCTTCGTATTGGCGTTCGCTTCCACCCTGCTGATGCTGTTCTTCTAAACAGCTTTGTTATTTTGACAATCCGGCGGTTCCGCATTCCTGCAAACCGCTTTATATGAGCCATTAGCTCAGTTGGTAGAGCACTTGACTTTTAATCAAGGTGTCCGGAGTTCGAATCTCCGATGGCTCACCAAAGAAAATCCCCCGAAAACGTTGATGTATCAAGGTTTTCGGGGGATTTGTTTTTCCGTGAAACATCGGTTTGGCGCTTATTGTTCAATTTTTTGGCGTTTACGCCTTGTTTTTTCGGATCGTGCGCAGGCTCTCGGCGACCGATTCGTGCATGGCGGACAGGATTTCGTTCGCATGACCTCACAAAATTTGCGTTCATTTTCTTTTCTCAAACTTATATCCGTTTCCGCAGTCATAGTTATGCTACACTTCTCCCTGACTGTATCCCCAGTTTTACAAAAAGCATAGTTTTCTAATAAAATCATATTTGATTTTATTGATTTTGTCAATAAAAAGTCGTTATATTACAAAGCTGTAATATTTTTCCGGTTCCGCTTTATTTTCCGGCTTGTCCGAAAAAACAACCGGTCTATTCATGGCGATAGGCCGGCACATCATAAATTCGCAAAACAGCAAGCAGGTATCTGCCGAAGCATAAATTTTTCCGGAACCACTTGACAACTTGGATTTGACCGTGCTATAATTCTATTAGTTAGCACAGGCTAACCTACGAGATCGTTCCTAACCGGTTTCTTTTTTTACATATAAGTTAGCTTGTGCTAACCAACATTCGCATTCTATCACCAACAGGAGGAAAAAGGCAATTTGCCGGATACCCTCAGATAAAGCAGGAATGCTTCATTCGCCCATCGTCGGAGGTTGCCCATGGAACAAGAACTGATTATGTACTGTGCGCCGACGCTCGCTTCCCTAAAAACGGCGAGCCTTTTCAACCTGCGTTATGCCAATGAGGCGCAGCTCCAAGAGCAGCTTCTTTCATGGAACGCCTGCTTTGCCGAGAAGGGCGTGGAACTCCTGCTGCTTCGCCGGACTGAAACGCGCGCGCTCATTTACGTCTTTCGGCGTTCGTTTCTCTCGCGGGATCTGGCGCTGCCGGGGGTAGATTCGTTTTTAAAAAGCTGTGGATACGAAAGCACCGATGCTGCAGACGCTTTGGGAACACTCCGGGAAAAGCTGCGGGCATCGGCGGATTTTCCGCATGAAATCGGGATTTTCCTTGGTTATCCGCTTTGCGACGTATGCGGCTTTATTTGCAACAAAGGGCGCAAGTGCAAATGCGTCGGATGCTGGAAGGTCTACGGTGACGCGCAGAGTGCCCGGCGGCTGTTCGCGAAATATGACAAATGCCGCACGGTATACGGGCGGCTTTGGCGCGAAGGGCGCTCCGTTTTGCAACTGACCGTTACGACCTAAGCATAGCACAGCACATCTGCGTTACGTCTCTTTGGGCTTATAGAAAGAAAAACCAGAAAGGAATCATCTATGCGCAAAGTAGCAATCGTTTATTGGAGCGGCACAGGAAACACCGAGATGATGGCGGCAAAGGTCGCCGAAGGTGCTAAAGCGGCGGGAGCGGAAGTCACTTCCTTTACCGCGGCGGAGTTTTCAGCAGAAATGATGGACGGCTTTGACGCCATAGCGTTCGGCTGCCCGTCCATGGGCGCGGAACAGCTTGAAGAAACGGAATTCGAGCCGATGTTCAACGCCTGCGAGCCGAAGCTGCGTGGTAAAAAAATTGCCCTGTTCGGCTCTTTCGGCTGGGGCGACGGCGAGTGGATGCGCACTTGGGAGGAAACCTGCCTCTCCTGCGGCGCCGAGCTTGCTTGTGACAGCGTGATCTGCAATGAAGCCCCCGACGAGGAAGCCGATGACGCCTGCTTGGCGCTTGGAAAAGCGCTGGCATAAACTTTAGAGGCACTCCCCTTCCTGCTTGCCGGATGCCGGAGTTTCTGCTTTTCAAGAAAGCCCGTGCAGGTTAAAGCCTGCGCGGGCTTTCTATGCGCCATTTTACAGCGTATGTTTTCTATATTTCTGAGACGCCGCAGATGCATTTTTGCACCGGGCATGTGCCCTGCCTGTTCATAACGCAGTCCTCCGTCCCGCAAGTTTTCCCTTTACCGCACAACAAGGCCGACGCCGAGATTGAGCACGCCTGCAAGTACCATAACGGCAATGGGGTTTAGCTTTGTTTTGCGCAACAGCAAAAAGCAGATGAGGAAGATCACGACGAGCACCCAGTTTGTGCCGAAAAAGGAGATGGCTTCTTCGCCCCAGAACGCCGTGACGAGCACGGAAACACCCGCCGCTGCAATCATGGCAACGACCGCCGGGCGAAGGGAAGTCAATACACCCTGGAGCATCTGCATATTACGGTATTTCAAATAGAGCTTCGCAAGCGCGATCACGAGGATGCACGACGGCAGAATACAGCCGAGCGTCGCGACCAGCGCGCCGGGAATCCCCGCAATTTTGATGCCCACAAAGGTCGCGGAATTGACGGCGATGGGGCCGGGCGTCATCTGGGAGATCGTGATGAGATCGGTAAACTCCTGCATACTCAGCCACCCGTGCTGCGTAACGATCTGCTCCTCGATGAGCGGCATAGCGGCATACCCGCCGCCGAAACTGAACATACCGATCTGTAAAAAGCTCCAGAAAAGCTGCAAATAAATCATTTCGCCCGCCTCCTCTTCTGAAGAAGCGTGCGCACGATACCGATTGCCGCGCAGACAAGCACGATATACACCACATTGACATCGAAGAAACACGCGGCGATGAAGGCAAGCGCCATAATCACGTCGGACGCCGCGCTTTTTTCATGTACAACGTCTATCCCCATATCGAACACGACAGACGCGATAACCGCGCCCACGCCCGCCTGCATGCCCTCTAACAAACGACTGACCACAAAATTTTCACGGAAGGCATTGTAGAATACGGAAATCAGGGAAATGATGATAAACGGCGGGAGGATCGTGGCAAGGATGGCGACAAGCGCACCTAAGAGCCCCGCCAATTTATACCCAACCACAATCGCGCCGTTGATGGCGATGGCCCCCGGTGAAGACTGCGCAATGGCAACGAGGTCGAGCATTTCTTTTTCATCGATCCAGTGAAACTGGTCCACAAACTTCTTTTTCATCAGCGTAACGATCACATACCCGCCGCCGAAGGTAAAGGCGCTCAGGTACAGCGTCGAGAAAAAGAGCTTGCGCAAAATCACATGTTTTTTCATGCGGCACCTCCTAAATCAATAAGTAGTATACCGCTTCTTGACATATAAGTAAAATAGTATTATTTTATGTAATATATAAGTATTTCTATATATCAGGAGCATGGATATGACCCTTCGGCATTTGCGCATTTTCACGGAAGTTTATCGTCAAAACAGTGTCACAAAAGCCGCAGAAGCGCTGCATCTCTCCCAGCCGTCGGTAAGTCTTGCGCTCAAAGAATTGGAAAGTCATTACGGTGTGCGTCTGTTTGAGCGGTTCGGCCGGCATATTTCCCCCACCGGGGACGGGCAGGAGTTTTATGGATATGCGCTGCACATCGTTTCCTTATTTGACGACATGGAAAAGCAAATGCGCCGCGGCAGTGTAGGCACGCTGCGCATCGGGACAAGCATTACCGTGGGAACGCACATCCTGCCGCCGCTTTTACAGCAATGCAAAACCGTCTTACAAGGCTTGCAGACCACGGCGGTGATTGCAAATTCCGGGGATATAGAACAACGCGTTGCGGACAATGCGGTGGATCTCGGCTTAATTGAAGCGCAGCCTTCGCGCGCAGACGTCTGCGCCGAGCCTTTTATGGAGGATACGCTCTGCGCCGTCGTTCCACCGGATCATCCGCTCGCCTGCCGCACAGCCGTTTCGCTGGAAAGCCTTGCCGCTTCGCCTTTCCTTATGCGGGAAAAGGGCAGCGGTGCACGCGAGCTGCTGGACGCGGCGCTCGCCATGCAGGGCATCACCATACAGCCCTTTCTGGAAAGCACCAGCACGCAGGCGATCCTGCAATGCGTCGCCGCAAGGTTGGGCGTGGCGGTACTCCCCCGTATGCTCGTTGAACGTGACCGAAAGGCGGGGTTTGTGCATGCGCTGCCTCTGGACAAACCTCTGCGACGCAATTTGAATATCATTTATCACAAAAGCAAATATTTGAGTCCTGCCATGCGCGCATTTATTGCGCTTTGCAAAGATTACGGAAAAATGCGGCAAGCTGTGCGCATATCGGCACAATAAAATACGGCGGCGAACCTTTCGGTTCGCCGCCGTATTTGAGGGAAAGGATATTACTGCTTCAGGGGAATGTTCTCTTTGGCAAGTGCTGCGACAATGGAATCGACCACCGCCATGACCTCTTCGCGCTTGAGCGTGCGCGCGTTGTCCGAGAAGGTCAGGCGCACGGTGATGGATTTTCCCGTTTCACCGCGGTAGGTATCCACCGCTTCCACCTTGCGAATCCAATCACAGCCCGCACACGCGATCGCCGCGCCGATGGGGGCATACGTTTCGGAAATGAAGGTCAGGTCTATGTCGATCTCCGGGAAGCGCGAGGGCTCTGCATACACAATACCCGCATCCGCAATGGCGGCAAAGGCGTGCACGTCAAGCTCTGCATATACGATCGAGGCTTTTTTGTCGATCTTCTTGCAGATGGTTGGGAACACCACGCCGATTTCGCCGATTTCAACGCCATCGCACAGCACGGTGTTCAGATTGCGGGGATGCTGATAGGAATGCGCCGCCGTTTTCGCTGTGAAGGTAAGCGGTTTATGCTTGATCTCATCAGCGAGCACCGCCAGCATATCACGCAGTTCAAAATACATCTCTTCTGTGGATTTCGTGCGGGAATACAGCGTCACGGCAAGCTTTTTAGACTCGCGGCAAAGCCCGTTTTCGTCCAGCCCGTCCACAGTCCTGCCGATTTCAAACAGCCCAAACTGCGGCGCATACGAGACGTTGGAGCGCACCTGGCAAAGCTGGGTCGGCACGATGGAGCGCCGCAGCGTTTCAATATTCGGGTTTGTGGCGTTCAGGAGTTTGACATTGTCCTCCACTTCCAGCCCCAATTCCTTATATTCGTCGTAATACGCCCAGATGTAGGAGTGCACCTCATGCAGGGAGAACCGCTTGACAAGCAGGTCTTTGATGCGGTCCTCGACGGTCTTTTCCGTTTCGGGACGCACGGGATACAGCGGCGCCAAAGCGGTATGCACGTCGAAATTATCGTAGCCGTAAATGCGGGTGATCTCCTCGATGATATCCGCCTTGATGGTAACATCTTTTGTTGCGCGCCAGCTCGGCACATGCACAGTGAAGTTGTCGCCGTCATTTTCCACGCCGAAGCCCAGCGAACGAAGCGTATGGACGATCGTTTCGTTCGGGATCTCGATGCCGGTATAACGGTCCACATATGCCTTATCAAAGGTAAGCGTGACCTCCGGATAGCGGCGTGCGTATTCGTCGGTCAAGGAAGAAACGACGCGGGCGCCTTTGTCGGTATCCGTCAGGAGTTTTACGAACCGCGCGATGGCGGGGACCGTCATTTCGGGGTCGAGGCACTTTTCATAGCGCATGGAAGCATCCGTGCGATGCGCAAGGCGCACGGTGGATTTGCGCACGGAAGCTGCGTCAAAGGTGGCGGATTCCAGCGTCAGGGTGGTGGTATCTTCCACGATCTCGCTGTCCAGACCGCCCATGATGCCCGCAATCGCCACGGGGGTGTCGCCGTTGCAGATCATCAGGGTATTTTCATCGATGGCGCGTTCCACGCCGTCAAGCGTCTGGAAGGTGAACGGCGCGGAGAACCGCTTAATGCGCAGCTTTTCGACCTTGCGGGAATCGAACGCATGCATCGGCTGACCCATTTCGAGCATCAGGTAGTTTGTGAGGTCCGCCAGGAAGTTGATGGCGCGCATGCCGCAGTAGTAAAGGCGGATACGCATATTGACCGGGCTTACCGCCGTGTGGATATTCTCGACTTGCAAACAGGAATACCGCAGGCAGAGCGGATCTTCGATCTTCATATCCACCTTGGGCAAGTTATCGTAGGCGTGCAGATCAACCGTCTCCAAAGGCTTCAGCGGTCTGCCCGCAAGCGCAGCGAATTCCCGCGCAATGCCGTAGTGGCCCCACAGATCCGGGCGGTTCGTCAGGGATTTGTTATCCACTTCGAAAATAATATCGTCGATCGCATACGCTTCTTTGAGGTCGGTACCGTTGGGGATCGGGTCGGTGATATCCATGATCCCGGAATTGTCCTCGCTGATGCCCAGCTCTTTTTCCGAACAGCACATGCCGTTGGAGGGGTAGCCTGCGAGCTTGCGCGGCGCAATAGTGATGTCGCCCAAGCGCGCGCCCACCTTTGCAAACGCGGTCTTCATCCCGACGCGCACATTCGGCGCGCCGCAGACCACATCCGTTAACTCGCTGCCGCCGGCGTCCACTTTCAAAAGATGCAGCTTCTTGGATTCCGGATGCGGTTCGACGGATTTGATCTCCGCGATGACCACGCCGGAAAGGTCAGACCCCTTCATAAAGATCTCATTTTCGACCTCGGCGGTGGAGAGCGAAAAGCGGTGGATGAGGTCAAGCTTGTCAAGTCCCGAAAAATCCACAAAATCCGAAAGCCAATTCATTGATAAAAACATAAGTTCTCCTCCTCCCCGCTCATTCGTCGTCCGTGAACTGCGACAGCGATTTCAAGCTGCCGCTGTTTAAGTCGCGGATATCTTTTATGCCGTACTTCATCATGGCAAGGCGCGTAAGCCCCAGACCGAACGCAAAGCCCGTGTATTCTTCGGGATCGATGCCGCCCTCACGAAGCACCACGGGATGGATCATCCCGCAGGGGCAAAGCTCCAGCCAGCCACTGTGCTTGCAGGAGGGGCAGCCCTCGCCGCCGCAGATCAGGCAGCTGATGTCCAGCTCGAAGCCGGGTTCGACGAACGGGAAGAAGCCCGGGCGAAGCCGCACCTTGATGTCCTTTTGGAACACCTCGGAAAGCATGGTTTTCATGAAGTAAATCAGGTTCGAAATAGAAATGTTCTTATCCACCATCACGCCTTCCATCTGGAAGAAGGTGTTTTCGTGGCAGGCATCGGTCGCTTCATTGCGGAAACAGCGGCCCGGGAAGATCGCCTTGATGGGCACCCCGTCGTTAATAAGTGCATCCTTATACTTCTTATAGATCGCATTCTGCGCGGCGGAGGTCTGAGTTTTTAAGAGCTGCCCGTTTTCGAGGTAGTAGGTATCCTGCATATCGCGTGCGGGGTGGTCTTTCGGGATGTTGAGCGATTCAAAGCACTCGTAATCACTGACGACCTCCGCATAATCCTCCACGGTAAAGCCCATGGACTTGAACACACGCTCGCATTCACGCTGCACAAGCGTGATGGGATGATACGACCCGCGGGTGAGATCGGCGGGCATGGAGAGATCAAAAAGCGGCGTGCTTTCGATCTCCCGCTGCATGGCAAGATTTTTAAGCGCCTGCGTTTTGTCGGCAAGCATGGTTTCAATGTCCTTGCGCACTTCGTTTGCAAGCTGCCCCATTTTCGGGCGTTCCTCAGCCGAAAGCGAGCCCATACTCTTTAAAATCGCCGTAAGTTCGCCTTTTTTGCCGAGCACGGCCACGCGAAGCGTTTCCAAATCGCCGAGCTCTGTAACGCTTTCGAGCTGCGCCTTGGCGCGCGCGCGGATTTCTTCGAGTTTCTGCTTCAAAGCCATTCTTCCTTTCCGTCTGTTTTGTGCCTATACACAAAAACGCCGCCCCAAAAGGGACGGCGCAAAAGCCTTAAACCACCCTGTTTGTAAAGGAGCCGACACTCCCGCGCCCGATAACGGCGGCACCCGTCGCGGCCTACTCTCCGTTCAGCCGCGCCGCTCCAAAGTGAAAGTTCAGCGAAAGCCGCCCGGAATGCGCTCCCAGCCCATGGCGCATTCTCTCTTACAGGCGAAACCCTTTGCCTACTGCCTTTTTCCTCGCGTTTGCAGTTCGGTTTGCGACTAATAGTATAACACACTTTTCGGGAATTGCAAGGAAAAAATCAGTTGCTTTGCGGTTTATGCGTTATCCTGCCGCTTTTCCCGCCGCAGGTAAATCAGAGCCGCAATATTGCTGACAAGCCAGCCGCCCCAAAGGACTTCCATCGCATACATAAACGGCAGTGCGAGCCAGGCCTTGCCGGACAAAAACAGCAAAAAGAACACTATGCCGCAAATTCCAAGCGCCAATGGGAAGGCAAGAAGCACATGTTTCAGCTTTTTAGGCAAAGATGTGTCCGAAACACGATACAGAATGACTTCCACAACAGCGCAAAGAACCGGGTAAATGATATATAACAAGATGAAGCTTTCTCCGAGAACCTGTAAGCCGATAAAATCCGTTAAAATCCACGCTGCTTTTTCGTGTTCTTCGCTGAGGCGGTCGCCGATTTTGGGCGCTCCCCACCATAAAACAGGTAACAGGAGCAGCACAAAAGATAAGATACCGTGCGCTTTACTTTTCATGTGCAATCATTTCTCCTTTCTCACAGAAAAGATGCGTTGATTTCGTAAAAAAACTTATACATCAATTGCATCGAAGACAAA
This sequence comes from uncultured Clostridia bacterium, assembly GCA_944384985.1. Classification (GTDB taxonomy): domain Bacteria; phylum Bacillota; class Clostridia; order Oscillospirales; family Acutalibacteraceae; genus Fimenecus. The sequence continues at coordinate 48,511 of CALWVM010000006.1, read as the reverse complement.
GCAGCACAATATAAAGTCTGTGTTCCCGCATAATCCCAGTTTGATCGTTGTAAAATTGTCGTATAATCTATAAAATACTTGCCCCTGATTGCCGCTGTATGGAGCAAATCTTCTACATCGTCTGTTTGCGCACTGTATATATCGACATTTGGCAGAGTTGGAATAATCGGCATCAAAAGATCCACTTTGCTATCAACATAAGCCTCAAATATAATATGCGAAGAATTTGCCGCTGTTTTATTTGCTGCATGGTGAGGTTCACATACATCTTGAATATAATGCAAAGCCTTCCCCAAGTCCTCCATGGACTTTGCTACCCCTTCAAATTCATTAGAATTATTATCTAAAGCTTCAACCGCATGATTATAATGTAATTTTATGCGTGTCTTTGCGGTAGGGGATGTATTTCCAGTGTAATTTGTTCCAGTATCTGGGTCATAAAAATGTCCGTAAAAGAGGTGATTATCATCTTCTTCCCTGTCTGGAAGTGCAGAAGCTGCAGCCAAATTTAATGCAATAGCTAAAGCACCACTCCCATCTATTTGATAGAACCCGTAATCTGTTACAAATTTCAAAAAAGCCTCTAAAGTAATTATCTGGTGCGTAGCAATTTGCTGGCCATCATCAAAAAATTCAGAGTCTGATTTCCACTGCAATTCTATACCCGGCTCTACTCTTACGGCACCGGCGGTCGCCTGCGCTTCCTGTTCCAGTAAATCCCGCAAGCCGTATGGATTATAGGTTTCAATGAAATTGGCGATTAGTTCTTTCTTTTCCGCCGTGGTCATCGTTTTCAAATCTTCCAGGCTGTAATCGTTGATGTCAAACTCCGGCTCAGACGCAAAGACAGGAACCGAGCACACGCAAAGCAATAAAATGGTCATCGATAAAAATATGGATATGCCCTTTTTTAACATACTATTCTCTCCTCTTCATGAACAACCGTAACATGTTTTCCTATAAATGTTTTTCTGCATTCCTCCTTTCGAGCATTTGTCGGGTTTGCTATGGCTTTTCGAGTAATTTGTACGGCAATTCCTCACCGGCCAAGCAAACGCAACACACAAAAGCAAAAAGCGGCTGCATTTTCCGCAGCCGCTGACCTACAAAACTCGCTTCGCCGCAGAAGCTACATCATTTCGGTACACGTCTTATATGTGATAATATATCACATTATATAAATTCCGTCAACTTTATCCTTGCCTTTTATGTGTTTAATACACCGTCGTGTCTATTCTATGCTGTTGTGGTACGAGAATTACAAATTCAATCAGACGATCTTTCCTTACGTATTTCCCGCCGCAGAAAGCAAAGCGCGACGATATTGCTGACAAACCAGCCGAGCTGCGAAGCTGCCATGGCAACCAGTACAGGTAAAATCCCATTCCTGAGCCCCAGCAGCATCATAACAACAAACAGAAGCCCGCAAGCCCCCGCCGCGATTGGGAATGCAAGCAGCAGTCTTTCCAGCTTTTTGGGAACATCTTCCCGGGAAAAGCAGTGCATCCCAACGGCTGCGACAGCGCAAAAGATCGGGTACGCCGTAAAATAAAGCAGCATACTCATTTCGCCGAACGGCACGGCAATGCCCAGAAGCGCCCAGCCCACATTCGGATTGGCGTACAAAACACGCTTGCCGACCGCACTACAAACAACCGGGATTATGGGAAGCAAGATCAGAATTACGGAAAGCCAACATCTGGTTTTCGTTCGCATATCTTTCACCTCGTTACATAAAAGAAGTGTTCGGCATAAAAGAAGTCATAGTATAAAACACGATTTAGGGCGTTTAAAAAGGGGAAAAATCACCGGGACATTTGCGCGCCAACTTCCATTGCAATAAGATTTCCGAGAATCGCTATGGCAGGCAGCAGCCCGAAAACGATTTTCTGCGCCTTTGTAAAAGGCTTGTAAGTCACCAACACCACGATGGTATAGATGATAAATACGATAGGCAGAAACACAATTTGCAGCGCATAAAACAGCTCCAAATCCAGAAAAAAATGTGTGAAAAAGGCAAATATCCGCCATTGTATACCGTGTAGGGTATAACTCCACGTTGTGCAGTTGAGCAAAATGCTTGACGCAAGATACCATGTGTAAAATACTCCGGCGGCAGTAAACAACATCCATGGTTTCGTGCGGTTTTGCATACATACACCCCCTTGTTCACCTTAATATATTCCGTCTTGTGTATTCTATGCTGTTACAGACAAAGAATTGTGACCTAATACACTGTCGCCCCGATCCACATAGCAAGGACATTTCCGAGAATTGCCGCGACGGGCAGCAGCCCGAAAACGATTTTCTGCGGTTTTGTAAATGATTTGTAGGCGAGCAGGACGATAACGGTATAAATCGCAAACGCTATCGGCACTGTAAAGGCATGGATTTGCACAAACGCTTCCATATCCATATTGAAATAGGTACAGAAGTCTAACACCTCTCCCGCCGTGCCTTGCAGGGTATATGGGAGCCGGGTCGCGTTAACGATAAAACCTGCTATGAGATACCATGTGTAGAAGATGCCCGCCGCCGTGAACAGCATCCATGGTTTGATGCGATTTTGCATATATTTCCCTCCTTCTTCGCCTGAAGCTAAGTTTGACCACGCTTTGTGAGAGGCGTATCGTGTTCCCCGCATAAACGCGGAACACTTTTTATGCCTTACCGAAAACGTCCCAAACCTTTTCGTCCGCAGTCCCGTAACTGCACCGCACGATTTGCAGGCTCTGCATACTCCAATCCTGCTTCGCGCGAACATACAGAAATGCGTCGCCCAAATCCGCGATGTATTCCCCGATAAGATACTGCAAATCCAAGTACGGGTCGTGTGCCGCGTCATAGCCTGGTGAAATTTGCGTCGGCGTATACAGATCTATTGCCGCGCCGTCATATTCGGACAAAGCAAACCTGTTCAAATCGTATTGTTGCGTATAGTCTTCCCCCAAATTCCCGAGGAGAAGTACGCTGCCGTCTTGAGACACGGCAGCACAAAGCTGTGTGATGCCGTTTTCCTCAATCCTCGCACAGGTGAGCCTGTCGGTCACGCGCGAATTTACGAGATCGTATACCAAAACACCGAACGTGCCCTGTAAAACCGCCTTGTCCTCGTCGGCATACAGAAGCTTGGGCATTTGGGCGCCGATGTTCATCGTCGCAATGTCCGTCAAATCGGTCACGCCAACGACGTGTGGCATCTCCTGCGGCTTTGTTTTGATCCAAACTCCTGTGGCAACGCATATAACTACCGCCAAAGCTATGCCGCAAAGCAGGATTTTTTTGCTTCGTTTCATAGACTGCTCCTTACATATCCATTCCTATCCCGCACGCTGCAGATCGGCGGGTGCTTTCGAAGTGAATCCGGTGCTTTCCTTTTTTCTGTCCATTCCTCCTTTCCACATAACTAACACAAAAAGCGGCTGCGTTTGCACGCAGCCGCAGGAAAGCAAGCGCACTTGCAAAAGCTGCGTGCGTCCGGCATTTCTGAGAGGGTCGTCTCTATGGTCAATATACCATGCGGCTTGCTTATTTGTCAACATTTTGTTCAGAATCTTTCTTTTTCTGCGCCAGCCCTTGCTTTTTACTGCCGTTTCCTCTATCATGGAGAAAGAAAAGAGGGAACGCTATGGAAATCGGCACGCTTTGCCGCGCGATGGTCTGTTATTTTCAAGGCGATACGCGGCGCATCCAGCACTTTCTGAAAGTATATGCGCTTGCAAAATGCATCGGCGAGGGCGAAGGGCTTGCACCCGGCGCGCAGCACACGCTCGAAGCCGCCGCACTGACGCACGACATCGCCATTCGCGACTGTGAACGGGAATTCGGGCACTGCACGGGGAAAATGCAGGAAGAGTTCGGCCCGCAAAAGGCGATCGACCTTCTCACCTCGCTCGGGGAAACGCGTGAAACAGCGGAGCGCGTCGGGGTGCTTATCGCCTGTCACCACACCTACACCGATACGGCGGATCTGGATTATCGCGCGCTCGTGGAGGCGGATTTTCTGGTCAATGCCTGTGAGGACGGTCTTTCCATGGACGCCGTGCGGGCAGGCGAAATGCGCATTTTCCGTACCGAAACGGGAAAGGCACTGCTGCGAAGCTTCTTCCCAGCCGCATTTAAGGAAGATTCGGACGAATCGCACCGCAGCGCGCAAGAATAGCTGTTGCAGTTTGCGGCAAATTCCGCTATAATATAAGAAATATAAATTCATATCCGAAATCGGCTGATTTGAGGTGTTTGAATATGGAAATGAATAAGGTCAAGGTCTCCATTGCGGGTGTCACCTATGCGCTGCGTACAGACGAGACGGCGGAATATACCAACACGCTCGCCGCGGAGATCAACGAAAAAATGCAGGAGCTGCAGGCGGCAAACCCGTTTATGTCCACAAACCAGGCGGCGGTGCTCACAGCGCTGGAATTCGCCGACAAAGCAAAAAAAGCCGAGCAGACCGCCGAAGGGTATCGCGCGCAGATCAAGGATTATCTCAAAGACGCCTCCGAAGCGCAGACGGAACGCGATTTTTATAAGCGCGAGCTCGACCGTGTGCGTACCGAGGCAAAGGCAAAATCCAATCAAATCAACCTCTTCACGCAGCAGGAAAATGGCTAAGGCAGAAGTTTTAGCCCCCTGCGGCAGCTTTGACGCACTGACGGCCGCACTGCGCTGCGGTGCGGATGCAGTTTATTTCGGCGCGGGGGAATTCAACGCCCGCCGTGCGGCTTCCAATTTCGACGGTGCGGCGCTCGATGCTGCCGCCCGCCTTTGCAGGCTTTACGGCGCGCGGTGGCATTTGACGCTCAACACGCTGATTGCCGACGAGGAACTGCCGCGCTGCCAATCGCTTCTGGAGCGCACCTGCCAACTTTCGGCGGATGCGCTTATTTTGCAGGATCTCGGCGTGCTGCGGCTTACACGCGCGATGTGCCAAGGGCTGGAGCTGCACGCTTCCACGCAGATGAGTGTCGGCACAAAAGCAGGGCTTCGGCTCCTGCGTGAACGCGGGTTTTCGCGTGCGGTGCTCCCGCGGGAGCTTTCCAAAGCGGAAATCGAAGTGCTTTGTGCCGAACATATTTTAGAAACAGAAATCTTCGTGCACGGTGCACAGTGCATGTGTGTTTCAGGGCAATGTCTTTTAAGCGCGGTACTCGGTTCACGCAGCGGCAACCGGGGCGCATGCGCCCAGCCGTGCCGCCTGCCCTTTGCTGCAAAAGGCGGCACCGGGCACGATTTGAGTCTCAAAGACCTTTCACTGATTGAACACATTCCCGAATTGCAGCGGCTTGGCGTAGACAGCTTCAAGATCGAAGGCAGAATGAAACGGCCCGAATACGTCGCGGCGGCGGTAACGGCCTGCAAAGCCGCACAGAACGGCGCATACACGGAAAAGCAGCGCGCGGATTTGCAGGCGCTCTTTTCGCGTTCGGGTTTTTCGGACGGATATTTTGAAAACCGACGCGGCCGCGCGATGTTCGGCACGCGGCAAAAGGAAAACGTGACATCGGCGACCGCAGAACTGCTGAAATCCTATGCAAAACTGTATGAAAAGCCCTCTGCCGTGCGCGCGGTGGACTTTGTATTTTATGCCGAGCTTGACAAGCTTCCGAGCCTTACAGCTGCGTGCGGCACGCATCGTGTGATCGTCAACGGTGAGCAGGCGTGCGCGGCGGCGCAACACCTGCCATTGACCGTGGAAGCTGTGGAAAAACAGCTGAAAAAGTGCGGTGGAACGGTATTTTTCGCGAATTCCGTCGATTGTCAAATTGGTGAAAACCTGCGCTTACCGCTGTCTGTAATCAATGCTATGCGCCGCTCGGCGCTCGAAGCTTTAGAAGAATCCATTTGCGAAAAGTCATCGCTTTCCGTAAAGGATATTGGCTTTACTGTCGTGCAACACATTGCGCATCTCCCGAAACGATATTTACGCTTTCGTTCGCTCGATCAAATCCCGGAAAATGTGTCCGCAGACCGTATCTTTCTGCCGCTCGGCACACCGAAGGATGTTTTGGAAGCCTATCACGCGGGCGTGTATCTCCCGCGCGGGATCTTTGGCACGGAAGAGGCCGTGCGCCGGCAGCTGCAGGAGAGCGGCGCGCCCTATGCGCTTTGCGACACGCTCGACACCGTAGCCATTGCACGCGAAGCAGGCATCCCCGTCATCGGCGGCGCGTTTTTGAATTTGTATAACACGTTAGCGCTCGAAGAAGCGGCAGAAATCGGTATTGCGGAAGCGTTGCTTTCCCATGAGCTGCTTCTTTCGCAGATCGCCGCATTGGGCGGAGCGCTGCCGCGCGGGGTATGCGTTTACGGGCGGATGCCGCTGATGCTCACGTGCAACTGCCCGGTGCGCAATGGGATAACCTGCGCCGCATGCGGGCATAGAGGCTTTCTTACCGACCGCAAAGGGATTCGCTTCCCCGTTCGGTGTGAAAACGGGTTTTCCGAGCTTTTCAACTCCCGCCCGACCTATATGCTCGACCGGCTGCGGGAAATACACAATGTGGATTTTTACTTTTTGGATTTCACGGTCGAATCCAAAGCGGAATGCGCGCAGATTTTAGATGCGCTCGAAACCAGCGCCGCGCCGCGCGGCGAATTTACCAGAGGACTTTATTACAGAGGTGTGGAATAAAATGGAAACACTCAAAATCTGCAAGGTACGCGAGGACGCAAAAATCCCCGTGCGTGCGACGGACGGCAGCGCGGGGCTTGACCTTTGCGCGTGCTTGGACGAACCGTTGACCCTGCACGGCGGCGAAACAGCGCTGATCCCGACGGGGCTTGCCATCCAACTGCCGAGCGCTAATTATGCGGCGTTCGTTTTTGCGCGCAGCGGGCTTGCCATCAAGCACGGCATCGGGCTTACGAATTCCGTAGGCGTTATCGACAGCGACTATCGGGGTGAAATTAAAGTCGGCGTCATCAACCAGGTCGCAGAAAGCTACACCATTTCCCCGGGCGAGCGCGTCGCACAGCTTGTGGTGATGCCCGTTTCCATGATGCCCGTGGAGGAGTGTGACAAACTCGACGACACCGCGCGCGGCGCGGGCGGCTTCGGCTCGACGGGGAAGAAATAAAGCCTGCCGTCGTGGGTTCGGGGGTACAGAATGCTGAAAGCCATGTTCTTTGATTTGGACGGTACGCTGCTCGATGACGAAAAGCGGCTTTCCGAGCCTGTGTATCACGCCCTGCTCGTCTGTCGCGAGCGGGGCATTCGCTTATTTGTCGCCACTGCGCGTCCGCCGCGCCTTGCTGAGATGCTCGGCTGGACAGAAAAACAGCTTTCGCTGTTTGACGGCGGCATATATTTAAACGGCGGGTGTGAAAAACTCGCAGATTCCGTTCGGTTTTTCTGCCTACCTGTGCGCGCCGTGCAACAGGCAATGGAGATCACAAGGGACTTCCCGCGGGTCAACTTCGCATTGCAAGGCGAAACGGGCACACATGCGTTTCGTTTTCCGTTGGCAAAGGAATTTTATGCGACTTGGGGCGTAGCAGACGCGGACATCCTCCCGATTACCGCATTTTCCCTGCAAAAGACGGTCAAATTTCTGCTGTTTTATGATAATCTGACGGACGCGCAGAAAAAGCTGCCCGATGCGCTGTACCCACGCCTTTTCAAAGCACTGCGGGAAGACGCACGTGTGCTTTGCACCGACGCGGGAATGGTCATTCAAATCACAGGATACGATGCGGACAAATGCAGGGGTATAGAACGCATACGCATGAATCTCCAGCTGCAAGCAGACGAGATCGCCGTATTCGGCGACGATTATAACGATTTGGATATGCTCAAAAGCTTTCCAAACAGTGTCGCCATGGGCAACGCGCCCCTGCCCGTGCAGAGGGTGGCAAAATTTGTGACCAAGCCGAACATAGAGAACGGCGTAGGGTATGCACTGCAAACGTTTTTCCATATAAAATAAGCCCCCAGTCGGGGGCTTTTCTTTACTATGATTCTGTTACACCTGTTTTTCTCGCAGGCAATCCTCTAAAAACTGCTCGACGGTTTGCATGACGGTGGGGTCTTCTTCACAAAGCATACGGAAATCCAGAGTTTTGACATAGGCGGCAAGCGCGTCGGCGCTGCCGTCTTTTTGTTTGCTGAGCACGCCGAGTCGTCCGAGCATTTCAGCAACGCCCGCCTCCGCTTCCTGTGTGTTATAGACGTTATGATGCTTTTCGGGATAGATAACGCTTTTGATATGCGGGTTTTCGGAAAGTCCGGGCACATTTGCCGCCGCATTGGAAAGCGGCACGACCGCATCTTTGCCGCCATGGAGCAATAAGACAGGGACGTTTGCAGTTCGCAACACCTTGGAAGTCGGCGCCGCAGCCGCTTTGCCGAAGCGCAGCCGTTCCCAAAGGCGTAAAAACGGCTTTAACGCGCCAAACGGCGCGCCGGTCTGTGCGCTTGCCTGTGCGCACAGCAGTGCTGCGGCATCCTCCGGCGCGGAAAACGCGACCACACCGCGCACAGCGGGAGACTGTGCGCGGCACACGGCGTAAGCGCCCCACGAATGCCCGCAGAGCACCACGGGGAGTGCTCTCGTTTTTTCGTCTTGTGCCGCAAACGCAAGCGCGCTTTGCAGGTCTAAAACGCTCTGCCCGAAGCCGCGAAGCGATTTGCCGTCTGAAGCCATCGTTCCCGTCGCGTCGTAGGCAAGCACCAAAAAGCCCTGCTTTGCAAAGAAATCCAGCTCCGTGGTATAGCTCAAATGCCCGCCGCCCATGCCGTGGGCAAAAATCAATAGGGCACGAAAATCCGTGCGCCCGCTTTCAAAATACAGATTGCCGCGCAGGGTCTCGCCGCGCCGGTTCGGGAACTCCACCGCTTCGGCTGCAAGGTTCTCAAAATCCGCCGCCGTAAAATAGTCGAGATACGGACTGCCCTCCTGCCGGCTGCCAAACGCAACGCGCAAAACCGCCCACGCGAAGATCAGGCAAAACAGCAAAACTAAAAATAAAATTGCCAAAACAAGATAGAGTAACAGCACCATATCGCCTCTTTGTCTATAACAGATGGTTTTACAGCACCCGCCGCGCTATTTCAGGGCGGCTTCTCGATCTCGTTTCCCGTAAAGCACCCTCGCAACCGTGACAACGCGGTTCGCCTCGTCCACCCAATAGAATAATACATAATGCCCCACAGCAAGCTTTCGATATTCGTTCAAAAGCGGCTTTTGCGGGATATAAACCGGGTCAGCGTATGGAAAATTCTCTAACTGCTGTGCTGCTTGTATGAGCTTTTCTGCCGTGTTTTCCGCCGCCTGTGGATTTTGCAGCTCATGCCCGATGTAGTGCACGATGTCCAAAAGATCCTGTCGTGCAGCAGGCAAAAACGCCAGCTTATACCGTCCCATTTTGGATTTCTTCTTTCATCGCCTGCAACACCGCTTTGGCGGAATAGCGGGTGTCGGTCAGGGCGGCTTCCCGCTCTGCCGCCTGTAATTTATGGTAAACTTCGCTTTCGAATTGCAGATTCTCGTAAGCGTCCATGCTCAACACAACCATATCGCCATACCCGTTTTTCGTCAAAAAAACAGGTTGCTCGGTTTCATGCACGGTTTTGGAAATCTCTGCAAAATGATTTCTCAAATCAGAGACAGGACGAATCATTTTCACGTTTATCACCTCACGCTAATATTAGCATAATTATGATAAAAAATCAAGCATATTATGCAAAACAGCCCCCACGCGCTGTGGGGGCTGTACACATTTCAGCAATTACTTTTTGATTTGCAACGTGGCGATATCCGTCAGCGACATCTGGTCGCTCGGAACGATATAGGCGCTTTGCATGAGCGCGCGCGCCGCGTCGAGGGACGTTAAGCACGAAGCGCCGCTTTCCACCGCGATGCGGCGCAGCTTGAAGCCGTCGCGGTCGGGAAGCCGCCCGTGGGTGGGCGTGTTGATGATGAGCGACACATCGCCCGCCGAAAGCATATCGAGAATGTTCGGGCTGTCGCCGGAGATCTTGTTGACCGGCTTGACATTTTCGAAGCCGGCATCTAAAAGCGCCTTGCGTGTGCCGGGCGTCGCGTAGAAACGGAAGTCGGAATCCTTGAAGGCTTTGAGCATTTCACAGATTTCGGGCTTGTCCTTATCGCGCACCGTGACGATGATCTTGCCGTTCTTCGGCAGAGAGATGCCGCCGCCCTCAAACGCCTTTAAGAGCGCTTCGTTGTAATCGTGCGAAATTCCGAGCACCTCGCCCGTGGACTTCATTTCGGGGCCCAAGGCGGTGTCCGCGCCGATGATCTTTTCAAATGAGAATACGGGCAGCTTGATGGCATAATACCCGCTGTTCGGGTAAAGCCCCGTGCCGTAGCCCATATCCTGGAGCTTTTCGCCAAGCATGGCGCGCGTAGCCAGGGCGATGGCGGGAATACCCGTAACCTTGCTGATATACGGCACCGTGCGCGAGGAACGGGGATTGACCTCGATGATATAGACCTCTTCGTGCAGGACGATGAACTGGATGTTCATCATGCCGATGACATGCAGCGCAGAGGCGAGCCGCTTGGTGTAATCGACAATCGTTTTCTGCACACGCTCGGAAAGCGTGACCGCCGGGTACACGGAAATAGAGTCGCCCGAGTGGATGCCCGCGCGATCGACGTGCTCCATAATGCCGGGGATGAGGATGTCGCGCCCGTCGCAGATGGCGTCCACCTCTACCTCCTGCCCCATCAAATACTTGTCCACAAGCACGGGGTGCTCGGAAAGGTCGGGAATGGTGCGGGTGATGATGCCCATAAACTCGTTGATGTCGTCATCGTTCGCGGCGATCTGCATACCCTGCCCGCCCAGCACGTAGCTCGGGCGCACCAGCACCGGGTAGCCGAGCGCGTGTGCGGCGGCAAGCGCTTCCTCGGTGGTGAACACCGTCTGCCCTTTCGGGCGGGCGATGTCACAGTATTCGAGGATCTCATCGAACCGTTCGCGGTCTTCGGCGGCGTCCACGTGGTCGGCGTCCGTGCCGAGGATGGTCACGCCGAGGTCGTTGAGCGTTTTTGTAAGTTTGATGGCGGTCTGGCCGCCAAACTGGACGATCGCGCCGTCGGGCTGTTCCAATTCCACGATGTTCGTCACATATTCGGGCGTAAGCGGCTCGAAATACAGCTTATCGGACACATCGAAGTCGGTAGAGACGGTCTCGGGGTTGTTGTTGACAATAATTGCCTCACAGCCCGCCGCTTTCAGCGCCCAGATGGAGTGTACGGAGCAGTAGTCAAACTCAATGCCCTGCCCGATGCGGATGGGACCGGAACCCAGAACCATGATTTTCTTTTTCGTTTTTGTGGTATCCACTTCGTTTTCGACGCAGTAGTCGGAATAGTAGTAGGGCGTTTGCGCCGCAAATTCCGCCGCGCAGGTGTCCACCACCGAAAAGCTTGGGCGAATATTCCACATTTTGCGCAGGTTTTTGATTGCTGCTTCCGTAACGCCGACATTTTTCGCGATCACGTCATCGGTAAAGCCCAGGCGCTTTGCTTCAAGCAGGGTATCGCGGTCGCAGCAGCCGGTTGCGAGCAGCTTTTCCATATCGACGATGACCTTGATCTTTTGCAGAAACCAAATGTCGATCTTGGTGATGTCGTGGATCTTTTCGAGCGGCATATCGTTGTAAATCGCCGCGGCGACAACGTAAATACGGGTGTTGTCGATATTTTCCAAGAGCTTCTCAAGCTCCGGCAGCGTCTTTTGCGTCCATTCGGGATACAGCAGGCTCCTGCGGTTTTCTTCCAGCGAGTGCATCGCCTTTTGCAGCGCCGCTTCGAACGACCGCGCGATTGCCATGACTTCGCCTGTCGCTTTCATCTGTGTGCCGAGCGTGCGCTTAGCCGTCACAAATTTGTCGAAAGGCCATTTCGGGAATTTGACAACACAGTAGTCGAGCGCCGGCTCAAACGACGCAAAGGTCTTGCCCGTGACGGCGTTCGGAATTTCATCAAGCCCAAGCCCCAAAGCGATCTTTGCCGCGACACGCGCGATGGGGTAGCCCGTCGCCTTGGAGGCGAGCGCAGACGAGCGCGAAACACGGGGGTTGACCTCGATGACCGCATAGCGGAATGAATCGGGGTGCAGCGCGAACTGCACATTGCAGCCGCCCTCGATACCGAGTTCCGTGATGATATTCAGCGCCGCCGAGCGCAGCATCTGGTAGTCTTTATCCATCAGCGTCTGCGAGGGCGCCACGACAATAGAGTCGCCCGTATGTACGCCGACGGGGTCGAGGTTTTCCATATTGCAGACCGTGATGCAGTTGCCCTTGGAGTCGCGCATCACTTCGTATTCGATCTCTTTCCAGCCGGCGATGCACTTTTCAATGAGGACTTCCGTCACGCGCGAAAGCCGCAGGCCGTTTGCGCAGATTTCGCGCAGTTCCTCTTCATTATCGGCAATGCCGCCGCCCGTGCCGCCCAAGGTATACGCGGGGCGCACGATAACGGGGTAGCCGATTTTTGCGGAGAATTCCACGGCGGATTCCACATCGTGCACGACGAGCGATTCGATGCAGGGTTCGCCGATCTTTTCCATGGTATCCTTGAATTCCTGGCGGTCCTCCGCCTTTTTGATCGCCGTGGCGTTGATGCCGATGAGACGCACATGGTTCGCCTTTAAGATGCCCTTTTCCTCAAGCTCCATCGCGAGGTTGAGCCCTGTCTGCCCGCCAAGGGTGGGCAGCAGCGAATCCGGCTTCTCTTTTTCGATGATCTTGGTCAGCGTCGGGATCGTGAGCGGCTCGATATAGACTTTGTCGGCGATGTCGCCGTCGGTCATGATCGTGGCGGGGTTGGAGTTGACGAGCACAACTTCGATCCCCTCCTCTTTCAAGGAACGGCATGCCTGCGTGCCCGCGTAGTCAAACTCCGCCGCCTGCCCGATGATGATGGGGCCGGAGCCTATGACCATTACCTTTTTTATGCTTTTATCAATCATCGTATCTGCCCTCCGCCGCCATTTTCAGGAATTTGTCAAACAGGAACGCCGTGTCGCGCGGGCCGGCGTTCGCCTCCGGGTGGAACTGCACTGTGAAGATCGGCTTGCCGTGGTAGAGGATGCCCTCCACCGTGCCGTCGTTGACGTTGACGCAATGTACTTCCGCGTTTTTCGGCAAGCCCTTTCCGTTGACCATGTACCCGTGGTTCTGCGAAGAAAGATAGGTGCGGTCCTCATGCAGGAACTTGACCGGATGGTTCGCACCGCGGTGGCCGTATTTCATGCGTTCGGTCTCGCCGCCGACGGCAAGCGCCATCAGCTGGTGCCCCAGACAGATCGCGAAAGTCGGCACGCCGGAATCATAGATTTTGCGGACCTCACGGATGATCCCCACACAGTCGGCCGGGTCGCCCGGGCCGTTGGAGAGCATCACGCCGTCGGGATGGGTCGAAAGCACGGTTTCGGCGCTTGTCCACGCGGGGTACACCGTGACCTCGCACCCGCGCGAAGCCAGGCTTTGCACGATGTTGCGCTTCGTGCCGAAGTCATAGAGCGCGATCTTCGCGCCGGAATTGCCCTTGCCCGCGACATACGGCGCTTCGCAGGAAACGCTTTCCACAAGCCCTTCCTGCTTGTAGGCGTGGATCGCCTGCATAAGGCGGTCCTTGTCGGAAATATCGTCGGTCAGCACGCCGCGCATGGTACCCGATTCGCGCAGTTTTTTGACGACCGCGCGGGTATCCAGCCCCGACATGCAGGGAATGCCGAATTCTTTCAAAAGGTTTTCGATCGTATCCGTGCAGCGGAAATTCGAGGGCGTGTCGCACAACTCATGCACCAAAAAGGCGCTCGGCTGCAAACGTTCGCTTTCAAAATCTTCGCGGGAGATCCCGTAGTTGCCGATCATCGGGTAAGTCATCACAACGCCCTGCCCCGCATAGGAAGGGTCGGTCAAAATTTCCACATAGCCCGTCATAGAGGTGTTAAAGACAATTTCACACACCGTTTCCCGAAAATCCCCGTGTGCCGAGCCCTCGTAGACAGAGCCGTCCTCCAGCATTAAGTACGCTTTCAAAGCCTTCACCGATCCTTTCCGAATACACACATTTCAACAGTTTATTGTAACATACTATCCTGTAGATTTCAACCGGACGCAGCCGGATTTTTGCCGCACGCAAAAAACAAGCGACGGTAAAACCGCCGCTGAAAAATCTAAAAATACGAAAAAGCAGAAACGAAAACAACGCCTTTACAGGAAAAGGGAAAACCATACGCCGATTTTGTGAATCCCGGAAAAACGCCGTGCATCGTTTTGCTTCCTTTCCGCGCGCCGCGCAAATTTTTTAAATTCTACCACGCGGCGCGGGTTTTGTCAATTCGTTTTTTAGAATTTTTGATCTTCTTCTGTATCGTCTCCCGCTTCGCGCACGGTAAACACAAAGCGCGCATTGTCCGAATACCACAGCGGGAAATTCGTGCCCCAGACATTGTCGTGCAAGATGTAGGTGATCCCGTCGCGTTCGATATCCTCCGTTTTGTTGTCGAACTCCAAAATTTTGCCCTGCCCCAAACACAACAGCGGCGCGTGACGGCTGCAAAGCTCAAACGTTCCGTCCGCGGTTTGTAAGTTTGCGCGCTCGACGGCGTGCAAGCTGCGTGAGCCCATGGAGACTACATCAAACGGTGAAAGGGATGTGCCGAGCTTGCGGACGGTAAAATCCCCGATGGCCGGGAACATATGCAGATAAAACGCTTCCGTCAGGCGGTTGGCATCCTTGCCGAACCACGACACTTCCATTTGAAGCCCTGCATCGGCCAGCCGGTAGATAACCTGCACGAGCCGCGGCGCGCCGAGCTGTTCGCATGCCGTTTTATCGCAGGTCAAATGCAGTGTGATCTGTGCCGCGTCGGCTGTGACCTGCGGTGCGGACGAAGCCGTGCAGGTATAAGGAAATCTGCCCGTCGGGTATTTGCCTGAGACATAGCGCAAAAGCGGACGGGCAAAATCCCCCACTGCCCAGGTATAGGTTTCTTTGATGTTGCGGGTATAGTGCTGCAGCCAGTAGTCATAGTCTCCCGCTCCGAAGGAACGGTACTCGCAAAGGGGGCGGTCGTTTTGGCGCAAGACCTCTTTTCCGTTGCAGGTCAGGCTTTCGATACCGCCGAAATCGTTGAGCCGGAGCCGCCATTTGCCGCAGGCAAGCGGCGCGCCTGCCTGCAGCGGGGCGGTCTTTGTTATTTTTTCGGGCTGCTCGGGACGAAGTGCAGCGAGCGCAGACCGCGCTTCTTTTTTGTGCGCGGGCGAAAGAGCTTCCAAAGCCTTTTGCACATAGGCGCGCTGCTCCGCCCAGCTTTTCTCCATGGTGCTGTACGAACAGGGCTTTTTTTCATGCGCAAGCCGTCCTATTACCACCAAAAAATTCTGCGGGAAATCGCGAAACGGATGGCGCACATGTACACAGTCTTTTTTGCGCGCGGCTTCGAAATCCGGTTTTAAATAATGCTCATAGTCGGAGAAATATTTTTTCATATCCATACCGCAGGTGTGCTCGGCAATGCACAACAGCGCGTCGCTAAACCCGGCGTATTCTGCACTTTCCCGCGTCATGGAGCCGTCGGCAAGCCACTTTCTTTTGCGCGCCATCAGTTCGCGCAGAGCGGCGGATTTGTATGGGTCGGCGGCGCTGCCGTGGATCCAGGTATCGCCGATCTCTTCGGTCACAACAGGCAGATCATGCCGCCGCGCCCAGAGGATTTCCGCCATCTCGTCCATCGTGCCCGCTTCGACCGTGTAGCCGGGAAATTGCTTTTCAAGTTCGCCAAGCTTTTTGCGGATATGATCCGCGCTCGGCGTACCGTGATTGTCAAGGGTGTGGTCAAAATACAGGACTTCCTCTACCAAAGAGCACTGGAATGCGCCGCCGTAGTCGCCCGAATAGATCACGACCACTTCCGCGCCGCCGCATTTCCACAAAAAGCACGGCGGGACTTTTGCGAGCGCGGACGCGCCGTTGACCCCGATGTGCAGCAGCTTGACGCCGTGCTTCGCAAGCAGGGGCACGAGCGCCTTTGTGTGCCCGGGCACGTCGGTCATTTTGGCGGCGACGGTTTTTCTGCCGCGCAATTTGTCGAGCTTTTCCACAATAGACAGCCCGTACTCCATCGTGTCCGCATCTAAAAGCTCGGTATGCGTGGTAAACGGCAGAGCATGCGGCACAACATCGCCGCGCTGCAGCGCCGCAGCCAGCGTCTCTTTTTGTTTTTGTGTCCCGCTTTGCAGCGTATCCTGCAAAATCCACGAGCCCGTGGTCCATACAAACCGCTTGCGCTGCGGGGTGTTGAGCTCTTTCGCAAGCGCAATCGCGTTCGGGATGTAGGTATTTCGATAGGTCTTCCGGATATTTTCTGCAAAATCCGTGAAGCCCAGATCCAAATGGGTTTTGGAGACGACAATGACCTTTTTCATATAACTGCTCCTTTTTTTCGGCGCTGGAACGGTGGCGCGCTTTTTCAATTTCAGTATAAAGTCGTGCACCCGCTTTGTCAATTTGAAAATGAGAAAGGGAACATGCGAAATCTGCCTATACGAAGCCCTGATAAAACTGAAAAGCACAAAAATACGGAAATTTGCAAAAATCCTCTTGCAAATTTTTGAATCTTGTGCTACTATATTCGAGCAGTTTGCCGAGTCTTTCGGCAACGCACGGATAACCGGGTGTGGCGCAGTTGGTAGCGCGCTTGACTGGGGGTCAAGAGGCCGTGAGTTCAAGTCTCGCCACTCGGACCAAATCGAATGACGCGTGCTTTTGCCGCGTCATTCGCATATGCGGCTGTAGTTCATCGGTAGAATGCAAGCTTCCCAAGCTTGACAGGTGGGTTCGACTCCCATCAGCCGCTCCAGAAGAGAAAACCCTGCATTTTCAACGAATGCAGGGTTTCTATTTTGTATGTAGCAAGGGCAAGGCGCTGTATCCGTCCTTCATTCGTCGGATGCGCCGTTTTATTGCAGGGAATTGCCCCTTTCATCCGCTTGATAGAAAAATAAAATATTTTGTCTGAGAACAGATTGCCGGAAATCCACCAAGTGCTTTTATGGGGAGAAAGTTTGCAAAAACAATAACATATGAAGAAAATCGAAACACAGAACTATTTCCTGCCCTACCACCCCTGAATGAAAGAAGTGATCGTGAAATAGACCTGCGCGCAGAGCCACAAAAGAAACAGGAGTTCCCACCAGGTAAACCGCTTCGCTTCCTCACCGAATTCCTCTTCCTCTGTCAAATTATGGCGCGACCGAATATCCGCCGCGAGCTTTTCCATGCCTGCTTCATCCTTTGAGGAAAGAATCAGCACCGTGTCATAGCAGGTAAAACGATACAGGTATTTTTTGCCGAAGTTGCAGCTGGAAAGCCGCTCCCAAAAGTCCAGCGTTTCCACCGAAACCGGCTCGATCCTGCAGATGTCGCGCTTGGCGACGCGGAAAAACAGACGCGGGGCAAAGTAAATGCGTGTATCGTCCGCACGCACATACAGGCGGTTGCCGAACAATCCGATTGCCGAAAGCACGCTCACGGCAAAGAACTCGAGTTGGCTCGCAACATAGCCGATCACAGAAATAACGCCCTCAATAAACGCCATATTATTGTTGGCTTGCCCCAGAAACAAATCGCCGTATATACTCTGCAGGTATTCCAGCGTTTCCTCCGGAATTACTGCATTTTTATACGGAAAAAACATGTCTGTGAAGCCCACGCGTGCAAGCATGTAAAAATTCCATCCGAGCGACAGCAAAGAGATGCACAGGATCAGCGTGCACGCGAGATAGAAAATCCACGAACGATATAGACGGATCGAATACTTACTTTTCATAACAGGTTCCTCCTCTTGTCAGCCCGTCAGTCGCACAACAGTTTCAAAGCAAGCTGTGCTATAAAACAAAAAGCCTGAAATCGCCATTTGTGAAATGGTTAGTTCTTACAGCGAGTGCGTTTCTCTTTCCGCTTCGGGTTACCGCTTCTGCATGCGGATACCGTTTAGGAGGTGCAAACAAGTATCTTGTAATCGCTGCCGGCGGAAAGCAAACAAGTGTTAATTCATCGCATAAAATCGGCGCTGTATCCGATTAGACTGGGGACAGATACAGCGTCGATTGATAAGCCCTTTGATTTTCTCCCCACTCTACCCGCTTTAGAAAAAATACATAAAATTCTTGTAAAGAGTTTATCATTTTTATCTTTTTTTGTCAATAATTCCATTGATTCTTTGCAAATTGGCTTAGGAGCACACCTGCCAAATCGGAAACATTTCCACAGTCAGAATCCTCGTGTGCACCCTAAAATGCATCTTTCGTTCTGACTGTCGGCTTTTTCCGTACATCTTCTGCACACCTCGGCCCTCCGCGGCATTTGGAACACTGTATTTTTCATAAGCGCGGGGAAAAGTCGGCAAAGCGGTCGCTCAATACGGCAACCGGAGGCCGATTTTTGGCTTGGTATCTAAAAATATACTTTTTCCGAACTTTTACTTTGCACGCGGCCACGCTTGACTTTTCAGTTTACAGAAACTATGATGAAGAAGAACGGATTTGGATTGTTTTCTGGAAATGGCGAAAGGGGTACTATGAAAAAGGGAATCGCTTTAAGCCTCGGCCTTCTTTTCTTGCTTTCGCTTGCCGGTTGTGCAAACGAATCGGAGGCATCTGCTTCTGTGACCGCCCCGCCCGGCACAACGGTTTCCGCCGTCACGGCTGAGCAAGTCCCGACAACAACGGCAGACACCACCGCCGCACAACAGCCGCAGGCACAGGCTACCGCACCGGACCGCGCGGCGGGCATTCCATATGCCTATTCCGTGCAGGAGCTTTGGTGTAAAAACGGAGAAAACGATATTTACGGCAAGCTGTATTTGCCCAAAAATGCGCCCACCCCGCTGCCCGTCGTTCTTCTTTCACACAGTTTTGCTCTGACGCATGCTTCCATGCAGGCTTACTGCATCGACCTTGCAGAAAACGGGTATGCAGCATACTGTTTTGATTTCTGCGGCGGGAGCACAGCAAGCAAAAGCGACGGGGAAACAACCGAAATGACCGTATTTACGGAGGTTTCCGATCTGGAAGCCGTGCTGCGCCGATTCCAAGCGATGAATGGGATCGACAAGGACAACATTTTTTTGCTGGGTACAAGTCAGGGCGGGCTTGTCTCCGCGCTCACAGCGGCGCGGCATCCGACTGAAATCCGCGGGCTTATTTTAATGTATCCCGGATTCAGCATGGCGGAACAAATTACGAATTTCTTTCGGGACCCGGACCAGATTTCCGACTTGCAGCTGAGCGCCTTTGCCATGTCGGGTATGCCTGTCGGTCGAGAATATGTGCGCACACTGTATGGGTTCGACGTATACGAAAATATCCGCGGCTATACGCGTGACGTATTGATCCTGCACGGGTCGGCAGACCCGGTCGTACCGCTTTCTTACGCGCAGCGGGCAGCAGACGTCTATGCACACGCGGAGCTGCATGTGATCGACGGTGCCGGGCACGGGTTCAACCGCGACAACATGAGTGTCTTCGGCGAATACGACGACGAAGTGCTGCCGATTATACATGAATATCTGCAAAGCCACACGGTCTGATCCGTAAAAAGTACAGAAAAAGCACCGCATCGGTAAAGGATGCGGTGCTTTTGTATAATTGTATTTTATACACGGTGTTTTTCTTTTTCTTCTCGAAAGCGTGCAAGCAATTCTTCTTCCGCTAAGGACGCGCCGAGGCACCCGACGGCGCTCACGCATTTGCCGCCCGTGATGTTACCCAAAAGCAGGCAGTCCGCAAAGGGATACCCATGATAAAGCCCATACATAAACCCCGACGAAAACGCGTCCCCCGCGCCCGTAGAATCTACCGCTTTTCCGAACTGCACAGGCGCGACGGTGAACATTTCTCCGTTTTCAAGCCCCAGACAGCCGTCGTGGTCGAGCTTTACAAGCACGCGGTCAAAATACCGCGCGAGCACCTTTGCCGCCGCTTGCGGGGTGCTTGTGTTCGTAAGGCGGCACGCCTCTTTCTGGTTCGGGGTGTAATAATCGGCAAGTTCCAGATAGGGTCGATAGGTTTCAAGTGACAGGTCTTCGCTCCAACCACAATCAAAAACCACGGTCGCGCCCTGCGCTTTCAGCTTTTCATAGACGGGCAGGAAGCCGCCCGGCTGCATGAGGACGACCTTTGCGCCATTGCAGGCTTCCCATGCCGTCTGCTGTGCCTGTACGTCTGCACGGGGGCTGCCATGCCCGAAAGAAACAAAGCTGCGGTCGTGCGCGGTAATGAGACACGACGAGATATTCAGCGGAATTTCACCGCCCGCATACAGATTGACCGGTTCTGCGCCGTGCGCGGAGAACTGCGCGCGGGCGAAGCGGGAAAACAGATCGTCGCCAAGCTCCGTCACGATCTTCACCGGCACACCAAGCTTCGAAAGCAGTAAAAGCGTTGCGGGCACACCGCCGCCGAGCTGCACGGAAAAACCGTCGGAATAGACCTCTTCGCCCTCGTTCGGCAAAGCGGCAAGCCCGGTATACAGCAGATCGACATTCGTGCTGCCGATCCCTGCCGCAAATACTCTATTTCCAGCCATCGCTATACCCCCGGTTGTGCTCAATGTAGGCATCCGTCAATTCTTTCGCCAAGGAGTAGGAGTTGACAAGCGGGTGCAGCGTCAGCGCGCGCACCGCCGCCGTGCGGCTTTTGGAACGAAGCGCAAGCGACGCAAGACGTTCGTAATTTTTGACACGGCGAATCAGTTCCAGATTCTGTTCGTCCACTTTGCCCATTTTGTGCGGCGTGCAGCGGTCGCCCGTCACGTCGCAGGTGATCTCCACCACATCGCTTGGGAAAAGCCCGTCTATGGCGCCGTCGTTCGGTACGCAGAGGATCATACTGTCCGGTTTGCCGCTTTTGGCAATGCGGATAAAGGAGAGCGCCACGCCCGCATAGCCGCCGTCATCGGGTGTATAGATATCGAACGACCACGGCGTTTCGCGGCGGATACCGGTTTCCTCCGCCATATAATTGTTTTCACGCATGCCATACCAGTGGTTGAAGATGCGTAAACACTCGTCAAAATCGGTTGCCGGGTCCAGCGCAGAAAGCTCGGCGGTCATGTGGCGGTTGATCTCGGCAATCTGTTCGCCGCGCGTCTGTTTGGCATGTAAAATATTTTGTACCGCCTGCTCGCGGTAATAGAAATAGTAAAGATATTCGTTCAAAACACAGCCGCGGTCGCGCAGCAAGTCCTTTTCAAAATAGCGCATATCCGTTTTCTGATAAGCTTCGTCGTTTTCAATCAGCTCCGGCAATATTTCGCGCCCGTCAAGCGTGATGCTTTTGAAATAGGACAAATGGTTGAGTCCATAGACCTCGCCGCGGATCTTCGCGGGATCGGCGCCGTACAGCAAGGCGAACGAACGCAGCATGCCCGAAGGCGCGTCGCAGATGCCATAGGTGAAATCGTAGCCCATGTCGCGCAGCGTCTGCGACACCACGCCGGCCGGGTTTGTGAAATTGAACACCTTGACGGCGGGCTTTGCGTATTTGCGGATCAGCTCGCAATACTGCACGAGTGCGGGCACGCTGCGCATAGCAAAGGAAAAGCCTGCGGCGCCTGTGGTCTCCTGCCCGAGCAGCCCACGGTCGAGTGCGATGCGTTCGTCGCGCACGCGCATATCGTCGCCGCCCACGCGGATGGTGGTGATGACATAATCCGCATCGCGCACGGCTTCTTCGGCGTTTTCGGTCAGTGTAAACTGAAGCGTGGGGCACAGGCGGGCCGCGACCTGCTTAGCCATACCGCCGTAAACGCGCAGTTTTTGGGGGTCGTTGTCCATAAAGCAAAGGTGGTCGATTTGCAGCGCAGACGCCCTTTGCGCAATGCTTTTTGCCAAAAACATGGAGCGCACGCCACCCCCGCCGATGACTGTAAGTTTCATACAGGTCCCCTTTTCTTGATCCAATAGTACAGATACACTATACGAGATTCCACCCGCCGTGTCAAGTCATATAAAAAAGCCCCACAGTGCCAAAGCGCCGCGGGGCAAAAGGAACAAATTCCGGTTTATTTTCTACCGTTGAAAATGTCGAGCACATCCATATACCCATCGTTCGGGTCAAAGCCCGTGCTGGTGCTGGAAATGTCATCGAGGGGCTTGTCCTCGCCAAACGAGAACGCATCCGAAGGTTTCTTAGGCATACCGTTCGCGTCGTTGCCGAAGCCCGTCGCGATGACGGTAATGGTCATGGTATCCTCGAGTTCGGGCTTCAGATCGACGCCGAAGATGATGTTCGCGTCATCATCGGCAGCCGCACGGACGATGCCCGCGGCAGTGTCGATATCCTCAAGTCCGATATCCTCGGAAGCGGCAATGCTGATAATGATACCTTTTGCGCCGTCGATGGTCGATTCGAGCAAGGGGCTGGAGATCGCCGCTTTCGCCGCCTGTTCCGCCTTGTCCTTGCCCGTAGCGGTGCCGACGCCCATGTGCGCATGGCCGGCGTCCT
This sequence comes from uncultured Clostridia bacterium, assembly GCA_944384985.1. GTDB lineage: Bacteria > Bacillota > Clostridia > Oscillospirales > Acutalibacteraceae > Fimenecus. The sequence goes on along the minus strand of CALWVM010000006.1, from coordinate 26,016 downwards.
TCATAACAGCAGTCACGTCAGCAAAGTCAAGGTTAATGAGCGCGGGGTTGATAATCAAATCCGAAATGCTCTTCACACCCGAGCGCAGCACATCGTCCGCGATCTCGAATGCGTTGGCAAGCGTGATCTTCTGGTCGGAGACCTGTTTCAGGCGCTCGTTGGGGATCACGACGAGTGAATCCACATGGCCTGCGAGTTCGGCAATGCCCGCTTCCGCCTGGTCCATGCGGTGTTTGCCCTCAAAAGCAAACGGCTTTGTAACGATGCCGACAGTGAGAATGCCCTTTTCCTTTGCGATCTCGGCAATCACAGGCGCAGCGCCCGTGCCCGTGCCGCCGCCCATACCGGCAGTGATAAAGACCATTTGGGTATCGTTCAGCGCGTCGATGATCGCGTCGCGGCTCTCTTCCGCCGCTTTCTGCCCGATTTCGGGCCGTGCGCCGGCGCCCTGCCCGTTCGTCAGCTTTTCACCGATTTGGATCTTCTGGGTCGCCTTGGAGAAATTCAGCATCTGGCGGTCGGTATTCACAGCGATCAGCTCGATGCCGGAAAAGCCTGCCTGCGCCATACGATTGACGGCATTCCCGCCGCCGCCGCCGACGCCGATGACCTTAATATGGGTTACATTTTGCTGTTCATTATCAATTTCGTATGCCATGATTGGAACATCCTCCTATGTATTTCTTTGCTCTCACACAACATAATAAACCTATTTTTGGCTATTGTAGCACAGTTCTTTTGAAATTTCAACCGTTTTTTCGAATCTGCAAAGGAAAATTGCCTGTCATGACAAGTATATCATCTTTACACAAGGCGCTTTATGCCGCCGCAGCTGCAGTGGTCTCTTCCTGTGAAGCTGTTTGGCTTTCCTCTGGAGCTGCCGCCTGTGAAGCCGGCTGCGTTGTAGACGGCTCTTCCGCGTTTTGATACGCTTTTTTGTCGATTGTGAAGTCGATGGTGCCGCGGAACTCCGGATTGTTTTGATCGCTGCGTGAAAGCGTCGCCGCAACGAAGTCGAGCTTGTCCGCAATGGAAGAAGCTGCGCCGAACTCCAGCGTTATTCTACCCTGATAGACCGCTTTTATGTTGGTGTGGTCGCGCACGTCGAGTTTGGTCAAACCCGCAAACGATGCGCCGGAGAACGCCTGAAGTGCGGTGGTCATATCCGTCCCCTCGTCCGCGTCGGCAAATTCGATGACTTCGCCCGGGACGCATGAGAGCACGTCACCCGCCTCCAACAGCAGAACGTCTTCGCCGACGGACATAACGCCGTCCTCGAGCACTTTACCCGAAGCGCTTAACAGCGTATAGCTGTCACCGTTATCCAAAGCGACCGCCGCCTTTGCCGCCGTAATGTGGATGGTGACCGTGCAGGAAAGGCTGCGCGAAATCTCTGCGGTTTCCACATACGGCAGCGTGGTTTCGATTTGTTCTTCGATCTCTCCGGCAGGCAGCAAAAACAGATTTTCCCCGAGTGTGATGCCGGAGGCTTCTACAACGCGGTCGGCATTATAGATTTCATCCCCGTCAACCTCCACCGCGGAGATCTTGAAAAATACCGTCAGACACAAAGCAATGCCTACGGCGAGCAGCAAGACCGATAAAATTACGCCGAGCAAGATACGCCGGCGGCGTCTCCTGCGGCGCGCGGCAAGCGCGCGGGCACGCCTGCGCTCATCATTCGACAGCACCGGACGGCTGCCCGTCTGCCGGTTCGCGGGCCGCCCCGCCGACCGATTCGCACTGCTCTGCGTCGGCATTCGCTGCATGGGGTTCTGCCGCGCCGTCGTCTGCCGCGGCCTTTGACGCGGTGTTGTATTCGTTCTCCTTGTGTTTTCCGAATCCTTCTTCTTCATGGTCCTGTATCCTTTGAATGTCCGCGCCGAGCGACTGCAAGATCTGCTCGGGCTTTTCGTACCCTCTGTCAATATGCTCCACACCGCGCACCTCGGTCTCGCCATGTGCGGCAAGCCCTGCAAGGATCAAGGCGAACCCGCCGCGCAGGTCGGGCGCCACCACCTGCGCGCCCAAAAGGCGCGGCACCCCTTCAATGACTTCCATCCTGCCCTCAACGCTGATCTTCGCGCCGAAGCGCAGCAGCTCGGCGGCGTGTTTATAGCGGCTTTCGAAAATATTTTCAATGATAACAGATGTCCCGTCCGCCACGGTCAATGTCGCGGAAAGCGGCGCCTGCACGTCGGTCGGGAAGCCCGGATAGGGCATGGTGCGCGTCATTTTGACGCGGTGCAGCCGCGGCGGGGCGCTCATGCAGATCCACCTGCCGCTGACGGTGATATCGCAACCCGCCTCTTTCATCACGGGCAGCAGTGCGCCGAGGTGCGCGGGGATGATGTCTTTGACGCAGATGCGCCCCTGCGTCACGGCGCCGGCGAGCAGGTACGTAGACGCAGCAATGCGGTCGGGGATGACCGTGTGCCCCGTGCCGCTTAACCGTTCCACGCCGTCGATGAGGATCGTGCTGTCCCCCGCGCCGTGAATACGCGCACCGCAGCCGTTTAAGAAATCCGCAAGATCGCTGATCTCCGGCTCGCGCGCGGCATTTTGCAGCACAGTCCTGCCCTTCGCCGTGGCGGCGGCAAGCAAAATATTTTCCGTAGCACCGACGCTGGGAAACGACAGGGTGATGCGCGCACCCGAAAGTTCTTTCGGCACGGTAAACTCCAGCTTCCCGCCCTCTTCGGTAAGCTCTGCGCCGAGCTGTTCCATGGCAGAAATATGCAGGTCAATCGGCCGCAGCCCGATCTCGCATCCGCCGGGCGCGGACAGGCGCGCATGCTTTGCCCGCCCGAGGATCGCGCCGAGAAAGACCACCGAGGAGCGCATTTCACGCATGAGGCGGTCGGGGATCTCACACCCGTTCATGCCGGTGGAATCGACCGTAACGGTGTGTCCGTCGCGCGAAACCTTGCAGCCGAGGTGCTGCAAAATGTGGATCGCCGCATCCACATCGGAGAGCCGCGGGCAATTATGTATCTCCGACACGCCGTTCACCAGTGCCGCTGCAGCCAAAATCGGCAGGGCGCTGTTTTTCGATCCATGTACCTCAATCTCCCCGCGCAGCCGTCTTTGCCCGTGAATGATGATTTTTTCCATAACTTCAGCACCCCTATCGTAGGAAGGAGGAAAAATCCTCTGCGCTCCATACTATGCGGGATGCGAAGTTTCGGTTCAAGCGCCGCTTTGGGCTAATTCCACGATGATGTCACAAATCACTTTTGCAGAGTCGAGCACCGCCATTTTGCGGGCGTTTTCACCGATCACACGCAGCGTTTCGCGGTCTTCCAGCAGTTCGTCCGCAAGCGCGGTGAGTGATTCGGCGGAAAGATCCTTTTCCTCAAGGATGCGCGCCGCGTTGTTGTTGACCAGCGCCATGGCGTTGTAATATTGGTGGTTTTCCGCAACATTCGGGGAAGGGATCAGAATGGATGCCTTTCCCGTTGCTTCGATCTCGGCGAGCGAGGATGCCCCCGCCCTGCCGATCACCAGATCCGCCGCCGGCAGGCAGGTTTCCATGTCGTCTATGTATTCGCGAATCTGTACGTTTTTTGCACGGTCCAGCGGCACACCGAGCTCGCGAAGGCGCTCGGGCACCCATTTGCCGTATTTGCCCGTTGCGTGCAGAAACACCAGATTTTTCTTCTGCCAGCGCGCGGCTATGAACCCGACGACCGCTTCGTTAACAGCTTTTGCGCCAAGGCTGCCGCCCATGGAAAGCACCAGCAGCGCATCATCCGAAATTCCCAGCTTCGCGCGGGCAAAGTCGCGGTCTGCTGTTAAGATTTCGCGGCGCACGGGCAGCCCCGTCACGACAGGGGGGTTCTTGCACGAAAGGTGTTCTTTTGCCGCTTCGACCGTCAGCATGACGCGGTCCACATATTTCGCAAGCGCCTTGTTCGTCACACCGGGATAGGCGTTTTGCTCATGGATAGCGGTTTTGATGCCGAGCTTTGCAGCCGTGCGGATCACGGGTCCGCTGACATATCCGCCAAATCCCACCGCCACGTCGGGCGCAAAATCTCGCAGAATCTTTTTGACTGCACCCGTGGCGTGCAGCAGCAAATGCACGGTATGCAAGTTGCGTTTCAGATTTTTAAAAGACGGCTTGCGCTGGAACCCTTCAATGGCAATGGTCTTAAATTCGAATCCCGCCGCAGGCACCAGCCGCGCTTCCATATGGTCTTTTGTCCCGATAAACAGGATCTCTGCCTGCGGGTCGCGCGCGCGAAGTTCCCCTGCCGCGGCGAGCGCCGGGTTGATATGTCCGCCGGTCCCGCCGGCCGCGAATACAACTTTCATGCCTTGAACACCCCACTTGTGTCCGCTTTTTCAAGTCTGGAATATCGTGAGACCGAAAGCACGATCCCCATTTCAAACAACAGCATCATTAAGGACGTACCGCCATAGCTGAAGAACGGCAGGCTGATGCCGGTATTGGGCAGCGCGTCTGTCACAACGGCGATGTTCAGCGCCGTTTGCAGCCCCACCTGAAACACGATACCCATGGAGAGCAGCGCGCCGAAGCGGTCCTTCGCGCGCAGACCGATCGCCACGCCGCGCAGCACCAAAAACAGGAACAAAAGCAGGATGCCCGCCGCGCGGATAAAGCCGAGTTCTTCACAGACGATGGCGAAAATAAAGTCGTTTTGCGGCTCGGACACATACAGATGCTTCTGTTTGGAATTTCCGAGTCCTACGCCGAAAAGCCCGCCCGATCCGATGGCATACAGGGAATTGTTTGTCTGCCAGCGCGCACCAAGCGGCTCGTAGTCCTTGTCGAGCCAGGCGGTAATGCGTTCGCCCGCGTATTTTTCGAGGATATCCGGATTGAGCACAAAAAACACGACCGCAATCACCGCGACAATCCCGATGAGCACGAACCAGTGGCGCTTGATCTCGCCCAGATACATCATGACCACACCGATGGCAAGCAGCAAGAGCGTACCGGAGAGGTGGTTTTCAAGATATACAAGCCCGGCGGTAAAAACGATCACAAACGCATAAAAGCAGAGCATGACAAAGGATTCATACACGACGATTTTGCCGTTCGAAAGTCCTTTCACGATCCGGCTGAGTTTCGCGTTGTTCACCTGTTTGCCGATGATCTTTTTATGGTTTTTGTCCATACTCCATGCGCAAAACAGGATAATGGCAAATTTGGCGATTTCCGACGGCTGGAACGTGAACAGCCCGAGGTTGATCCAGCGGTGGAATCCGCGGTCCGCCGGCAAAAACAGTACGACGATGAGCAACAGCCACGACACAAGCATCGCGGGGATAGCGAACAGCTTGAAATAATCGTAACGCACCTTGGAGACCACAAGCATTGCCGTCACACCAACGAGCGCAAACACAAGCTGGCGCTTGAAGTAATACGCACTGTCGCCGCCTTCGTTATAGTAGGCATAGGTGTAGCTTGCCGAAAACAGCATGACAAGGCCGATGGTCAAAATCGTAATGACCAGCAGCAGAAACGGGATATCCAGTTGTCCGAGCGCAAAGAAGTCCCAGCGCCTTTTCGTTTTTGCTTTTTTTGCGGGATGCTTTGCATTCGACGGCATGTTCCGCCGCCTTGCCGCAGTATCTGCCACTTTGCCGCCTCCTACCCTTGCGGATGTCTTATTCTGATTATTGCCCGATCACGCCGTAATAAAACAACGCGAGCCCGACTGCACAGCCCAGAAGATTGACCAGCGTGAACACCGTCACGATCTTTTTCTCTTTCCAGCCGCACATTTCAAAATGATGGTGGATCGGCGCCATTTTGAAGATCCGCTTGCCGTGCGTCGCTTTGAAATAGCCGATTTGCAGCACGTCGGATAAAAATTCCAGCACATATACAACGCCGAAGCACAAAATGATGAGCGGACAGTCGATGGCATACGCCAGCGCCACTACCATGCCGCCTAAAAACATCGAGCCCGTGTCTCCCATCATGACCTTTGCGGGATAGTGGTTCCAGATGAGGTACCCCGCGCATGCGCCGAACAGCGCCGACGCAAGGATCCCCGCGCCGAACATCCCGCGCAGGCACGCCGCAACGGCAAAGGCGATCGCCGCCGTAGCCGTGACCGAGCCGCAAAGGCCGTCCACGCCGTCTGTAAAGTTTACTGCATTTACAGTTGCGTAAATCACGGCAATGCCGAAAAACCAGAAGAAAAACCCGAGATCCACACTGCCGACAAACGGGATATACATATAGGTGTTGCCGGACATGAACAATGCGGCGAGGTACGCGAGCATCAGCGCGATCTGGGCGATGGACTTCTGGAGAATGGTAAGCCCAAGATTGCGTTTTTTAACAACCTTGATGTAATCATCCGCAAAGCCGATAAGCCCAAATCCCACTGCCATAAGCACGCCGGCAACCAGTTTGACCTTTACGCCGTCCGTGACAACGCTGCCGCTTTCAAACAAGTGCCCGCCGAGCAGATGGTCGGTCACCAGCACCACAATAAAGCTCACAAGCGTGCCGACGATGAACAGGATGCCGCCCATGGTGGGCGTGCCTTGCTTGGACTTGTGCCACGCGGGGCCGATATCTAAGATAGTCTGCCCGAATTTTAGCTTCCGCAGCCACGGAATGACTACAAAGCCCAATAAAAACGCAATCAAAAAAGCAATCGAGACCGCCAGCAGGATAGCTGCAAGTGTGTTCATTTCTCTTCCCACTCCTCATAGAGTTTTTGGATGACTTCCTCAAACGCCATGCCGCGGCTCGCCTTGAACAGTACCGCATCCCCCGGACGCAGCGCCTTCGACAGCGCGGCAAAAAGGTCGTCTTTGTTTTCAAAATATTGCGTCGGCACAGTCTGCCCGGCGGCTTCGGCGATCTGCTTTGCCGCTTTGCCACAGCAGAACAGCACGTCTATGCCGCTTTTGGCAGCGTATTCCCCCACCTGCCGGTGCGCTTCCTTGGAATATGCGCCGAGTTCCAGCATATCGCCGAGCACGGCGATGCGTCGAGATGCCTTGGTTTCAGCAAGGACATTCAGCGCTGCCTTTTGAGAATCGGGGCTTGCGTTGTAGCAGTCCTCGATGACTGTAAACCCGTTTACATGCCGTATGCGCTGGCGCATACCGGCGGGGGCATAGGAAGAAAGCCCCATTGCGATGTCGGCGGGCGGTACTCGGAACAACAGCCCAGCCCCAAACGCCGCAAGCGCGTTATACACCTGGTGCCGCCCCACAAGAGGGATGCATACTTCCTGTGCCTTGCCGTCAAAGCATACGGTAAAACGCGTGGCGCCGTTGTCTTCGGCTATATCCTTTGCGCGCACGTCGGCGCGCGGATCGTCGATTGCGAACCGCACAACACGGCAGCGGGGATCTGTAAAGTCTTTCAACTTGTCATTATCGCTGTTCACCAGAAGCGGCGCCCCGGCGGGCATCCCCTCAAGGATCTCGGTCTTTGCCTTTAAGATTCCATCGCGTGAGCCAAGAAACTCGATATGCGATACGCCAATGTTTGTGATGATTGCCGCATCCGGTTTTGCGGCAGCGGTCATGCGCGAGATTTCCCCGAAGTGATTCATACCCATTTCGATGACGGCGGCCTGTATTTCCGGCGTAATGCGGAACAGCGTTTTGGGCATGCCGATCTCGTTGTTGAGGTTGCCCTCGGTCTTGAGAGTGCGGTATTTCTGCGAAAGTACGGCGCACGTCATTTCTTTGGTGGTGGTTTTGCCGACACTTCCTGTAATGGCAATAAGCTTTACATCCTTGCGGGTATCGCGATAGAAGCCTGCGATATCCAAAAGCGCCTGCCGCGTACTTTTCACCAGCACATACGGAACATCCACCTGCGGCGTTTTTTCACATACCACCGCCGCCGCGCCGTTTTGAACAGCGGCGGCGCAGAAGTCATGTCCGTCGAACCGCTCGCCGCGAATGGCAACGTACAGCGCGCCTTTTGCTGCTTCCCGACTGTCGATCACAACGGCATTAAGCCGCACGTCCTCGCCATGCAGCTTGCCCTTTGTCGCCTGTTCAATTTGCCGCAGTGTCAATTCCATCTTATTTTTTGCCTTTCAAGATTTCTGCGACGACCTCGCGCTCGTCATAGTGGATCTTCCCGGTCTTGAGAATCTGGTATGTCTCATGCCCCTTGCCCGCAAGCAATACCACATCGCCTTTTTTCGCGATGGAAAGCGCGCGGCGGATCGCTTCGGTACGGTCGGTAATGACAATGCATTTGGCTTTACAGCCATCCATCCCCGCAAGGATATCCTGAATGATCGCATCAGGGTCTTCCGTGCGTGGGTTGTCGGAGGTTACGATCGCTACGTCGGCAAGCTCGCCAACGATCTTACCCATTTTCGGGCGCTTGGTCTTGTCGCGGTCACCGCCGCAGCCGAACACCGTGATGATGCGGCGAGGGGCGATCTCCCGCAGAGAAGAGATGACGTTTTCCAAGCCATCCGGAGAATGCGCATAGTCGATGATAACGGTATACGGCGTGTCGGTGTCCACAACCTCTACGCGCCCCGGCACACCGCGCGCCTCGGCAAGGAGTGCAATAACCTGCTCGAATTCCAGTCCTGATTCAATGGCGCAGATCGCCGCGCCCATGGAGTTATAGACCGTAAAATGCCCCGGGATCTTGACATGCACACGGCCGATGCGCCCCTGTCCAAGCAGCTCATACTGCACCGCGCCCGCCGTGCATTTGACATTCTTCGCCGTGTAGTCGCTGTCATCGCGGTTCACGGAGAAAGTAATCACCTTTACAGGCAGCCCCTCCACCATCTGCATGGCATGCGGGTCGTCGGTATTGAGAATAGCGGTATCCGCCATTTCGAACAATCGGCGTTTTGCTGCCAGATAATTTTCAAATGTCTTGTGATAGTCCAAATGATCCTGCGTCAAATTGGTGAACACTGCCAGATCAAAATGGCATCCGTCTACACGGCGCTGGTCAAGCGCCTGGGAGGAAACTTCCATCACGCAGTGCGTGCACCCCGCCGCCACCATATCCGCAAACAGGCGGTGCAGTTCCTTGCAGTCCGGCGTGGTCAGCGCAGCGGGATAGCTTTGCGCGCCCACCATGTTCTGCACTGTGCCGATGAGCCCAGCACGAATCCCGGCGCGGTCTAAAATCCCTTTAAGGAGCATCGTTGTGGTGGTTTTGCCGTTTGTGCCCGTTACGCCGATGAGGTGCAGTTTTTCCGCCGGGTAGCCGTAAAACGCTGCGCAAAGCTGCGCATAGGCACTGCGTGTATTTTCCACAAGCACCTGATTTTTCGCGCCTGTATCACGTTCGGCAACGATCAGCACCGCGCCGTTTTCTTCCGCCTGCTGTGTAGCCGTGTGTCCGTCAAAATGCGCGCCGCGAATGCACACGAACACTGTGCCTTTGCGCACCCGGCGGCTGTCGTCGGTCACGTCCACTGCCTGTGCGTCCGTATACTCGCCGCGCACGTTCAGTCTTTCCAAAAGCTTTGAGATCAGCAATTTTGTTCCTCCTAAATGACCTTCTTCTATTCCCACAACTGTAAAGCTGTTTTGCTTTATGTATCAGCCGTCTTCCACATCGACATTGGATTTGAAATACACCGTGATAACGCTGCCGAGTTCCGCTTCGCTGCCCGCATCGAGACTCTGCTTGTAAGAAAGCACCTCGCCGGAATGCGCATTGCCGGCAATGCGGATATTGAAGCCCGCGCTCACGGCTGCGGAATTCGCCTGCGACATGGTCATATTGGAAAGATCCGGGACCGTTCCCATCTCGCGCGGCGTATTCTCCTCCGTATAGACCACAATTACGCCGCCCGTGCGCATCTGCTGCCCGGCCGCGGGGATCTGCGAGACGACTGTGTCGCCGTTGCCGACCACTTTCAGCTGGAACTTCGCCGCCGTGGTTTTTGCTTCGCTCACGGACATGGTCACGAGAGACGGTGCGACAGAAGAGATGTTTGAGATCTCGTCGTCCTCATATTGCGGTTCCACGTTCAGGTACGTCAGAATCTTTTCGAGCAGCTCGCCCGCGATGGGCGCTGCCACTGCGCCGCCGCCGTGCTCGCCGACGGGTTCGTCAATGGCGATCAAAATGGAGATCTGCGGATCGTCTGCCGGCGCAAAGCCCGCAAACGAAGCGATATATGCGCCATCGGTGCCGATTTTTTCACTCGTGCCGGTCTTGCCCGCCACATGGAAGCCCGCCACATAGGCGTTTTTACCGGTACCGATGGAAACGACCTGCTCCATCATATTGGCCACGGTGTCGGCGGTCTTTTCGGAAATGACCTGCCGTTTTACGGTCGGCGTGGTCTTATACACAACATTGCCGTCGCCGTCCAGTTTCGAATCCACCACATACGGCTGCATCAGCTTGCCGCCGTTGGCGATGGTGTTGACCGCCGTAATCATCTGAATCGGGCTGACCTGAAAGGTCTGGCCGAACGAACTGGACGACAGTTCGGTAATGCCCATATCCTCGAGCGCGTGGTAGGTCTTGCCTGCGACGGGGTTGGCTTCCGCCGGCAAGTCGATCCCTGTTTTTTCGGTAAAGCCGAACGCTTCGAAATATTTATAGAACATCTCCTGCCCCATGCTCTGCCCGATCGTGATAAAGAACGGGTTGCAGGAGTTCATCAGGCCTTCGGTCAGGGTCTCCGTGCCATGGCCGCCGGCTTTCCAGCAGTGTTGGACGCGGTCGGCAACGCGGATGGAACCCGTGCAGGTATAGGTGGTGTCGAGATCGACAACGCCCTCTTCGAGCGCTGCGGAAACCACCACGGTCTTGAAAACGGAACCCGGCTCATAGGTATCGCTGATGGTGCGGTTGCGCCACTGGGAATACAGGGCGTTGCTGGTTTCGGTGGCACGCTGGTTAGGATCCGTCATGGCGGCGATCTCCTCGGCTTTGGTCTTGTTGGAGATCTCACGCGGGTTGTTCAAATCAAAATCCGGTTTACTGGTCATCCCGAGAATGGCGCCCGTATCCGTATCCATAACGATACCGTAGGCATATTTCGCGCCAGTGTCCGTGATGGCCTGTTCGAGGCTTTGCTCCAGATAATACTGGATGACTTCATCGATCGTCAGCACCAGGCTTTCGCCCGCCTGGGCGTCGTAGGTCGTCTCATAGCTGCTGCCCATCGCTCCCTGTCGCGCATTTTTAGCGGTGATGATGCGCCCCGATACACCGGTCAGGTCGTCGTTATACTGCATTTCCACGCCGCCGACGCCCTCGTCGTCAGCGTTAGTAAAGCCGATGATTGTAGATGCAAAGGAGGAATACGGGTAATACCGCTTCGTGTCAGGGTCAATGCCGATAACCTGCGAAAGCTTTGCGTCCTTATGCTCGGTCATATAAGCTTCCAGGGACTCTTTGACATCCGTCTCAATTTCGCCGGCGATCTTCTGGTAGCCGGTTTCGGTCTTGGAAAGTTTGTTGCGTACGCCCTCTTCATCCACGCCGAGAATATCCACAAGGCCGCGCACGATCAGTTCTTTCTGGTCGTCATCTTTCACCTGCGAGGGGTTGACATACACAAGCCACGCCGAAGCACTCTTGGCAAGGACTTTCATATTCGAGTCGTAGATCGTGCCGCGCTCGGCGGCGATCTGCGTATCGGAAAGCTGGTTCTGCTCCGCTTTCAGGCGGTTTTCCTCGCCGTGGACCAAAGCGGCGTTGACCATGGCGCCGATGCAGTACACAAAGCCAAGCGAGAGCAGCACCAGCGCAACCGTGGCACGGTGGGCCGTTTGCTTGGACGGTCTTGTTTGCATGGTACGCTCTCCTTTCCTGTGAAAAAAGCGCCGCACGGCGGCGAAAGAAAATCAGTTTGATGAACCAAACGAGAGTCAAGGCCGCCTTGCGCCTCAACCCTCGTTCTCATTCCTATTTTATTTCGATTTCAGATATTCCAAAACCCGCCCAACAAAAGAGTCCTCGCTGCTTTCGGACAGGGTCTTATCCCCGGAGACAACCACTGCATCCTCCCCGGACAGGTCAATGTGTTCGATCTGGTAGCCTTCCGCCTTCGTCATGCCCAGCACATCGCGCGCATACGCTTCCACGCGCTCAAGCGAGAATTCCGAATCCAGCTGCATGTTTAAGCGCGTGTTGGCATCCTGCGCTTCCTGCAGCTGCACGGTGGCGGCGTCCACCTCGCGTGAAAGCTCGTCCACACGCAGCCTGCCGTATAAAAGCACGGCGAACATCGAGAGCAGAAAAACGGATACCGCAAGAATTTTTGCCGCCTGCCGCGCACCGATTTTCATTTCCCGGCGCGCCTGCGCCGCAGTCTTTTTCTTCCGCTCCACCAGCCGCATCGGTGGGCGGGATGTCTGTTCAGGGCTCGGCGCAAGCTTGCGCGCCGCATTTTGATGGTACGCGGACGCGGGCGCCTCAAACCGTGCGAAGTCCGCATCGCTGTATTTCTGGTATCTCGCCATATCTGCCTCCCCTTCCGTATCCATACGCGCAAAACGCGCGTCAGTCAAATGGCGTATCCCGCAGTTTGCGTACCGCGCGCAGCTTTGCACTGCGTGCACGGGGGTTTCGTTCGATTTCCTGGGCTGTCGGCGCCTTGCCTTTTAAAAGGATCTCGGCGCGCGGTTTCTTGCCGCAGACGCAAACGGGAAAATCCTTTGGGCAGGTGCAGCCTTCGGCAAACGCGGCGAAGTGCCGCTTCACAAGACGGTCTTCCAGCGAATGGAACGTGATGACCGCAAGCACGCCGCCAACGCAAAGCGCATCGAACATCGCGTCCAGCGCGCCGCCCAGCATGGAAAGCTCGCCGTTGACCTCGATGCGGATCGCCTGGAACGTGCGCCGCGCGGGATGCGCGTCACGCATCGCCTTTTGCGGCAACGCGTCTTTCACCGCGTCCACAAGCTGAAACGTTGTTTCAATCGGTTTTTCCGCACGCGCCCGCACGATGCTGTGCGCGATCGATGCGGCATATTTTTCTTCGCCGTAATCGCGCAGGATCTGCCGCAGCGCGCTTTCGGAATAGGTGTTCACAACATCCGCCGCCGAAAGTCCCGTTTTGCTCATGCGCATATCGAGCGGCGCATCTTTATGGAAAGAAAAGCCGCGCTCGGGCGTGTCCAACTGATAAGAGCTCACGCCGAGGTCGGCAAGGATGCCGTCCGCGCGTTCGCCGCAGAGGATGTCCCCCACATGGTCGAACGTATCCTGCACCACGCGCACGCGCGCATCTTCTGCAAAGCGTGTATGCAGCACAGCAATGGCATCGGGGTCGCGGTCAACGGCAATCAACCTGCCACGCGTATCGAGGTGCGACAAGATCGCCGCAGAATGCCCGCCGCCCCCTGCCGTACAGTCGCAGTAAAGCCCGTCCGGTCGAATTTGCAGGGCGTCGATGGTTTCAGGCAGCAGCACGGGAAGATGCACAAACTCCATAGCCGTCCACCCCGTCAGAAGCGGATATCCGAATAGGTGTCGGCCGTCTCATACAGGCGGGCGAGTTCTTCATTGCGCGTGGCGGTGTCCCAAATCTCGAGACGCTCGCCCGTGCCCGCAATCGTAACGGACTTTTTCAATCCGATTTTTTTACAGAAATCTGCGCGAATGGTGATGCGGCCCTGCTTGTCCGTCTCCGCCGTGACGGCGTTGCCAAAAATCAGGCGCTCATAGTTGCGGTCGTTTTTCGAAAGCACGTCCCGCGCGACTTCTTCCCAGCGCGCTTCGCTGTAAATATACAGGCATTTTTCGCGCGGGGGCAGAAACAAAATAAAGCTGTCACCGATCTGTTCACGGATCTTCACGGGGATGAACAGACGGTTTTTCGCGTCGAGCGTATATTCCGCATTGCCCTGAAACATCATACCGGCCGTTCACCTCCACTTTCTTTGCAAAAATTCTCTTTTATTGCCTCTGAGTGCCTTTTATATTGCATTTGTTTCCTATTAGTACCACTATTATAAACAACCCGTCCGCGTTTTGCAAGCGATTTCGGGAAAATTTTAAACAAATATTTCGGACAACTTTTAACTATAATCTACAAAGAAACGGCAAAAATCGTGCTTTTTTTGCGTTTTTGCATGCCTTTTGGAAGAATTTTGAAAGGATGGGAGATTTTCCCACAGTTTGCCACCGTGCGCGTGCGGCGCCGGCGGCGGATATTTTTCACTGCGGCGCACAGGATACAAATAAATACGGCAAAAGGAGTGTTGGCCATGCGGACTTTGTTTTACGGCGGCGACATTGTAACCATGGAGCGCGGCGGCACAGCACAGGCACTGCTTGCAAAGGACGGGAGAATTTGTGAAACAGGAGACCTGGATTCGGTTCGGACAGACGCCGGCGCGTGCGAAACGGTGGAACTCGGCGGTGCGGCGCTGCTGCCTGCGTTCATTGACGCGCACAGCCACTTTACCCAGGTTGCCTATTCCTTTTTGCAGATCTCTTTGAACGGTGCGCGCACACCGCAGGAAATGCAGACGCGCATTTTGGATTTTGCACGGAAAAACGCACTTGCGCACGGTGCGTGGGTCACAGCGTGGGATTTTGACCCGGCCGATTTGGAGGGTGGGAAAGAGTTTACGCTTGCCGAGCTGGACGCGCTTGCACCGCAATATAAATTGGTAATTCGGCACAAATCCGGGCACATGGGCTGGTTTAACGCCGCCGCGCTTGCCGCCCTCGGCGTGACCGCGCAGACGAAAGCGCCCGACGGCGGCAAAATCGGGAAATCGGGCGGAAAGCTCACAGGATATATGGAGGAAAATGCGTTTTTCCATTATTTAAAACAGCTTCCGCCGCCCGATGCGGACGCACTCGCAAAGGCTTACCGCCGCGCGCAGGACTTGTATGCGTCACACGGTATCACAACCATGCAGGAGGGTATGTGCACAGTGGAAATGCTGCCCGCCTATCAGATTCTTTTGGCAAGGGATATTTTGTATCTGGACTTGGTTGTATACACGGATTTACAGAGCTTTGACGATGCACAGGCACTCATCGAACAGGCGGGCGGCCCGCACTGCCGCGTGGGCGGCGTCAAAATCTTTTTAGACGGCTCGCCGCAGGGGCGCACCGCGTGGATGCGCGCGTCGTATCTCGGCGGAGACGATCCCGGCTACTGTGGTTACGGCGTGATGACAGACGAGCAGGTATATACAGCGTTTTGTTTTGCGGCGCAAAGGCACACGCAGCTTTTGGCGCACTGCAACGGCGACGCGGCATGTGAACAGTTTCTGCGGTGCCTCGCCCGCGCAGAAGTTCGCTACCCTGTGCTCAAGGCCTTGCGTCCCGTGATGATCCACGCGCAGTTTCTCGGCGAAGATCAAATCCGAAAGGCCGCGGCGCTTGGCGCTGTCGCGTCGTTTTTCGTGGCGCATGCCTACCACTGGGGCGACGTGCATCTGCAAAATCTCGGCAAGACCCGCGCAGAAAATTTAAGTCCCGCGAACGCAGCTTTGCGTGCGGGACTCCCCTTCACCTTTCATCAGGATGCGCCCGTCATCGCACCCGACATGTTGGAAACGCTTTGGTGCGCGACTTGCCGGCAGACCAAACACGGCGTTACGCTCGGTGCGCATCAGGCGGTTTCGGCAGAGGATGCGCTTGCCGCCATTACGCGCACAGCTGCGTGGCAATACGGCGAAGAAGCGGGAAAAGGCACACTCGCCCCCGGCAAGCGCGCGGACTTCGTCCTTTTGGATCGCAACCCCCTTCGTGTGCCGCCGCAGGCGTTGCGCGCCCTGCAAGTGCTCGCGACCTACAAGGACGGGAAAGCGGTTTTTCGCGCATCAGGTGCGGGCGATGCACATGCGAAGCGTTTGGCGCCTATGCTCTGATGCCCGCAGGTTTATTTGCAGAAACTTGGACGATCCCTGCAAAATTCCGAATTTCAGGGAGCGCCGCTTTTATGATTGCATTTCGCATATTTTTATAGATTTTGACTGATTTTTGTTAGTAAATCTTTATATTTATACAATTTAAAGTAATTTTGAATAATTTTTTGTCTGTAATTTATACCAAGAAATAGAAAATGCCGTCTTGACATTCTGCAAGTTTCATGATAATATAATGCAAAACAGAGGGCAACGACGTCCCATTTCGCGTCGCTGCCCTCTGTTTTTCTTTTTATTTCGGAGGAGAGATGCATATGGAATTCAGTCTCATCGACACCCTGTGGGTATTCCTCGCGGCGATCTTAGTGTTCTTTATGAACCTCGGATTTGCCTCGGTGGAAGCGGGCTTCGCGCGCGCGAAAAACACGGTCAACATTCTTTCCAAGAATTTCATTGTGTTTGCCGTTTCGTCCCTTGGCTTCTTACTGCTCGGCTGGGGTCTGATGTTCGGCGGCGACAATCCGTTTATCGGGACCGAGCACCTGTTTATCTTAGGCGGCGACGATCTCAGCTTTTATGACGACACGTTGACCTCCAGCGTGCCTTTCTGGGGCAAGGTTTTCTTCCAGCTCGTGTTCTGCGGCACGGCGGCAACCATTGTTTCCGGCGCGGTCGCCGAGCGCATCAAGTACATTTCGTTTATTATTTTTTCCTTTGTGCTCACGCTTGTCATTTACCCCATCGTCGGGCACTGGGTCTGGGGCGGCGGTTGGCTCGCCGACCTCGGCTTTATGGATTTCGCAGGCGACACGGTCGTGCACTCCGGCGGCGGCTGGGCAGCGCTTGCGGGTGCAATGATCTTAGGCCCCCGCATCGGGAAATACGGCAGCGACGGCAAGCCGCGCGCCATTCCCGGGCACAGCATGTCGCTGGCGGTCATCGGGCTTTTCGTTCTGTGGCTCGGCTGGTTCGGCTTTAACCCCGGTTCGACCATGAGCTTCCAGAATCCCTCGGATATTGTCCATATTCTGATGACCACCAACACTTCCGCCATCGTCGCGGTGCTGACTTCCACCATTGCTTCGTGGGTCCTTATCGGCAAACCCGACCTTGGCATGACGATCAACGGGTGCCTCGCAGGCCTTGTTGCCGTAACGGGCGGCTGCGCGTATGTGAGCGTGGGCGCTTCCATGATCATCGGCGCTGTGGCGGGCGTGCTGGTCGTGTTGTTCGTCAAATTCTTTGACCGTATCAAAATCGACGACCCTGTGGGCGCGACTTCCGTTCACCTCGGCTGCGGCGTGTTCGGCACGATCTGCGTCGGGCTGTTCGCCAAAGAGGGCGTCACCTCGCTTTCTACCGTCAACGGTCTGTTCTACGGCGGCGGAGCCCGTCTTTTGGGCGTGGAACTGCTCGGCATTCTCGCGGTTGGCGCGTTCACCTTCGTGGCATCCGCGCTCGTGTGGCTGGTGCTCAAAAAGGCCTGCGGCATCCGCGTTTCGCCCGCGGAAGAGATCGAAGGTCTCGACATCGGCGAGCACGGCAACGTGGCGTATCCGGATTTTGTCCCGGCTGCCGATATGAACACGCCGGTATTGGAAGAATCGGCATTACAGCCGGCCGCCGCAGCTTCGGCATCGGCAGCACCGGCATCGGCAGAAGAGGCCGTTCCCGTTGTGCATGCGCCGCGCCCTGCGGGCAGCGTAAAGATGACCAAGGTTACGATCATCACCAATCAGTCCCGCTTTACAGAATTGCAGGATGCGCTTGACAAGCTCGGCGTAACGGGCATCACAGTAACGAACGTATTCGGATACGGTATGCAGAAAGGGCATCCGACCTACTTCCGCGGCGCACCCGTGGAGACGCGGCTGCTGCCCAAGGTCAAGATCGACGTGGTGATCTCCAAGATCCCGACCAATGTGTTGGTCGATACCGTCCAGAAAGTCCTGTATACGGGCAACATCGGCGACGGCAAGATCTTCGTCTACGATGTGGAGGACGTCATCAAGGTCAGCACCAACGAGCACGGCTACGATGCACTCCAGGATGTAAAATAATCGTTTCATACACAGGAAAAGCCGACGCGAAATCGCGTCGGCTTTTCTGTTTGTGTTGTGTTCTATTTGGGTTGCCCGCCCCGCACAAACGGTTCATGCACTTCGGGATCTAAAAGCGCGCCATACGTCGGCACGCGGCGGTAGGCATTGCCCATGACTTCTTCTTTTCTGTACGCGCGGAGCCGAGAAAGGTCGATATCCGCCAAGTATATCCCCTCTTCTTCGGGCGCTTCCAAAATGCACATATCCCGTGAGCCGGGTTCGTCGGGAAGCCAAGCCACGCCGTCAAATACCGTCGAATGCCCGTTGCAGTCCGGCTGCCCCGCCGGATAATTGCAGGTTGCGACGGCGAGCATATTTTCATAGGCACGCGTGCGCAGTGCACAAAGGCGGTTCAGTTCCATCGGGCAGGCGTTCGGCGCAAGGATCACCTCCGCGCCCCCGAGCATCAGCAACCGCGCACTTTCGGGAAATTCGCGGTCGAAGCAGATCATCGCCCCGATCTTCACTGTGCCGCCCGCCGTTTCCAAGTCGGCAACGGGGAAGCCGCCGCCCGGTGTGAGCAGGCGTTCGAGATCAAACGCGCAGGTGTGCACCTTAGCATAGCGCAGCACCTCCCGCCCCTTATGGTCAAACACGCACACCGTGTTGCGCGGCGCAGAGTCGAAGGATTCTAAGAAGGGAAGCGCCACCGCCATTTGGAGCTCGCGCGCCGCATCCGCAAAAGTACGGACAAAATCGCTGTCCGCCGGGATCGCCGCTTTGCGCAAGGCGGCAGCATCCTGTGGAATACAATATCCTGTATTCCACATTTCGGGAAATAAAGCGATGTCGGCACCCATCGCCTTTGCCCGGCGGCAGGCGTCGAGCCCTTTTTGCAAATTTTCCGTCTGCGTGTGTCCCGGCAAAAGCTGCAACAACGCGACTTTGAAGCTGTGCATACCTATATCCCCTTGATCTGTTTTTTGCAAAGCATAGCATATTTTGACCGCTTTCGCAATCCGCGGCACAGATGACATACATAAAATCACGCCAATACGGCGAAAATCCAACGTTTTTGCACTTGTGTTCGTATGCTTTGTATGCTAAAATGGAAAAAACAGGAGGTGCGATATGAACGAGGAAAAATTCAGCGGCAAGGCGCAGCTTTACAAGGCGTACCGCCCCACCTACCCCGACGAGATGCTGGACTTTTTATATGATGCGATCGGCTTTTCAGCGGACAGCACCGTCGCCGACATCGGCGCGGGTACGGGCATCCTGACTGCGCTGCTGCTCTCGCGCGGTGTGCGGAAAATCTATGCGGTCGAGCCGAACGCGGACATGCGCCAAGCGGCGGATACGGAACTTGCAAATGACCCGCGCTATTTTGCCGTGGATGCTGCCGCCGAAAACACGGGGGTGCCCGCCGGCAGCGTGGATTTTGTCACGGCGGCGCAGGCGTTCCACTGGTTTGACCGCGCGCGATTCCGTACGGAATGCCGTCGCATTTTGAAGCCGGACGGAAAAGTCGTCATTCTTTACAACAACCGCGTCGAAAGCCCGATCGTGCTGGAAAACGCCGAAATCAACCGCACCTATTGTCCAGATTTTAAGGGCTTTTCGGGCGGGACGACGCAGACGCCGGAGGCGTTCGCCGGCTTTTTCAAAGATGGGCGCGTCGCCTATAAGACGTTCGAAAATCCGTTCTTTTTAGATGAGGACGGCTTCGTCGGGCGCAGTCTTTCTTCCTCGTATGCACCGAAAGCGGGCGACAAGACGTATGAAAGCTACGTTGCGGCACTGCACGCTCTTTTCCGAAAGCACGAAGAAAACGGGCGTGTCCCGCTGCCGTACCAGACGTGCATCTATTACGGCGAGGTGTGACCATGCTTCTTCCTCCACTGCCCGCGGCACTTCAAACGCGACTTTCGGGCAAACCTTTTACAGCAGATACACTCGGGCAATCCGAAGCGGATATTTTTCTGTTTGATGACGCGGTGCTAAAAATCGCCCCGCAAAGCGCGGAGACCGAAAACGAACGTCAAATGCTTCAGTGGCTTTCGGGGAAAATCCCCGTGCCGCAGGTGCTTTTTCACGCGTGCGAAAACGGCACAAGCTTTTTGCTGATGTCACGTCTGGCAGGTGTACCGGCATGCGACAAAGCCTATATGCAGCAGCCCGATCGGCTCGTCCGCCTGCTGACGTAGGGACTTAAAATGCTTTGGACGGTGGATATTTCCGATTGCCCGTGTCAAAGCACGCTGGAACACAAGCTTCGCGCGGCGCAATACAACGTAGAGCATGGCTTGGTGGATATAGACGACGCCGAGCCTGACACCTTCGGCGCGGGCGGCTTTCACGGCCCGGAGCATCTGCTTTCGTGGCTTTGCAACAACCGCCCCGAAGAAGAACCTATGCTCTCACATGGGGACTACTGCCTGCCGAACATTTTTCTGCGAGAGGGTAAAGTCAGCGGATTTCTTGATCTGGGGCGTGCTGGCGTGGCAGACAAATGGCAGGACATCGCTTTGTGCCTGCGCAGTCTGCGCCAAAATTTCACGGGGAAATTCAGCGGGCAGCCGCAAACCGGTTTTTCGGACGAACTGCTGTTTGATACGCTTAGGCTAAAGCCCGATTGGGAAAAGATCCGCTACTACATTTTGCTGGATGAATTGTTCTGAACAAAAATGGGGTGAAATGATGGAAAACCTATGCACACATCCGAATCCGCAGTTTGCGCGCGAAACTTTTCAAAATCTAAACGGCGAATGGGATTTCGGCTTCAAAAAAGCGGCGCGCGGTTTTCGATTTTCGACGGATTTTTCACGTGCTGAGAAGCTCTATGCAGCCGCTTCGTATCCGCATAAGATCAACGTCCCGTTCTGCCCGGAAAGCGCGCTTTCCGGTATCGGCTATACGGATTTCATCAACCTCGCGTGGTACCGGAAGTCCGTCCGAATTCAAAAGGGCGGCGGGCGGGTGTTTTTGCACCTCGGCGCGGCGGATTATCTGACTACCGTGCTCGTAAACGGGAAATCTGCGGGCAGGCATACGGGCGGTTACACGTCGTTTGCCTTTGAGATCACGGATTTGGTGCAGGACGGCGAAAATGAGCTGTTCATTCTCTGCGAGGATGAAACGCGAAACGGGCTTGTCCCCTCTGGAAAGCAAAGTGCACGCAAAAAAAGCTACGGTTGCAGCTACACGCGCACCACAGGGATCTGGCAAAGCGTGTATCTCGAATATACCCCGCAAAATTATATTGAAAGCATCCGCCTCTACCCCGATCCCGCCGCGGGGCGCGTGACCATACACGCCACGCTTTGCGGCAAAGGTGATTTGCATTGTGAGGCGTTCTATAAGGGGAAATCCGTCGGCGAGCAGGAAGCCGAAAGCGCCAGCGGAGAAACGATTGCGCAGCTTCCGCTTTCGGAATCCCATTTGTGGGAAGCAGGAAACGGCAGGCTTTATGATCTTCGTCTCAGTTTTGCGGGCGATACAGTCGAAAGCTA
This sequence comes from uncultured Clostridia bacterium, assembly GCA_944384985.1. Classification (GTDB taxonomy): domain Bacteria; phylum Bacillota; class Clostridia; order Oscillospirales; family Acutalibacteraceae; genus Fimenecus. Next base: position 4,673 of record CALWVM010000006.1, on the reverse strand, counting down.
TTTCGGTCTGCGCTCGGTGCGGCTTAACGGGATGCGCTTTCTTCTCAACGAAAAAAGCGTTTTTCAGCGGCTTGTGCTCGACCAGGGGTATTACCGAGACGGCATTTACACCGCGCCTGACGACGCGGCGTTGCTACAAGACATCGAGCTTGCGCAGTCCGTGGGCTTCAACGGCGCGCGGCTGCACCAAAAGGTATTTGACCCGCGGTTTTTGTATTTCTGCGACAAGCGCGGGTATCTCGTTTGGGGCGAATATGGCAGTTGGGGCTTGGACACCTCCTCCCCGCAGGCGCTTGAAGCGTTTTTACCGCAGTGGCTCGAAGCGCTCGCGCGCGACTGCAACCATCCGAGCATCGTGGGCTGGTGCCCGTTTAACGAGACGTGGGACACACACGGCAGAAAGCAGCGCGACGGACTGCTCTTGGCGGTATACGAGGCGACAAAAGCGTTTGACCCCACGCGCCCGTGTATTGACACAAGCGGCAATTTCCATGTAAAAACCGACATTTACGACGTGCACGACTACCGCTATGACCCTGCAGAATTCAAATCGTCTTTTGATCGCCTTGTAACAGACGGCGAACTGTATGAGCATGTTTTAAACGACCACCCCGGCAGGCAGCACTATAACGGCGAGCCAACCTTTGTCAGCGAATACGGCGGCATCAAGTGGGCAACGGACGTGCAATACAAATCGTGGGGCTACGGCGAGGACGTGCATACAGAAGAAGAGTTCGCCGCACGCTATGCAGGATTGACGGCGGCGCTTACCGGCAACTGCAAAATGTTCGGCTTTTGCTACACCCAGCTTTACGACGTGGAGCAGGAGCAAAATGGACTTTTTACCTACGACCGCACGCCGAAGTTTTCAGCGGGAACCTATGCAAAAATCAAAGCCGCAAACGAAGCTGCGGCGGCGATTGAGCAAGAATAACTGTTTCCATTCTTTTTCCAAGGGGGAGATCCTATGAAAAAAATTCTTGTCCGGCTGCTGACCTGCCTTTTTGCACTGTGTTTTCTAGCAAGCTGCCAAAGCACCCCGCCAACTTTAGCGGAATACACAAACGAGAACCCAAAGGATATGCAGCTTCTGACCGTGCAGGACGGTGCGCTTGTGAACGAAGAGGGCGAGACGGTAGTGCTCAACGGCGTTAATCTCGGCAACTGGATGCTTATGGAGACGTGGATGAGCTTCATCGAGGAATACGCGGAGGACTGGGGCTACTACGATACGCTGGAGGTCTTGAACGAGCGGTTCGGTGCGGAAAAGACCGACGCGCTGGTAGCGGCGTATGAGGAAAATTTCATTACGGAAGCGGACATTGCACAGATCGAAAGATTAGGGTTCAACTGTGTGCGCGTCCCCTTCTGGTATCGGAATTTCATGAACGAGGATGGCAGTTGGCGCACGGAAAACGCGGATGACAATCCCGGTTTTCAGCGGCTCGACTGGCTTTTAGAGACCTGCGCAGCGCACGGTATTTATGTCATTTGGGATCTGCACGGCGCGCCGGGCGGGCAGAGCATGAACCACTGCACCGGCAAGGCAGGACGCAACGAGCTTTATGAAAGCGAAGAACGCATGGCGCAGACCGTCTCGCTCTGGCAAGCGATTGCCGAACGCTATAAAGATAACAAGGCAGTCGCCGCCTACGATCTTTTAAACGAGCCGCAGAACAACAGCGGCTACACGGGTGAATACGCCTGGGAAGCGGAAAGCGAAGAGGCGGTCCGCCGCACAAATGAAGCCTACGATACGCTTTACCATGCAGTACGCAAAATAGATCCGGATCATGTGATCTCTTTTGAGGGCGTGTGGTCCACAACGGTGCTGCCCGATCCCGAAAGCATGGGCTATGAAAACCTGTTATACCAACTGCATTTGTACGACACCGAGCGCGGCATGATCCGCTACCGTGTCAACGAGCTCAAGACCGCGCGCAAAGACCTCGGCGTGGCGGCTCTCGTCGGCGAATATAATAATGGCGAGAAAGAAAGCTATGCGCAGCGCAAATACCGCCGCAACGACATCAACCGTGTCAAATGGACGTACAAGACCTTCAACGCGGGCGAGCAGTGGGGCATTTTCAACAAGAATGTCGAACGCATCGACATCCGCACCGCGTCGTATGAGGAACTGCTCGCATTCTGTGAAAACGAGGTTAAGACAGATTCCTTTACATTCAATGCGGAGGAGATGGAAAGACTCGCATAGCGTGCTAAACGTATAACAGGCAAAAGGGCGGTTCTGTGTCTCTGAGAGGACACAGAACCGCCTTTTTTCTGCTAATGCGTGTCTACTTCGGAAAAAAGAAATGCATATTTTTCTTGAAGCTGTCTCAGTTTTTCGTTGAAGTCTCTTTCAATCAACCGTACTTCATGCGTTGCCGGATGGCAAGCCCTTTCCAGTTTGGATACTTCGCTTCCGCTGCCGCAATTTTCTGAAAGCAGTCATTCGCCAGTGCTTCACACTCGGCAATATATTCAGAGAATTTCGGGTGCATTTTATTGATTTCCTTACGCATAATGATGCCTTACACTTCATGTATATACACACTGCCCTGTATCACACGATTTGGCAATGTGCACTTCCCATCCATTAGAGTTTCTCTTTTTCTTGCGCTTGTTCCGCGTAATATTGCTCCAAAATCCGTTTCGCGAAACTTGCCATCACCCTGGCGTTATCCATTTCCCCGTCGAACTCATTCCAAATCGGATCGTCATCTGCATAAGGGACTGCCCTTTTGGCGGCTTCTTCCAATTCCTTGATTTCTTGTTCGGATAAATCATGCATCAATGGTTCCTTCTTTTCGTACTGCGGAACAAGAATCACATCGCCGCTTTCAGCAACACAAACCTCACAAGTACCAGCATAGGCTCTGCCAGCCAAATAGGCAACGCATTCAAAATACCAATCGCCCCATGCGCTTTTTATGGTGCGCACAGCCTTATATTTTCTGACCCCAATTTCGGTTTTCCGTGCATAAGCTTCCAAACATGCACGCGCTTCGGTTTCTGTCATACTGATATTCACACTTCTATTTTTCTGCCGTACGGCATTCCGTTGAGCTGCCCCTCACCCCAGCGTAATGCTTCCGTCCTCGCGGGTATCGACGGCATATTCAAACAGCGTCGATTTACGCACAGCGGCGAAATATCCGCTTTGCTCGAACTGTGCCGCGTACTGCTTTTCGATGATTTGGAGCAGCTCGCGAAGCTGCAACAAGGCTGCGGCTTCGTGCTTGCAGGCGGATACCTCATAACAGGTGCAAAGCAACCCGCCGATCTCGCCGTTTTGATAGGTAAACTCTACTTCGTAGGGCTTTCTCCCCTCCACTATGGCGCGTCCGCGCGCGCCAGCGAGTTCGAGATATGCCACACGGTTTTCCGCATAATATGCACCGCCGCGCTCGACAGTTTGCGCGTTCATCTTTTTTGGGAATTCCTCTAAAAGAAATGTCTCCCCCGCCCCGCTGCCGCGCACATATTCTGCATCAGGAGCCGTCGGTGGCAAGAACCATGCGGCGGCCTTTTCATACGGCAGTGCGCCAGCGTCAAAGGTCATAAAGTGTGAACCTGCCGCATAAAACTTACCCTTGACTTCTGTATCTGCTTTTGCAATCACGCGCTTATAATCCGACAGCCTGATTCTGAAGTTGTAGGAAACCTCCGCCACCTGCCCGCGCAAGCCCTCCAGCTTGCCATCCACATATACGATATCGCCGCGCCGCAGGTCGAATTTGTCGTTGTAATAGGTACAGGCAAAGCCCCGCGCAGGGAAATAGATCCGCACCACGGATGGCGCCGCTGTCGCAGCTTTGGCGGCGGGAAGCTCCGCCGCAGTCGCCTTTTTCGTTGTCTCTTCTGTTGAAAATCCGATTTTCATACGCATACAGAACCTCCCTTTCGTTTCGGATTGGTTCTACTATAGCATATCGTGTGTCCAAAAAAACGGACTTTGCGTCGAAATGCTGCCGTTTTCGACACGTTTTTAGTCCGGAGGTTTCTCATTTCAGCTTGCAAGGAAAGCGTTCTCATGTCCAATAAAAACAATCGCCAGAAAGTGCTCCATCTGCATGTTTCTTCAAACGAATTTATATAATTGCCTTATATGGTTTCCACACAAGAACTATGTCCTGTTTCGAACGGCCGCCGACATATTCAACACAAGGCTCCAACCGTTGCCATAGCGTCAGTAGCTTTATTTCCTGAAAACACATGTTGTAAAGTCGTATTGCCACACCGCTGTGGTTTTGCCTATACGTATAGACACGGCCGCCGGCCGTTCCGCCTCGTAATTTCGCTTTCTCGGAAGATTTGTATTGACATCCCACTCTGTTTTTGCTAAAATGTTTGAGCAGTTAGGCAAGGTGATTTTGTCTCTTTTCCGTAAAATTTCATACGGAGACGTATCGAAGTGGTCATAACGGGGCGCGCTCGAAATCCTGTGGGGAGCTGTCCGTTTCGTCCACCAAAAACCTTGTAACCATGCGGGTTTTACCTGGTTCGAAAATTGAATAAGTTTGCTGTTCTTTCCGTCAGTTCTTTCCAAAGCCCTTTTCTATCGGAAAAAGGCAGGGAAAAACGGCGGCTGAACATATAGGGAGCGGTATCGAAGTGGTCATAACGGGCCTGACTCGAAATCAGGTAGTCCTCACGGGCTCGTGGGTTCG
>CALWVM010000005.1 GCA_944384985.1 uncultured Clostridia bacterium | reverse complement strand
AGTACTAATAGGTCGAGGGCTTGACCTTTTGTGCCTTTCCTTTCAGCGAAAGACACCTCTTGTTTCCCTTTCTTTTCCCCCCTCTCACTTCCCCCTTTGTTCAGTTTTTAGGGTGTAATTCAAAAGACCTGTCATTTTGACAGGTCTTTTTTTGATGTATATGGTAATTTTATCCTTTGATTTGTATGCTTTGCTGAATATATGTATGATGTGTTGTCATTTTCTTCTCATGCATGCTATAACAAAATAAACGAAAAGGGGTGAAGTTTATGAAAATCAAAATCGGCGTTGGGTTACTCGCTTTGCTGCTTGTGCTTACCTGCCTGACCGCGTGCGGTGGGGACATTACAGACCGTGCGCAGAATACTTCGGTCTTCGGAAGGGCTGTACCGACTTTTGACGTGGATGCAAGCGGCGATTTTACTATACTGCAATTTACGGACACCCACCTCATCAGTGGTTCAACGGGTAAGGACGAAAAGACGCTTGCCGCCATACGCACGCAGGTGGAGGAGCAAAGGCCCGATCTGGTCGTGGTTTCGGGGGATATGATCGAGGGAAACAATGTCGACCCACGCTTCAATAAGCTTGCCGCGATTGAAGCCGTCGGTACGCTGTTTGAGGAGCTCGGGCAATATTGGGCGTATGTCCCCGGCAACAACGACGGCGAGAAGAATGGTTCGACCGAGGATGTGGTCGCTGTTTTGGCGGCCTACAACCATTGCATTGTTGCTGACGAAGAGAATTTGACAGGTGCCACGCAGTATGCAGTCGATCTGCTACGTGCAGACGGCACATTAGCGCATGCCTATACCGCAGGAAGCGCTGCATATTATACCGATCTGCTTGCCTTTTTTGGGACGTCCGCCGCAGAGGAAAAACCGTATACGGTATCATCATAAAAGAAAAGATGAGAATCCGCCCTGTCCAGTAAGGATAGGGCGGATTTTGTATATTTGCTCTATTGCTCTCTGTTATTGATCCAACCACTCTTCCTTCAAAATTGCGTACTTCTGCGCATCACCCGTGCCAAAGCCTGCCTTATAGTAATGCTGGCGCGCAATGCCCTCCGATGTCATACCGAGTTTTTGCATGACTTTGCCCGAAGCCGGGTTGCGGGTGTCGTGCCCTGAATAAATGCGGTGAAAGCCAACCTCGCAGAACAGGTATTGGAATACAGCGCGCGCAGCTTCGGTCATATAACCCCGGTTCCAATAGGGCTTGTCAATCTGCCAGCCCATCCCGGCGTCCCAAAGGCCGTCATGCTGGGTGACCGAAATTTGCCCGATGACTTTCCTGCCGTCTAAAGTGATCGCCCAGTTGTAATCGTCCTCACGCTTGTAGCCCTCCAGCCAGAGCTGCAGGATTTTTTCGGAATCTTTTACACTGCGGTGCGTTTGATAACTGACATAGCGCGTGACCTCGGGGTTGCCCGCCCATGCGTAAATATCTGCCGCGTCCGTTTCGCAAAACCGGCGCAAAATAAGGCGGTCGGTGTAAAGCGTCTGCGTCCCCTTGTGGTGTGTGAGCTCTTCGCCGCTTTCTGTCCACAAATATTCTTTACTGCGGAAACGCTTGCTGCCGTCGAAATTTGCATATTCGCCGTAGCCGGTAAAGACCAGTCCACAGTTTCGGATCACCTGCCCGCTGCGGGGATTATCCACCGCGTGGCAGGAACCGATGCGCGCTTCATCCAAGGTCTGCTTTGCGAATTGCACGATTTTCAGCGCCGCCTCGGTCGTAAAGCCCCGGTGCCAGCGGTCATAGCGCAGGTAGTACCCAAGGCGCCATTGCAGTTTTTCGGCTTCCCAGCAAAGACCGCCCACGCCGATCAATTCACCGCTTGCCTTTTCGATGAATCCGAAATCATAAGATGTGTCTGAATCGTTGTCGATGCTTTGCAGCCATTCGAGCGTGTCCGCTGTCGTTTCATGTCGCTTATATCCCATATACCGCGTCACCTGCTCGTCGCCGGCACACCGGAATACGGCGGGTGCGTCTGCGTGCGTCAGCGGACGCAGGATGAGCCGCTCCGTTTCCAAAATCGGTGTTTTCATACAAATTCCTCCTTGATTTTTTAGCGATTTTCTACGAATAGTTCGGTGGAAAACCATTTGACAAAGCAAATGAAAATCGTTAAAATATGAATATCACGTGTAGCAGCGATTTTTGTCGTTGTCAACACGTTTGTTTTTTGTTAAGGCTCGCAATGGATCCAAGTGCACGGCGAAGCTTCTGCCGTGCGAAAATACGGAACGAAAGGTGGAACGGATATGATCAAAGTCCTCGCAAAAAGCATACGGGAATACAAGAAAACTTCGATTCTAACGCCGATCCTCGTCTCGCTCGAGGTCTTGCTGGAGTGTGTGATCCCCTTTGTGATCGCCCAGCTTGTGAACGCGATCAAAAATGACGTGAGCATGGAGCTTTTGCTGCGCTACGGCGCGATCCTGGTCGTCATGGCGCTCTTGTCGCTGCTGTTCGGCGCGCTGGCGGGTTCGACATGCGCCACGGCTTCCAGCGGCTTCGCGAAGAATCTGCGCAAGGATATGTACGCGCGCATCCAAACCTATTCCTTCGAGAATATCGACAAATTTTTAGTCTCGTCGCTCGTCACGCGCATGACCACCGACGTAACCAACGTCCAGCAGGCGTATATGATGATCATTCGCATCGCCATTCGTGCGCCCTTGATGCTGGTGTTCGCCTTTGTCATGGCGTTCGTCATGGGCGGCAGGATGGCGTGGATTTTCCTGGTCGTCGTGCCGATTTTGGCGATCGGCCTGATTGCCGTCATTTACAAAACGGTTCCGCTGTTTCGCAAGGTGTTCCGCAAATACGATAAGCTCAACGAGTCCATTCAGGAAAACATCAAGGCGATCCGCGTGGTGAAATCCTTTGTGCGCGAAGACTATGAGCAGAAAAAATTCAACAACGCCGCCGGGGAGGTCTGCAAAGACTTCACCCGTGCCGAGCGTATCCTTGCCCTCAATAACCCGCTCATGCAGTTCTGCATGTATGTGGTCATGGCGTTCGTGCTCTCGTTCGGCTCGTATACGATCATCACGAGCCGTGGTGTTGATCTGGACGTCGGGCAGTTTTCCTCTCTGCTTACATACAGCTTTATGATTTTAAGCAGCCTGATGATGGTCTCCATGGTGTTCGTGATGATTACGATGGCCGCCGAATCCGGCAAACGTATTGCAGAGATCTTGACCGAAGAAAGCACACTGCACAACCCCGCAAACCCCGTTTATGAGGTCAAAGACGGTTCGGTCTCGTTCGAAAACGTCAGCTTCAAATATTCGCAGACTGCCGAACGCATGGCGCTTTCCAATATCAATTTACAGATCAAATCCGGCGAAACGATCGGGATCATCGGCGGTACGGGTTCTTCCAAATCCTCGCTGATTCAGTTGATCCCGCGCCTTTATGACGCAACGGAAGGCACCGTGAAAGTCGGCGGCCGAGACGTGCGGGAATATGATCTTGACACGCTGCGCAACCAGGTTGCCGTCGTGCTGCAAAAGAACGTCCTGTTCTCCGGCACGATCAAGGAAAACCTGCGCTGGGGCAATAAAGATGCCACGGATGCAGAGCTGGTCCAGGCCTGCCAGATTGCCTGCGCCGATGAATTTATTGATGGTTTCCCGGATGGGTACGACACCTACATCGAGCAGGGCGGTACCAACGTTTCCGGCGGGCAGAAACAGCGTCTTTGCATTGCGCGCGCTCTGCTTAAAAAGCCGAAGATCCTGATCTTAGACGACTCCACAAGCGCGGTCGATACCAAAACGGATGCCAAGATCCGCAAGGCGCTGCGCACCTATATGCCCGAAACCACAAAAATTATCATTGCCCAGCGCACCGCTTCGGTCGAAGACGCCGACAAGATCCTTGTTATGGACGGCGGCCGGATTCAGGCGGTCGGTACGCACAAAGAACTGCTGGCGAACAATGCGATCTATCGCGAGATCTATACTTCGCAGAATAAGAAGGGTGATGAAGATGAAGAATAAACAGTCCCGTTCCAAGACAGTCGCCCGTCTTTTCAAGACGATTGTAGGGTTTTATCCGGTCATGCTGCCGCTTACAATCCTGTGCATCATCATCAGCGCCGTTGTAAGCTCCGTGCCTTCGGTCTTCATGCAGAATGTCATCGCTATCGTGGAAACGAGCTGGAAAAGCGGGGACTGGGCAGGCGTCAGCGGCCAGATCTTGAAGCTGGTTGCGATCCTGGTTGTTTTCTATGTTCTGTCCCTTGCGGCGGCATTTGCATTCAACCAGCTGATGGCGATTATTACGCAGGGTACGCTTATGAAACTGCGTGAAAAGATGTTTGGCGGCATGCAGCGACTGCCGATTCGCTATTTCGATACGCACAACCACGGCGACATCATGAGCCATTACACCAACGACATTGATGCGCTGCGTCAGATGGTCTCGCAGAGCTTCCCGCAGCTGATGATTTCGGGCGTAACGCTTCTGACCGTTGTGTGCATCATGCTGTATTACAGCCTGTGGCTTGCGCTGGTGGTGTTTGCCGGCGTGGTCATCATGGTCCTGATTACGAAAAAGGTCGGCGGCGGATCCGCAGGCTACTTTTTCCGCCAGCAGACGGCGTTAGGTAAGGTCGAAGGCTTCGCAGAAGAAATGATGAACGGCCAGAAGGTCATCAAGGTGTTCTGCCATGAGGAAGAGAGCATCGAATCGTTCGACAAGCTCAATGACGAGCTGTTCCACACCTCTGAGCGCGCAAACCGGTACGCCAATATCTTAGGTCCCATCCTGAACAATATCGGCAATGTGCTGTATGTCTTGGTAGCGCTTGCAGGCGGCGGGCTGCTGCTCGCTGCCGCGCCGAACGTCAGCATTTCCGGGATGGCGCTTTCTATCAGCATCGTCGTGCCGTTCCTGAATATGACAAAACAGTTTGTCGGCAATATTAACCAGATCTCCATGCAGGTGAACGCGGTGGTCATGGGTATTGCCGGTACGGAACGTATCTTTAACCTGATGGATGAACAGCCCGAACAGGATAACGGCTATGTTTCGCTCGTCAACGCCAAATACGAAGGCGACGAGCTCGTGGAAACACCGGAGCGCACAGGCATTTGGGCCTGGAAGCACCCGCACCGCGCGGACGGCACCGTGACTTATACGAGATTGACCGGCGATGTGCGGCTTTACAATATCGACTTCGAATATGAGCCCGGAAAACCCGTCCTGCATGACGTGAGCCTGTATGCGAAGCCCGGCCAGAAGGTGGCGTTCGTCGGCGCAACAGGCGCGGGCAAGACCACCATTACGAACTTGCTCAACCGGTTCTATGATATTTCCGACGGTAAGATCCGCTACGACGGCATCAACATCGGCAAGATCCGCAAGAGCGACCTGCGCCACGCCATCGGCATGGTTTTGCAGGATACCAACCTGTTTACCGGCACGGTCATGGACAATATCCGGTACGGCAACTTGGATGCGACGGATGAAGAGTGCATGGCGGCCGCGAAACTTGCCGGTGCGGACGATTTCATTGAGCGTCTCCCGGAAGGGTATCAAACCCAGCTTACCGGTAACGGTGCGAACCTCTCGCAGGGGCAGCGGCAGCTGCTTTCCATTGCGCGTGCTGCCGTGGCAGACCCGCCCGTTATGATTCTCGACGAGGCGACGTCCTCCATCGATACGCGCACGGAAGCGATCGTGCAGCGCGGCATGGATGCGCTGATGTACGGCAGAACCGTGTTCGTCATTGCGCACCGGCTGTCTACGGTCAAGAACTCCAACGTCATTCTGGTGCTTGACCACGGGCGCGTCATCGAACGCGGTACACACGAAGAACTGCTCGCACAGAAAGGACAGTATTACCAGCTGTATACCGGCGCGTTCGAGCTCGAATAAGATTTTTGCAGGGGCGCTTTTGCGTCCCTGTTTTTTTATTATGTTTTTCCCACAAAACCAGTCCTCGTCCCAAACCACATTCATACTGTATATATAAAAAAGCGGTGTAAGCCCTTTCGGACCTACACCGCCTTGTTGCATCCAATACCGCTTATTTGCGTCGCCTTAAAAAAGGATACAACGGGGCAAGCCCATGCAAATGCGTATTATGCATGGTTTTCGACGGCTTGTATGCGGTTTTGAAATTGTGAAACGCCATCATACCCGAGTTCCTTTCTTAGAATTTTTGAAAGCATAGCATACATTTTTGCATCTGTCAAGCATTTTTTATTCTGTTCGCATCGAAAACGTATACAAGAAAAGCCGGCGGCTTGTCATTTTGGGCGGTTTGGTATAGAATACAGAAGGAATTACGCCGCATACAGCGGCGGGAAAAAGGACGAGAGCCATGAAGCGCATTTTGATTATTGAGGACGACACGGACATCAACAACATGACTGCCGATGCTCTGCGTAAAGCAGGGTACACCTGCACGCAGGCGTTTTCGGGCACAGAGGGGCTCATGCGTGTGGAACACGAGCCGTTCGATCTGGTCGTGCTCGATTTAATGCTGCCCGGCATGAACGGCGAAGTGCTGCTGCCGCAGATCAAGGAAAAACAGAATGTACCCGTTTTGGTGGTGTCCGCCAAGGATAGTTTAGACAGCAAGATTGACCTGTTGACCGCCGGCGCGGAGGATTACATGACCAAGCCCTTTGACATCCGCGAATTGGTCGCCCGCGTGGGCGTGCAGATCCGCCGTTTTTCCGGGGAAACTTCGGCAAAGCAGACCGTGCTTGCCTATAAGGATCTGGAACTGTACACGGATACCTTCACCGTCCGCGCCGGCGGGCGTCCCGTCGAGCTGACGAAACAGGAATTCAAAATTCTTGAACTGCTGCTTTCTGACCCCAAGCGGGTGTTTTCCAAGCAGGATATTTACGATTACGCTTGGGAAGACCTGTATATCGGGGAGGACAAGACCATCAACGTCCACATCAGCAACATTCGCAAAAAGCTGAAAGCCGCCTCCGATACGGAATACATCGAAACGGTCTGGGGCATTGGCTTTCGACTTGCCCAATAGCTTTACATTTTCTTTAACCTTCCTTTGCGCTTTTTTTGCGGTTGCGCGGTAGGATAAAAGCACAAAGCAAAGGAGGCAACCATATGGAATATCTACTCACCACCGAGAGCCTGACCAAGCAATACGGCAGGCACAAGGCGGTAAACCATGTCAATCTGTATGTGCGGCAGGGCGATATTTACGGCCTCATCGGCCGCAACGGTGCGGGCAAGACTACGCTCTTAAAGATGCTCAGCGGCTTGAGCGCCCCGACGTCGGGCAGTTTCACGCTGTTCGGCGCTTCGGGCAGGAAAGCGGCGCCCTATATGTCGCGCATCGGTACGCTCATCGAGGCGCCGGGCGTGTACCCGAATCTGTCCGCCTATGAAAACCTGAAGCTCAAAGTTTTGGCGCTCGGTGTGCGCAAAAAAGGGGAGATTGAGGACCTTTTGCAAATCGTCGGGCTCGAGGACGCGGGCGGTAAAAAGGTCAAGCATTTTTCCGTCGGCATGAAACAGCGGCTCGGCATAGCGCTTGCGCTTGTTGGCAGCCCCGACCTTGTCATTCTCGACGAGCCGATCAATGGGCTGGACCCGCAGGGCATTGCCGAAGTGCGCGAAACGCTCTCCAAGCTCAACCGCGAGCGCGGGATTACACTGATCGTGTCGAGCCACATTTTGGAGGAGCTTTCCAAAATTGCCACCCGCTATGGCATCCTGCACGACGGCGTATTGCTGCAGGAGCTGGACCGCGAGGAGCTGCTTGCCAAATGCGGCGAGCGCATGGAATTAAAGACCGACAACGCACGCGAAGCGTGCGTGCTGCTCGAAAATATGGGCATCACAAACTTCAAGGTCGTTGATAAAGACACCATCCATATTTTTGAACGTCTCCAAGACGGCGGCGAAATCGCCGCATGCCTTGCGAACCACCATGTCAAGATCTTAGGGCTTACCGTGCAGAATGAGGCGCTCGAGGATTACTATCTGAACTTGACGGGAGGTGCAAAGCATGTTTAACTTGCTGAAAATGGATTTTCATCGGCTCATACGCGCTGTTTCTACGTGGATTTTCTTGGCTTTGACAATCGGTTTTGCCGTGTTCTGTGTGGCGATGACGGATATTGATATCAGCGCGCTTGCCGCAGAGGGCGCAAGTCCTGCGGAAGCGCAGACCGAGATCACACGTAACGAAGACCGCAGCATCGGTTTTGTCGTAGAGGCGAATCCCGAATGGGTCGCGGGCAATCTGGATGTCGTCGAGGTCGCCACTATGGAATTACAAAGCGGTTTGCCTTTGCTGCTCTGCATCCTGTTTACCGCCGTATTTGTCAACGCGGAGCAGAAAAACGGCTATGTCAAAAATATTGCAGGGCAATTCCCGAATCGTGGTTTGCCTGTTCTTTCCAAGTGGCTGACAGTCGCATTTTGGATGCTGGTATTGTTTGTAGCTTTTGTTGCAACCACTGTATTATCAGGCTTTCTGCTTTGGGGCGATCGATTCAACATGGGCTCTGTTTCCGAATTCTTACGAGTCCTCGGCGTACAATATCTGCTGCATCTGGGCTTTGCTTCTCTGATTTTGTTCCTGTGTATCCTAACCAAAAGCGCCGCGGGCGGCATGGTTCCGGGAATGCTTATAAGTTTTGGACTGTGCGTGCCGGTGTATTCCGCTGTCAATAAAGCGGTTACAGCGCTGTTCCCGTCCTCTGATTTTGATTGCAGCCGATACATGCTTGACGGCAATATCAGCATGGCGGGGATAGGTGCGTCGTCCGACGTCCTGCTGCGGGCAAGTCTTGTCGGCTGTGCGTTTGCAGTCGTATGTACAGCACTTTCCGCGCTGGTCATGCAAAAACGTGATATTGGATAAGTTCCCGGGAGTCGAACCCGATATGCCGAAAACCATATTGTGTTGGGCTCTCGGCAGCTGAAAGGAAGTGTCCGCCATGGTGATTTGGGCGAGCCTTGCGACTGCTGCGGCAGTTGGGCTGTTGATTGTTTTGGCTGTTTATCGGCGACAGGTCGTTTTGACCTGCCGCCGGTTGGCGTTTATCCAAGCGCAGAAAACCAACCAGCGGCTGACTGCCGACCTGCCGTTCCGGGAGCTCGGTACGCTCGCGGACAGCGTCAACGAACTGCTCGACCGCTTCGACGAGGCGCAGCAAACCACGCGGCACAGCGAAGCGGTCTTGAAAGAGACGATCACAAACCTTTCCCATGATATCCGCACGCCGCTGACTTCTCTGGACGGTTACTTCCAGCTTTTGGTGCAAAGCGATTCCGAGGAGGAACGGCGGCACTATCTGGAAGTCATCCAAAACCGCCTGCAAAGCCTGAAAGATATGCTGGAAGAACTGTTTACCTACACCAAATTGCAGGACGCCGAGTATACCTTGGAGCTTACCCGCCTGGATTTCACGCAATGTGCCTGCGATACGGCGTTTTCATTTTATGATGCGTTTGCGGCGCGTGCAATTACGCCGCGTGCGGACTTCGCAGAGGAAAGGCTGTTTATCGACGGCAATGAACAGGCGGTGCGGCGCATCGTGCAGAATATCCTCAAAAATGCTTTGACGCACGGAAAATCGCAGATTTCCCTTGCCCTGTTTTCCACACATGGCGAAGTCTGCTTCTGCTGTGAAAACGATGTCGAGCACCCGGAGGAGATCGACGTGGAGCAGGTGTTCAGCCGGTTTTACAAGGCGGATTCCGCCCGCACGCGCGTGTCCTCGGGGCTGGGGTTGTCTATCGCAAAAGAATTGGCGGAAAGAATGCACGGCGTGATTGCCGCTTCCCTCGAAGGCGACCGCTTTTCCGTCGAGGTGCGGTTCCCCGAAGCCGAGCCTGTGCCCGGAGAAGGGGAGCGGAATCGGTTAAACAAATCAAGGTGAACGCCGCAAAAATATGCAAAAGCAAAAAAATTTTTGAAAAGCCCTTGACAAAGGGAATCTTTTTGCTATAATAACAGTAACGATTATCGTTATTGTTAACGAGATTTCGCAACACACCGACGGAAAGGAGGTTTTTCCCGTGCAGCAAACCAGAAAGAGCCGCCAGCGCGAGGCGATTCTCGCAAATCTGCGCGCGCGCTGCGACCACCCCACAGCGATGGAACTGTATTTGTCCGTGCGCGAGGAAATTCCCTCTTTAAGCCTCGGCACGCTATACCGGAATCTGAAAGGGCTATGCGATAGCCACCAGATCATCCGTCTTTCCGACGGCGGGGAAGAGCACTACGATGCCTGTACCGTTCCGCATTGGCACATTAAGTGCGACCATTGCGGCAGGTTTTATGATCTGCCCACTCCGGCTGATGTGGCGTCCGTCGTGCCCACGCCCGAATACAGCGGCAAGATTTACGGTTACAGTTTGATTTTTTTCGGCACTTGCGAGTATTGCGCCCGCGCTGCCGACGAAAAATAAAGGAAATATTGAATTGGAGGAATCAACCATGAAAAAATTCGTATGTCCCGTTTGCGGTTATGTCTATGAGGGCGACACCCCGCCCGAAAAGTGCCCCCAGTGCGGCGTGCCCGGCTCGAAGTTCAAGGAAGTAAAAGAAGAGAGCAAGACCTGGGCTGCTGAACACGTCGTCGGTATCGCGAAGGACGTCCCCGAAGACATTCTCGAAGGCCTTCGTTCCAACTTCACGGGCGAGTGCTCCGAAGTCGGTATGTATCTTGCCATGGCGCGCGTAGCGCATCGTGAAGGCTACCCCGAGATCGGTCTTTACTGGGAAAAAGCCGCTTATGAAGAGGCAGAGCATGCCGCGAAGTTTGCAGAGCTTCTGGGCGAAGTTGTGACCGACTCCACCAAGAAGAACCTCGAAATGCGTGTTGAAGCCGAGAACGGCGCGACCATGGGCAAGTTTGAGCTTGCGAAGCGCGCGAAGGAAGAGGGCCTTGACGCCATTCACGATACCGTGCATGAGATGGCGCGTGACGAAGCCCGCCACGGCAAAGCATTCGAAGGGCTGCTCAACAGATATTTCGGAAAATAATAAGCGAAAACATCAAGACACCTGTCGAAAGACAGGTGTCTTTTTTGTATCAAAAATAAAAGGTATGCGGGAAGCAGAAATTTCCGCATACCTTTTATTTATTCTCAATTAAACGATAATTAACTAGCATTTCAATCATCTTATAATCTGACTCTGTTAATTGTGAAATTTTGCTTGCTAAATTATCAAAATCGATATTGGTATGTTTGCCGGTCAATATATAATCCGTGCTTGTTTTAAGTATGTCGCATAAATTCAAGAGATTGTCAATTTTTATAGCCTTGTTTCCTCTCTCGATGTTGGAAATCATTTGTGTAGAAACATTCATACGTTCGGCAAGCTGCTCTTGCGTAAATTTCAATTCTTTTCGCCGTTCCGAAATTCGAACACCGATTTTTTTCAAATCCTCTGTTTTCATATACGCACCGCCTATTCTGTGGTTTTAGTATATGGTTTTTCAGGTTAATTTTTAAGCATCTAAAGATTCACATGCTTAATCTATAGATGTATAATAATGAAAATTAAGCTTAAAAGAGGTGCTTATTGTGCGATGTTTTGATTTAATAAATTTTTTGAAAGATTTATTTGCTGATAAAGAAGAACGCAACTATATTGCTCACGTTCCACAATATTGCAGACAATGCGAATTGTTAGGGATTTGCAGAGATAAAAACAATCAATGGAAATGTCATCACGGTTGTATGGTTTTAAACGCGGGACGAAAGACATATGGTGAAAAATAAAAGTTTTTTGTCCCTTCCAATAAGCGGAATGCCGAACTAAAAATAGACGGACTTTATGCCCGTCTGTTTTTTTTTGCGCAAAGGATGTCGTTGCCGTATCAAACAAATTCTATTTAAAATACCTAATCACACGCTTTAGATTTCGTCAATCTGCGACGTGACATTTTCCCTGCTTTTCGGTATACTTAGTATATATTGCCAGAAGGGGAGTTTGTTATGGCGCTTTCTAAACCGAAAAAGATCCTTGCCGCGGCGGCAGGGGCGCTGGTTATTGCAGCGGGGGTGACCGTCGGCGTACTATATGCGACGGGCGTTTTGAAATACGCGAAACCTGCCGAAAGCACGTCCGGGGCATATCTGTTCTGCTATTTCGTGGGCAATGAACCGGAACAGGAACGCATCCATTTTGCGGTGAGCACCGACGGCTACAATTTTGAGCCGCTCAACCAAAATGAACCTGTCATCCTCCAGACGCTTGGTAAGCAATCCGTGCGTGACCCGTATATCCTGCGCGGGGAGGATGGGTATTTTTATATTATTGGAACGGATATGCGCTGTGAAGAGGGCTGGACTTCGAACCACGCGCTTGTTACATGGAAGTCTGCGGATCTTGTAACTTGGACGGATGAAACCATAATCGACATCCGCGACTTTGGCGGCGAATTTGCCACCACTACGCGCGCGTGGGCGCCGCAGGCGATCTGGGATGCCGAAAAGCAGGCGTATATGGTCTATTGGGCAAATTCCACCAAGGAAAACGACATCGCCGCCATGTATTACGCCTATACCACCGATTTCAAAACGCTCACGACCCCGCAGCCGCTGTATGTGCGCGAGGGCATCCAGACCATCGATGGCGACATCGTTTATAACGCGCAAAACGGGAAGTACTATATGTACTTTAAGCATGACGAGGACCAGACCATTGCCTATGTCACGGCGGGAAGCCCCGAAGGACCGTATGCAGACGAACCTGTCGTCGTCTCCCTTGCGCCGTCGGGCGTGGAGGGCAGCTCCATGTATAACATCACGGGGACAGACACCTGGGTGATGATTATGGACGAATACGGCAAAGGGCGGTTCTTTGCCCAGCAAACCACGGATTTTGAGCATTTCCTCAAATTGCGCCGCAGCGATTATTCCATGGATTTCAACCCGCGGCACGGCTCGGTTGTCGCAATTACGGCGGAGGAATACGACGCACTTGTTGAAGCCTTCGGCAAATAAAGCGGTATAAAGGGGAGAGTTCCGATATGGCAATCAAGTATAGTTTGCGTGCCTTTCTGCAAGCGCCGGTTCTAAAAGACGGCGGCTATGTGCCGCGCAGGGAAGGTCTTTTATATGCCATTGGTATCGCAGGGCAAAACGTCTCATGCGGGATGGTCGGCTGGTTTTACTATTTCTGCACGGATGTCGCTTACTATGATATGCGCGTCATAGCCATTGTATTGACTGCGGCGCGCATTTGGGATGCGGTCAATGACCCGCTTATGGGCGTGCTTGTGGACCGCCATCGCTTTAAAAACGGCGAAAAGCTGCGCCCGTGGCTGCGCATCACACCGATCGCCGCAGGCATTTGCGCCTTTTTGATGTTTATAAAGCCCGGCTTTACCGAAGACAGTCTGGCGCTGCAATCGGCGTTTATCGCGATCATCTATTTGATCTACGACATGACCTTTACCATGCAGGACATTACCATGTGGGGCATGACCGCCGTCATGTCGCCGCATTCGGAGGAACGCGGCAGGCTCGCGCAGTGGGGGCGCATCGGCGGCACGGTCGGCTCATGGCTGCCGGGGCTTATTACCGTGTTTATGTCCATCGCCAACCGCATCGGGCTTTCCCAGCGCATTTTGTTCGCGGTTCTGGGGCTTGTTTTGGGGCTCGGCGGCATGCTTCTTTCTATTTGTTCCTCGTGCGGGCGCGAGCGCGTGCTCTCCGTGCCCGAAAAGGGCGCGGCAGGGCTTCGCGATAATCTCGGCGACCTGTTCAAAAACAAAATGGTCATGCTTGTTCTGCTCGGCAGCATTTTAAGCGGGCTTTCCCTGACCGTCCCGCAGATCTACTTTTTTAAATACAAGATCAGTCTTACGATGTTCGGATTCAATATCGACGGCGAGACCGCTTCGTTCCTTTACGGCATTTTCGCCGGGCTGCCCGGTACGCTCGCCATGCTGTTTGTGCCGCAGTTTGCCAAAAAAGTCGGCGGCATGAAAAATATCCTGATCCTTTCGTGCCTTGCCTCCATTATTATGCGTGTGATCTGCTTCTTTGTCGGCTATGAGGGCTATAACATTTTGATCGTCATGGTGCTCATGGGGATCGCCAGCATCCCCTCGGGCATGACCGGTATTGCCATGACGGCGCTGTTCGGCGACTCGATCGACTATATGGAGTATAAGACCGGCCGCCGCGCCGAGGCGATCACCTTTGCCGCGCAGACCTTTTGCAGCAAGATCGTCGGCGCGATCAACACAGGCGTGACCACAGTGCTGTTCATTCTGCTGAATTACAGCGCCGAAGCATACGACGCGGGGCAGCCGCTTTCCCCCGAATTTGACCACTGGGTCTGGCCGCTGTTCATTCTCGGACCGATCGTCGGCAGCGTTTTGAATCTGATCCCGCTGTTGTTTATCCACTATCCCGACAGCCTTAAAAAGCAAGTGGAAGCGGAACTGCAAAAGCGCCGCGAAACAGAGAACTCTGTAAACGAAGCGGCGTTACACGAATAAAACATAAAGCAAGGAGTATTCTATGCGTCTGAAACAAAAGGTGATCTCGACGGCGGAAGCGATCGCCGCCCATTTTAACGGACTATCGCAGGAGGAAAGCGCCCGCGCGCAGGCGGAAAAGGTCGTAACGCCCGGCATGCCCGAGCTTCTTCGCCGTGCCGCGGCAGAGGGCGCCGTACTTTTGAAAAACGAAAATATACTGCCTTTCCCGAAGGGCAGCCGCGTATCCGTGTTCGGACGCGGGCAGACGGAATGGTTTTATACAGGCTATGGCTCGGGCGGCGATGTCAACAAGCCCTATGCCGTGGACTTGATTACCGGTTTGCGGGATTGTGCGGCGCTGGAACTTGACGAAACCCTTGCCGGGCAGTATGCCAAATGGAATGCTGAAAATCCGATCGACCATGGTTACTGGGGGCATTGGCCGCGGTTCTATCCGGAAATGCCTGTTTCAGACGAAACGGTGCGCGCCGCAGCGCAGCGTTCGGATTGTGCGGTGGTCGTGATCGGACGCTCTTCGGGCGAAGATCGGGAAAATACGCTGGAAAAGGGCAGTTACTATCTGACCGATGCGGAAACCGCATTGCTTGCGGCGGTGGCGGAACAGTTTGACAAAGTCTGTGTGCTTTTAAATATCGGCAGTATCATGGACTTTTCATGGCTCGACGGTTTTTCAGGAAAAATCGGTGCAGCGCTGCTTGTGTGGCAGGGCGGCATGGAGAGCGGCAACGCGGTTGCCGACCTGCTTTGCGGCGCGGTCACGCCCTGCGGCCGGCTTGCCGATACGGCGGCGCAAAGCTACAATCTGTATCCGTCGGCAGCGGATTTCGGCGGACGCGATTTCAACAACTACACGGAAGATATTTTTGTCGGCTACCGCTGGTTTGAAACGTTCCAGCCGAACGCCGTACAGTTCCCGTTCGGTTACGGTCTGAGCTATACAAAATTTTCCGTGAAGTTCCGCAAGATGACAGAATCTGATGCGGGATTCACGTTTTCCTGCACCGTCAAAAATACAGGGAATACCTACGCGGGCAAGACGTCTGTGCAGGTATATTTGGAAAAACCGAACGGCGTGCTCGGCAATCCCGCACGCATTTTAGCCGGTTTTGCGAAGACCAAGCTGCTTTCGCCCGGCAAACAGCAGACTTTGGAAATTTTTGTCCCGCGCGAGCGGCTTTCTTCCTACGATGAAAGCGGTGAGACGGGCTACCCGCATGCCTATGTCGTGGAAGCGGGCGAATACGGCTTTTACCTCGGCGGCAGCGTGCGCGAAGCGGAAAAAGCCGGCGTTTTTACCCAGCCGAAAACCGAAGCTGTCGCAACGCTTCGGGAAGCGTGCGCCCCGCGGGATGAATTTGAGATTTACCGTTCCAAGAATGTCGGCTCTGTGCGTGTTGCGGTCAAAACACCCGTGCGCACCGCGCACAGCGACTTAAAACAGCGCATTCTCCACAGTCTGCCCGAAGCCATCCCGATGACAGGGGACAAGGGGCTGAAACTTTCGGATGTGCGCGCCGGCAAAGCGACCATGGATGCTTTTGTCGCACAGCTTGACCTTACGGAACTCGAAGCTATCTCGCGCGGGGACTACACAATGAACAGCCCGCTCGGCGTGCCGGGCAATGCGGGTGCGTTCGCCGGCGTGCTGGGATCCTTGCGCGAAAAAGGCGTGCCGCCCGTCACGACGACCGACGGCCCTTCGGGGATTCGGCTGTATAGCTGCTGCTCACTGCTGCCCATCGGTACGTTGCTTGCGTGTACCTTTGATACCGCGCTCGTCGAAGAGGTCTATGCGCTCATCGGGCAGGAGATGCGCATGCGCGGCACGGACGTCCTTTTAGGCCCCGGCATGAACATTCACCGTAATCCGCTTTGCGGGCGTAATTTCGAATATTTTTCTGAAGATCCCTATTTGACGGGCAAGATCGCCGCGGCCTGCGTGCGCGGGATCCAGAGCGCAGGCGTTTCCGCCTGCCCGAAGCACTTTGCCTGCAACAATCAGGAGTTCCGCCGCAACCGCAACGATTCGCGCGTTTCCGAGCGGGCGCTGCGGGAAATTTACCTCAAGGGCTTTGAAATCTGTGTAAAAGAAGCAAACCCCAAAACCATCATGACCTCGTATAATAAAATCAACAGCGTGTACGCGCATTACAATTACGACCTGTGTACCACGATCCTGCGCGGGGAATGGGAATACCAAGGGCTTGTGATGACCGACTGGTGGATGTATCCGCAGCACTCGCCGGAATTCCCGAAAATCAGCAATAACGCCTACCGTGTGCGCGCACAGGTGGATTTGCATATGCCCGGCGGCAACCGAGCAGGCAAGCGCACAAGCGACAGCACGCTCTTAAAGACTTATGGGAAGCCGGAAGGGATTACTTTGGGAGAAATGCAGCGCACGGCGAAAAACATCCTGCGCTTCGCCATGGAAAGCCCTGCGATGGAGCGGTTCGAAAGCGGAAAATAAGAAACGCTACCTCCGGATTTCGCATTGACAACCGCCCGCTTTTTGTCTATAATAGATTTCGTCACAAAATGCCGCTGTGGCGAAATCGGCAGACGCAAGGGACTTAAAATCCCTCGGTGGCAACACCGTACCGGTTCAAGTCCGGTCAGCGGCACCAGGCTGGGCCCGGACGCGCTTCGCGTTCCGGGCTTGGTTTTTTCTTTTTTGCCCTGCGGCTCGCGTTTATAGCGGGTATCATTTTTGTTTATATAATTCCTATCGAGAATCTCCACACGTGATTTGCGTGCGGGGCTCTTTTTCTTTTGCCGGGCAATGAAACTCCCCGCAGCGATGCGGCAAAGTCCATATTATGGGACTTTATGTGTGTTATACTGCAACTATACGGAAAAAGCGCGGCGCCTGGGAATGTTTTACGTAGTTTTAATACGGTGACAATTTTTTTCAAAATGTCCCCAAAAAACACTTGGCAAATGTTATGCTTTTCCTCTATTATTTATTAAGAAGTGGTATTTTATAACTCAACTATAAATTTTAAATAGAAAAAGGAGGGAATGCATGGACTCTGTTCTACTCGCACACACACGGCAGGGGAGCGATGAAACCGCTGTTCAGACGCTGCAAGAACACAGCCGCCACGTTGCCGAGATTTGCGCGGCACTTTGTAGTAGGATCGGGCTTCGTAACATAGGGTATTTAACAGGCCTTTTGCACGATGCGGGCAAAGCACATCCCAAGTGGCAGGCACACTTGCGCGAAAACACATCCGAAAAGATCGGGCATGCTTATGCGGGGATGCTCTGGCTTTGGGAAAACCGTACAGGCGGCGGGGCTTCGCAAACCCTTGCGGCACAGTTCGCCGCGTTGGCGATCGGCTGTCACCACAGCGGCAGAGGCGATATGATCTCGCCCGACGGCGCTGATCGCTTCGAAGAACGCATAAACGCCGCACGGCAGAACCCCCTGTACGCGCAAAGCATGGAATGCTTTTTTGCGCAGTGCTGCACAGAGAAAGAGGTGCATGTGCTTCTGCAAAGCGCCGCGGAGGAGCTACGCACGCTTTGCGGACGTGCCGCGGCGGCGTTCCCGGCGGCAGGGAACGATAAGCAGGCGAGCCATCGCCGCTTGAACAGCATTCACCTTGCTATGGGCCTTGTCCAGCGGTTTTTGTTCAGTGCTCTGGTGGATGCCGACTGGACCGACACCGCCTGCTTTATGCAAAATCGTCCGCTGCCGCAGATGTTGGACGAAATACAGCGGCAGAAAACTTGGGACAAGCTGGCAGCGCATACCGAGCAGTTCGTGACGGCACTGCCGGCGCTTTACCCCATCGATCGGTTGCGGCGAGATATTTCGGAACAATGCAAGTGCAGTGCCGAACGCTGTAGCACAGGCGTTTACCGCCTTTGTGTGCCGACCGGCGGGGGCAAAACCTATGCGGGGCTGCGCTTTTGCATACAGATGGCGAAAAAACGCAACGCACAGCACGTGTTTTATTTCTCCCCGTATAAATCGGTCACCGGGCAAAATGCTGCCTGCATTCGGCAGGCGCTTGGCTGCAGCGATGCGGTGCTGGAACATCATTCCGACATTCTCGTGCCCAAAGAAGGCGCAGAGGGTGAGCGATACTTCGCACAGTCGCAGCGCTGGCAGGGCGTGCCGGTGATCTGCACGACCATGGTACAGTTTTTGAACACCCTGTTCGCCGCACCGCGGCAGAACGTACGGCGGCTGTCTGCCCTCTCGGGCAGCGTGCTACTATTCGATGAGATCCAGGCACTGTCGCTGCAGCACACCTACCTGTTTAATTTGGCGATTATGACGCTTTCTGCATTGTTTCACTGTACGGTCGTGTTGTGCACCGCCACACAGCCGACGCTGGAGCACGCCGCCTATCCGCTGCGGTTTTCCGACCATGCGGACCTTGTGGAAAACAGCAAAGACCTGTTTCTTCCGTTTCGGCGCACACAGCTTATCCCGCATCTGGTGCCCGGCGGCATGCACGCACCGCAGCTCGCCGACTTCGTTTGCGCGCGGGCACAGGAGAATCGGAGCATTTTGGTCGTGCTCAACACAAAAAAGGCTGTCAACCGCCTGTTTGAAGCGCTGCACGAGCAGATGCCGGCGGACACGAAGCTGTTTTGTCTGACGACCAATCTCTGCAGCCGGCACCGCCGCGACGTGTTCACGCAGATCTCCGCGTCTTTGCGCGCCGGGGAACGGTTGATTTGTGTCAGTACCCAACTGATCGAAGCGGGCGTAGACTTAAGCTTTGACTGTGTGGTGCGCAGCCTTGCGGGGCTGCCGAGTGTCGCACAGGCGGCCGGACGCTGCAACCGCCACGGGCAGGACGGGATTCGGGATGTATATCTGGTGGCGTGCGCCGATGAGGATTTGCGCCATCTGCCGGAGATCGACGACGCGCGGCGGATCACACGCGACCTGCTCGACGCGTGTGACCCAAACACAGACCTGCTTTCCCCGCAAATGATGGACGCCTATTTCAAGCGGTATTACGAAAACGCGGCGCAGTCGAACAAGGCGGCGTATCTTGTCACAGGAAGCGACTTGCCGCAAAATACCACGCTTTTGGATCTGCTCGCGAGTAATACTTGCGGCGTGCAGGCGTTTATGGAAAGCGGACACAAAAGGCCCGGAGCGTGGAGCCTGTGTCAGGCGTTCGGCACGGCGGAGCACCTGTTTGAAGCCATCGAAGACGGAACGGTTCCCGTGCTGGTGCCGTATAAAGACGGCGCGCGAAAGATCGCAGAACTGCTTTCCGCATCGCCGGATAAGGTGCAGCTGTCCGACTTGCAGCCCTATACCGTATCGCTTGGGAAAAGAGATGTGGACAGGCTCGAACAAGCGGGCGCGGTTTATCCTGCCCTGCAAGGGGCGGTGCGCGTCCTTCGAGCGGAATTTTATGACAGCGAAAATATCGGTGTCCGCACACAGGCGGACGTTATGCCGGCCTGTTTCGTATAAAGCCAATGGAATAAAGGAGGAATCTGCTTGGAACATGCCAATTCTATTACCCTGCGGGTTTGGGGGCGGTACGCGCTGTTCAGCGACCCCATCACCCGCGTCGGCGGTGAAAAATGCAGCTATCCGATCCCGACGTATCAAGCGATCAAAGGAATTTTAGAAAGCTGTTATTGGAAGCCGACATTTATCTGGGTGCCGGATGAGATCCGCGTCCTGCGCCCCATTGAGACCGAGTCTAAAGGCGTGCGCCCGATCAAATATAACAACGGGCAAAACGACCTGTCTATCTACACCTATTTGTCCAATGTCGAATATCAGGTCCGCGCGCATTTTGAATGGAATCTGCACCGCCCCGACCTCGCGGGCGACCGCAACGAAAATAAGCACTACTTTATCGCCAAGCGCATGCTTGAGCGCGGCGGGCGGCGGGATATTTTCCTCGGAACACGCGAATGTCAGGGCTATATCGAGCCCTGCGAATTCGGCGTGGGCGCCGGGGCGTACGACAACACGCCGCCTATGCCTCTGGGGCTGATGCTGCACGGCATCACCTACGCGGACGAGTCCGGCGACGGGCAGATGTACGAGCGGCTCTGGCGGCCCGTGATGCGTGCGGGCGTGGTGCAATTCGTGCGCCCGGAAGAATGCCCGGTCGTGCGACCTATCCGCAAGCAGAATATCAAAACATTCACGCTCGGCGAAACGGTCGAGCCCGTCGAACGCCTGTTTAAGGAGGTGACGCCGCGTGGGGTGGATGGAACGCTGCTTTGAAACCTATGAACATAACGTGGCTGAAGTCGGCATCGTCCACGCAAAAGCGGAAAACGATAAAAGCAACCGCGAAAGCCCTGTTCTGCTGCCCATTGCGCACACCACGCAAAAGGCGCATGTAGAGGTAAATCTTTCGGACGACGGGGCATTCCGTTCGGCGCGTGTGCTTCGTCCGGATGAGATGACCACGGTCATCCCCTGCACGGAAGAATCCGGGACGCGTGCCAACGTCCTTGCACCGCATCCGCTGGCGGATAAACTGCAATATATCGCAGGGGATTATAAAGCATTTGGCGGATCCAAAAAAAGCGGATGGGAAGCGTATCTTTCGCAGCTGCGCGCCTGGTGTACCTCTCCTTATAGCCATCCAAAGGTCTGCGCCGTGCTCACTTATTTGGAAAAAGGCTGTCTGATCGCCGATCTGGTGCGTGAGCGTGTCCTATATACAGACGAAGCGGGGCATTTGCTGCAAAAATGGGACAGCCAAAAAGGCGAAGCCCCCGCCGTATTTGGAATTTTGACCGGCGGCGACGAATTCGAAACCTTTGTGCGATTTTGTGTCGACGGCATCGCGCTTGCAGGGGATAAAACGGTGCAGGAAAACTATATCCGCTATTATCTATCCACCATGCAGCAAACGGATTTCTGTTATGTGCAGGGGAAAAAGATGCCGGTCTCACGCTTAAGCCCCGCAAAAATTCGCAACGCGGGCGATAAAGCCAAGCTGATCTCCAGCAACGACAAGGTGAATTTTACGTTCCGCGGGCGCTTTGAGGATGCCAAACAGGCGCTGAGCGTCGGCTACGAGACGACGCAAAAAGCGCACAACGCATTGCGGTGGCTTTGCGGGCGGCAGGGTGTGCAAAACGGCGACCAGACCATCTTAGTCTGGGGCACGGAAAACGAGCCTATCCCCGCCGTTATGGCGGATACTTTGGATTTTGCCGAAAGCGCCCCCGAAGTATCCGATCTGCCGATGCTGCCAAACGATTTTGAAGGGGAAGAGGCACAGGCGACCACGCGGGAGGCGTTTGCCCTGCAATTCAGAAAAGCGGTGCAGGGGTATCGCGCCAAACTGGATGCGCATTCCAAGATTACCGTCATGGTGCTGGATTCCGCAACGCCGGGGCGGCTGTCCGTCCGCTATTATCGGGAGCTTTCCGGTTCGCGGCTGATCGACTGCGTCGAGGACTGGCATCAAAGCTTTGCCTGGGAGCTGCGTTACCGAAAGGTCGAAGTCCCACAGCCCGGCGGTAAGCCGACCTTACAATCCGTCATCTTTGTCGGCGCACCCGCACCTGCGGACATCGCCAAAGCGGCATACGGCGAACGTGTGGACCAAAAGCTCAAGCAGCAGACCATTGAACGGTTGCTGCCCTGCATCACGGAGGGCAGGCGGTTCCCGCGCGACCTGATGCTTTCTGCCGTACACCGCGCCTCAAACGGTGTCGCTCTGGATCCTTGGGAAGCGAACAAGACCCGCAGCATCGCCTGCGCTTTGGTGCGCGGCTATTATCACCGAAATTTAAAGGAGGATTTTTCCATGGCAGTTCAAAACGATTGCAACGACCGAAGCTATTTGTTCGGGCGCATCCTCGCCTATGCCGAGCGGATCGAATACGCCGCCTCGCGCGCGCAGAATATCGCGCCCGCTGATCGAAGACCATCCAACGCGATGCGCTATGAGGTCGCGTTCACGATCCATCCTGCAAAAACGACCATGCTGCTCGAAAAGCAGCTTCAACCGTATTTGGCCCGCTTGGCAAAGGCGGGAAACTCTTCTTATCTGCACGATCGGATGCTGGAACTGATTGATCGGCTGAAATTAAACGGCTTTACCAATCAACCGCTTTCAGAGCTGTATCTGCTGGGCTATGCCGCACAGCGCATGGAATTTTTCAAAAAGCCCGATGCCGAAAACGACGCCGAACCCAAATCTACCGTTTCTGAATAAAACTTTTTGGAGGTAAAATCATGGAAACTTTACAGAACAAAATCGACTTCGCACTTGTCCTTGCTGTCCGTCACGCTAACCCGAACGGCGATCCGCTCAACGGCAATCGCCCGCGCGAGACCTATGAGGGCTTCGGCGAAATTTCAGACGTCTGCCTCAAACGCAAGATCCGCAATCGCCTGATGGATATGGGCGAATGTATTTTCGTGCAGTCCGATGACCGCTGCACAGACGGCTTCCACAGCCTTAAAGAGCGCGCGGACGCCTGCCCCGAGCTTGCCGCCGCGAACAAGGCAAAAGACCGCGAGGCCTATGCACAGGCCGCCTGCGAAACGTGGCTGGATGTGCGCAGCTTCGGGCAGGTGTTCGCATTCAAATCCAAAGGCGACGGCGTTTCCGTCGGCGTGCGCGGGCCGGTCTCGATCCACCCCGCGTTCAGCGTTGACCCCATCACCATTGACAGCCTGCAGATCACCAAGAGCGTGAACGGCGAGCCCGGCGATAAAAAATCGAGCGATACCATGGGCACCAAGCATCGCGTCGGGTTCGGCGTTTATACCACGTTCGGCAGCATCAACTGCCAGCTTGCCGAAAAGACAGGCTTTACCGAGGCGGACGCCGAAAGTATCAAGCAGGCGCTCTGCACGCTGTTTGAAAACGATGCTTCCTCTGCGCGCCCCGACGGCAGCATGGAGGTGCTGCGCGTATATTGGTGGCGGCACAACTGCAAAAGCGGGCAGTATCCGTCTGCAAAGGTGCATCGCCTTTTGCATGTTGCAAAACGTGAAGATGTAGATGTGCCGCGTTCGATCGAGGATTACAGCATCACCTGCGACACACTGCCTGATCTCGCGGTGGAAGTCTATGGCGACGAATCCTGATGACTTCCTCCCGTTGTCCGGTATTCAGCATTTCTGCTTTTGCCGGCGGCAGTGGGCGCTGATCCATCTTGAACAGCAGTGGGCGGAAAACCTGCGCACGGCGGAAGGGAAGCTTCAGCATGCGCGCTGCCATGACGATACCTATTCGGAATCCCGTGGCGATCTGCGCGTTGTGCGCGGTATGCGCGTAGCCTCCCAAACGCTGCGCCTGAGCGGTGCATGCGACGTAGTGGAATTCAGCGCCGATCCAAACGGCATTGAGATCCAAGGGTGGCCGGGAACCTGGCAGCCTTTTCCGGTGGAATATAAGCACGGTGCGCCGAAAGAACATGACGCCGACCGTTTGCAGCTTTGCGCACAGGCGATGGCGCTGGAAGAAATGCTTGTTTGCACGATCCCGTGCGGCGCGTTGTATTATGCAGGCACACGACGGCGTGAAACCGTAGAATTGACTGAGGAACTGCGGCAGAAAACGCAGGCGACAGCGGACGAGATGAACGAATTGTATGCCCGCGGACACACGCCGAAGGTGCGGCCCGGAAAACATTGCAACGCCTGTTCCCTGAAAGAACTCTGCATGCCGGCGCTTTGCCGACGCGGCGATGCGGCGGGCTACATCCGAACACATCTTGAAGAAGCACAGCGGGGAGGGGAAAGATGAGAAAACTGCTCAACACATTGTTTGTCCTGACCGAGGACAGCTACCTTACCCTGGACGGCGAAAACGTTGTGGTGCACCGCGGCGAGGCAGAAACCGCCCGTTTCCCGCTGCACACGCTCGAGGGCGTCCTCTGCTTTTCTTATCCGGGCGCATCGCCTGCGTTGATGGGCGCGTGTGCCGCACATAGGATAGATTTGGCGTTTTTCACCCCACGCGGCAAATTTTTGGCGCGCGCGGTGGGCGAAACGCGCGGCAATGTCCTGCTGCGCATGACACAATGCCGCATGGCAGAGGCAGAAGCGGAAAGCTGCCGACTGGCGCGCAGTTTTATCCTCGGCAAAGTTTATAACGCCCGTTGGGTGCTCGAACGCGCCACGCGGGACCACCCGCAGCGGGTCCCCGTGGAACGGCTCAAGGCGATTTCCGCACAGCTTGCGGATGCACTCCCACGCATTGAAGCGAGTACGACATTGGAAGAACTGCGTGGGCTGGAGGGGGAGGCGGCGCAGCGGTATTTTGACGCATTGGACAGCCTTGTTTTGCAGCAGCGGGATACATTCACATTTCATGGACGCAGCCGCCGCCCGCCGCTTGACCCGATCAATGCGCTTCTGTCCTTTGCCTACACGCTTTTGGCGCGGGATTGTGCTGCTGCGCTGGAGGGCGTTGGGCTTGACCCGTATATCGGGTTTCTGCATCGGCAGCGTCCCGGGCGCAGCAGCCTTGCGCTTGACTTGATGGAAGAGCTGCGCAGTCCGTATGCTGACCGCTTTGTGCTTTCGTGCGTAAATCGCAAAATTGTGACGGCCAAGCACTTCCAAAAGCAGGGAAGCGGCGCCGTTTTGCTCAATGACGAGGGCAGGCGCGCTTTTCTCAGCGCCTGGCAGCGCCGCAAACAGGAAACGCTGCAGCATCCGTTCTTGCACGAAAAGATCCCGTGGGGATTGGTGCCCTATATGCAGGCGCTGCTGCTGGCGCGAACGCTGCGCGGGGATTTGGACCGTTATCCGCCATTTTTCTGGAAGTGAGGGACTGAAATGCTGGTGCTCGTGACCTATGATGTGAATACAGAGACTGCCGCCGGGCGCAAGCGGCTGCGGCAGGTGGCAAAGCAGTGCATAAATTACGGACAGCGTGTGCAGAATTCCGTGTTTGAATGTTTGCTGGATGCCGCGCAATATGTGGTTTTCAAGACGCGGTTGGTCGCTCTTATTGACGAGCAGACTGACAGCCTTCGTTTTTACAGGCTTGGCAACGCGTATCACAACAAAGTAGAGCACATCGGCAAAAGCCCGCACTTTGCACAGGATGATGTTTTATTGTTGTGATGTACGGTGCGAACGTGAAGTGCACAGCTTTTTGGCGGCCCTTTCGCACCGAAAAGACGAGGCTTGATGCGCAAGCGGGAACTCAACAGAGGTTTATTTTTCCAGCTCATGGACAGTTTCCGTATAAGATTTGTATAACATGCCCGTGATTTTGCAATTTTGTGCCCTTGCCTTGGCACATTTTGCTGTCGCTCCCCACGCAGGGAGCGTGGATAGAAATAAAAATTGTGCGCTTGAATTATGAGCAAGACACAGTCGCTCCCCACGCAGGGAGCGTGGATAGAAATACAAAATAACCCGAAATTGAATACGATGTTAAAGTCGCTCCCCACGCAGGGAGCGTGGATAGAAATTAGTGTGTAAGTTCCGCTTGTTGCACCAAATGTGTCGCTCCCCACGCAGGGAGCGTGGATAGAAATCTTTGGGCGTGTCTTGCGCCCCGCCCGCCGGTCTCGTCGCTCCCCACGCAGGGAGCGTGGATAGAAATAGTCGTTTTCGTATCGTGAGAGACACGCCGTTTAGTCGCTCCCCACGCAGGGAGCGTGGATAGAAATAGTTTAGTGACAATTATCTTGAAATTGCTAAATCGTCGCTCCCCACGCAGGGAGCGTGGATAGAAATGGATAGACATAGCCTGTTGTTTTCCCCGCACCCGGGTCGCTCCCCACGCAGGGAGCGTGGATAGAAATGGATAGACATAGCCTGTTGTTTTCCCCGCACCTGGGTCGCTCCCCACGCAGGGAGCGTGGATAGAAATCACGATGGCCCGGTAGACCTTGGCCTCATCCTTGGTCGTTCCCCACATGGGGAGCGTGGATAGAAACAAGATTTCCTTTTCGGAATGGATTTAGGTCAACGGATGCCGCGTCTTTGCAAAGCTGCACAGGCCGCAAGGGCGCGCGGATAGAAAAGACATCCTGGTTTTGGTTGGTGCTGTCAAAATGGCGGCCATGCATATGGGGCAGGCGGGCAATACAATAGCCCCTGCCGCCCGCCCCATGAAATTCCACGCAAAACGCAGATTTTCAGTTGCCATCAGCGCGCGGTTTTGCTATAATCAGCATAGCAAAACAGAAAAGGACAGGCAGTCGGCTATGATTACCACAGAACTTTACGAAAATGAAAACCGGGATTTGGTTGCGATCGTATATGAAGACGGCGTCTGTACGAATTATGTGCCGGACCCAATCATGGCGACGCTGGACGGAGAAGGCTTTTTGGAAGAAGCGCGCCTTGGCTTTCCGGAAGCAATTCTTTACGATGATGATTTTCATTTTGCTATCAACAACGCACTCGCGCCCATTGTCCGGCAGGAAAAACGCGACGGTGTGCTGATTGCGGAAATCGGTGAAGAAATTTTGCTGTATCCGAATCGGATGAGCGAGCAGCAGCGGGAATTTTTTGCGATGGAGATCGGCGAAGATATCTTTGAAGATGCGCTTGCGCGCACCACAGGCGACGAAGGCGTAGTTGTAGATCTGTAATATCTATAGCGGACATGAAAGGGGAATACAGTATGCTTTATTTCTACCCGGAGGATTTCGGCGCGGTCGGCGACGGTATACATAACGACGCGGCGGCGATCCAAAGCGCCCTTGACGCGGCGCACCAAAACGGCGGCGGTACGGTCGTGCTCACAAGCGGCAAAACCTATTACAGCGATTCCCTGCGGCTTCGCGCCAATGTCGAACTACACCTGCAAAAGGGCGCGCGACTGAAAGCAACAGCCGATATCAACGGATACATCCGCCCGTGTGAGACCATCAACGACCCGAAAACCGCACTGATCGGCAACCCTGTTACAGGCAAGCCGTCGTTTGCGTTCCTGTATGGTTACGAAGCGGACGGTTGTTCCATAACGGGCGAGGGGATTATTGACGCAAACGGCCACGCGTTTGTCGAGCGCAAGGATCAGTATTATGTCACGGGCAATTTTTATCCGCGCCCGACGGTCATTTATATTGAAAAGAGCAACCACATTTCGTTCCGCGATGTCACTATTACCGACGCTCCGTTTTGGACGCTGCATCCGGCAGGGTGCGACGACGTATTGATTTCGCAGATCCGCATTCTCAATGACTTGGATGTTGCGAATTCCGATGGTATCGACCCCGACCACTGCACGAACGTGCGCATTTTGGGTTGCCACATCGAGTGTGCAGATGACTGTATCTGCCTGAAAACCTCCAAGGGCAACGCGGAATACGGACCTTGCGAAAATATCCTCATCAGCGGCTGTACGCTCATTTCCACCTCCGCGGCGATCAAGATCGGCACGGAGGGCGTGGGCGATTTCCGTAACGTCCTTGTGGATAACTGCATCATCAGCCGCTCCAACCGTGGGCTGTCCATTCAGATCCGCGACGGCGGAAACGTGGAAAACGTGCAGTATTCGAATATTATGATCGAAACGCGCCGCTTCTGCCCGGATTGGTGGGGGACAGCCGAGCCAATCGTGCTGACCACCTTCGATCGCGACGAAAATACGCACTCCGGCAAAATTAAAAACGTGCGATTTTATAATATTACCTGCAAGGGTGAAAACGGCGTGCTCATCCATGGTAACGCCGAGAATGCGATCGAGGATGTGACCTTTGAGAATGTCCGCGTGACGCTTTCCAAGACCTCCAAATGGGACTGCGGGCTGTACGATTTGCGCCCCTGCAAGGATCACGGCGTAGAAAGATATAAAAATTCCGGATTTTTCCTGCGGTACGCGAAGGACGTGACGCTCGATAAGGTCAAAGTGCGCTTTGAGAACGTCTGCGACGATTACGCCCATGCGCTGGACGCCGTGCATTGCGAGAATGTCGAATTGATCCGCTTCGACGGCGAAGCGGCAAAGCCGGTGCTGGAAGCTGTAAAGATGGAGAAATAGGAAAGAAATTGTATAGTAGGCAGTTCTGTGCCTTGAACGCGTAGCGGCAGGCTTTCGTGCCTGCCGGCGATGGTTCCATTTCTGTTTAGACACAGAATCATCCCCCGACTTGCATTGACTCGTAGCAAAATCCTGCAAAAATCTTCGGATTTCTCTTGACAAACCGTGACGCGCCATATATAATATTCAAGCATTTGAATTTGCGCTGATAGCTCAGTTGGATAGAGCATCTGCCTTCTAAGCAGAGGGTCGGGGGTTCGAGTCCCTCTCAGCGCGCCACTTTTGCGCATGGGAACTGAGCAAAGAGCAAATGTGAATTGCGGCAATTACCTCCTATAAGGGACTCGAGCCCCGAGGGGGTGAGCGGCGAACAGAGAACCTTTCAGTGAAAGGTTCTCCGACGCGAAGTCCGCAGCGCGCAAGCGCAAGGATGCCCGATTTGCGAAGCAAAGCGGTGTCCCTCTCAGCGCGCTACTTTTGCGCGAGAGATGAGCAACAAGATAACTTTTTTCAGCGCAAAGTTCTATATGGTGGGTATAGCTTAGTTGGTTAAAGCGCCAGTTTGTGGCACTGGAGACCGTCGGTTCGAATCCGACTACCCACCCCACTTTTTAAACTCCGCCGCAAGCCCGTAAGGCAAGGGCGGAGTTTTTTCAAATGCATATTGGGGTGTCGTCAAGTGGTAAGACACAGCACTTTGACTGCTGCATTCGTAGGTTCGAATCCTGCCACCCCAGCCAGGAAGTACACAGAAGCGGGTTTTTCCTGCTTCTGTGTATTTCTTTATACAGGTTCGGACCTACAAAAATATTTGTTTGATGCTGCGCGCAGTGTATAATTTTCTAAAAGACCAAAATACATATTTGAAATCAAGGAACGGCTTTGCGGATTACGGAGCCGTTCCTTTGCTTGTATAAAATGGCAGCGCTATCCACGGGGATAGCGCTGCTTGCTGTTTGCAGGCCTTTTTTCGTCGGAAAGTCCTAAGATGTAGTCTGCACTGACCTTATAATGCTTTGCCAGCTTAATAATTCGGTCGGCGGTGATCTCCGTACCGCCGTTTTCGATTTTGCTGTAATGCTGTTGTGTCGTATTCAGCAGCTTGGCAATATCTTTTTGCAATTCATCGTTATCCTCTCGTAACTCCCGAATTCGTTTATAATACATATTTTATCACCGTGCATATCGTACAATACATCTAAAAAGTGTATTGACAAATACATCTAAAATATGTATAATCAAACTATCGTACATCTAATAGTTGTGTAAAGGAGAAGAAAATGAAAATGGAAAATAATCAAGCAAATCTTACAAACGATAATGATTCAGAAATTGCACGTTTAAGTGAGATTGTTAATACCGCCAAAGCGAACAAAGATTATCCGACGGCCATATCTGCTTGTGAAAAACTTGCAAATGAATTTGATTATTTCGGTTATAAAATAGAATTGCCACGTCTGTATTATGAGAACGGAGATTATGAAAAGGCCATCGCTTACGTTGACAACTGGTTTGAGAAAATTAAAGAGGATACCGCAGCTATAGGATTCATAATACCACAAATCGGAATAAATAAGCTGTTGGCTTTAAAAAAGCTTAGCAGAACGCAAGAGGCAAAACAGACTGC
Organism: uncultured Clostridia bacterium; assembly: GCA_944384985.1. Taxonomy (GTDB): domain Bacteria; phylum Bacillota; class Clostridia; order Oscillospirales; family Acutalibacteraceae; genus Fimenecus. Next base: position 101,163 of record CALWVM010000005.1, on the reverse strand, counting down.
TGATTTGATTTGCGCGATTTCCAAAGATGTAATTGCTAATATGAAGCGCAATTACGGCGAAAACTGTGATACCAGTTTACAGGAAACGCCAATGGCCGTTGCATTGGGTGAAATTGGTGAGATTTATTTTGAACAAAGAGATTATAAAAAAGCTGGAGAATATTTTGGCGATGCGAATAGGATCAGACTTACATATATTTCAGCATACTATTCAGGGTGCTGTTTTTTATATGGATTAAGTGTTTCGCAAAATATAAAAGGTGCGAAAGAGTACCTGAATGTTATTGCTAATGTCGATCCAAATACTGATGGAATCACAAATAGAGATAAAGAGTTTATCGGCAAAGCTTGTATTATGCTTAGCGTGATATACACAAGTCAGACGGAATACAAGGATCCGCAAAAGGCACAGCAGTATTTGCAAAAAGCACGAGATATGGGTTGTTTGGTCAGCGATGCAGAGATTCAAAAGGCAATCGAAAACATACCAAAAACAACGCAGCCCGTGTCAACAGCTAAAAAATCCGGTGGATGCTACGTTGCGACCTGTGTTTACGGTTCTTACGATTGCCCGCAGGTCTGGACACTGCGCAGATATCGAGACAGTGTTTTGGCAGAATCTACCTTTGGAAGACTATTTATTCGCATATATTATGCTATAAGTCCAACGGCGGTTAAGTATTTTGGTAAATTCTTTTGGTTTCATAGACTGTTCAAAACACCTTTAGATAAGTTGGTGCGACACCTGCAAAAAGAAGGAATTGAAGATACACCGTATCAGGATAGAAAGGAGGTGTAATCATGGCAAAATGTCCTTATTTTGAGGATAAAGGCGGTTGGCTTACAATCGAACCGTATTGTAAGCTGGTGTGTAACAAGGTACCTGAGCAGAAGTACAAGCACTACTGCGATACCTATGATTATACACAGTGCGATTACTATAAGGAAAAGAGATAATCGCAAAACAGAATGTCCCGGCAGACTGCATATGCAATCTGCCGGGACATTTAAGTTGCGTATTTTGTTTTTGAAATCCCCGCTGACATCATTATTCTATGGGGGATCCTAATATACCACCTGCCGTGTTCTTATTCCCCGTACAAATCTTCCACAGCCTGCATGACTTCGTTGGCCACGGGGATAGCGACCGAGCTGCCGCCGCCGCCGTTTTCCACGACCACGACAATCGCATAGGGGAGATCCTCGCGCTGTGAGTATCCCGCAAACCATGCGTGCGGTTTATCGCCGCCCTCGTTGGAGCTGACCTCCGCCGTGCCGGTCTTGCCGCACATCTCAAGGCTGCGGAAGCGCCGGTCACCATAGTAGTTTTCCACATTCGAGCGCAGCAGCTCCTGCATGCGCTGGGCGGTGGATTCCGAGAACATCTGCGCGCCGAGCGTGGTCTCCGCCTCCAAAACGGTGTTGCCGCTCTGTGTGGTGATCTTTTCCACCAGATACGGCGTGACCGCCTGCCCATCGTTTGCAATCGCGCCAACGATCATCAGCATGTGACAGGGGTTGACAAGCGTTGTGTATTGCCCGACGCCCGCCCAGCCGAGATCGAGGTCAGAAGCATTGCTTAAATCAAAAGTGCTTTGCGCCAGACGGATTTTGCCAATGGTGTAGCGCTGGTTAAAGCCGAGCGCGTTCGTTGTGGCAGTCAGTTTATCTTTGCCGAGCTGCAAGGCGATCTGCGCAAAGGCGCTGTTGCATGAGACGTTGAGCGCGCGCTCAAAGCCAATCGTGCCGTGTGTGCCCAGACACTTGACGGAACCGCCGTCGATGCTGTAACTGCCGGTGCAGCGGAAGCGCTGGTCGTCAATATCCGAGATGTTGTCGATTGCCGAAGTGGCCGTGATGATCTTAAAAGTCGAACCGGGGGTGTATACACCGGAGAAGAAACGGTTCAGATATACGCCCTCATATTCACCGGTCTTGTCGTTGTTGATGTTTTCGGTCGGTTTGTTGGCAATGTCAAAGGCGGGTTTGGAGACTACGCAAACAAGCTGCCCGGTCTTATAATTGAAAACGCCGACCGTGCCTTTGTTGTTCCCAAGCGCTTCATATGCCGTTACGCACAGATCTGCGTTGATGGAAAGCTGCAAATCGTTGCCTTTTCCGTATTTTTTGATATCGTAAACGCCGTCCACAAAATTGTATCCGGTCAGTTCTTCCTGATAGGCGGTCTGTACGCCCGTTGCGATATACCCTTCGGAATCGCCGACCACATGCAGGGTCGCCGTGCGGACGGAACGGCTGTTGTTGTACTGCCGTTCGCCGTTCACGGTCTCAGCAAGCACTGCACCCGTCTCATCCGTAATGGAGCCGGCCGCTGTCAGCGTATCACCGGCATACAGGTGACGGTTCGCGTGGCGCATCGCCCAGTCATCCGCGTTAGACCAGAACGTATAGAAAAGGATGCCGAGCCCCACTAAAAACAGGGCGGCAAGGGCATATAAGACCCATGCTCTGCGGGAGAGTGTTTTCATTCTGCCGTCTCCTTTCCCGAATCAGCTTCGCTCAATTTTGTCGTACCGCTTGTAGGTGTGCACGTCGATAGCTTTGATAAACGCCACAAGCCCCCAGCAGCACATCATACTGCTGCCGCCGCGGCTGATGAAGGGGAGCGTCACGCCTGTCCACGGCAGCAGGTCCGTTACGCCGAACACGTGCAGCGCCGCCTGAAAGAGCAGCAGCGACGAAGCGGCCAATGCGGCGATGGAGTAAAACGTAGAGCGCGCCGCCGCAGCATAGCGGATGGAATAGACTACCAGCGCCACAAAGGTCAGCAGCACCGTGAACGCGATGATGATGCCGAATTCCTCGCAGACCATGCCGAACGCGAGGTCTTCCGTTGCAGCATACACAGAACGCAGTCGGCCGTTGCCGATGCCAAGCCCGAAAAGGCCGCCGCTTACGGAATAGATGAGCAGGCGGACCTGCTGGTATCCGCCCGCGTTGGAGTATTCCCAAACATGGCGGTAGGTCTGGAAGCGGTTCGCCACATACGGGCGGAAGGTGAGGATCCCCAAGCCCCCCAAAAGCGCCGCCGTGCAGACCAGGAAAATGGTCTTGATGTCGCCCGAGCGCAAAAACGCGATGACGATAAATGTAAAGAAGAAAATCAGCGCCGTGCCGAAATCTTTCATCAGGAACAGCATCCCGATGCACGCACCGGCAAAGAGGATGTATTTGGTCAGGCTCCTTGTGGACTGCAAATGCTCGAGCGTCGCCGCGCCGACGAATACGAACGCGACCTTAACGATCTCGGAGGGCTGGATGGACAAAATCCCGTCGCCCAAGACGATCCAGTTTTTTGCCCCGTTGATCTCGTCGCCGATAATCAGCGTGATCCCGAGCGCCGCCAATGCGAGGATTGCCACCGGGGTGCGCAGCTTGATGACGCGCTTTGTGTCGCCTAAGATCCAAAGCATCACGATAAACACGATGATACCCATCAGCACCGCGATCAGCTGGGTGAAAGCGCGGTCGGGGTATACGCTTGTCGTAAGCGTCAGCCCCATCCCGGTTAAAAAGAAAGCGATCAATTCGATTTCAAAGCTTTTTCGCCGCAGGACAATGCCGAACACGAAAAAGTAGATCCATTCCGCCGCAATATATACGCCGTATACCGTGAACAGCGTCACCATGCTCTCTTGTGTGCCGTTGATGTAGATCTGCAGCATGCACGAAAGCTGGAACAGCGTCATCATGAGCAGCCAAAACGGCCATTTGACGGGTTTTCTGTATCGGCGGGTGTGCGCCGATTTTTTCTTCTTTGTTGCCATACGCCGCTCCTCTTACTCTCTGAACATGAAGCTGTATTCCCCGACGGAAATGATATCGCCGTCATACAGCGGATACGCGCCGAATACCAGGTCGCCATTTAGGTACGTCCCGTTTTCCGATTGCAGGTCCGAGACCATCCAGCCGTCGCGCGTCAGATAGACTTCGGCGTGTTCACCGGAAATGTTACGCATCGGCAGGCAGATGTTGCAATGGCGGTCGCGGCCGATAAGGCAGCTGCCGTGCAGGTAAAACGCGCTGTTGTCGGCAAGGTTTACAAGCCGCGCCGCGTTGGTGAAGTCGGTGACGTTGCTGTCTTCGTCCGTTTGCGCTTCGCCGTAGCCGTTGGACTTGAATTTCATCACAACGTTTCCGAACGCAATGGTGTCGCCGTCTGAGATCTGCCGTGCGCGACGGATCTGTTCGCCGTTGACATATACGCCGGTTTTGGATTCGGTGTCAAATATGAACCAGCCTTCCTTGCGCAGCGCGAGCACCGCGTGAAAACGCGAGACTGTGCCGTATTTGCGAAGCGCGATATCGCATGAACGGCTGCGCCCGATGGAAGTTTCCCAGTTTTCAATCTGAATCTCGCTGTCGTCCGCAAGGTTCACGAGCGTTGCCATAACCTCACGGCGCGGACGCAGGCGGAACAGGGAAAACACGCATCGCAGCAAAAGCAGTACGGCGATGCCGGTGAGCACATAGCGCGAAAGGTATTCAAACTGTGAGAAAAAAGCCTCCAAAAACAGCACTCCTTTCCGGTTTGCGCTTACTGCGCGTCTTTTAAGGAATCATATACGCGAATGTTTACAGCACCTTGGTCACAGTTGTGGCGGTAAATGCTCAGCGCCAGTCCAATGCCGAGATACACGCTGAGGTTCGACGACCCGCCCGCCGAGAAAAAGGGGAGGGTGATGCCGATGACGGGCATCAGCATTAAGCACATGCCGACGTTGATGACCGTCTGGGAAATAATCATGGCTGCCATGCCGCAGCAGATCAGATTCGTGGAACGTTCACGGGATTTTCTGCCAATGAGAATGAGACGCACCGAGATGAGGCATAAAAGCCCCAGCGCCACAAGGCAGCCGACAAAGCCCAGCTCTTCGCCGATGGCGGTGAAAATAAAGTCGTTCTGGCTCTCGGGCACCACGCCTGCCTGCGTATAGGCGCCCTGAAACAGGCCCTGCCCCGTGATGCCGCCCGAGCCGATGGCGTTCATGCCGTTTTGCTGCTGGTAGATCACGCTCGGGTAAAGTTCCGGGTAAATGAGCGCTAAGAAGCGTTCCTTTTGAATGGAGGAAAACACGAACGTCCAAACGAGCGGCACCGCCGCGCATAATAGCGCAAATCCGCCGAGGAAGTATCCCCAGTGCACCCCGCCGATGAAGAGCATAATGACCGCAATGATCAAAAAAATGACCGCCGAGCCCATGTCGCCCGTCAGCATGACGAGCGCTGTGGGAACGAGCGCATGTATCCCCAGCTGCGCAATGCTCCAAAAACGGTTGAGCTTGTCCCGCAGGCGCTCGAGATGGACGCTGAACGTAACGATAAACCCGATTTTCACAAATTCCGAGGGCTGGATGCTGAACACCCCGAAATCGAGCCAGGTGCGCGCGTCGGGACGCGACGAGGGCGCCGAACCGAACGGGAACAGCAGCAGCAGCGCAAGAATGCACACCCCGCCGATGATCAGCCAGTACCGGGTAAAGACCTCATAATTGAAATAAGAGATCACAAGGCACATCGCAATGCCCAAAAAAACGGCGATGAGCATCGTGAGAAAATCGCGCGAAACGAGCTCGCCCGGGTCGCGGTCGCAGCGCGTGGCGCTGTATACCATCAAAAGCCCGAACAGCGATGCGGCGATGCACGAGAAAAATAACAGTTTATCGGTTTCTCTGAAAAAAAGCCTTACGGCAGCCAGACGTTTTTTCATGGCGGCTCCTTCGTTCTGCCTTACAAACGATGAGATCGGAAAGCCGTTTTGGAACGCAAGAGCAGTTCTGCATATACTTCCCAATTTTATCTTCTATACAAGTATTATAGTATGCCGCCGGGCGTTTTTCAAGCAAAAAGTATTTACGTAAGAATTAAAGCGTGGTATACTGTTCCTCGGTGATAGCATGCAGCAATTCGTAAGCAAAAAGGAAGCCGATACCCGTGCGCTCGGGCAAAGAATCGGTGCATCGCTTCACGGCGGCAGAGTCGTGGCGCTGTTCGGCCCGATGGGCATGGGCAAGACCGTGTTCGTTACAGGCGTTGCGCGCGGCATGGGGCTTTCGGATGCGGTCAGCAGCCCGACCTTTGCCATTGTCAACGTCTATGGCGCGAACGACGAGCTTTGCCATTTTGATATGTATCGCGTGCACACCTGGGAAGATCTTGCGTCTACGGGCTTTTTTGAATATATGGACGCGGGCAGCGTGCTGTGCGTCGAGTGGAGTGAAAATATAGAAAACGCCCTGCCCGAAGATGCCGTCCGCGTGACGATTGCCCCGGGCGCGGAGGAAAATGAACGTATCATTACGATAGAAGGAATCGAGCTATGAGAATCTTGGCGTTGGAATGTGCCAGCGCTTCGGCAAGCGCGGCGCTTACGGATAACGGCACGCTTTTGGGCGAGAGCTTCCTGCGCACGGGGCTCAAGCACAGCCGCACGCTGATGCCCATGACCGAGGATCTGCTCACTGTCAGCGAAACGCCGATTTCGTCGGTGGATCTGTTCGCCGTGACTGTGGGCCCCGGCTCGTTTACCGGCGTGCGCATCGGCGTGGCGGCGCTCAAGGGTATGGCGGACGCGGCGGGGAAGCCCTGTTTCCCCGTTTCCGCGCTGGAGACAGCGGCGTATCCGTTTTTAGGAACCCATGAAACGGTTTGCGCGGTGATGGACGCGCGCTGTATGCAGGTCTACGCCGCTTTGTTCCAAAACGGCGAACGGATGACATCCGACGAAGCGCTGACGATTGCGGAACTCGGCGAGCGGCTCGAAAAAATCCCGGGGCGCATTCTGCTTGCCGGGGACGGTGCAGAGCTTGTCTGCAATACGCTGCGGGAAAAGCTTGGCGAACGCCTTGTAACAGCACCTGAGCAGCTTCGTCTGCCGCGCGCTTCAAGCGTCGCGTTCCTTGCGCAAGCGCATCTTGCACGCGGGGAAACCCCTATGGAAGCTGCAAAACTCATGCCAGTTTATCTTCGGCTGCCGCAGGCGCAGCGGGAGTTGAATCAAAAAATGAAGCAAAAGGAGCAAACCCCATGATCTATCTCGGCGCCGACCACGGCGGCTACGCACTCAAGGAAGAAATCAAAGCCTATCTCGATGAACAGGAGATCCCTTTTGTCGACTGCGGCACGGATTCCAAAGAATCGGTGGATTACGCCCCCATCGCGCAAAAGACCTGCCAAAAAATGCTGGCGGACCCGGATAAGAACAGCCGTGCCATCCTTTGTTGCGGCACGGGCATCGGCATTTCGATCGCAGCGAATAAGATCCGCGGGGTGCGTGCGGCCTGCTGCTCGGATTACTTCTGCGCAAAATACACACGGCTGCATAACGACGCGAATGTCCTCTGCCTTGGCGGGCGCGTCGTCGGTGTGGGGACCGCTTGCGAACTCGTAGACGTGTTTTTAAATACGCCCTTTGAAGGCGGGCGGCATCAGCGCCGCATCGACCAGATCACCGCACTGGAAAACGGCGAGGATCTGAATGCAAAAGCATAATTTTGCCGGATTCCTGCGAAAAATCCTTGTATTTTTTTGTCGGACAAGCTATAATGAAATACGGTTCAATTCAAGTTTTGGAGGCGCTTTATGGGAAAGGTTACCATCACCAATCATCCGCTGATTCAACACAAGCTCACGCTTCTGCGCGACAAGAACACGGGTTCCAAGGAATTCCGCTCCCTCGTGCAGGAGATCTCCATGCTCATGTGCTATGAGGCGACGCGCGACCTGCCGCTGCAGGAGGTCGAGATCGAGACGCCCATTTCCATGGCAAAGACCAAGGTGATCTCCGGCAAGACGCTTGCGTTCGTGCCGATTCTGCGTGCGGGCATGGGGATGCTCGGCGGCGTGTTGGAACTGGTTCCTTCGGCAAAAGTCGGGCACATCGGCATGTACCGCGATCCCGAGACCGTCAAACCCGTTCCCTATTACTGCAAGCTGCCGTCAGACATTTCACAGCGCGAGGTCATCGTCCTTGACCCGATGCTTGCCACGGGCGGTTCCGCGGTAGACGCCATCGGGCAAATCAAGACCTATCATCCGAAGTCCATCAAATTTATGGGCATTATCGCCGCGCCCGAAGGGCTTGAGGCGCTGACTACCGCCCACCCGGACGTAGATGTTTACTGTGCTGCGCTCGACGAGCGGCTCGATGAGCACTGCTATATCGTGCCCGGCCTCGGTGACGCGGGCGACCGTATTTTCGGTACAAAATAATAAACCACGAGCGGGCAGGGGGCGCAAGCCCTTCCTGTCCGCTTTTTTACGGAGGAGAAACATGAGGCTCAGAAGAATTCTTATGGGGCTGTGTGTGCTCGGAGGGCTGCTTTTGATGTTTACATCGTGTGACAAAGACGGGCAAAACGTGATTTCTGTTGATACAGACAAAACTTATCAAACCATGCAGGGCTTCGGCGCGAGCGCCGCGTGGTGGGCGCAGGATGTCGGAGGCTGGACGAATCCGGGTGAAAACGGCGAAGCGGTGCGCGACGAGATCCTTGCTCTGCTGTACGGCGACACGGGGATCGACCTCGATATTTACCGTTACAATCTCGGCGCCGGTTCCAAAGCGGAGGACGCCTCCACCTATTCCGACGTCTGGCGCAAAACACAGAGCTTTATTGCCGCCGACGGCACAGTGGATTATTCACTTGATGCAAACGCCGTTTGGTGTATGCAAAAAGCAGCGGAACTCGGTGTGCCGAACGTGGTATTTTTCTCCAACAGCGCGCCGGATACCATGACGATCAACGGTAAGACCCATTGCGACCCCGATACTTCTCGGCTGGATTACACGGACGAGAACGGCGAGAATCATTATTACTCTCTGCCGAACCTCGACGTATCGCAATACCAGAACTTTGCGGATTATGTGCTCGATGCCGCCGAGCATTTCCGCGCCGAGGGGATTCCGGTCAAAGCCATCTCGCCGATCAACGAACCCCAGTGGACTTGGCAGGGCGGGCAGGAGGGCTGCCATTACGAGCCCGACGAGGTCGTCGCAATCTACAAAGTGTTCCTTGCCGAAATGCAGAAGCGCGGCCTTGCGGATTCTATGGAGCTTTCCATGTTTGAGTCCGGCCAGCCGTTTGGCGACACGCTGAAAAACTATTTGGAACCCATTGCTGAGGACGACACGCTTTCGGCCGTATTCCATACGCTTGATACCCATTCCTATTGGGGCACGGCGGAGGATAAGGAAAAAACTGCGCGGTACCTGCGCCGGCATTATCCCGACCTTGCCGTGGCGTGCACAGAGTGGACGGAAATGGTGAATGGTAAGGACGTGACCATGGATTCCGCGCTGGTGCTCGCCAACACCGTGATTGAGGATCTGACCATCCTCGATGCCGAAAGCTGGAGCTATTGGATCGCCGTTTCGGCGTATGACTACCGCGACGGGCTCATTTATGTGGACCGCGACGCGCATACCTATGAAACGACCAAGCGGCTTTGGGCACTCGGGAATTTCTCGCGCTTTGTAGAACCGGGCGCGCAGCGTATCCGCACAAAGCTCGACGAAGACAGCCCGCTTTCTTCGGTCGCATTTTCCAACGGAGAAACCGTCACGGTCATTGTCGTCAATTCCGCCGATACGGCCCAAAATTGCACGCTGCGGTTGGACGGCGATAAAGCTTTTTCACAGGTGCGGGCGTACCTGACGGACGCGCAGCACAACCTCGAAGAAGTCTCTTCGCCGCTCACGGCGCAGGACGGCGTATATACGGGCGAGGTCCCCGCACAGTCCGTGACGACTTTTGTGTTTGCATGAGCTCGAAAACCTCCGCGCCGGAGCACCTTTCCCATCCGTTTCCCGCGCTGTACGATCAAGATAGCCGTGTGCTGATCTTAGGCAGCTTTCCGTCCGTCAAATCCCGTGAGCAAAATTTCTTTTACGGGCATCCGCAAAATCGCTTCTGGCGTGTTTTGGCGGCGCTCACGGGCGAACCCGTGCCCGAAACCATTCCCGAAAAACGGCGGCTCGTGCTTGCGCATCATTTCGCGCTGTGGGACGTCATCGCTTCGTGTGAGATCACCGGTTCTTCGGATGCGAGCATTCAAAATGCCGTGCCCAATGACCTTGCGCCGATTTTCGCACATTCGCAGATCACACGCGTGTTTGCCAACGGCAAAACGGCGTCAAAATTATATGATCGCTTTTTGCTGCCGCAAACGGGGATAGCGGCACAGTGCCTCCCGTCCACAAGCCCCGCAAATGCTGCATGGACGCTGCCGAAATTATTGGAAGCGTGGCGGGTTATCCTGCCGCAGGAAGAAATCTGAAATTTGGAACGCCGCCTGTATTTATCGGGCGGCGAAAATTTTATATTTCTGTCAAAAATTTCACATATGGGAATTGCCAAACCCGCAAAAATATGCTACCATGAACACTACATGGATTTTTTTGCAGCACAAGGGGGAACCGAGTATGCAATATACGCTTAACCGTGACAATTACCGTGACTTTGACGTGATGGAGACGGGCAAACGTGCCGCGCGCGCGTATTTTATCCCGTATCGTGCCAAAGCCGCGTTGTGCAAAACGACCTGCCTGACCGAGCGCTTTAGAAGCGATATGGTGCGGGTGCTTTCCGGCGAGTGGGATTTTAAGTATTATGATAAGACTGCGCTCGTCCCCACAGAGTTCGATACCGAGCGCGTGCAGTTTGACCGCGTGCAGGTGCCCTCCACATGGCAGCGCACGGGGTACCGCCCGCCCGTGTACCTCAATTCGCGCTATGAGTTTCACCTGATGCCGCCGGAGCTGCCCGAGGAAATGGCAGTCGGCGTGTACCGCACGACTTTCAATGTGCAAGACCTTTCCAAGACCTACATATTAAGCTTCCTGGGCGTTGCGCCGTGCCTGGATGTCTATCTCAACGGCAAAGCCGTCGGGTATTCCGAAGGCGCGCACAACACCGCTGAGTTTGACCTGAACGCCTTTGTGCAGGAGGGCGAAAACGAGCTTTTATGCGTGGTGCATCGTTGGTGCACAGGCACCTATCTCGAATGCCAGGATATGTTCCGCGAAACGGGCATCTTCCGCGACGTGCTGCTTTACGAACTCGACGGGACGTATCTCAACGACTTCGAAGTGAAAACTGCGCGGGAAAACGGCGGGACATATGCGCTTCGCGTGCGCGCCGAGGTCCTCGGGGCCGAAGAGGGCTGCTCGCTCGAGGCGACGCTTTGCGACGGCGATACCGTGCTTGCAGCCGAGGAGAAGCCCGCATCGTCCGATTTGAAATTCACTTTTGAAAAGCTCGCCGTCGAGGAGTGGAGCGCGGAGCTGCCGAAAACCTATACACTGTTCCTTACGCTCAAAAAAGGCGGGGAGACCCTGTCCGTTGTACGCAATGTGACGGGCTTCAAGACCGTTTCCATTGACGGCGACGTGTTCAAATTCAACGGCGTGCACATCAAAATGAAGGGCGTCAACCACCACGACAGCCACCCGGTGACGGGCTATGTGATGTCGGCGGCTGACATTGAAAAAGACCTGACGCTCATGAAGCAATACAACGTCAATACCATCCGCACCTCGCACTACCCGCCCGACCCGATGCTGTTGACGCTTGCGGATATTATGGGCTTTTATGTGGTGGACGAAGCGGATATTGAAACGCACGGCACAGGTTCCGTCGGCCCGCACAAACTGTATAAGCCCAATCTCATCAGCCACGACCCGAAGTGGGAACCGCGTTATCTTGACCGCGTGCGCCGGATGTATCTGCGTGACCGCAACCATCCGTGTGTGACCATGTGGTCTTTGGGCAACGAATCCGGCGGCTACGCGAATCAGGATGCGTGCTATGCCTATCTCAAAGCGGAATGCCCCGAGATCCCCGTGCACTATGAGGGCGTTATCCGCACCAAACGCAAGGGCTACGACGTGATCTCGGAAATGTATACCGACATTCCGAACGTCGAAAAGACCCGCGACAATACACGCGGCAAGGAATATGTCGGCAAGCCGTTTTTCCTGTGCGAATACGCGCACGCTATGGGCGTGGGGCCGGGGAGCCTGGAGGACTACTGGCAGACATTCTATTCCAGCGACAAGCTGATGGGCGGCTGCATCTGGGAGTGGTGCGACCATGCGGTGCATCACGACAAGGACGACAAAAAATATAAATACGAATACACCTACGGCGGCGACCACGGCGAGGAACTGCACGACGGCAACTTCTGCGTGGACGGACTTTTCTACCCGGACCGCACGCCGCATACGGGCGCCTTGGAAATGAAAGAGGTCTACCGCCCGCTGCGCGCGCAGAAGGTGGACGATGAAACGTATAAGTTTATCAATACCAACCGCTTCCGCGCTTCGGACTATATCACCATCGAGTGGGCGCTTGTGGAAAACGGCGAAACGAAAACAACGGGCGAGCTGTACCCGGTCGTGCCGCCGTGCGGCGAACAGACTTTGGAGATCCCGGCGGGCGATCTGCCGAAAGATGCCGACGTCCTTTTGAATATGACCTATATTGATATCCAAAGCGGCGAAGAGATCGCGCACGAGCAGTTTGTCCTTTGCGATGTGCCGAATCAGCTTGCAGAGCGCCACGGGAAGATTGCGCTTCAAAAAGAAAAGGAACGCTTCTGCATCGAATCCGATGCCTGCCGCCTTGTGTTCAACCGCGAGACCGGTGCGCTGGAAAGCTATGTTGTGAACGGGAAAGACCGCATCAACACGCTGCCCGCCGCAGGAAAGGCCGGTTTCGTGCCGAATATCTACCGCGCCCCGATCGACAATGATTCCTATGCCTGGACGCCGAAGTGGAACCGCAAAAAGCTGCCGCTTGTGCACCCGGCTTTTGTCGGTATGGATGCAAAAGAGCAAAACGACTGCGTGCGCGTCAAGACAAAATATAAGATGACCACCGGCAAGACAACTTGGTATTTCTGCGAATTGGAATACAGCGTTTTTGCGGACGGTACGATCGTCGTGGAGGCCGAGCTCGAGCGTACGATGTTTGGCGGTAAGGATCTTCCGCGCTTCGGTGTGACAATCGAATTGCCCGCAGCGTTTTCTAACGTGGAATATTACGGCCGCGGTCCGCGTGAAAATATGTGTGATTTCAACGTGCAGTCGCCCGTGGGGCTTTATTACAGCACGGTAGCCGGAATGCATGAAAACTATATCAAACCGCAGGACAACGGCAACCACGGCGGCACGAAACGCCTTGTGCTGACGGACGAAAACGGCGACGGCATTGCCGTCATTGGACTTCCGAAGTTCAGCTTCAGCGTACATGATTATACGCAGGCGCTTTTGTGTGAAGCGAAGCACCGCGAAGATCTGCGCACCCAGCATACGACGTTCCTTTCGATTGACGGCTTTATGCGCGGTGCGGGCTCGAATGCCTGCGGCCCGGATGCGCTCGAACAGTACCGCTTCACGTTCCGCGATGAGATCGAATTCAAATTCGCCGTGCAGCCCGTTGACGGAGGCAAGACAAAGTGAAAACGGTTTGGTATGAAAGCGGCGAGGATTATGCGCCGTGTGCCGCCGTGCGCAAAACCGTCTTTGTAGAAGAACAGGGCTATACGCTCGATGAGGAATTTGACGAATACGACAAATCCTGCCCACACCTCGCGATCCTGGACGGTGAAACGCCCGTTGCCGCAGGTCGGCTTGTCCTTTTGCCGGACGGTACGGCAAAGCTTGGACGCATCGCCGTGTTGAAGCCGTACCGTGGGCGGCACCTCGGCGCGGCGGTGGTGGAAGCGCTGCTCGACCGCGCAAAACAGACGGGAGCAAAGCGCGCATATGTGAGCGCGCAGTCCTATGCCGTTCCCTTTTATAATAAGTTCGGTTTTCGGGAATACGGTGCGGAATACCTCGACGGCCGTATCCCGCACCGCGACATGGATATGCCGCTTTAAGAAATAGAGGTCTGTTTTCCCCGCATGATTATGCGGGGATTTTTTTGCCTTAAAAATCCAGTGGTCTGTTTTTCTAAATGCTATTTTTCCGCGTGTGTACTGAATTTCCTGCCCGTATACACAAAATCATAAAAAAAGCAAGTCGGAAAGTTAACAAAATTTTTATAAAATATTTTGTGACTTTTCACGATTCTTTGCGTTTTGTCTGCAATCCCGAAAAAATCACAGGTTTTTCTGTTGAAAAAAACCAAAGAGAGTGTTAAAATCATGTAGTTACTGAAAACGCAGGAGGCAACGCGCATGAATGTAGTTGAAAAAGTCAAGGACTTTGCCGGCAAAGTCCCAACCTATTGGAAGACACCGCCTTTGGGCAGGTACATGGCCTATAAAGAGATTTGTGCCTACTCGTTCGGCGGTATCGGTGCATATTTCCTGATTTACGTTGTCCAGCAGCTGTTCCTGTCGGTCAATAACTTCATCATCGGCAGCGCGATCGGTCTGGATGCACGGCTTATCTATGTGATTTATGTCATAGCGATCATAGCGGGCTTCCCGTGCACCGCCATTCGTGCGTACATCATTGATAATGTCCGCAACAAAAAGGGCAAATACCGCCCATACCTCATTTCCATGGGCATCCCCACGGCGGTCCTTGCCATTGGGATGGTCTGGGTCCCGTATGAAAAAATTGAAAGCCAGGTTGCCAAAGCAGTCATCATCCTGCTTTTCAACTTCGGCTTCCAGTTCTTCTACCAGTTTTTCTATGAAGCATATGAGAACCTGATCAAGGTTCTTTCCCCGAACACGCAGGAACGCTCGGACGTCGCTGCGTTCAAATCCATCGTGTATTCCATCGCGCCCTCCATTGCTACGGCGATCATGCCGCTGCTTGCGCAGGCGATCACGGGCGGCAGCCTTACGAACATGCGTTTGTATCGCATTGCCTATCCGCCCATGGCGATCATCGGCATTTTGATGTCGATCATGGTGTATGCCAACACGCAGGAAAAGATCGTGCAGGCGAAAACGCACGTTATCCAGATCAAGTTTATTGATGCACTGCGCTCGGTTGCCAAAAACAAATATTTCTGGATCATTTCGCTTGCCGGCTGGATCGGTTTTCTGGAAAGCTCTTACAGCGTTATCCTCAACTGGCTGTATCAGTATAAGCATGCTGCTTCCGCCACGGAATTTACGATTATCGGGTTGATTTACGGCAACGCCTCGTTCTGGGGCATGCTGGCAGCACCTTTTGCTATCCGGCGGTATGGCAAAAAGCGTGTGTTGATTACGACCAACTTCTTAAATATTGTTTTTATTGCAGCTATGTATCCCGTGATTGCAGCGGAACCCGCGCACATGATCTGGATCGTGCTCTGCTGCCTGTTTGCCAACGGCGTGGTCGGCGCGTTTGCACACATTTTAACGCCCTCTATCGATGCGGACATCCGCGACTACCAGCAGTATGTGACCGGCGAGCGCATCGACGGCATGTTCTCCACGGTGGGACTTATCGGGCAGATCGTGACCATGGCAACGAGCAGCGTTATCCCGTTCGTGTATTCCAAAATGGGCATCAATGAGGCCACGCTGCAAGCCAATTTACCCGAGATCATTCAAAATGCAAATGATCCGGGGCTGGATCTCACCAACATGTATAACGTCCTGTATGTGGACGAAATCTTCGACAACATCATGCTCGTGCTCATCCTGCTTTCGGTTGTCGGCGCGTTCATGAACGTGATCCCGTACTTCTTCTATGACCTGTCCGAAACCAAGCAGCGCGGCATGATCAAGGTCTTGCAGATCCGCGCCATGTTTGAGGACTACGGCAACGGCGTTTTGCAGGATAAGGACATCGTTTCCACCATCGATACCATCCGCGAAGCGGAAACCTATGCAAACGCCGCGCCGAAAGAGATCACCAAGCGCGACATCAAGGCGGCGAAGAGCAAGGCGGAAAAGAAAGCCGCCAAAAAAGCCTATCGCGAGGCGATCGAACATAACCAAATGATCGAGATCTCCAAGATCGTCATGAATGAAATGAACCGCTTTACGACGGTCGAGGGCCAGGCACAGCTGGAAGAAGCAAAACAGGCTGTGGAAATGGGGTACGATTTCATCTATAATTTCGATCCGGACGCGGTCAAGCGTGCAAAAGCGCTGCCGAAAGCGACGGAGAAGGAAAAGGCATACCGCAAGGCCGAAATTCAGCGTGCGCGTGATGCCGCTTTTGCCCGCCGCACGGCGCTGCGTAAATTTCCCGATGGGATTCAGGAATTCGATGTTTCCGTTTTCGAAAATCTGTTTGCAACGGAAGACGACCTGAACGCCAAGATCGAGTCGCTTTATAAGGCGTATTACGCTGCGAAGAAACAGAAGAACCAGGCAGAAGTCAATTCCCTGAAGGCGGATATCAAAGCTGCCAAGGCCGAAAAACGGAAGCTCGACGCCGAGATCAAAAAGGCTGGCGACGAAAACGCGCTTTACAACCGTGCCGCAAAGCCCTATATCGACGCTAAGAAGCTGTTGACTCAGGCGGAAAATTATGGCCGCTTCGAAGAGATCGCCGCGATGTATGACGACGCGAAGGTCCGCCATGAAGAAGCTTTGGCGCAGGCAGCGGCGGAAGCCGAACGCCAGGCGCAGGCAGAAAAAGCTTATGCCGCGCAGCTCAAAGCGCAGCGTGCAGCGGAAAAAGCCGCCAAAAAAGCAGACAAGAAAAAGAGTAAAGACAAAGGCGATAAATAAACCGCCGCAGTACAAACGGACGGCCCCGCACGGGACCGTCCGTTTTGCGTTCGAAAGCATTTCTTGCGGGTCCTTGAAATCCCACGACTTGCACTTGAAAAAATGGCAGAATTATGGTATTCTGTTCCAATAAAGCAATTTACCTTTTGAGGAAAATGAGGGAATCGGCTTGGAAAATGCGTGTCAAATCAAATCGGATGGCGTCAAATTCCGCGATTTTCGGTTCTGCTACTGCGGCTATGAAGAGTGCGAATCGGGGAACAGCTTCGGTCCCGCCGTGAAAAATCACTATGTCCTGCACTATGTATTGAGCGGCGCGGGCGTGTTTCGCACGCATGAACAGCAATACACCGTCGGCAAAGGTGAAGCGTTCCTGATCTGTCCGGAGGAGCGCGCCTATTACCGGGCGGATGACGAAGACCCATGGGCGTTTCTCTGGGTGGGGTTTGACGGTGACAAGGCGGAGGAATATCTGCGTGAGATGAAGCTGCTCGGCGTGAAAAAGCCGATATTCCGCATCCGCAACGGATTTGCGCTTAAGCAGATCGTCACGGAAATGCTCAAATGCAATCACCCTGGCATTGAAAACGAGTTTGCCCTGCAGGGGCTTTTCTGCCGCTTCTTTTCCGTGGTCAGCGCCGAGGTGACCGGGCGCGGCAAAAAAGCAGAAGAAAACGGCAGGCAGAACTACTATATCAAAAAGGCGATCTCCTTTATCCGCGACAATTATTCCAACGGCATCAACGTTTCGGATGTTTCGGAATATGTGGGTCTGAACCGCAGTTATCTGTTCACGCTGTTTCAGGAGCACCTGGGGCTTTCGCCGCAAAAGTACCTGAGCAATTTCCGCTTGGAGCGCGCCTGTGAGCTGCTGCGGGCGACCAATTATTCGATCGAGGACATTTCCTATTCCTGCGGCTATCGCGATCCGCTGGTCTTTTCCAAGGCGTTTAAAAAACTGTATGGCGTTTCGCCTTTGAAATACCGCAAGGAACTGTAATTACCGGTGCGCTTTCACAATGGTGCCGCAGGCAATGCGTGCCCCTGAATTTCCCGACGGCTGTGTGTGCAGATCGTCGGGATTTTTGTGTATGATGACACTCTTTCCGATAATCTGCGCAACCGAGAAGCGGTCGCACAGCACCGCGCTCCATGCTTTGCCGAAAGTGTTTGCAAACAGCGGCGGCAGGTCGCCCGCATGCGCCGGGTGTTCGCAGTCCTCCGGGTTGTAATGCGCGCCGGCGTCTGAAAACGGTTCGCCGTCCTGCGGGCAGCAAACGCCGTTTTCATGGATATGCATACCGAAAACCCGCACGCTGCACGCCGCATCCTCCACGGGTAGGCCGCGCACATTGCTGACGACCAGGACGCCGCGGTCGCCCGCCGGGTAAAAGAGGATCCGCCCGCCAAGCATGGGGTAGTCCGCCGAGCCCTTGACATAGGCGGCGGCGTATGGCCGGCCGCCCTGCATGATCCGGGCAAAATCCGTATTTTCCTGCTGAAATGTATACAAAAAATCACCTCCGTATTTCAGTATATGAAAGGCGGAGGTGTTTTTTTGCAAAAGACACTGTTTGAACTGTTACAATGGCTTTTGCTCTGCGTGTTCGCGCTGGTAGGCGTGTAAAAGCTCGCGCAGCTGCGCGGCGTGCCGGGCCTCTTCCACGGCGAGCGCGGAAAAGACCTTTCGATACTTTTCATCTTCGAAGTATTCGTCGGAATACCCCTCAAAATCCCGCGCCATTTCCATGGAATTTTCCCACGCGCGCAAAAGCCTGTCGCGCACGGTCGTCTCGATCTTGTGCCGGTTTTGTTCGTTCTGCATGGTATTCCCTCCCGAAACCAGTATGCCCCTATTCTGCGGCAATTATCCCCGCCGAGGGCGGTTCGCGGGATTTTCCAAAACGTTGCCCCGCTCGTCAAACCGCGACCCGTGGCAGGGACAGTCCCACGAGTGCTCCTGCCGGTTGTAGTGCAGCGCACAGCCGAGATGCGTGCAGCGCCTCGGCAGCGGCAAAAGCAGATTGCCGACGGTGGAGACCCCGTTGACCAAAAGCTGCGGCTTAAATATGGAACGCTGGGGCGAAAAGACCGGCGCGTTTTCGTTGCCGCGCCCCGTGAGCATATCCGTTAAGATCTGCGCCGCTGTCATAGCAGAGGTCATGCCCCATTTGTTAAAGCCGGTGGCGACATAAAAGTTTTCAAGCTTCGGTGCATATTTCCCGATATAGGGGATCCCGTCGAGCGACATGCAGTCCTGCGCCGCCTGGCGGTATCGGATGCGGCTGTGCGGGAATGGCGTCCCGGCAAAGGATTCGAGAGCCGAGAACCCGCCGCCTTTCGTGCCGGTCTTGTGCCCGCCGCCGCCCAAGAGCATTAGCCCTTGCGCTTCGCGAAAAGAAAATGCACCGCCGCCGTGCTCCAGAAACATACCGTCCACGCGCGGCGCGTTTTCGAGTGCAAGCACGTAGGAACGGTGTTGGTACATTTTCATGAAATATAACCCGCGGCGGTCGATGAACGGGAAGTGCGTGGCGATGATGACGCGCTTTGCATCAATATGGCCGTGATTCGTGTAGGCGCGCGTGCCGTCAAAGCCGCGCACAAAGGTGTGCTCGAATGCGGTGAGTTCCCGTGCAAGCGCAAAACAGAATTTGAGCGGGTGGAACTGCGCCTGCTTTTGCATTTTAATGCCGCCCTTGGCGGGCAGGGGAAGCGTTTTGCAATCCGAAAAGGCTGCCGGAATGCCCAGCGCCTCGCAGGCCGCAAGCTCTGCTTCTATTTCGGGCATGTTTTGCTGCGCGCGCGCAAAAATCATGGCGTCTTTTTCTTCAAAATCACAGTCTATGTGTTTCGCCAGATTGCGATAGGCCTCCAGCGCCGCGCGGTTCGCCTCGTAGTATTGCCGCGCGGCGTTATCGCCGTAATCCTTGCGGATGCGCGCATAAATCAGCCCGTGCTGCACTGTGATCTTTGCGGTTGTGCCCGCCGTCGTGTGCGAGCAGAGCGTATCCCCCTCGACGAGCATACACGGAACACCCGCCCGCTGCAAATGATATGCACACAAAATACCCGTAATCCCGCCACCGACAACAAGCACGTCGGTCTGTTCGTTTTTTGACTGCGCAGGGAAGTGCGGGCGGGTTGCCGTTTCATTCCAAAGTGACTGCATAGCTCCTCCAAAAGAAAAGATTCAAAGATAGCATACGCAGAATCGCCGTACAAATTCAACGGCCAATTCAACCGCGCAAACCTCACGGAAATTCTTGTCAAACGGCAAAAAACATGATATAATTTTCTATTATTTAAACAGAAAAATCCTTGCCGGCGGCAGGGAACAGGGGAGGTTTTTATGGACTTCAGCGTTTTTTCCAGCTTTGATTTTTCGGTGTTCCAATGGATCCAGGAGCATATTTGGTGCGCGTTTTTAGACGCAGTTATGCCCGTGATCACGATCCTCGGCGAGGGTGGCTGGATCTGGATCGTCATTACCGTGCTGTTTTTGTTCATGCCGAAATACCGCAAAACAGGCGTTACCATGGCGTTTGCGCTCATTTTGATGCTGATCTTAAACGACGGGATCCTCAAAAACGTTTTCGCACGTCCACGCCCGTTCAACTTTGAACCTTTTGCGCAACTGTACCGGAGCTTTGCGATGGATGCGAGCGGCAAACCGGAATTGCTCGTGAGCCTGCCTTCCAGTTTCTCGTTCCCCTCCGGGCACACTTCTTCGTCCTTTGCGGCAGCGGCGGCAATCCTGCTGAATAAAAAGTGGAAGGTGGGCATCCCCGCTCTCATCCTTGCTGCGCTCATCGGGTTTTCGCGCAATTATTTAATGGTGCATTACCCGACCGATGTGCTGTTCGGCGCGCTGATGGGTATTCTTTGCGCGTTGATTGCGTATTTCCTGATCGCGAAGTATGTATATCCGCCGTTCGACAAACACGTCGGTCAAAAAGTGGATACAGCTTTCCGTAAAAAATTCGGGAAAAAAGAAAAGGCGGAAAAAGCCGCGTAACGGCGAAAGGGGCGTTTTCACATGACGGCACCGAAAGGCAAAACAGCCGACCTCTGTTTCCGTGACGGGAAATTTCGCATCATGCAGGTTGCGGATACGCAGGATACACAGGCAACGTCCAAGGATACGCTGCGCTTTCTTGCGGCGGCGCTTGACTATGCCAAGCCGGATCTCGTGGTATTCACAGGCGACCAATTCAAGGGCTACGGCGTGAGTTTCCTTGCAGGCGACCGCGAAAAGAACTTTGAAAAAGCGGTTGCGAACCTCATTGCGCCGCTGGAAGAACGCCATATCCCGTTCACCTTTGTGTTCGGCAACCACGACGATCAGGCGTTCGGCATCTCCAAGGAAAAGCAGCTGGCGCTTTATCAAACCCACAAAAACTGTCTGGCGGTTGCCGGCGACGAATCGCTCGAAGGGCTTTGCAATCAGTATTTGAATATCCGTTCGTCAGACGGCGAACGCATTGTGTTCAACCTGTATCTGATCGATTCGCTTTCCACCACGCTCGACGGCAAATGTGCGAGTGTTACACCGGGGCAGATCGAGTGGTACCGCACCGTACGCGAATATCTGCGTGAGCAGACGGGCGACTATGTACCCTCCATCGTGTTCCAGCACATCCCCGTGCCGGAGATGTGGGATCTTTTAAAGGAAGTCCCCAAATCCCATAAACCTCACGCGCAGGGATTCCGAGACCACGCGGGAAAATTTTACGACATCGACGAGCGGTATCTGCAAAAAGGAAATTGCGATTTCCTGCTGGAAACGCCCGCCACGCCCGCCGAAAACAGCGGCGAATTCGCCGCCTTTGCCGAAGAGGGCGATACGCTCGCCATGTTCTTCGGGCATGACCACAACAACAGCTTTGTCTCGCGCCATGAGAATGTGCTGCTCGGCTATACGCAGGGCTGCGGGTTTAACGTCTATGGTCCGCGCCTGAACCGCGGCGTGCGGCTCATAGATTTGTCGGAAGAAAATCCCAAAACGTTTAAGACGCATACGCTCCTGTACCGTGACCTGTTCACGGTTAAAGATATTCACAATAAGCCGAAATACCTGCTGTATTCTTACGCCCCGCCGAGCGTGGAATCCGTCATGCCGACCGTCAAAAAGCTCGCCGCGGCGGTAGTCGCTGCGGCGGCAGTGGGTGTCGCCGTGTACTTTTTCACAAGGCGCTGAGCAGAAATCCGGAAAAGCAAGCAGCCTGCGCGGATCTTCCGCGCGGGCTGCTTTTTACCTGTGCAAAAAATTCTGAAATTTGTAGTTTTCCCGCCGAAAAGCGTACTGTATAAGTGACCGCGGTTATAAGAGACATTGAAAGGAGGATGGATATATGGTCGACGATGCGAAGATTCTCGATCTGTTCTTTGCGCGTTCCGAGCAGGGGCTACATGCGTTAGACGCGCAATACGGCAAGGTCTGCCGGAAGCTCGCACACAATATTTTAGGAGACGAGCGCGATGCCGAAGAGTGCGTCAACGACGCGTATCTCAGTGTTTGGAACGCTATCCCGCCCGCACGGCCTGCACATTTGCTTGCGTATGTTTGCAAAATCGTGCGCAATCTCTCGCTCAAGCGTTACGCACAAAAAAACGCCGCCAAGCGCAGCGGCTATACCGTGGCGTTTGAGGAACTGGCGGACTGCCTCACACAGGGCGATGCAGTCCGAGAAGCGGTGGATGCCAACGCGTCGGCGCAAATGCTTGCAGCCTTTTTGGATACGCTCTCCAAGGAGAACCGCGTGATCTTTCTTCGGCGATATTGGTTCTGCGATCCGTATAAGGACATTGCCGCGCGCGTCGGGCTTTCTGAGAAAAATGTGTCCGTTCGCCTGACCCGTATGCGCAAGCAGCTGAAAAATTACTTGCAGGAAAAGGAGGGCTTTTAATGACCGAAAAACAGTTTTCTGAAGCGATGGCGGCGATTGATGACCGATACATTTCGGAAGCCGCTAAATACCCAACCAAAAAGAAACACAGCCGCGCCGTACGGTGGCTTTCTGTCGCCGCGTGTCTGGTGCTGGTTGCCGCGCTCGGCATCGTGATTTTACAAGGCGGCGAGCTGTTTGGAGACACGGTAGAACTCCAAAACGGCGAAGTGCTCCGCTTTGCAAACGTTGACAGCGTCGGCATCGCTTCGATCGACGCAGACGTGACCGTGCAGAAATTATCCCAAGCACAGGTGCAGCAGCTTTTTCCCGATATGCAGGCGCATGCCGACGCAATATTTGCCGCCGCGGATGACAGACTTCTCGGGATCGAGGGACAGGTCGGCAAAATCAAATTGATCGTTTCCTGCTCCGATGTGCCGCTTCTGGATACGGTGCTCCTCGGGGAAGAAACTACAAGCACCGTGAATGGCATGCCAGTAACGGCGGGACGGTTTGTGACGGATAAAAACAGCCGCGGCGAGAAAACCGCCATTTACTATGCGGCGTTTCAGCTCGGCGAAAGTACGTTCTATATCGAAAATGCGGGCGATTACGGTGCGCGCGAAGCGGTCAAGACCGAACTTGCCGATATTTTGCAGACAATTCTTAAAAACGGCGAGCCGAATTGGGAGACGCTGAAAGAAGCATCTTAACAAACAAAACAGGCATGGCAGATTTTTCTGCCATGCCTTTCTGTATGCGTTTCTGTATCAGGCGAGGTTTGTAAAATATTCCCGCATTTCTTCCATGCGCCCGCACGAAAGCTTCCCTTCGGGGCAGTGGTCCACAAAGCAGCTCGGCCCGTAGTAGCGGAAGATCTCCGGCGCGGCTTCCCGCAAAAGCCGCAGCGCCTCGACGGCATGCGCACGGATTTCCCACTGCGCGCGGTTGCAGGTGCGCAACCGCAAAAACAAAAGCAGCTCGCGCGCGTTCATGGTGGAAACAATATCGACCGTGTTGCCGCTCAACTGGTAATAAACAAGCGTTGACTCCGGAACGCCGGCAGCGCGCATCGCTTCATATTCCGAACGTATCTTTTCAAACGCAGCCCTGTATTTTTGGAACAGGGATTCATTTTCCCGTACCGAAGGGGGAATCAGGTATCTGCCCCGGTTTGTACGCGTAAGTTCCGGCGCTTGCAGCGACTGCATACGGTGGCGTGTGAAATGCGTCAACCCTGAAAGCGAAACGCCGTTGTAGCGCAGCGTGAAATTCACGCTTTCGAGCGCGCGCGGGCGGCTTGTATGCACAAGTGCCTGTAAGACCTGCTCAACGGTTTTCGGATCCTGCGCCGCCGCCCTCGCCGCTGCCGTGGAGCAGCCGGTGTATTCGATCAGCGCGCTTGTGATGACCTGCTGCGCCGCATCCGGCGTAAATCCCAGCAGCTCGACGCTATGTGCATTTGGGCTGTCGTTTTGAGGAAGGCTTAAAAAGCCGAGATCGGGCGAGTCCTTTGCCGCATTTTCACTGCGCAATTCAAAATCATGCAAAATGCCGGGCGTGCGCTCGCGCACCTGCCCAAGCAGCATTTCGCCTAAATTACGAATCTCGGGATATTGGCTGCCGCGTCCATAGAGCATCGCGCGCAATATGTGCAAAAGTTCGCGCCCGTTTACGCTGCAAAAGAAGTTGCTGTAAAGGCAGTAGGGCAGTAAAAAGCGCGCGTCCTCTTTCGGAATGCCCGCATCCGTGAACTCGGCGTACAGCTTGAAAAACGACGCCATGTGCGTGCGGTAGCGCTCTTCCATTGCCTTGTCCGAAAATACGGGAACAAAAAAGCCCGCGTCGGAAAAATCCACATACCGCCGTGATTTTACGGTAAATGAAGCAAGCCGAAATTCAATAATGAATTGCTCGACGACCGCTGAAACGTTCTGGAACGCCAAATTATAATAGGTGTGCTCGACCACGGAATTGTGCCCCGAACGCGTGACCTTGTCGATGAGATTCGCATTTTTCTGCGCATCTTGACTTTTCTCCCAGATCCCAAGCGCTGTCCCGGGCTGCGTCGAAATGCGCCCGCCCGCTGCGGTGACTTTTTCATCGCAGTCGGAAAGCCCGATCAGAAAGACGCCGTGCGCCTGCAAATCGGAAACCGCCATATTGAGTCTCCTCCAAATGATTTTGGACTATTTTAACATATTTTTTACCGCTCTGCAATTGAATTGTTGAAGTTTTTCATCGTCGAATTTCCGTTTTATGATTGTAAAAAAGGAAAAAATTTGTTATACTACCCTTGTATGCATTTTACACGGAAATGGAGCACAAGCCAATGCAAAAACGCCTGATTGTTTTGGAAGGCCTTGACGGCAGCGGAAAATCTACGCAGGCTTCTGCGCTCAAAGCGCGGCTTTCTGAAAACGGCGTTCCAGTTCGGCAGATCAAGCTGCCCGATTATGACGACCCTTCAAGCACGCTTGTGCGCATGTATTTGGACGGCGCGTTTGGAAATAAGCCCGAAGACGTCAACGTCTATGCGGCATCCTCGTTTTACGCGGTGGACCGGTACGCAAGCTTCGTGCGCCACTGGCGGGAGGACTATCTTTCCGGGAAACTGATCCTTGCTGACCGCTATACGACTTCAAACGCCGTGCATCAGACGGTCAAGCTGCCGCAAAGCGAGTGGGAAACCTATCTTTCGTGGCTCGCTGACTATGAATACGGCAAACTCGGCATTCCGAAACCCGATGTGGTCTTGTTCCTGGACATGCCTGTGGAAGTGTCGCAAAAGCTCTTGAGCGCGCGCTACGGCGGGGAGGAAGCCAAAAAAGACGTGCACGAGGCGGATGTCCCGTATCTGCATGCCTGCCGCAAGGCGGGTCTGTTTGCCGCAGAGAAGCTCGGATGGCAGGTGATTCCCTGTGCGCAGGACGGCGCGCCGCTGCCCGTTTCGGAAATTTCCGAAATGATTTTCTCCGCCGTTTCCAAAGCTATCGATTTAGGGTGAATTTTGTGTTGGATTTTAGAGCGCCGCAGCTTTCCGATAAGACCTGGGTCAGCGCGATTATGCGCGAGTCGGGCGAGCTTGCGTGCGAATACTGCTTTGGCAATCTGTATATGTGGTGTACCGTTTACGGCAACACGATCGCGCGGTACGGCGACCTGTTTTTGGCGCGCGACGGCGCGGGCAAACCCGCGTACCTGTTTCCCTGTGGCAAAGGCGACAAGAAAAAAGCCATTCTGGAATTAAAAGAATCGGCAAAAGCAGACGGCAGTCCGCTCACGCTCTACTGTCTGACTCCGAAAAAAGTACGCGAGCTCGACTGTATGTTCCCCGGGGAATTTGATTTTCAGCCGACGCGGGAATATTTCGATTATATCTACAATACGCAAGACCTCATCGACCTCGCGGGGCGGCGCTACCATGGCAAGCGCAATCACATCGCTTATTTCAAAAAGACGTTTGACTGGCACTATGAGCCGCTCAACGAGCACAATATGGCGGACTGCCTTGCAATGAACGAAAAATGGGAACAGCGCAACCGGGAAAAGAACCCGGAGGATATCGACAATGAGCTTGTTGCCATTCACCGCGCGTTTGATAACTATTTTGATTTGGAACTTACGGGCGGCGTCTTATATGCCGACGGTGAAGTGGTCGCCTATACGTTCGGTGAGCCGCTGAATGATACCGCATTTTGCACGCATGTGGAAAAGGCGTTTGCCGATGTGCGCGGGGCGTATCCCGCCATCAACCGCGAGTTCGCCGCGAATGCGCTTTCCGGTTTCCAGTTCGTCAACCGGGAGGAGGATGCAGGCAGCGAAGGCCTGCGCCGCGCCAAGGAGTCCTATTACCCGGCGGTGCTCTTGCCGAAATATACCGCGGTTTATAAGGAGTAACCCCATGGAGATTCGCACGGCGCGCACCGCGGATATCCCCGCGCTGTATGCGCTCTGGCACGAGGCGTTCGGCGATGAACGGGCGGCAATCGACGCATTCTTTCAAACTTGCTTTGCACCCGAAAATACGTTTGTAGCGGTCGAAAACGGGGCCCCCGTATCGGTGCTCTATTGGATAGAAGCCGCCTATCAAACGGGCAGTGAAACGCTGTCGGCGCGCTATGTTTTTGCCGCTGCAACCGCAAAGGATGCGCGCTCGAATGGGTACATGACCGCTCTTCTGCGCAAGGCTCGGCAGGCCGCCGCAGCGCGGCAGATCGATTTGCTGTTCTTAGTTCCTGCCGAAGAAACACTTTTTGCCTATTATGGTGCACGTGGATTTCGAAGCGCGTTTTCGAAAACCGTTTACATACTTTCTGACGCGCAGCTTCGCAAGAATGCCGGAACGCTTGTCCAAAATCTTCCGGAAACGCCCGCATCGTGGGCGAATGTGCGTAAAGCGGCGCTTCAGGGGGTCCCACATATTGTCTGGAGCGAATCCGCTTTATCGCTTGCGCTTCGGTATAGCACGATGTTCGGCGAAGAAGTTTGCATCACGGAAAACGGCTGGTTTAACGCCGGCCGAGACGGCGAAACGGTGACGGCATCGGAATTTTGCACTGTGCCCGGTTCGCTTCCCGCGCTTTGCGGCGCGGTTTTAGAAGCGGCCCCTGCAAAACGATATACGCTTTCTACACCGTGCGGCATGCCGGTGCCTGCGTCGTTCATGGCGGGGGAGACAGTCGCAAACGGAATGCTTCTGTCGGTAAGCGAGCGCGCAAAACGCATGGCGCGCACCGAAAACGCTTATATCGGCATAACCTTAGGATAAACGGAGGTCTTATCATGATCTATGTGTTTTTAGCAGACGGCTTTGAAGAGATCGAGGCGCTTGCGCCTGTGGATCTGCTGCGCCGCGCAGGGCTTGCCGTGCAGACCGTCGGCGTGACGGGCAAGACCGTCACAGGCAGCCACGGCATAGCCGTCACGGCGGATGTTCTGCCCGCCGATTTGAATTTGAACGATGCTTTGCAGGCGGTTATCTTACCCGGCGGCATGCCCGGTGCTAAAAATTTGGATGCATCCGCCGATGTGCAGGCGGCGATCGACTTCGCCGTGCAAAACGGGAAATTTGTCTGCGCCATCTGCGCCGCCCCGTTTATTTTGGGCAAAAAAGGTCTGCTGAAAGGTAAAACGGCGACTTGCTTCCCGGGCTTTGAAGAGCAGCTGACCGGCGCGCAGGTGAGCAGCGATTTCGTCTGCCGCGACGGGAATTTTATCACGGCGAAAGGCATGGGCGCAGCGGTTGAATTCGGGCTTGCCATCGTATCAGCTTTGTGCGGTGAGAAAACAGCCGAAGACCTTCGCGCGACCATCCAGTGCCCGTAATGGACGAGACTGCCCAAAAAGCATGCCTGCGAAAAAAGAGCATAGCGGCAAGAAAAGCTTTGCTGCCTGCTGAAAAGCAACGGCTGGATCACGCGGTTTTGGAACGCTTTACCGCACTCGAACAATATCGGGATGCAAAAACCTTACTTTGCTATGTATCTTCGGAGATCGAGGTGGATACCCGCGAAATCTTGCGGCAGGCGCTCTGCGCCGGCAAAACCGTTGCCGTGCCGCGCTGCATTCCGGGGACGCGCGAAATGGAGTTCCATATCATCCGGTCGCTTGCCGAACTTTCTCCCGGAGCGTTCGGGATTTTGGAGCCGTCGCCGGAAGCGCTGTTGTGTACGGATTTTGCTCATGCGCTCTGCATTGTCCCGGCGCTTTGCTTTGATCGGCAGGGCTTTCGCATCGGCTACGGAAAAGGCTATTACGACCGCTTTTTGTCCCGCTTTTCGGGGGAGACGGTCGGGCTGATCTACGAAAACGATTTGTACCCCACTGTTCCGCGCGGCATGTTTGACCGCTGTGTGGAACTTCTCCTCACCCCGCAGCGCACGCTGCAAACCAAACCGCGTATTTGAGAATTTATAGATACCGTGTATTTTGAACGGAAAGGAGGCGCCCGCTGCCATGCGCGACGATGATCTGAGAAATTTTTTCGATGAGGACGCTTACAACGAGCTGTTGGCGGAATACGCCGAACGCGACCAGAAGAAAAAGGCGAAAGATGCCGCTGAACCGACGCGCGAATCGCCCCGGGCTTCTGCACCGCGGCAGGAGCCGCGTACCGCGCGCCGTACGCCGTCACAACGGCCCACACAGCACCGCACAGCTTCCGCGTCCGACGCTTCCGCTCGTGCAGCCTCCCGGCAAAGCGCGCCCGCGCCGCGGCAAAGTACGGCTGCGTCCCGGCAGGGCACACCCGCGCCGCGGCAGATGCCGCATGCCGGGCAGACTTCGCAGCCGCGCGCTCAGCACACGGCGCATCCGGAACATCGCAGACCTGCATATCCGCGCATCGACGACGCGCCCATCCGCCCGTTGGAGCCTGCAAAACCGCCGCTGAGCAAAGAAAATTTCAAGCTGGATATTCAAGGGCTCGACGAAGAGTTTTCGCCTGCGTCGCGCCGTCCGCGCCGCGCAGAGCATGGGCAGCAGAGCTCGGGGGCGTTTTCCGCATTCCCCGAGATCATCAAAAAACGCGCGCCGCGCAAAGATGCCGACGGCGGTACGTTCGTTGCGCACGATGTGCGCGAGACGCTTCCCGATGCAAGCGGCGCCGCCGCAAAGCGATTCCGTATTCCCGACAAGGCGGCCGTTAAGGCATTCTTCCTGCGAAATAAAAAAGCATGGATCATCGTAGCCATCTGCGTGGCGATCTCCATCTTGCTTTCGATATATACCATCAGCTGCATCAACGACGTGCTCGCCATCAACCGCGACAGCGAGACCATCGTGACCGTCAGCATTCCAGCGAACGCCGATACAAGCGCCGTCCTGAAAATCCTCAAAGACAACGATCTCATTGAACACCGCTTTTTCTGTGAAGCCGTCGCCTCTGTCATGAGGTTCAGGGATGACAACTATCTGACGGGGATCTACTATGTCACGGCCTCCATGGGTGTGGAAAAGATGCTCAGTACCTTTAAAGTCGCGCCAACCACGGGCGAGACGGTTACGCTCACCTTCCCGGAAGGGTACACCGTCGATCAGATTGTGGCGAAGCTTGCGGAAAACGAGGTCTGTTCTGCCGATGTGATGTACCAGACCATGCGCGAGGTGGATTTCAGCAGCGAATACAGCTTCATTCAGGAAATGGACAACAAAGAAGAGCGGTTCCGGTTGCTGGAGGGGTATCTGTATCCGGATACCTACGAATTCTATATCGGTGAAAACCCGTCAAGCGTCATCCGTAAATTCTTAAACAATTTCCAGAATAAGTGGACGGACGAATACGCCGAACAGGCGGAAAAGCTCAATATGTCCGTGGACGATGTTATTACGCTTGCTTCCATCATCCAGAAAGAGGCGTACGGCGAAGACCAGTCGCCGTTGGTGTCCTCCGTGCTGCACAACCGTCTGGACAATTCCGGGCTGTACCCGTCGCTGCAGTGCGACTCCACCACGGAATATATCAATGAATATATTGCAGCGTCTGTGACAGACGCCGCCGAACTGGCGCATTACACAGACCTTTACAGCTCATACCGCTGTGAGGGGCTTCCTGTGGGCGCGATCTGCAACCCGGGCGATGACGCAATCAACGCGGCGCTGTTCCCGGCGGATACGAACTATTATTTCTTCGCGCACGATGTGAACCGCAAGTTGTACCTGGCGCGCAACGACAGCGAACGCCGGCAGAACAATTTGACCATCCTCACCGTGAACAGTCGGGCGGAAGAACAGGGATAATGCGTAAAGAAAACACCGAACCCGCATGCGTGGGTTCGGTGTTTCGGAAAATGGGGAACCAATATGGAAAAGAGACCGGAGCTGCTCAGCCCCGCGGGGGATGCCGAACGGCTGCAAGCGGCGTTGTATTTCGGGGCGGACGCGGTGTATCTGGGCGGCGAAGCGTTCGGTATGCGCTCCGCACCGAAAAATTTTTCTGCGGATGCATTGGCAGAAGCCGTACAGCAAGCACATCAGACGGGTGCAAAGGTGTATTTGACCTGCAACACCCTGCCGCGCAATGCAGAGATCGACCGTCTGCCCGCTTTTTTGCAGCATGCCGCCGATTGCGGCGTGGATGCGTTCATTGTGGCAGACATCGGCGTTTTAGCGCTTTGCAAGCGGTATGCGGAAAATATCCCCGTCCATATTTCTACACAGGCGGGCGTCGTGCATTATGCGGCGGCGCGCGCGTTTTACGACCTCGGCGCCAAGCGTGTGGTGCTTGCACGTGAGCTTTCGCTTTCCGAGATTGCCGAGATCCGTGCAAAAACGCCGTCTGCGCTCGAACTCGAGTGCTTTGTACACGGCGCTATGTGTGTTTCGTTTTCGGGACGGTGTCTGCTTTCCAATTACCTGACGGGGCGCGACGCGAACCGCGGCGCATGTGCGCAGCCGTGCCGCTGGGCGTTCGCTTTAACCGAAAAATCGCGCGAGGGGCAGTATTTTCCCATCTCCGAAGAGCCGGACGGCACGTATATCCTCAATTCCAAGGACCTTTGCATGATCGAGCACATCCCGGAACTTGTTGCGGCGGGGGTAGACAGCTTCAAGATCGAAGGCCGCGCGAAATCCGCCTATTATACCGCCGTCATCACGAACGCATATCGTGCTGCGATAGATGGGTATCTGCAAAGCCCGTCACCCGACTATCACCCTGCGCCGTGGGTAATTGCCGAGACCGAAAAGGTCAGTTACCGCGAATATTGCACGGGTTTTTATTTCGACAGCCCCGAAACGACCGCGAATATCAGCCTTGCGGGCGGCTATCGCCGTGCGTGGGATGTCGTCGCGCTCGTGCGCGGCTGGGAGGATGGGTATCTTCTTTGCGAGCAGCGCAATAAATTCTGCGTCGGCGATACGCTCGAAGCGCTTGAACGCGGTAAGCCGCCCTTTACTTTCCGTGCAGACGATTTGCAAAACGGAGCGGGTGAAGCGATCGACGCCGCACCGCACCCGACCATGCGCGTGCGGGTGCGCTGTGATACGCCGCTGCCGGCCGGCAGCATTCTCAGAAAGCAGGCATAGTATGCAGACGGCATTCCCTCAGGCGCTTTGCGCGCAGATCAAGCTGCCCGATGCGGCACGCCGATGCGCCTACGAAGCGTTTTGCACCCAAAATGCAGAAATCGAACAGATCCTCAGCGACCCGGAGCGCTGTTTTGTCCCCGTGTGTATGCGTGCGCTGCGACGGAACCGCGGCGCGGGCGCGGCGCTGTCACTTGCGGCGGCGCTTGTGATCGCTGATATCTACACGCGCAGGCTGTACGCCGAAAAGGGGTTGCCGCGGCAGGTATTTACGGACACGATGCGGGATATCACCGTCTGGGTGCGCGACGCCGCATGGGCGTACCGTGTCACGGGGCTTTGCAATGTCCCGTGGATCGCACACGT
Organism: uncultured Clostridia bacterium; assembly: GCA_944384985.1. GTDB lineage: Bacteria > Bacillota > Clostridia > Oscillospirales > Acutalibacteraceae > Fimenecus. Next base: position 69,223 of record CALWVM010000005.1, on the reverse strand, counting down.
GCTGTTTTTGGAAATTATTTGGGTCGGCAGGCTTGAATTTGAATTCTCAAAAACGAATTTTGCCGCCGCGCGCCTACCGCTTGAAGCTCGCAGGAGCGTGCCGATCGCGGATAAGACACCGATCTTAAATGTCCACATCCCGGCAAGCGGTAAGCTTTTGCCGCAGGCGGTGGAAGACTCCTTTTCTATGGCGGAGCAGTTTTTTGCGAAGCACTTTCCACAATATGAATACGCCGGCTTCGTCTGCGACAGTTGGCTTCTCGACCAAAACAACCGCAGTTTCATGCAAGCGGATTCCAACATTTTGCGTTTTGCGGATGCCTTTGACTGCGTGATGCAGACCGGACGAAAAAACCGGGAGCTTCTGCGCAGGCTTTGGGGCGTTCAGCATATCTCGCGGAAAAAACTTCGCGCGCTTCCCGAAGAAACCGGCCTCCAGCACGCAGCTAAGGCGTATTTGCTTGCAGGCAGGCGCAGCTTCAACGGCTACGGCTTTCGTCTGCGCCGTGAAAACACGCAGCCGCCCGTTTAATTTGACCATTCATGTCCCATACTGAAGAGGATGGGAGTTGGTCGGAATGCAAAAACGGGTCGTAGCGCTGTTTTCTCTGTTTGCGCTTTGCATGGGGCTTTTGTGCGTGCAGATGCTGACGGTCTGCGGCAGCGCCGCCGTGCAAAGCCGTGCGCAGGCGTCCACCGCCATTTCCGAAGCGATCGGGATAACGCGGGGCTATATTTATGACTGCGATATGCGCCCGCTCGTCAACTGCGACACACAGCTTGCCGTGGCGGTAAAGCCCTCCGTCGAGGCGCTCAACGAAGCGGGCAGCGTGCTCGTCGCGGAGGATAAAGACGCCTTGTACGAAACCGTTACGAGCGGCAAGATCGCGGTTGCCGCGGCGTCTGCGCCGCTGGAGACAGAGGGCGTCAAAACGGTCAGCCGGTATGTGCGTTACGGTGAAAACGCGCTTGCCGAACACGTCGTCGGCTATATCAATGCGGACGGAGACGGCGTCAGCGGTGTGGAAAAAAGCTATAACGAACTGCTGAAATCCGCGTCGGGTACGCTTTGGGCGCGCTGCGGGGCGGATGCGATGGGCCGGGTGCTGGATGGCGCGGAACTGGAGATCTATGCAGACAATTATAATTCCCCGACGGGCGTTGTGCTGACGCTGCAATACGACATCCAACGCATTGCTGAAGAGGCGCTGGAAAAATTTGAGGTCCAAGCGGGCGCGGTGGTGGTGCTCGATGCGGCAACGAGCGAGATCCGTGCGATGGCGAGCGTCCCGACCTTTGACCGCAATGATCCCGCCGCGAGTTTGGACGCGACGGACGCACCTTTCTTAAACCGTGCCGTAACGCCGTATGCCGTCGGTTCGGTGTTCAAAGCGATCACGGCGGCGGCCGCTTTGGAAAGCGGCTATAATGAGGATTTTTCTTATACCTGTACGGGCGGCATCACCATAGGGGGCACTACGTTCGGCTGCCATGAACACAGCGGACACGGGACGCAAAATCTCCCGCAGGCGATGGCGAATTCCTGCAACCCGTATTTTGTGCAGCTTGCCCTGCATACCGGGGCCGAGGCGGTTTGTGCGATGGGCGAAAACCTCGGGCTCGGCGCGAAGATCGAATTGTCGGATGGCGACTGGACACAGCCCGGTAACATGCCTGCGGCCTATTCTTTGACTTCTTTGCAGGATCTTGCCAATCTTTCGTTCGGGCAGGGAGAACTGCTCGCGTCGCCGCTGCAAATGGCGGCGGTGTATGCAGCCATTGCCAACAACGGTGTGTACCGCGCGCCGAGCTTAATGCATGCAATCGTAGATGCAAGCGGCGAAGTGGTGCAGCGCGCGTTTCTGCCCGCGTCGCGCCGCGCCATGTCCGAGGATACCGCAAAGCGTGTCGGGGCACTGCTGCATTATGCTACGGAAAACGGCAGCGGCCGCCGTGCAAAACCGGCGGGCACTGCGGCGGCGGGCAAAACGGCGACTGCGCAAAGCGGCTGGTACCGCGACGACGGCACCGAGATCACACACGCGTGGTTCTGCGGCTATTTCCCATATGAAGCCCCGCAATACAGTGTCGCCGTACTCAAAGAGGACGGGCAGGGCGGCGCGGTGGACTGCGCGCCGATTTTTCAATATATCGCAGAAGAGATCACGAAACTGTCCTGAGCGTTCCGACGCTTGCGGCAGCAGAGAAAAGGAAGATGCGCCATGCGGATTTTGGCAACGGATTTTGACAATACACTGTTTCGCAACCGCGAGATCACACGGGAAGACGCCGGCGCGGTTGCGCGCTTCCGCCGGGCGGGCAATCGCTTCGGGCTGGTTACGGGCAGACACCTTGCAAGCATTCGCGACGAGCTTTCCCAGTGGGATCTCCCGCTGGATTTCGTAATCGCCTGTACAGGCGGCATTATTACGGACGGGCAGTTCCATATGCTTTCCGAGCACCGCGCGCCCAAAGCAGGACTCCTGCCGCTCTATGAAGCCGCCATGAAGCTTCATCCGCGTTATTTCTGTGTGTCGTGCGGATACGACCGTTTCTGGTTCTATGTCGGTACGCCCCCGCCTGAGGGCGCCGGGCCGCAGCTCCAAAAGGCTTCCCTTGCGGACATCCCCGATTATCACGAAATGGGGACGGGATTTTATACGGAGGACGAAGCAGCACAATACACCGCGTATTTCAACAAAACCTGTCCTGAGCTTCTTTGCGCGCACCAAAACGGTATCCATGTGGATGTCTGCGCGCCGCATACGGGTAAGGTCAGCGGGCTTTATGAGGTGCTCGCGCTGTTCCATGCGCAAAAAGACGATTTGTTCGTCGCGGGGGACAATCTCAACGACCTTTCGATGATCAAAGAATTTTCTTCTTTTGCCATGCGCGAGGGGCGCGACGAATTAAAGCCGCACGCGCGTGCGGTGGTCGGCAGCATCGCCGAGATCGTGGAAATGCTCCTCTGAAATTGCAATTTTGCACGTTTTGTGCTACAATATCCAAATTCTTTACATATTTTTCGGGAGAACGATATATGATCGCAGTTGTGGATTACGGTGCGGGCAATTTGCAAAGCGTCCGCAAAGCCCTAAATTACATAGGCGCCGAAAACCGTATCACCGCCGACCGTGCGGAGATCGAAGCGGCGGATGCGGTGATCCTGCCGGGTGTCGGCGCGTTTGGGACAGCCATGGAATGCCTGCGGCGTTCCGGGCTTTTGGAAACGGTGCGGGAGGCCGCGCTGTCCGATACGCCGTTTCTTGGCATTTGCTTAGGGCTTCAAATGCTGTTTGAGAAAAGTGAAGAAAGCCCCGGTGTGCCGGGGCTCTCGGTGATGAAAGGGGAGGTCCTGCGTTTCCCCAAGGAGATCGGGCTCAAAATCCCGCAGATCGGCTGGAATTCCATCCACCCCGACCCCGATTGCCCGTTGTTTTCCGGTGTGCCGGACGGCGCATATGTATATTTTGTGCATTCGTATTATCTGAAAGCTGCCAACTTGCAGAATGTCGCCGCCACGGCTGCATACGGCATCGAGTTTCATGCGGCTGCGGCGGATATAGATAAAAATCTGTTCGCCACGCAGTTCCACCCCGAAAAAAGCGGCGCAGTAGGGCTTCGGATCCTGCGAAATTTCGCCGCTATGCAAAAGGGGGCCAAGTGATGTACGCCAAACGAATTATCCCTTGTCTGGATGTCAAGGATGGGCGTGTGGTCAAAGGCGTGAGCTTTGTCAATCTGCGCGACGCCGGCGACCCTGTGGCGTGCGCCATTGCATATGATAAAAAAGGCGCGGACGAACTCGTGCTGCTCGACATCACCGCCACGCACGAAGGGCGAGGCACCATGGTGGACATCGTTTCGCGCGTCGCCGATTCGATCTTTATTCCCTTTACCGTCGGCGGCGGCATCCGCACCGTTGACGATTTTAAAGAGCTTTTGCGCGCGGGGGCAGATAAAATTTCCGTCAATTCCGCAGCCGTCCGCAATCCTGACCTTTTAAGTGAAGCGGCGGAACGCTTCGGCAGCCAATGTGTGGTGTGCGCCATCGACGCAAAAAAAAGAGCGTCGGGCGGTTGGGAAGTCTATCTCAACGGCGGCAGGCTGCCCACGGGGCTCGATGCCGTCGAGTGGTCATGCGAAGCGCAGCGGCGGGGAGCTGGCGAGATCTTGCTTACGAGCATGGACCGCGACGGGCAGAAAACCGGCTATGATCTGGAACTGACGCGTGCGGTGTCCGAACGTGTGGACATCCCTGTGATCGCCTCCGGCGGCGCGGGCGCGCTGGAACATTTTTACGACGCGTTTACGGTCGGGCAGGCGGACGCGGTGCTTGCCGCGTCGCTGTTCCATTTTAATGAGATCCCCATTGCCGAGTTGAAAGCGTATCTTTCGAAAAAAGGGGTTCCTGTGCGTCCCGTGCAGGAACTGGCAGAGTAAACAAAAAAGCTGCCCTGCAAAAGGGCAGCTTTTTCGATGACCTTTTATGCGCCGGCAGCATCTGTCGTCCCCGACGGGGGTTCCGCCGGCGCGCTGTCCGGCTCCGTCGGCACGGCGGGTGGATCCGGCGTCTCCTGCTTGTCCTCCGTCGCAGGCTCTGCAGGTCCTTGCGGCGTTTCGGGATCGTCGGGCGTTTCGGGCGTTTCGGGCGTTTCGGGCGGGGTTCCCAGCCCGCCGTCCGTATCCCCGCCGCCTTCGACACGGCTGTTGTTGCCACTGTCGTCATCGGTGTCAGTTTGGGTCCCGTCGTTGTTTTGCGTGCGCCTGTCGGACGAACCGCTCCGCGTCTGGGATTCGGGCTGCGTCGTGGTCTCCGGTTCCGTTACGGGTACGGCGGCGACCGCCTGCGTCATCGCCTCTGTCTCAGGCGGGGTGGTGGTCTCGATTTTTTCAAATTCACGCTGCTTGCCGCAGGCGCAGAATGTGCCCACAAGCAATAAAAGCACTGTGACAAACAAAGCCTTTCGAAGTGTGTCGGACATAAACCCTTCCCCCGCGTAGATTTACATAATTCATTGTAAAGCATATGGTAATTTTTGTCAACCGATGGTAGTTTGGACGGATTTTCTCCACTTTATACGCCCTTCGTTTAAATTCTTTTTTCACGGCAATACTAACGGAAAAAGAATTTTCAGGGGGATTTTGGATGAAAGCGGTTATTCTCGCCGGCGGGTTCGGAACGCGGCTGCGTCCGTTGACCTGTACGAAACCGAAACCCATGGCGACGCTTTTGGGAAAGCCTGTGCTCTCTTACATCTTTGATTGGCTGCATGCGGCGGGCGTGGATGAAGCGGTGCTGACCACGGCGTATCTGCCCGACTGCATTGAGGCGTATCTTGCTTCCGGCGTTCCTGCCGGCATGCGTGTGCGCACCCGGCGCGAGCACACGCCGTTGGGCACCGCGGGGAGCGTGAAAGCGGCTGCCGACGGGTGGGAGGAACCGTTTTTTGTCGTCAGCGGCGACTGCATCTGCGATTTCGATTTGCAGCGCGCGCTGGATTTCCACACGCAAAGCCGTGCACAGGCGACGATTGTTGCCACGCATGTGCGCGACCCGCGCGAATATGGGCTCGTCTATGCGGACGAAGCCGGCCGGGTCACCGGGTTTTGTGAAAAGCCGGATTGGAACGCCGTTGCTGCCGATACCGCAAATACCGGGATCTATGTACTTTCTCCCGAAGCGCTTCGCGGCGTACCGGAGGAAAAACCGTATGATTTTTCCGGCGATCTGTTCCCGGAGATGCTGCGAACCGGCGCACCGTTGTTTGCCAATGTCGCGCGCGGGTACTGGTGTGACATCGGCGACCTGTCCGCATACCGTGCCTGTCAGCGGGACATGCTCGACGGGAAGCTGCGTTTGCCGCTGCCCGCCGTTGCCGACGGCGTATTTGCTGCAGGGGAGCTTCCACAGGGCGAATACCAGATCATCCCGCCCGTCTATATCGGCAGACACGTTGCAATTGAGCGCGGTGCGGCGGTCGGGCCTTACACGGTGGTGGGCGATGGCTGCTATATCGGCAAAAATGCTAAGCTTATGGGCAGCGTTCTGCTTGACGATGTAGCGGTATATGACAATGCTGTCGTGAATTTCGCGGTGTTGTGTGAAAATGCCGTTTTGAAATCCGGCGCGCAGGTGTATGAGGACAGCGCCGTGGGTGCGCGATGTGTGCTGGGAAGTTCTGTGCGCGTCGGCCCGAATGTTAAGATCTGGCCCGAAAAGCGGATTGAAAACGGCGTGCGTGTGTCGCACAATATCAAATACGGCGCGCCGCGCGCTGCCCTGTTTTCCGAACGCGGCATCTGCGGTCTTTCCGGTGTGGAACTCGGACCCGCTGCGATTGCGGCGCTGGGCAGAAGCATCGCTTCGTGCGCGCTTGGCGGGAAGATCGGCGTGGCGACCGACGCAAAGCCGTTAAGCCGCGCGGCATATCATATTTTGGCGGGTTCCATGGCGGCGCAGGGCAGCAGCGTTTGGAATTTCGGCGATTGCTTTTTGACGCAGATGTATTTTTTTACCGCATTTTGCTCGCTGCAAATGGGTGTATTTATTTCATCGGGCGCAGGAAAAGTACGCCTGCACCTTTGCAGTACAGGCGGCCTGCCTTTGCCGCGCCGCGTGGAGCGCGAGATTGAAGCGCGCTGTAAGAATGATGACTTCACCCGTGTCTCGCCGCAGGCGTGTAAGGAGATTTCCGATATGGCGAGTATGCAGGCCATGTACCTGCGCGAGCTCACCCGTGAGGCGGGCGTGCCTCTGCAAAACCAGTCCGTCGCCGTGCACTGCAAAAATGAGCGCGTGCAGATGCTCATGGAGGACTGCCTGTACCGTCTCGGGGCGAAAAGCGGGGACGAGGTGACCTTTCGTTTCGGCGGCGATGGTACGACGGTCTCGGCGTTTCACCGGGAATGCGGCTGGATCCCCCACGACAAGCTGCTGGCGATCTGCTGCAAGGCGGATTTTGCCGAGGGGCGTGATGTCGCACTGCAATCGGACGCACCGTATGCCATCAGCCGTCTGGCGCACCGATACGGCAGACGCGCGCTGCGATACAGCCGCTCGCCTGCCGACGAGCGTGACCGCGACGCAAGACGCCTGGCGTGCAGCCTTTTGTATGTCCGTGACGCGTTGTTTTTAAGCGTGCGGCTCTTGGGGCTCTTGCAGCGCACGGGTAAAACGCTCGGCGATCTTGTGCGCGAGCTGCCTGCGTTTTATGTCAGCCGCAAAAGCGTGCCGATCGACTTTTCGCCGACAGAACTTTTAGAGGTGCTCCACGACGAAAACGCCGAGCCGCAGAATGAAGGCGTCGCGCTGCAAACAGACAAAGGCAGAGTGCTGCTCGTGCCGCAGCGGTCGGGCAGACGGCTTTATATGCTCGCGGAATCAGCGAGCTTTGAAGCCTCACGCGAGCTGAGCGGTGACGTCGAAGCACGCTTGAGAAGGCATTGACACAAACCCGTTTTCGCGGTATTATATTACAATCGGATTCTTTATCCATTGGAATTTATAGAGCAAATAAAAATACGTTTCTTTGGTACGTTTTTGGACTTTTGCCTGTTCGCCGTCTTGCGGCAGGCACTACATACAGAAATCTGAATATAGAATGGTTAAGGAGATTGGAATGGCAAACACAAACAAAGAAGCTTCCAAAGGCTCCGTGTCGAAAAATACCACGCGCAAGCAGGCATCCGGCACGGGGACGGGCAGAGCCGGCAAAAAATCCGGTGCCCAACAAAAAAGACAACCGAAAAAAGAACTGATGCAGGGATTTTCGGATTCTGCCGCCGGTAAGCAGCAGCGCCGGTATTACAGCAGCTTGAAAAACTCGACGGCGCGCAAGAACTCGGCGGGCAGACGCAGGAAAAACGCGCCGCCGCTGAAGATCGCATTCCTCGGCGGGCTCAATGAGATCGGCAAGAATATGACGCTGTATGAATGCAACGGCGACATGCTGCTCGTGGACTGCGGGCTGGAATTCCCCGATCCCGAAATGCTCGGCGTAGATCTGGTGATCCCGGACTTTACCTATGTCTTGGAAAATGCAGACAAGATCAAGGGCATTCTCATCACCCACGGGCATGAGGACCATATCGGCGGGCTTGCATTCCTGCTGAAAGACTTAAAAGTCCCGGTGTATTCCACAAAGCTGACTATCGGGCTTATTGAAGGCAAACTGCGCGAGCACCGGATTATCGACCAGTGCACCCTGAACGTCATCAAACCCGGTGACCGGGTGCAGCTCGGGTGCTTTAATGTGGAATTCATCCATGTTAATCACTCGATTCCCGATGCGGTGGCGCTTGCCATCCGCACGCCTGCGGGCAATGTGGTGCAGACCGGCGACTTCAAGATCGACACTACGCCCATCGACGGCGGCGTGATCGACCTTGCGCGCTTTGCCGCAATCGGCGAAGAAGGCGTTTTATGCTTGCTGTCCGATTCCACCAATGCCGCGAAACCCGGTTTTACCCAAAGCGAGCGCAAAGTCGGCGAGACCTTTGACGTGCAGTTCCGCCGTGCGGGGAACCGCCGCCTGATCGTGGCGACGTTCGCGTCCAACATCCATCGCGTGCAGCAGATCATCAATGCCGCTGAAAAGCTCGGGCGCAAGGTGGCGCTTTCCGGCCGAAGCCTTGAAAACGTCGTGTCCGTCGCCGCGGAGCTCGGCTATATCAACGTCCCGGAAGGGATTCTAATCGGGCTGGACAGCATCAACCGCTATCCGCCGGAAAAGCTGGTGCTCATCACGACGGGCAGTCAGGGCGAACCGATGTCCGCGCTGTACCGTATGGCGTTTTCCGAGCATCGCCGGGTGGAGATCTGCCCGAACGATTATGTCATTATTTCTGCCACGCCCATCCCCGGCAACGAAAAGATGGTCGGCAGGGTTGTGGATGAATTGTTAAAGCAGGGCGCAGAAGTCGTGTACGAAAAAATGTATGACGTCCACGTTTCCGGCCACGCCTGCCAGGAAGAGCTCAAAATCATGATGAGCCTGACAAACCCGAAATATTTTATGCCTGTGCACGGCGAGCAGAAGCATCTGCAAAAGCATGCCGCTTTGGCGCGCGCCATGGGCATCCCGAACGAGAATATCCTGATCGCCGACAACGGCAAGGAAGTGGAACTGACCGAAGATAAAATCCGCATTTCCGGCGAAGTTCCCGCCGGCATGGTCTTTGTGGACGGCAGCGGTGTCGGCGACGTCGGCTCGGTCGTTCTGCGCGACCGCAAGCGCCTTGCCGAAGACGGTATTATAATCATTGTGGCGTCAATTGACCGCGAAAGCGGCGACGTGCTCTCGGGCCCGGACGTCGTGACACGCGGCTTTGTATATGTCCGCGAATCCGAACAGCTGATGGAGGAATCCCGGCGGCTTTGCGAAAGCGTGCTTGCCGAATGCATGCAGCACCATGTGCATGATTTTTCCACGATCCGCAACCGGCTTCGCGATGAGATCTCGCGGCTGACCTATGCGCGCACCAAGCGCTCGCCGATGGTCCTGCCGATTTTAATGGGGGTGTAAGCCTTGAAAGCGGGCCGAGCCGTTCGTACCTATCCGTTGACCTTTGCCGCTTTGCTTGTGGCCGGGGTGTTCTGCATCGTTACCGCATTTTTTAATCTTGCGGTGGCGGGGGCGGAGCTTTGTGTATTGCTGATCCTTGTGCTTGTTACCGTGTTGCGTATGCGCAGGGATTTTCACATCGTGCGGTCAACGGTTCTGGCGCTGAGCGAAAGCTTTTCCGCCGAGGAGAATTCTTCGCTGCAAAACTTCCCGCTGCCCGTCGTCGTGTTTGACAACGCCGACCGCGTCATTTGGTATAATTTGAAGTTCAAGAACGAGCTTTTGCCCGCGCGCGCCGCCAAATCCGCCGATATCCGGCAGTATACAGGCGGCCTGGGCCTTTCGCAGATTCGCAAAAAGGAACGCTTTGACGCGGTGGTGGGCGGCAAGGCGTATACCGTGTATTTCAGCCACATCACCTGTTCGGGGCGGCAGTCCTATGTGCTTTTGTATGCGGAGGATACGCGTCTCAAGCAGATTGCGCACGCTTATGAAATGGAAAAACCCGCCGTCGCGATGATCGCCATCGACAGTGTGGATGAGATCTACCGATCCTATAAAGAAAGCGAGTACGCCGAGATCAGCGGTGCGGTGGAACGCATCACCGAGGGCTGGTTTACCCAGTACCCGGGGCTGTTCCGCAAGCTCGGTAGCGGCCGTTTTCTCGCAGTTATTCCCGAAGAAGCACTTTTGAAAATGGTTGCTTCCAAATTCCAGGTGTTACAGCTTGTGCGCAGCTATACATATCACGATTCGCCTGTTGGCGTCACGCTGTCCATCGGTGTGGGCCGGGGCGACAATCTTTCCGATGCGGAAAGCAACGCGCGCCAGGCGCTGGATATGGCGCTCGGGCGCGGCGGAGATCAGGCGGCGCTCAAGAATACCGATGACACCTATCGCTTTTTCGGCGGCGTGTCCAAAGGCGTGGAAAAGCGCACCAAGGTGCGTACGCGCGTGGTGGCGTCCGCCATCAGTGAACTCATCCGCGGCTGTGACAATGTGCTGATTATGGGGCACAAATTTTCGGATCTCGACTGCATCGGTGCCGCCATCGGCATGTGCAAGGCGTCGCGGGACCTCGGCAAAGAGGCTTTTATCGTCACAAACGCACGCACGACGCTCGCTGCGCCTTTGGTGGAGTATGCCACCAAACAGGGCGCGGGGGACTGGTTCGTCCTTCCGGAACATGCCGAACGGCTGCTTTCCGAAAAAACGCTGCTGTTCATTCTGGATACGCACAAGGCGAGCTTTGTTGAAGCACCGGAGCTTTATGAAAAAGCCCCAAGCGTCGTTGTTATCGACCACCACCGCAAAACGGTGGATTTTATCCAAAATTCCGTGATATTTTATCATGAGCCGCACGCCTCCTCGACCTGTGAACTGGTGACGGAGCTGCTGCAATACATGGGCGGCAAACCGGTGGTCACGCCGCTCTGCGCCAACGCTTTGATGGCGGGCATTATTCTCGACACCAAGGAATTTGTGCTGCGCACGGGCGTGCGCACGTTTGAAGCGGCGGCATACCTGCGCTCGCGCGGGGCGGATACCGTTGTAGTCAAACGCTTTTTCAACAGCAGCATGGAAAATAAAAAGCTGCGCGGGCAGATCGTGCTCAACGCGCAAAGCTATCGACGCTGTGCCATCTCTGTGGCAGATATCCAGGCCAAGGACATCCGCGTGATCTCGGCGCAGGCTGCCGACGAGCTGCTGACCGTAAGCGATGTGGATGCCTCCTTTGTCCTGTTCGAAACAGACGATACCGCCAATATTTCGGCGCGCTCCATGGGCAATATCAATGTCCAGCTTGTCATGGAATCGCTCGGCGGCGGTGGGCATCAGACCATGGCGGCAGCGCAGCTGCCCGATACTACGCTCGACGAAGCAAAGAAAAAGCTTTACGAAGCGATCGACACCTATTTTGAAAATCAATGATCCCGGACACGCCGCACGGCGTGCGCCGACCGGAAAGGAGCTATCGATATGGAAGTGATTCTGAAAAAAGATGTGAAAGGCCTCGGGAAAGCAGGCGAAAAGGTCAAAGCGTCCGACGGCTACGCACGCAATTTCCTGTTTCCGAAAGGGCTCGCGGTGGAAGCAAACGCCCAGACGCTCACGGAATACAAAAACAGCGAAGCCGCGAAACAGCACCGCGTCGATATGGAGATCGCCGCCGCGAAGGATGCGCAGGCAAAACTCTCAGATAAAACTGTGCGCCTGACGGCAAAAGCGGGGCAGAACGGCCGGCTGTTCGGCTCCGTTACCGCCAAAGACGTCGCCGCTGCGATCGAAAAACAGCTCGGCGTCGCGGTGGATAAGCGCAAGCTTTCCATGGCGGACATCAAGAATTTCGGGACCTATTCGGTGGAAGTGAAGCTGTATACCGGCATTTCCGCCAAGCTTTCCGTCGAGGTGGGCGAATAAGCCCGCACGGCGAAAAAGGGTGAACATATATGCCAATGGACAACCTGCTGTTTGAAAAAATCAACGAGCCGTACAGCCTGGATGCGGAGCAGGCGGTTTTGGGGTCTATCCTGATGGACCCGGACTGCTTTGACCGCGTTTCCGGCATTTTGCGCGGCGCGGATTGCTTCTATATTCCACAGCACAAGCAGATTTACAGCATCATCGCCGAGCGTAAGATGCTCAACCAAAAGGTAGACCCGCTCATTGTCGCCGAAGCGCTCAAAACCAGCGGGGCTTACGACGACGCGGGCGCGCGCAATTACTTAGCCCAGCTTGCGCAGTCCGTGCCGAGCGTCGCGAATGTCGAATCTTACGCCAAGATCGTCAATGAAAAATATTACCTGCGCACCCTTATGGAAGCGGCAGGCGAAATGCTCAAAAGCGCCGCTGAGGAGGAACTCCCCGCGGATACGATTATGGACGCCGCGGAGCAGAAGATCTACGACATCCGCCAGGGCGCACACACGAGCGGTCCCGTTAAACTTGCGGACATTATCACGAACGATGTGTATGATAATCTGCAAAAGCTAACGGATCCCGAGCTTGCCGAAGAATACAAGGGGATTCCGACGGGCTTTTCGCTGCTGGATAAATACATGACAGGCTTAAACCGCTCCGACCTCATTCTCATCGGTGCACGCCCCGCTATGGGCAAAACCAGTTTCGCACTGAACATCGCGCGCAACGTGGCGGTGAATGCGAAAAAGAAAGTCGTGTTCTTTTCGCTGGAAATGGGCAAGGAGCAGCTTGCCCAGCGCATCCTTTCCACCGAAGCGCGCGTCGAAGGCAGAAAGCTGCGCACAGGCGAGCTTACCGACGACGATTGGCAGCGCATCGCCGAGGCGACCGTGACCTTGAGCCGCGCCGAATTGTATTTTGACGACACGGCGAACATCACAGTGCCGGAAATGAAAGCACGCGTGCGCAAAATGCGTGACGTGGACTGCGTGATCATCGACTATTTGCAGCTGATGACCGGTACCAAGCGCACGGAAAGCCGTGTGCAGGAGGTGTCCGAGATCACCCGCAGCTTAAAGCTGATGGCCAAGGACCTGCGCATCCCCGTCATCACCTGCTCGCAGCTTTCTCGTTCCACCGAAGGGCGCGGCAAATCGCATAAGCCGCAGCTTTCGGACCTGCGTGAGTCGGGTTCTATCGAGCAGGATGCGGACATCGTGCTGATGCTCTACCGCGAATCCTATTACGATTCTGAAAAAGACGAGACTGTTGTGGTCGATAACGATAAAGCCGAGGTCATCATCGCCAAAAACCGCCACGGCGGCACGGGCGAGGTCGACCTGCATTGGAACGGCATGTATACGCGTTTCTCCACGCCGGAGCTGCATTATGATAGCTGAGCGTGTGCTTGCGTTTTTGCAGGCACAGGGCGTGCAGCCGGGCGCGCGCGCTGTCGTGGGACTTTCCGGCGGCGCGGATTCCGTCTGCCTGTTGCATGCGCTGAACAGCCTTGCGGGCGTTTTGCCGCTGCGCATTACGGCTGTCCATGTCAACCATGGCTTGCGCGGCGAAGAAGCGGCGCGCGACGAACAATTCTGTCAGGCATTTTGTGAAACGCTTGGTGTGCCGCTTTCGGTCGTGCAGGTGGACGTGCCCGCCATTGCCGAAAAAACGGGCGAGGGACACGAGGCGTGCGGGCGAAGGCTTCGCTACGAAGCGTTTCGTCATACAGCAGGGGAGAACGCCTGCATTTTGACGGCGCACACCGCCGACGACAACGCCGAGACCGTGCTGCTGCATCTGCTGCGCGGCACGGGGCTGCGCGGGCTGTGTGGTATCCCGCCCGTACGTGGCAACGTTTTGCGCCCGCTGCTTTCCTGCACGCGAAGCGATGTGGAGCGGTACTGTGCGGCACATCATTTGACCTATATGACCGACAGCACCAACGCAAGCAGCGTGTATTTGCGCAATCGCATGCGGCACGAAGTCCTGCCGGCTTTGAAATCCATGAACCCGGCGGCGCTGGAAGCGTTTTCCCGTATGACAGACGCTGTGCGTGCGGATGAGCAATATCTCGAAACGTGCGCCGAAGCCGCCGCAAAAACTGTGGTAACACCCCGCGGCGTAGACGAGCAGGCGCTTGTGGAACTGCCGCTCGCCTTGCAGCGCCGCATTGTGCATGCGTGGCTTTCCGCAAAGACCGCGCGGCAAATTGAAAGCACGCATGTTGAGGCGGTGCTCTCCATCGTTGGCAGTCCAAAACGCATCACACTGCCCGGCGGGTTTGTGGTGTGCAGCCGCCGGGGGCTTCTCGAATTCCCGCCGCCCGCTGTGGCGCCGTGGGAGATGCCTTTGCATCTCGACAAAGCGGCACAAACCGTGCGGACGCCTGCGGGTTCGATTTATATCCAACTTTTTCAACAAAAAGATTTACAAAATCTTCACAAAGAAGTCTTGGCGAACGCTGTGGATTGTGCTAAAATGGATACCACTTTGGTACTGCGCAGCAGACGTGGCGGCGACTGTTTTTCCGATCCGGTGCGCAGAATTTCCAAAACGCTGAAAAAATGGATGAACGAGAAAAAGATCCCACCCGAGCGCCGCAATGCCGTGCCGGTGCTTTCAGACGGCGCGCATGTGCTTTGGGCAGGCGGCTTCGGCGCCGGTGCGCCGTACGCCGTGTCCGCACAGACCAAACAGTGTTTCGTGTTCATGTTTACGAAGGACGGTGGCAATACTAATGAAAAATGAATCCTGCATTTCGGCGGATGTGGAGCGTGTGCTGTTCAGTGAAACACAGCTTCACGAAATCGTGGAACGCATCGCCGCGGAAATCGAACGGGATTACCGCGACTGTACGCAGCCGTTGCTGCTCGTCGGTATATTAAAAGGTTCTTTTGTGTTTTTAAGCGACTTGGTACGCGCGCTGCATCTGCCTTGCCGCGTGGATTTTATGTCGGTCAAAAGCTATAACGGAACACAGTCCTCCGGCAAGCCGGTGATTCGTCTCGATCTGAAAGAGCCGATCGAGGGTATGCACCTGCTGCTGGTAGAGGATATTTTGGACAGCGGCAATACATTGTCGTTTCTGCGCGAGATATTGCCGCAGCGCGGACCTGCAAGCATCAAGATCTGCACGCTGCTTGACAAGCCCGACCGCCGGACACGGGATATCCACGCTGACTATGTCGGCGCCGTGATCCCCGATGCGTTTGTGGTGGGATATGGGCTCGATTATGATGAAAAGTATCGGAATCTGCCCTATGTGGGCGTTTTGAAACCCTCCGTATACGAACATAAGGAGTGAACGTCTGTTGAAAAAAATCGACTGGAGAGCGGTGATACCTTATATTGCTATCCCGCTCGCGTTTGTGGTTTGTATTGTGCTGTATATGACCATGGGGCAGGGCACGAGAGAAAAAACCGAGTACTATCAGATCGTCAACCGTTTTGACAATCACGAAATCACCGAGTACACGCTGAATCTCAGCAGCGGCAGGCTGGAATACAAAGTCGCGGGGGATGAAACGACCTATGAATACACCGTGCCGAACGTCAACCTGTTTTTGGAGGACATTCACAATCAGGTGATCGAATACAACCGCGAGCATCCCGACGCGCAGATCCAGGTGGATTATGAATCCGGCTCGGCCAACTCCTGGTGGGTCAGCCTCTTGCCGACCGTCGTCATCATGGTTCTTTTGCTGGTGGTTATGTTTATCATGTTCCGCAAAATGAACCAGTCGGTACAAAATGAGAATAACCGCGCATTGTCGTTCGGCAAAGCGCGCGTGAAAAAAGGCGGCGACGAAAACCGCAAGACCACCTTTGCCGACGTGGCGGGTGCGGACGAGGAAAAGGAAGAACTCGAAGAGATCGTCGAATTCCTCAAAGACCCGCAGGCGTTCAGCGCGCTTGGCGCGCGCATCCCGAAGGGCGTGCTGCTTGTCGGCCCTCCCGGCACGGGTAAAACCCTGCTTGCGCGCGCGGTCGCGGGCGAAGCAGACGTGCCGTTTTTCTCGATTTCCGGTTCCGATTTTGTGGAAATGTATGTCGGCGTCGGCGCATCCCGTGTGCGCGACCTGTTTGACCAGGCGAAAAAGAATGCCCCGGCGATTATCTTTATCGACGAGATCGACGCCGTCGGCCGGCACCGTGGTGCAGGCATGGGCGGCGGCCACGATGAGCGTGAGCAGACGCTCAACCAGCTGCTTGTGGAAATGGACGGCTTCGGCGCCAATGAGGGCGTGATCGTCATCGCAGCGACCAACCGTCCCGATATTCTCGACCCGGCGCTGCTGCGCCCCGGTCGTTTTGACCGTCAAATCACCGTGAATTATCCCGACCTGCGCGGCAGAGAGGACATTCTCAAGGTACACGCCAAAGGTAAACCCTTAGGGCCGGATGTGAATCTCGGCAGCATTGCGGGCGCGACCGTCGGCTTCACGGGCGCAGACCTTGAAAATCTCTTGAACGAAGCGGCACTACTTGCAGCCCGCCGCAAGAAAAAAGCCATCACCATGGCGGAAATTGAAGAAGCGACCATGAAGGTGCTTGTCGGTACGGAAAAGAAATCCCACCGCATCACCGAACGCGACAAGAAAATTACCGCCTATCACGAGGCGGGCCATGCGGTCACCTCGTTCTATCTGGAGCACAAGGATCCTGTCACGCATATTTCTATCGTGCCGCGCGGCATGGCTGGCGGCTTTACGATGTATCAGCCCGAAAAGGACGAAATGCACCTGATGCGCTCGCGCATGCTCGATGACATCGTCGGGCTTTTGGGTGGTCGCGTCGCCGAGCAGATCATTTTCAACGACATTTCCACGGGCGCATCCAACGATATCGAGCGCGCCTCTGATATTGCGCGGAAAATGGTCACCAAGTACGGCATGAGCAAAAAGCTTGGGCCGATCGCCTTCGGCAAGGACAACGACGAAGTGTTCATCGGCCGGGATTATAACCATATCCGCAATTATTCGGAGGCTGTCGCTTCGGAGATCGACGAGGAAGTCGAAAGCATCATTCTCAACGCCTATAAGCGCACGGAAAGCATCCTGCGCGAGCATATCGACAAGCTGCACGTCGTTGCACAGGCGCTTGTGGAGCGCGAAAAGATCGACGCCGATGAGTTCTATGCCCTGATGGACGGTAAAACGCTGCCCCCGCTGGAAAGCGATGCGCCGAAAGCGGAGGAAAAACCGGCGGAAAGCGATAACGCACAGCCGGAAGCACAAAACGCTGAAACGCCCACGCAAGAGGAGCCTGTGTCGGAACAGGCCGCGCAGAGTGAAGAAACGCCCTCAAACCAAGCTGCGCAGGACGAGGAGCCCGCAAAGCCTGACGGCGGCAATACCCCGAATGCGTAACGAACAAAAGCCGGATTCTTCGGAATCCGGCTCGTTTTCAGGAAAGATTTTTTCGAAAGGAAGATGTTGTATGAACGAAGTCTTAGAAGCCATCCGCACCCGCAGAAGCATCCGCAAGTATAAGCCCGATCTGCCCGAGCAGGCCCTCATTGAGCAGGTGGCACAGGCGGGGACGTTTGCCGCCACGGGGATGAATGCGCAGTCGCCAATCATCCTTGCCGTTACCAATAAAGCGATGCGCGATCGTCTTTCCGCGCTGAACGCCAAAGTCTTGGGCAGTGACAGCGACCCGTTTTACGGCGCGCCCGCGGTATTGGTAGTGCTCGCCGCTAAGGACCGCCCGACACACGTGTATGACGGCAGTCTTGTGATGGGCAACATGATGCTTGCAGCGCACGCGCTGGGGCTCGGAAGCTGCTGGATCCACCGTGCCAAAGAAGTGTTCGAGAGCGAAGAGGGCAAAGCGATCCTGAAAGAGCTCGGGGTGGAAGGGGAGTACGAGGGCATCGGCAATCTCGTGCTCGGCTATGCGGACGGCGAATATCCCGCCGCAAAACCCCGCAAAGACCATTATGTTTGGTATGTTAAATAAGCCGAATTCTTCACTTGAATAATAAATACGGCTGCGGTCGCAGAATGCTCTGTAACCGTAGCCGTATTATATTTGCCCTTATCACCGCTGCGCTTTTACCGCCTTTTCAAACACCTGCGGGTTCTGCTTGCGGAAGCGCAGCAGAACGCCTGCCGCTAAAAATCCGGCGAGCAGCGCTGTACCTGCGGAATTGAGCCACAGCCCCGTCAGTTCCAGCTTCCACAGCAGCGCAATCAGCACTACCGGGAATAAAAATGCCGTCGAGACCGAGATGACGGAGGCATATCCGGGTTTTTCGACCGCCAGCATGAAGCTCTGCACCGCGAACGAAAACCAGCGTGTGAGAAAGGCGAGGGCAAAAAGCCGCAGTGCAAAAGCAGTCTCCTGCAGGAGCGCGCTGTTTTCGCTGCCTAAAAACAGCGAACCGATTTGTGCAGGGAACAGGAATAAAACGCCTGCCGAGCAAAGCGAGAGTATGCCGCTTGCGACAAAGCAGTATTTTTCGATCGCACGCACGCGGCTGAATTTGTTCGCGCCCCAGTTGCAGCCCACGGCGGGCTGGAGCGAATCGCACATACCGTAAAGCAGCGGCAGAATGAACCCTTCGGCGTACATCAGCACACCATAGATCGAGACCGCCGATTCCCCGCCGAAACGCACTAACAGCACATTCATGATGATGGACGTCAGCCGCCCTGCAATATTGTTTAGGAAGTTCGGGCTGCCCGCGGCAACGATTTCCCGCAGCATCTCGCCTGAAAACTGCGGACGGCAAAAGCGCAGCTGCATATTCCCAAACGCAAAGCTGCCCAGTGCAATTACCGCGCAGATGCACATGCCAAGGCACGTCGCGAGGGCCGCCGCCCAGATGCCCCAGCGGAACACATATAAAAACAGGAATTCCAAAGCGCAGCTGAGCACGGACATCAAAATGTTTAAAAACATACTGCCGCGCACTTTGCCGCAAATGCGCAGGTAGTTGTCCATGGCAAAAACGATGGTCGTTACAGGCGAACAAAGCGCGTATACCCGCAGATACTGCACTGCGAACGTGGCGAATTCACCTTCCGCGCCCATCAGACGGATGAGCAGAGGCGCACCGCAAAAGAGGACTGCACCCATGACAGCGCCCGCCGCAACAATCAGCACGCACGCGCAGGAAAAAATGTTGTTTGCCGCCTTTTCCTCTTTTTTGCCGAGGCAAATGGAGATCGGCACAGAGGATCCCACGCCGACAAGATCTGCAATCGCAAAGTTGATGATGACGAAGGGCATGGCAAGATTCAATGCTGCAAACGGCGTTTCACCTAAAAACTGCCCTACGAAAATGCCGTCGATCAGTTGGTATAACGCCGACGCGAGCATGCTCACCGCCCCGGGCAGCGCCGCACGGAAAAACAGCCGTGACGGCGGCGTTTTGGTATATAACGTATACGCATTCATAGCTTTTATCCTTCTCTGTCTATCGGTTGCCTTTCGGTCTGCGTCTGCATTTCCGTTTCAAAGCAGGCGGCGAAATACGCAAAAGCGTCCACAAAATCTGGGGAGTAGCGGGCGAGGGTCTGCTCCATGGCCGCCTGTTCGGCTTTATAAAGCGGCTGTAAAATGCTTTTGGCAAAAGCTTTGCCGCTTTCGGTCAAGGCAATGGCCTTTTCCCGCGTTTTCCCACGCGGCTGCAATTCCAGATAACCTGCGCGCTGCAATTTGCGGACATTCGTGCTCACGGTGGTCTTCGGGAGAAGCCAGTCTTTGCAGATCTGCTTTTGTGAATGGAGGTTCCCGTCGTCGAGCGCGTAAAGAAGCGCCAGCGTGTTTTCATTGACGTGGAGCCGTCGGGCAAAATAATAATATGCCCCGTCATTTTTGGTGACGGCAAGCGTCAGCCGCCGGATGCGCATAAAGTCTTTCTGCATGGCACACACTCCTTAGTACGAATTCGTACTGAAAAAGGACTATAACACAGATGAAAAAGAAAGTCAAGGCTGCCATGCCGAAAACACAAAATACATTTGAATAAACTTGACGAATCCCCCACATATCGTGTAAAATATACTGCGGAATTTTGGAATACGCTGGAATTAAAAGGACGGAAACAAAGCATGGCGAAAAAAGCGGCATATACGGAAGAGAGCATATCGCAGTTAAAAGGCGCGGACCGCGTCCGCAAACGCCCGGGCGTAATTTTCGGTTCGGACGGCATTGACGGCTGCCAGCATGCGATGTTCGAGATCTTGTCTAACTCCATCGACGAAGCGCGTGAAGGGTTTGGCGACAAGATCATTGTAACCCGTTATCTCGACAAATCCATTGAGGTGCAGGATTTCGGCCGCGGCATTCCCATGGAGTATAACGAAAAGGAACAGCGCTATAACTGGGAACTGGTGTTTTGCGAAATGTATGCCGGCGGCAAATATAACACCAACGACGGCGGCAGCTATGAGTATTCCCTGGGGCTTAACGGCCTTGGCCTTTGCTCCACGCAGTATGCTTCGGAGTATATGGAAGCGGAGATCCACAAAAATGGTATGAAATACGTCATGCATTTCAAAGAGGGCAATCCCGACGGCGACTTGCAGCGCGAACCGTACCATAAGCGTGACACGGGCACGCGCATCCGCTGGAAGCCCGACTTAAAGGTGTTTACGGATATCGACATCCCGCTTTCCTTTTATCAGGATACCCTGCGCCGCCAGTCTGTGGTCAATGCAGGCGTGCGTTTCGTTCTGCGCGACCAGGTCGGCCCCAACAGCTTCGATACCTACGAATACATGTACGAAAACGGCATTGTGGATTACGTCAAGGAGTTTGTCGGCGACGACAGGCTTTCCGACGTGCAGTTCTGGCAGACGGAGCGCAAGGGCCGCGACCGCGCGGACAAGCCTGAGTATAAGGTCAAGATCAACGCCGCGCTTTGCTTTTCCAATAAAAAGCAGCTCAAAGAATACTATCACAACTCGAGTTTCCTCGAGCACGGCGGCGCGCCTGAAAAAGCGGTTAAAAGCGCGTTTGTCTCGCAGATCGACGCGTACCTGAAATCGAGCGGCAAATATTTGAAAACAGACGGCAAGATCAGCTTCCAGGATGTGGAGGATTGTCTCGTGCTCGTCGTGTCCTCGTTCTCGACGCAGACGTCTTACGAGAACCAGACGAAAAAATCCATTACCAATAAATTCATCCAAGAGGCGATGACTGAGTTCTTCCGCCACCAACTCGAAATCTACTTTATTGAAAACCCGCTGGAGGCTGAAAAGATCGGCAATCAGGTGCTGATCAATATGCGCTCGCGCGTCAAGGCGGAAAGCACGCGCCTGAATCTGAAAAAGACTTTGCAGACCGGCAGCGACCTCACCAGCCGCGTCGAAAAATTCGTGGACTGCCGTTCGAAAGACGTCAGTGAACGCGAGATCTTCATCGTGGAGGGCGATTCCGCGCTCGGCGCGTGCAAGCAGGCGCGCGACAGCGCCTTTCAGGCGATCATCCCCGTGCGCGGCAAGATCCTCAACTGCCTGAAAGCGGAGTATAACAAGATTTTCAAAAGCGATATTATTGTTGACCTCATCAAGGTCCTCGGCTGCGGGGTGGAGGTCACGGGCAAGGCGAGTAAGGAGCTTTCCTCTTTCAACCTCGAGAATCTGCGCTGGAGCAAGGTCATCATCTGCACCGATGCCGACGTGGATGGCTTCCAGATCCGCACGCTGATCCTCACCATGATCTATCGCCTGATGCCGACGCTCATCCGTGCGGGCAAGGTCTATATCGCGGAATCCCCGCTGTATGAGATCAATTCGAAGGACGAAACCTGGTTCTGCTATACCGAAAAGGAAAAGCAGGAGGTGCTTGAGCGCCTCGGCGACCGTAAATTCACCATCCAGCGCTCGAAGGGTCTCGGCGAAAACGAAGCGGATATGATGTGGCTTACTACCATGAACCCGAAAACGCGCCGCCTTATAAAAGTGGAGCCGGATGCCTCACCTGAGGCGGTCTCCGACAAGTTCGACCTGCTTTTGGGCGACAATCTGCAGGGACGTAAGGAACACATCGCCGAAAACGGGCACATGTATCTGGAACTTGCAGACATTTCGTAAAGTGAGCGCATAAAGGAGAATAGCAGAATGCCGAGAAAACCGAGACAAAAAGCGGTGCAGCGCGAAGAAGCGCAGCCGAACGCACATATTTTAGGCGCGGGCGAGGTCGTAGAGCAGGACATCACCGAAACGCTCGAAACGAACTATATGCCCTATGCCATGAGCGTCATCCTTTCGCGCGCCATCCCCGAGATCGACGGCTTCAAACCCTCGCACCGCAAGCTGTTGTATACCATGTATAAAATGGGGCTGCTTTCGGGCGGCACCATCAAGTCCGCCAATATCGTCGGCCGCACGATGCAGCTTAACCCCCACGGCGACGGGCCGATCTATGAGACTATGGTGCGTTTGACACGCGGCAATGAAGCGCTTTTGCACCCGTATATCCAGTCCAAGGGCAACTTCGGTAAGGCGTATTCGCGCAATATGCAGTGCGCTGCCTCCCGTTATACGGAAGCCAAACTTGAGCCCATCGCCGCCGAACTGTTTGCCGACATCGATAAGGACACGGTGGATTTCGTCGATAACTACGACAACACCATGAAGGAACCGACGCTCTTCCCCGTGACGTTCCCGTCCGTGCTTGTCAACGCCAACACGGGTATTGCCGTCGGTATGGCGTCGTCGATATGTTCGTTTAATCTGCGCGAGATCTGCGAGGCGACCGAAGCGTTAATCAAGGACGCGGATTTCGATATAAATGAGATCATCAAAGCGCCCGATTTCGTCGGCGGCGGGCAGATCGTCTATGACGAAGCGCAAATGCGCGAGATCTTCCGCACCGGGCGCGGCTCGTTTAAGGTCCGCTCGAAATATACGATCGATAAAACCAACCACTGCATCGACATCACGCAGATCCCACCCACCACAACGGCGGAAGCGATCATTGACAAGATCATCGAAAAAGTCAAAAGCGGCGCCGCGCGCGAGATTTCCGACGTGCGCGACGAGACGGATAAAAAGGGCTTAAAGATCACGATCGACTACAAACGCGGCACAGACCCCGATAAGCTGATGAAAAAGCTGTATAAGTCCACGCCGCTCGAAGATTCCTTTGCCTGCAACTTCAACGTGCTGATCGCCGGCGTGCCACGTGTGCTCGGCGTGCGCGATTTGCTGCTCGAATGGATCGCGTTCCGTTCGGAATGCGTGCGCCGCCGCACCTATTTCGATTTGAACCGCGCGAAAGAGCGCCTGCACCTTTTGGAGGGCCTGCAAAAGATCCTTTTGGATATTGACAAGGCTATCCGCATCATCCGTTCTACCGACGAAGAAGCCGAGGTCGTGCCGAATTTGATGATCGGCTTCGGGATTGACAAGATACAGGCGGAATACGTTGCCGAGATCAAGCTGCGCCACTTGAACCGGGAATACATCCTCAAGCGCACCGCGGACATCAAAGATCTGCGCGAGCGCATCGAGGATATGGAAGACATCCTCGCAAGCCGTGCGCGCGTGAAAAAGATCATCGTCTCGGAACTGAAAAATGTTGTGGAAAAATATGCCATCCCGCGCCGCAGCGAAATTATTTTCGCCGATGCCGACCCAGACGACGAAGCGGCTGAGGAGATCCCGGATTACCCCGTGCATCTGTTCTTCACCAAAGAGGGGTACTTCAAAAAGATCACGCCGCAGTCGCTGCGCATGAGCGGCGAACAGAAGATGAAGGACGGTGACAGCCTGCTTCGGACCGTGGAAGCGACCAATAACACAGACCTTCTCTTCTTCACCGACCGCTGCCAAGTGTATAAGGCAAAAGCTGCGGATTTTGAAGATTCCAAGGCGAGCGTTTTGGGCGATTTCGTGCCCTCCAAGCTGCATATGGATGCAGGCGAGTCCGCCATTTACATGGCGGTCACGACCGATTATAAAGGCTATATGCTGTTCTTCTTTGAAAACGGCAAACTGGCGAAGGTGGATCTTTCCGCCTACGCCACCAAGACCAACCGCAAAAAGCTGATCAAGGCCTATTGCGACAAATTCCCGCTCGCGGCGATCCGTCAAATTTCCGAGGACTGCGAGTTGGTCGTGCAGTCCACCGCAGGGCGGCTGCTGCTTTTGAACACCGGTGCAATCGCGCCGAAAACCACCAAGGATACGCAGGGTGTCGCGGTGATGACATTAAAAAAAGGTCACCGTGTGCAAAGCGTTCGCGATTACCGCGAGGGCGAATTCCATAAACCCGCCCGCTACCGCACACGTTCTCTGCCCGCCGCCGGCGCATTGCTTTCCGCCGAGGATGCGGGCGAGCAGCTTACGCTGTAAAGACAAAAACGGCACAGCAGGGGAGAAGCGACCTGCGAAAGATAGAGACGTATAACGAAACGCCGCCGTCCCGGAAAATCGGGGCAGCGGCGTCTCTTTGTATGTGTATGTGTATGTGTATGAGATTGCTTAGACCCACTCGCGGATCACAGACGGGTTCGCAAAGATCTCGTCGCATTTTACTAAGAACGGCGCGACCTCGCCAAAGTCTACCGCGCGGTGGTCGAAAGCCATGCAGATCGGCAAAATCTGCCGCGCGTCAAAGACCTTGTTGCCGTTTTCGTCGGTCTTTACGCCTGCGCGCTCCTGAATGCCGCCGATGCAGAACGCACCGACCTGCGGCGGGATGATCTCCAAAAGCCCGACCGCGCCTTTCTGGTAGCGGTATACCGAGCCGATATTCGTGACCGTTACGGTTCCCTGCTCGATGTCACGGAAGGTAAGCCGGTCTTTTTCGGGAATCGCGTAGTATTCCCGTTTTGCTTTACCGGTGAGCGTCTTGACCTTGTGTTTGCCGGTCTTGGAGCCAATCAGACGGTTGATGACCGTTGCGATATGCCCTTTGCGCAGCGCCTTAAGGGTGTTGTCCATCGAGACCTCAAACATGACCTCCGTGAGGTCTGTGTTGTTCGCGCGGCGTACCACATCCTGGATATAGGCGGTCATTTCGGTGAGCGTCTTGTTTTCAAAATGATGCAGGTTGATGGTCATCATCTTGCCGTTCGGCAAAATCATCGGCATCGAAATGTTAATGTCGTCATGCAGATCCAGCCGCCCGCGGACGAGCTTCCGGTTGAATTCGATGGTGGAGTTGAGCATCGGCGCCGCCTTTAAGCCCTCCACAATGACCTTCAGCATGACGGTGTTGACGGTGAAGCGGTCCTCTTTGGCGCGCTCGGCGTTGAGCGCCTTAAGTTCCCGCATGAATTCCGTGACGTCCGCGTCGTAGATGAACGAGGAATGCGGAATGGTCTCCCAGCTTTCCGAGGTCATGTTGGAGACGATTTTTCTCTGAATGTCGAAGTGGATGGATTTTGTTACTGCCATGTTCTGATTCCTTTACTTTTATTTTTTATTCCATAAAACGATTTTAGCTGACATGCGGCATGCCTGCCGTTGTCGGCGGGTTTTCCCCGAAACGGCGGCGGTATTCGTCCGCAAGTTCGTGGCGGTAGTCCGGATGCGCAATGCGAATGAGCGCTGCGGCGCGTTCTTTTATGGTCCTGCCCTTGAGCTGTGCCACCCCATATTCCGTAACGACGAAATTCACATCGTTGCGTGGGGTGGTAACCGCGGAACCTTCCGTAATGAGCGGTACAACGCGCGAAATGCTGCCGCCCTTTGCCGTGGAGCACATCGCAATGATGGAACGGCCGCCGTGGCTCATGGTCGCGCCGCGCACAAAGTCTACCTGCCCGCCCACGGCGCTGAACTGCCGAAGACCGATGGTGTCTGAAACGATCTGCCCGAGCAGGTCGATCTGCAAACAGGAGTTGATCGATACCATATTGTCGTTCTGCGCAATGACCAGCGGATTGTTGACGTAATCGATGGGGTGCAGTTCAACGGATGGGTTGTTGTCTATGTAACGGTTGATCTTGTCCGAGCCGAACGTAGCACCTAAAATGCTGCGCCCGCGGTTGATGGATTTTTTCTTGTTGTTGATGATGCCCGCTTCCAGAAGATCGACTACGCCGTCGCCGACCAATTCGCTGTGCAGCCCCAGGTCCTTTTTGTCCCAAAGCTGCCGGCAAACGGCGTTGGGCAGCGCGCCGATGCCAAGCTGCAGCGTGTCGCCGTCACGAATCAGGTCAGCACAGTATTTGCCGATCTGCATTTCTACCTCGCCGACCGGTGTCTCCGGCAGCTGCGGCAGGGGACGGTCAATCTCGACAAACGCTGTAACGTCGCGCACATGAATGTTGGCGTTGCCGAACGTGCGCGGCATATATTTGTTGATCTGTGCAATGATGATCTCAGCATGGTCGCAGACGCCCTTGATATAGTCCACCGATGTGCCGAACGAGCAGTAACCGTGCTCGTCCGGGGGCGAAAGCATAACGAGCGCCACGCGCGGCCGGATGTAGACGCGCAGCATCTCCGGGATCTCGTAAAAATGGCAGGTGGTGAAATCCGCAATACCGCTCGAGACCGCCTGCCGGTTGCTGGCGGAGGCGAACATGCAGTTGAGGCGAAAATGACCCTTCATCTCTGTGCGGATCCATGGAGAATCGCCCATGGTCAGCATGTTGACTATCGTTACGTCGTGAAACTGTTCATAGTGTTCCACCATGGCGTCCTCAATGCCGAACGGTTCCCCGCAGGCAAAGCCGGTCACAACGGTATCGCCGTCATGGATCAGACGGATGGCGTCCAATACGTCTTTTTGTTTGCTTTTGTAGATTTCCTGCCAGGTCAAATTCAACACCTCTCGATTCACCTGTTAAGTATAACAGAGTATATAACAAAAAGCAAGAAAAAAATAGAATTATTTTGTGCCTTTTTATAAACAAAAGCGCATTTATAAGATGAAAAAGAACCGTCTGTAGGACAAAAAGCCCCACAGACGGCAAAACAGTGAAAATGTTATCAATTACAAAATCAATCCTGAATCATTTTCAAAAAATCAGATTCCGACAGAATCGGCACACCAAGCTCCTGCGCACGGCGCAGCTTGCTGCCCGCATCCTCGCCTGCAAGCACATAGCTTGTCTTTTTGGAGACGGAAGAAGCGGTCTTGCCTTGAAAACTTTCAATGATCTCGCCGGCTTCGCTGCGCGTCATGGTGGGCAGCGTGCCCGTCAGCACAAATGTAAGCCCGGCAAAACGTGCGTCTTTGACCACCTTCAGGGACTGCATGTTTACCCCCGCGTCCCGAAGTTTCCCGAGCAGTTCGCGCGACTGCGGCAGGGAAAAGAATTGCAGCACTGCGTCTGCCATAACTTCGCCAAACCCGTCAATGGCGAGGATTTCCTCACGCGAAGCGGCGCAAAGCGCATCCATGCTTCTAAAACGTTCCGAGAGCAGCGCCGCCGCCTTCTGCCCGATGTGGCGGATGCCGAGCGCAAAAATCAGACGGCTCAAATCGTTTTGCTTGGACTTTTCCACGGCAGCGCGCAGATTGTCCGCGCTCTTTGCGCCTTGTCCATCGAGCGCCGCGATTTGCGCATAATCCAAATTGTAGATATCCGCCGCATTCGTGAGCAGCCCACGGTTCACAAGCGTTTCCAAAACCGCTTCGCCCAGGCCCTCAATATCCATTGCATCGCGCGAGCAGAAGTGGATGAGCATCCGCAGAAGCTGCGCGGGACAGTCGGGATTTGTACAGCGCACGGCGGCTTCGTTCGCTTCCCGCACGGCGGGCGCGCCGCATGCGGGGCAGACCCGCGGCATGGTGTAGATTGGCGCGTTCGGGTCGTGCTTGACGACGGCGAGCACTTCGGGAATGATGTCGCCCGCCTTACGCACAAGCACCGTATCGCCTATCGCGATGCCTTTTTCGCGGATGAAATCCTCGTTGTGGAGCGTTGCACGGCTGACAGTCGTGCCCGCGAGAAAAACAGGGGAGAGCACCGCCGTCGGCGTGAGCACGCCTGTGCGGCCGACGTTTATCTCAATGTCCAAAAGCTCGGTTTCCCGCTCTTCGGGCGGGTATTTGAACGCGATCGCCCATTTCGGGAATTTTGCCGTGCTGCCTAAGCGTGCGCGCTGCTCAAAATTATCCGTTTTGATGACCGCGCCGTCGATGTCAAAGGGCAGCGTGTAGCGGATTTCCCCGATTCGCCGGATTTCCGCAAGCGCATCGTTGATGTTCTCGACTTTTGTATAAAACGGCACGGTCTGAAACCCAAGCGTGCGTAAGTAATCGAGCGATTCCTTGTGCCCCGTGAGCGTTTTACCCTCAATTTGCTGTACGTTGAATACAAATATATCCAGATGCCGCCGCGAAGTGATCTTTGGGTCTTTTTGCCGCAGTGAACCCGCCGCCGCGTTGCGCGGGTTTTTAAACGGCTTTTCTCCGCGCAGTTCCTGTTCCTTGACAAGCTTGGAGAACGTCTCGCGTGGGAGATACACTTCCCCGCGCACTTCCAGAAAGGGAAGATCCTGTTTCAGATGCAAAGGTACCGAGCGGACGGTGCGCAAATTTGCGGTGATGTCCTCGCCAACGTCCCCGTCGCCGCGGGTGCTGCCACGCACAAGCACGCCGTTACGGTATTCGAGTGAAACGGAAAGCCCGTCAATTTTCGGCTCGACAACGTATTGTGCATCTGGGCAGACTGCGCGCACGCGTGCGTCAAAATCGCGAATTTCGTCTTCCGAAAATGCGTCCTGCAAGCTTTCCATGCGCACGGTGTGCGTCACGGGCTCAAACGTGTTGTCCGCGCTGCCGCCGACACGGTGCGTGGGAGAATCGGTGCGCAAAAGCTGCGGATATTTTTCTTCGAGCGCCTGCAATTCACGCATGAGCATATCGTAGGTATAGTCATCCACGTCGTTTTCGTTTTCGACATAATAGCGGTAAATATAATGATTGAGCTGCTTTGTAAGCTCCGCGACACGAGCGGCAGCGGCTTCAAGATCAGTCATGTTGCGCCTCCGAATCGGATTTGTTTGTTTTCTATTGTATCATAAAAATTCATTTTTACAACACTCCAGCGCATATAGAATGGTAGAAAAGCCGTGTGGAGAGGGGTAGTTTTTATGAAGAAAATTTTGGCGGCGCTGCTTTGCTGCCTGATATTGTGGTGCGCCGCTATGCCGGCGTTTGCTGAAGAGGTTTCCACAAATTCCGAGACGTTTCCCGAAATGCAGGTCGAGGTCAACGCCAAGGCGGCCGTACTCATGGAGGCGAACACCGGCAGTGTGCTTATGGCAAGCCATGCACACGAACAGTTGTTCCCAGCCTCCGTTACCAAAATCATGACGCTGCTTTTGGTGATGGAAGCAGTCGAAAACGGGCAGATCGCACTGACCGATACCGTCACCGCCAGCGCCGAAGCGGTCAGCAAAGGCGGCTCGCAGATCTGGCTGGAAGAAGGCGAGCAGATGACCGTAGACGAGCTGATCAAGGCGGCGGCAGTCGCCAGTGCCAACGATGCCTGCGAAGCGCTCGGCGAGTATGTCGCAGGCAGCAGCACGGCGTTTGTCGAGCGGATGAACGAGCGCGCAAAGCAGCTCGGGATGCTTGATACACATTTTGAAAACTGCACGGGCCTGGACGATACGACGGATACCCACAAAACCAGTGCCTATGACGTTGCCCTGATGTCACGGGAGCTTTTGAAGCATTCGCTGATCCGCGAGTATTCCACGATATGGATGGATTCCCTGCGCGGCGGCGAGACCGAGCTTGTCAATACCAACCGTCTGGTGCGGTTCTACGATGGGATCACGGGCCTGAAAACCGGCACGACCTCTAAGGCGGGCTGCTGCGTTTCTGCCACCGCCAAACGGGATGGTCTGGAACTGATTGCCGTGGTGCTCGGCAGTCCCAGCAGCGACGACCGTTTTAACGGTGCGCGCGCCATGCTCGATTGGGGATTTGCCAACTATGCAGCGCAGACGCTCGCGGTCGACGCAGCGCGTATCCCCGCTGTCGGCGTGCTCGGCGGCACGGTGCCGTCCGTTATGCCGGTCATCCCCGAAGCGCAAAGCGTGGTGCTCCCGAAAGGCGCGTCACAAAATGTTACACAGGAGATCGATATCGCGGCTGAAGTTGCGGCACCCGTTGAAAAGGGGCAGTTGCTCGGACGTGTGGATTTTAAGCTTGACGGGGTCACAGTGTACAGCTGCGGCCTGCTTTGCGCCGAAGAGATCCCGCAGATGACGCTTCTTGAGGCGTTCCGGCGCGTCCTGCTGTCGCTTTGCAGTTGATATCCTTTTTGCCGCCCAAAAGCAATTATTTCAAAAAATTCATAATTTCGTATTGAAAACGGACGCATTTTAGGATAGAATAAGTACAACATAGATTATGGATTTTTGCCGCGGCGGTGCGGCAAACAAAGGGGTAAACAAAGACACATGACCATTCGATTCGAAACGAAATATCTGAACGGCTTTCTTTCCGAGAGCGATTTTGAAGCAGTTTCCGCAGAGGCTGCCGCGGCGCATAAGGCGATTCGCGAAAAGAGCGGTAAGGGCAACGATTTCCTCGGCTGGGTCGACCTGCCGGTCGATTACGATAAAGCGGAATTCGCCCGCATCCAAAAAGCGGCGGAAAAGATCCGCTCCGACTCCCAGGTGCTCGTTGTCATCGGTATCGGCGGCAGTTATCTCGGTGCGCGCGCCGCGATCGAATACTGCAATTCGCAAAACTACAATCTGCTGTGCAAGGATACGCCGCAGATCTTCTTTTCCGGCAATTCCATCAGTGCATCCGCGCTGGGCGAGATCGTCTCGCTGTGCGAAGACAAAGATTTTTCCGTTAACGTGATTTCGAAGTCCGGCACCACCACGGAGCCGGCGGTGGCTTTCCGCGTGTTCCGCGAACTGCTTGAGAAAAAATACGGCAAGGAAGAGGCCGCCAAGCGCATTTATGTGACCACTGACAAGGCAAAAGGCACGCTCAAAGCGCTTGCTGACCGCGAAGGGTACGAAACGTTCGTGGTCCCCGACGATGTCGGCGGCCGGTACTCCGTGCTGACGGCGGTCGGGCTTCTGCCCATCGCCGCGGCGGGCATCGACATCGAAAAAATGATGCAGGGCGCGCGCGACGCACGTGAAGCGTATACGAGCGACGACCTTAACGAAAACGACTGCTGCAAATATGCGGCGGCGCGCAACCTTTTGTACCGCAAGGGCAAGCGTGTGGAAATGATGGTCGCTTATGAGCCGGATTACACCATGATGAACGAATGGTTCAAGCAGCTGTTCGGCGAATCCGAGGGCAAGGACGGTAAGGGGCTGTTCCCGGCTTCCGCCGTGTTCTCCACGGATTTGCACTCCATGGGGCAGTATATTCAGCAGGGTGAACGGCTGATGTTTGAGACCACGGTCCTTTTTGACAAACCGAAAACGGATCTCACCATTGCCGAAGAATCCGAAAACGCCGATGGGCTCAACTTCCTTGCGGGGAAAACCGTGAGTTTTGTCAACCGCAAGGCGTTTGAGGGCACGGTGCTCGCACATGTAGACGGCGGCGTGCCGAACCTGGTGATCGAACTTCCCGAAATGAGCGCATATACCTTCGGTTATCTCGTGTATTTTCTCGAAAAAACATGCGCTGTTTCCGGGTATATGCTCGGTGTCAACCCGTTTGACCAGCCGGGCGTCGAAAGCTACAAACGCAATATGTTCGCGCTGTTGGGCAAGCCCGGTTATGAGGAGATGACCAAGGCGCTTGAAGAACGCCTGCGCGGCTAAACCGGTTTCATTTTCCGCACGAGCGGATCACAGATATTCAATTTACAGGAGGAGATTCACATGGTATCTCTTATTATTGGGCACAAGGGCTCAGGAAAAACAAAGCTGCTGGTGGACAAGGTCAACGCCGCGATCGAAAAATCCGACGGCCATGTCATCTGCGTCGAAAAGGAGACGAAGCTTACATACGACGTCAACTATCGCGCACGGCTTGTGGCGACCGACAGTTTCTCCGTGTCTGGCTTTGACGCGTTCTACGGCTTCTTGAGCGGACTTTGCGCCGGCGACCACGACATCACCGATATTTTCGTGGACGCGACCTTCCGCATCGGCGGCAGGGATTACGAGCAGCTTGCGGATTTCCTGAAAAAAGTGGACGACCTTTCGAAGATCACGGATACAAAGTTCACGTTCACCGTTTCTACGGATCTGGAAAATCTCCCCGAGCGCATGTTCGCCTATTGCGAAAAGATCAACTAACGCCGTTTTTCGCAGGGAAATTCCGGCAGCGCGGGAGCTCTGAGAGGGCTTCCGCGCACCTTTTTGTCTGTATCCCGGTGTTCAGGCGCAGCGTGCCCGCGGATTTTCCAAAAAACACAAACTTTTTGTTGACAAACCGAAATGAAGCCATTATAATATTTGTTGCGCTAAGACGAGGTATGGTATGTTTTTGGATTTAGAGCCTGTTTTTAACAACATTGGGGCGCGGCTGCCTTTCGCATATGCGTTTGTGCCGGAGGACAGCGGCATTTCCGAACCCGTCGAAGTTTCCGGAGCGGTGGAAAACCGCGCGGGTATCGTAACGCTTTCGGCAGATGTCTCATTCACGCATGAAACGGCGTGCGACCGTTGCTTAAAGCCTTTGAAGGCGCCTTTTCAAAAGCAGTTTTCCCATGTGCTCGTGCAAACGCTTGCGGACGAGGACGACGACGAATTCGTCGAGGTGCAGGATATGCATTTTGATTTGGATGCGCTCCTGCGGGAAGATATTTTGCTTGCGCTCCCGTCCAAAACGCTTTGTAAGGCGGACTGCAAAGGGCTTTGCCCGATCTGCGGCGCCGACCTCAATGAAACAACCTGCAGCTGTAAAAAGCCTGTGGATCCGCGGCTTGCGGTTTTGCAGCAGCTGCTGACAGATGAATCCTCGTAGATCAAGATAAGGAGAGCTTACTATGGCAGTACCGAAGAGAAGAGTTTCCAAGGCAAGACGTGACAAGAGACGTTCCAATGTCTGGAGAATGACCGCGCCCGAGCTTCAGAAGTGCCCGCACTGCGGCGAATACAAAAGAGCCCATCGGGTCTGCGCTGTCTGCGGCTATTACAACGGCCGTCAGGTCGTCGTCAAAGACGAGGCTTAAGTGCAGCGATTTTCGCGTAAAAGTCAAAAGGGCGGAGAAGTTCAGTCTTCCCCGCCTTTTTCTCGTGTGTGAAAGGGGGCGGCAGTATGGCGGTCCGAATCCAAAGCGTGCGGCGGTTTTCCCGCTGCTGGTTTGCGGGCATTCGCGCGGGCGATACGCTTCTCACGGTGGATGGCAAGGAAATTGAGGATATCCTCGACTACGACTTTTATATGAGCTTCGCACCCGTCACGATGGAATTTTCCTGCCGGTGCGGCAAAACTCGGCGTGTGCATATGCCCACTGCCGACACAGGGCTTTCGTTTGCAACCTATCTCATGGACAAGCAGCAGCACTGCAAAAACAAGTGTATCTTCTGTTTCATTGACCAGCTTCCCAAGGGAATGCGCGAAAGCTTGTATTTTAAGGATGACGACTCGCGCCTTTCGTTCCTGTTCGGCAACTATATCACGCTGACGAACATTTCTGAGCATGAGATCGAGCGCATCATCGCCATGCATATCACCCCTGTCAACATCTCCGTGCATACCATGAACCCGGAACTGCGCGTCAAGATGATGGCGAACCCGCACGCGGGCGAGGTGCTTTCCATCCTTTTGCGTTTTGCCGAAGCGGGGATTCAGATGAATACCCAGCTCGTGCTGTGCCCCGGCATCAATGACGGAAAAGAACTGGAATACAGCCTTCAAGAGCTCGGCAAGCTATACCCGGCGGTGCAGAGCATCGCCGCTGTGCCCGTGGGACTGACGCGCTACCGCGAGGGGCTTTTCCTGATTCAACCGTATACCAAAGAGACGGCGGGGGAAGTGATCGATATGATCGAGCGCTTCTCGTCGGATTTCAAAGCGCGCCACGGCGTGCGGCTTTGCTATCCGGCGGATGAGTTTTTCCTCAAGGCGGAGCGTTCGCTTCCTGATGGCAGTTATTACGACGGCTACCCGCAGCTCGACAACGGCGTCGGACTTTGGACTTCACTGCGCGAAGAATTTTATGAGGCGCTTAGAGGTTGTACGGCGCGTTCCCGCTATCAAAAGCTCACGCTCGCGACCGGTACAGCGGCATATCCGCTCATGCGGGAACTGTGCGAAGCCGCCGCGGAAAAGATCGGCTGTGAAATCCACGTCATCCCGATTGAAAACCGCTTTTTCGGCGAACAGATCACCGTAGCGGGGCTGCTGACCGGGCAGGACCTGCTCGAACAGCTTGCAAATGTGGATTTGGGCGACGCCCTGCTCATCCCGCTGGTGATGACGATTGACTACACATCCCATTCCACCGAAAACAACAAGTTTTTAGACGATATAACGTTAAAAGAGGCAGAATCCCGTCTGCACATCCCTGTTATCCCGACAGGCAACAACGGGCAGGAATTGCTTTCGAATCTTTTGGGAGGGTGAGAACCTATGGCACGTCCCGTCGTGGCGATTGTCGGCAGGCCCAATGTCGGCAAGAGCACGCTTTTCAATAAACTGGTCGGCAAACGGCTGTCTATCGTAGACGATACGCCCGGCGTTACGCGCGACCGTATTTTTGGTGACTGCGAGTGGCTCGGGCACCATATGCTGCTTGTGGATACGGGCGGCATCGAGCCGTATTCCGACGACGTGATCCTTTCGCAAATGCGCACCCAGGCGCAGCTTGCCGTCGAGAGCGCAGATGTTATCGTGCTGGTCACCGATCTGCGCACGGGCGTGACCGCCACGGATGAGGATGTCGCCTCTATGCTGCAAAAAAGCGGAAAGCCGATCGTGCTTTGCGTCAACAAATGCGATACTGTCGGCGAAACGCCTGCTGAATTTTATGAGTTTTATAATCTGGGCCTTGGCGATCCCATCGCCGTATCCTCCGTACACGGCCACGGCACAGGCGATTTACTTGACGCGGTGCTTTCGCATTTGCCCGAAGAAAGCGGGGAAGAAGAGGAGGACGACACCGTCCGCGTTGCTATCATCGGCAAACCTAACGTCGGCAAATCGTCGCTTGTCAACGCCCTGACCGGTGAAAACCGCGCAATCGTTTCCGATATTGCCGGCACCACGCGCGACGCGACGGATACGCTGCTCGAAAACGAGCACGGCAAATTCATGCTTATTGATACTGCCGGGCTGCGGCGCAAAAGCAAGGTCGAGGACCGTATTGAAAAATATTCCGTCCTGCGCGCGCAAATGGCTGTGGAGCGCGCCGACGTGTGTGTGATCCTGATTGACGCGACTGAAGGCTTCACCGAGCAGGATTCCAAGGTGGCAGGCATCGCGCATGAAATGGGCAAAGCTTGTATTATTGCGGTCAATAAATGGGATGCCGTCGAAAAGAACGGCCAGACGATGGATCGCGAACGCAAAAAGCTGATGAACGACTTTTCGTTTATGAGCTATGCTCCGATCATCTTTATTTCCGCGAAGTCCGGGCAGCGGCTCGACCGCCTTCTGGAACTTATCAAATTTGTGGATACACAAAACGCCATGCGCATTTCAACGGGCAAGCTCAATGAGGTGCTAGCGGATGCAACCTTGCGTGTGCAGCCGCCTACGGATAAGGGCAGGCGCTTGAAGATCTACTACATGACCCAGGCGTCCACGCGCCCGCCCACATTTGTGTGCTTTGTCAATCGCAAGGATCTGTTCCATTACAGCTACCAGCGCTATATTGATAACCGGATCCGTGAGGTGTTCGGACTCGAGGGCACGCCCACCCGCTATATCATCCGCGAGCGCGAAAGCAAGGGCGGCAAAAAGGATACGAAATGACCGTGCATATAGAAAAAACAGTCCCTATGCGCGTGATTGCCCATATCTACACCGATTTCCCCGAAAAATTCGGTGTCCCGCGCCAAAGCGGCGTGGTCAAAACACTGCGCGGTACGATTGTATTCGAACCGGAATTCCGCAATGCAGACGCGCTGCGCGGGATAGAAGGTTTTTCACACCTGTGGCTTTTGTGGCAGTTTTCCGAGAATCCGCAAAAACCATGGTCGCCGACCGTCCGTCCACCGAAGCTCGGCGGCAATCGGCGCATGGGCGTGTTTGCCACACGTTCGCCGTTCCGGCCGAATCCGCTGGGGCTTTCCTGCGTGCAGCTTGAAAAAATCGATTGGAACACGCCAAACGGGCCAATACTGGTTGTAGCGGGCGCGGATATGACCGACGGCACGCCGATTTTTGATATCAAGCCCTATGTGCCGTATACGGACGCCCACCCCGAAGCGCGCGGCGGCTTTGCCGTGCCGCCCGATGAAGTGGGTTTGCAGGTGGACTTCCCGCCGGCGATGCTCGAAAAGCTGCCCGAAGAAAAGCGCGAAACACTTTGCGCTGTGCTCGCCCAAGACCCCCGCCCCGGCTATCGGCAGGATGACGGCGGGCGTGTGTATGGGTTCCCGTTCGCAGGCTTTGAAATCCGTTTTACGGTGCAAAACGGAAAGCTTTCGGTCTGCGCCGTCGAAAAAACCGACCCGGGCGGGTCTTAAATTCAAAAATCCCGTGGTATCCGAACCGTGATACCGCAAAAAGGAGAAACACTATGTTGGAATACCGTTACGACACCCAGCTGCTCATTGAGGGCGAGGATCTCGACGAAGACGCCATCCATGATTATTTTACGGAGCATTTCAAGGGCGATTGCCTTTTGGCCGTCGGCGACGAGGACCTGATTAAGATCCATTTCCACACCAACGAACCGTGGAAGGTGCTCGAATACTGTGCGTCGCTCGGCGAGATCTACGACATCGTGGTCGAGGATATGGATCGCCAGGAACGCGGCTTAAAGGGCTGAGCAAAAAGTGGGGGAAGAGCTATGGCAAAACTCGAAGCGACGCTGCATGGGGATTTTCAGGCAATCGTTTCGGATTTGGAAAACGCCGTCATGCAGGGCAGCGTTTCTGCGTCCAAAGAAGATTCGGCGTTATACGGCAAAAACGGTGTGCGCTGCTATACCGGTGTTTTTGAGCGGTACAGCTACACGGGCGGCAACCGCGTGAGCATGACTGTTACGCTGTTTGGAGACGATACATCATCAGAACTGTGCGTCATCACCTCTGGCGGTAGCACGGGGATGTTCTTTAAGTGGAACACCATCGGGGAAGAATCGTTTTTGGAAACCATCGAAGCCTGCGTGAAAAAATACGAGGCGTGACCGAATTTTTTCGACGGCTCTTGACAATGCCGAACTTTTGGTTCATAATATTTTCTGCAAAAAACAATATCGGTAGGTAAGGCTCCCACAGGGATACGGGCTGCTGCCGCGAAACGGTGGAGACACCGTCAGCAGGTCAACAGGGCACATCGAAAGCGAAGGTGTGCTTTAACGCAGTTTCATCGCCCTCTGAAGCTAAAGCTTGAACGAAAACATAGTGCGCATACCGTCTGATTTTCGTTCGGCGGTATGCGTTTTTTTAGATATTCAAATCAGATTTTGTGAGGTGAAACGAATGGACACGGGAAGCACAAAAGGCACAGAGCCGGCTCTGCCGCGAAGTCCGCGGCGGGAAAACGCGGCTTTTCGTGCCGTCGTTTCCCTGTAAGGGTCTGTGCTTTGTTCCCTGCTTCTTCTTGAACTTGAAAAAAACAGGAGGGAAACAAAGTTGTACGAAACGATTTTAGATCTGCTTGAAAAAAAGGATTACCCGCAGCTGAAAGCGATCCTTTCCGACATGAACGAAGCGGATATTGCCACGGTGCTCAAGGAAGTCCCGCAGGAAAAGCTGCCGCTTCTCTATCGCATCCTCCCCAAAGAGCTTGCGGCGGAAGTGTTTGTCAATATGGATTCCGACGATCAGGAATTCCTCATCCATGCCTTCAGCGACAACGAACTGCGGGAAGTGCTCGACGAAATGTACGTCGACGATGCGGTCGATATCATTGAAGAAATGCCGGCTACCGTTGTCAAGCGCATCCTGCAGCATACCGACCCCGAGGTGCGCAAGAGCATCAACGAGATCCTGCAATATCCCGAGGACTCCGCCGGAAGCCTGATGACGATCGAATATGTCGATCTGAAAAAATACATGACCGTAGCGGATGCCTTCACGAGGATCCGCCGCACGGGCGTGGATAAAGAGACCATTTATATCTGCTATGTGACCGACGAAAACCGCAAATTGCTCGGTATCGTGACCGTAAAGGATCTGCTGCTTTCTGAGCAGACCGCCAAAATTTACGAGATCATGGATACCAATATCATTTCGGCGACCACGCTCGAGGATAAAGAGGTCGTGGCGGAAAAATTCCGCAAATACGACCTTTTGGCGCTGCCTGTTGTCGATCAGGAAAACCGGCTTGTCGGCATTATCACCATCGACGACGCCATGGATGTCTTACAGGACGAGAATACCGAAGACATCGAAAAGATGGCGGCCATCACCCCCACGGACAAGCCGTATCTGAAAATGAGCGTGTTTGAGATCTGGAAAAAGCGCTTTCCGTGGCTTTTGCTTTTGATGGTCTCCGCAACCTTTACGGGGCGGATCATCCAGAATTTCGAGTCGGCGCTGCAAGCCTATGTGGTGCTGACTGCCTATATCCCGATGCTCATGGGCACGGGCGGCAACTGCGGCGCGCAGTCCTCCACAACCATCATCCGCGGCCTTTCCTTAGGGGAGATCCATTTCCGCGATACGTTCAAGGTCATCTGGAAGGAATTCCGCGTGGCGTTCTTCTGCGGCGTTACGCTTGCCGCCGTGAATTTCGGCAGGCTTCTGCTGATGGATCACTCGTCTGTCATCGTGGCGGCCATCGTGAGCCTTTCGATGATTTTGACCATCATTCTGGCAAAGTTTATCGGCTGCCTGCTGCCGATCCTCGCCAAAAAAGTGCACCTCGACCCCGCCGTCATGGCGAATCCGTTTATCTCGACCATCGTGGACGCGCTCTCGCTGCTCATTTACTTCCAGGTCGCGTCCCTTTTCCTCGGGCTGTAACGCAAAAAGCGAACGTCTCAAAAAAAGGACGGTTCTGTGTCTTGCACGAAGGCGCAGAACCGTTCTCTGTCTTTCAGTCGTGTGCTGCGAAAGCGCCGGTTTCTTTGGACGCTTGCTTCCTCCCAAAGGGGAACAAAAAATGATTTGATCTTTGCTTTAGGAACACGGCGGCAGGGCGAAATTCCTGCCGCCGCTTTCCTGCGTTAAAGAGGTGGAAAAAATGATAAATTCGTGATATAACATATACTTAAGGACAAATAGAAACCCTTTGCTTTTTGGGGGACGAATTATGCCGATCATACTGGACCATCAACTGCGCGAACAAATACCGCATGACGGTACAGCTTTCCCTATTTCCTATTTTCATGATGAACTGGCCGCATTGCCAAACCGGGCCGGTCCTTTACACTGGCATCATGACTTTGAAATTGCCACTGCGGTAAGTGGTGCCTTGGAGTTTCAAGTTGGCAGGTAGCACATCATGCTGGAGGCAGGGGACAGCATATTTGTGAACAGAAATATGCTGCATGGTATCAAGCAGCTGTCCGGCGATGTTCCCGATCCGATGCCAAACATCGTTTTTTCCGGTGCTGTGGTTGCACCTGAAACCGGTGCAATCTACAAAAAATATATTCATCCCATAGCTTGCTGTGATGCACTGCCTTTTATCGTGTTTAAGCATAAAAATGGTTGGCATGATGTGGTGAATTGTGCCGCGAAAGAAATTTACTGTCAGATGTATGAACAAAGCCAATGCTACGAAATGGCTGTTCAACGTGAACTCAGCCGTATATTTGAATATATATTCTCACATTTTGAAGATTTGCCGAAATTCGAAACGCCACGCATACAAATCAATGCCCAAATACGCATCCAAAAGATGCTCTCCTATATCTATGAGCATTATGCTGAAGCGGTTACCCTCGAGGATATTGCCGGATCTGCCAATATCAGCCGCAGTGAGGCAGGCCGTTGTTTTAACACATATTTGGGATGCTCGCCTGTGGACGCGCTGATTCAATACCGGCTTCAAATTGCACACGGGATGCTGCATGATGCGAC
Source organism: uncultured Clostridia bacterium (assembly GCA_944384985.1). Taxonomy (GTDB): domain Bacteria; phylum Bacillota; class Clostridia; order Oscillospirales; family Acutalibacteraceae; genus Fimenecus. Next base: position 29,229 of record CALWVM010000005.1, on the reverse strand, counting down.
GCTGACTCTACAGGAGATCAGCTATTCCTGCGGCTTTCATTCTGTAAATTATTTCAGCCGCCAATTTAGGAAAATCTATGGATATACACCCGGTCAAATCCGCGCTTCGGGCAAATAGTGCTTAAATTTGGGCTTTCTGTGCCTTTATACCGCTTGGGTATGATGATATAATGCAATTCCAGCATACAAATTGCATTACCCATAAAGGAGTAGTCATGACCGGGCAAAAGAACTATAAAAAAACGCTTACAGCTTGCTATCTCGGCTTTGTTACCCAAGCTATATCCGCGAACTTTACGCCGCTCTTGTTTTTAACTTTCCAGGATACCTATGGGGTTGGGCTGGAAAAGATTGCGCTGATTCCGCTTACGTTCTATCTCACACAATTTTTAATTGATTTTGCAGCCACTAAATTTGTTGATAAAATAGGATACCGCATCTGCGTAGTATCCTCTCAGGTGCTGTCTGCGGCAGGACTTGTTTTACTGGCAATTCTGCCGGAACTGCTTCCGGACCCATTTTTAGGAATTTTAATCGCAGTAGTACTCTATGCCATGGGTAGCGGTCTGATTGAAGTATTGGTAAGTCCGATTGTCGAAGCCTGCCCCTTTGAAAATAAAGATGGTGTGATGAGTTTGCTGCACTCTTTTTACTGTTGGGGTGCAGTCGGTGTGATTTTGGGCTCGACACTCTTTTTTACCGTATTCGGCGTAGAAAACTGGAAAATACTGACATGGATTTGGGCAGTGGTGCCATTCTATAATGCATTCAATTTTATTACCTGTCCGATTGAACGGCTGGTAGAAGATGGTGAGGGCATGCGCCCCAGTCAGCTGCGTAGATTACCGCTGTTTTGGTTACTGATACTGCTTATGGTATGCTCCGGTGCATCCGAAGCAGCTATGGCGCAATGGGCGTCCGCATTCACAGAGTCGGCAATGGGTGTTTCTAAAACCGTTGGTGATTTAGCAGGACCCTGTTTATTTGCGGCGTTTATGGGAATATCCCGAACTCTATATGGAAAAATGAGTGAGAAGCTGGACTTGACCAAGACGATGCTGGCGTGCGGCATATTATGCGTGATCTGCTACTTGATGGCATCTCTGTCCTCTTTACCGATTATGGGGCTTGCAGGCTGCGCGCTTTGCGGTGTTTCGGTTGGCATTATGTGGCCGGGGGCGATCAGCCTTTCTTCCCAGAAATGCCCAAGAGGCGGTACCGCGATGTTTGCACTTTTAGCTTTGGCCGGAGATTTAGGTGCCACCGTAAGCCCTGCAATGGTCGGCAACATTTCCAACATAGCCGGTGGTAATCTTAAAATAGGATTGCTTGCTGCAACTGCATTTCCGCTGATCCTTATCCTCAGTTTGATTGTTCTTAATCGCAGGTTCAATAGGCAGACGGGATAAGGGCAAGAATTTCTTGAAAGTTGTCATGCAGGACAGGGGACGGTCGTGCGCCACACACGACGCAGAACCGTCCCCTGTTTTGTCTTATCTTATCGAACCGCTCAGCCTTATCAATTTTTGCAGGTTGCACCGCTGCTCTTGCATATCGCGCAGCATCAAAAGTAGAACAGATCTTCAAACTTTTTATCCAATGCAATGCAGAGAACCAGTGCCAATTTCGCGGTAGGATTGAATTGTCCTGTTTCGATGGAGCTTATTGTGTTCCGAGACACGCCAACCATATCCGCCAGTTGATTTTGTGATAATTTCAATTCCGCCCGTGCTTCTTTCAGGCGATTTTTTAATATCAGCTTATCGTCCATATTTTCCACCGCCTCACTGGATCGTGGAAGATATAATCAGGTTATAGATGTAATATCCAGACATTACGGCTACCAATATCGTGTAGGCAATCGCTATCGCGAGCTCATGCTTACGGCGCAGTTTCGCATATTTCACCCAGTTGATCGTCATATTTGCGCTGAAAACAAGCGCCCATAGTCCCCAGTTTATGCCTTTGCCGGTAAATATCTGTGCCACAAAAAAGATCGTTGCCAAAGCCATCTGAACTACGACAGCACTTTTACTTGCCTGCTTTAGGACTTCCTGTTCGTATACATCCTTGTTTTTATTTTCCGCTCTGCTTTTTGCTAAAATTTCGTCCTTGTTCATCATGGAAACCTCCAAATGAAATTGCCAAGTTTTCTTGGCGTGTTTGCATTATAGTATTGCCAAGTACACTTGTCAATAGTTTTTGCCAAGTTTTCTTGGCTTTTTTGCGTCGATCAAAAACAGCATTGCTTTTGCCTTTCTAACCGTCTGCCGGTACGCTTTTTCGCCGTAAATCTGCACAAAACCTCAGGCAACTGTGTTAAAAAATTGTCAAGTGAAACAGATGTTAAAAAATTAACAATTTTCCATTGACAAGGCGGTTTTCTTGCGCTATCATACAATCAATACAAGAATACTGATTGGGGCGATAGGGCATATGTGTGGCGCGCAATCCGGCGTTCGAAGCATCTCCAAACAAACGCTTTTGCGCCTCCCCATGTATCTCGATTACCTAAAACGCTTGGAGGGCGAGGACGCGGCGCACATCTCCGCGCCGAAGATCGCCGCAGCGTTAGGGCTCAACGAGGTGCAGGTGCGCAAAGACATCGCCGCCGTCAGTTCTTGTGCGGGCAAGCCGAAGACCGGCTTCGAGACCGCCCGGCTCATTCGGGATATCGAAGCGTTTCTCGGCTACGACAGCGTCAACGAAGCGGTGCTTGTGGGCGCGGGGAAGCTCGGGCGCGCGCTGCTCGGTTATGAGGGCTTTGCGCAGTTCGGCATCCGGCTGGTCGCCGCGTTCGACCGCAATGCCGACGCGGCAGCGATGTATGGCAAGGACGCACCGATGATCCTCCCCATGGAAAAGCTCACGGACCTTTGTCGGCGCATGGGCATCCATATCGGGATCATCACCGTTCCCGCCGAAAGCGCGCAGGAGGTCTGCGACCTGCTGGTTTCCTGCGGGGTGCGCGCGATTTGGAACTTCGCGCCGACGCGCCTGTACGTCCCGGAGGGCGTGCTTCTGCAAAACGAAAATATCGCGTCGTCCCTCGCGGTGCTGTCCGCCCACTTGAAACAGTCCATGTAATCACTACGATAAAGGAGTACGGTACAATGGAAAAGACCAAGACTTACGAAATCGTGGATTCGGTTGAGAAGCTCGAACAGACACTCAAACGGGTCCGCAAGGCGCAGGAGACTTTTGCGACCTATACCCAGGAACAGGTGGATCAGATCTTCCGCGCTGCCGCCATCGCTGCGAATAAGCAGCGCATCCCGCTTGCCAAAATGGCAGTGGAAGAGACCGGCATGGGCGTTGTGGAAGATAAAGTCATCAAGAACCACTATGCCGCCGAATATATCTACAATAAGTACAAAAACACCAAGACCTGCGGCGTTGTGGAAGAAGATCCCGCATTCGGCATTAAACGCATTGCCGAGCCGCTCGGTGTGATTGCGGCGGTCATCCCGACCACGAACCCCACCTCGACCGCGATCTTTAAGACCCTGATTTCCTTAAAGACCCGCAACGGCATCATCATCAGCCCCCACCCGCGTGCGAAGAAGTCCACTATCGCTGCGGCAAAGGTCGTGTTGGAAGCCGCCGTAGAAGCGGGCGCGCCTGAAGACATCATCGGCTGGATCGACATTCCGTCGCTCGAAATGACTACGCTTCTGATGAAGGAAGCCGACATTATCCTTGCAACGGGCGGCCCCGGCATGGTTAAATCCGCGTATTCCTCCGGCAAACCGGCACTGGGCGTCGGCGCGGGCAATACGCCGGCGATCATCGACGACACCGCCGACATCCTGCTTGCCGTGAACTCCATCATCCATTCCAAGACGTTTGACAACGGCATGATCTGCGCTTCCGAGCAGTCCGTGATCGTGCTTGACAAGGTCTATAAGAAGGTCAAGGACGAATTCGCTGCGCGCGGCTGCTATTTCCTCAAAAAGCCCGAGATCGAAAAGGTTCGCAAGACCATGATCATCAACGGCGCGCTCAATGCGAAGATCGTCGGCCAGCCCGCGCACAAGATCGCGGAGCTTGCGGGCGTGAGCGTCCCCGAGAATACGAAGATCCTCATCGGCGAAGTTGAGAGCGTGGATATCTCCGAAGAGTTCGCGCATGAAAAGCTGTCTCCCGTGCTTGCCATGTATAAGGCGAAGGATTTCGATGACGCCATGGATAAGGCGGAGCACCTTATCGCAGACGGCGGCTACGGCCACACTTCCTCCGTTTACCTCAATCCCATTACCGAGCAGGATAAGCTTGCACGTTTCGGCGAGCGCATGAAGACCTGCCGAATCCTTGTGAATACGCCTTCCTCGCAGGGCGGTATCGGCGACCTGTATAACTTCAAGCTTGCGCCCTCGCTCACATTGGGCTGCGGCTCCTGGGGCGGCAACTCGGTCTCCGAGAACGTCGGCGTCAAGCATCTGCTGAATATCAAGACTGTTGCGGAGAGAAGGGAAAATATGCTGTGGTTCCGTGCGCCTGAAAAGGTGTATTTCAAAAAGGGCTGCCTGCCCGTTGCGCTGGATGAGCTCAAGAGCGTTCTCGGCAAGAAAAAGGCGTTCATCGTGACCGACTCCTTCCTGTATAAAAGCGGTTTCACCAAACCGATCGAAGATAAGCTTGACGAAATGGGCATCCGCCACACCTGCTTCTATGATGTTGCCCCCGACCCGACGCTCCAGTGCGCACAAAAGGGTACGGAAGAAATGCGCAGCTTTGAGCCGGATACCATCATTGCCGTCGGCGGCGGTTCCGCTATGGACGCCGCAAAGATCATGTGGGTGATGTACGAGCACCCGGATGTGGACTTCTCCGACATGGCCATGGACTTCATGGACATCCGTAAGCGTATCTACACTTTCCCGAAAATGGGCGAAAAAGCCTATTTCATCGCAATCCCGACTTCGGCCGGTACGGGGTCCGAAGTGACGCCGTTCGCCATCATCACCGATGCCGAGACCGGCGTGAAATGGCCGCTTGCCGACTATCAGCTCCTGCCGAATATGGCGATTGTGGACGCCGATATGATGATGACCGCCCCGAAGGGCCTGACCGCGGCTTCCGGTATCGACGCCGTGACGCATGCCCTTGAAGCGTATGCTTCCGTGATGGCGACCGATTATACCGACGGTCTTGCGATCCGTGCGCTGCAAATGATCTTCCAGTATCTGCCGCGCGCCTATGATGACGGCCAGCATGACCCCGTCGCACGTGAAAAGATGGGCAACGCCGCCACCATGGCCGGTATGGCGTTCGCAAATGCGTTCTTGGGCGTCTGCCACTCCATGGCGCACAAGCTCGGCGCGTTCCACCATCTGCCGCACGGTATTGCAAATGCACTGCTGATCGACAATGTCCTGCGCTTCAACGCCGCGGAAGTCCCGACCAAGATGGGCACCTTCCCGCAGTATGACCATCCGCACACGCTGGAACGTTATGCCGAAGTCGCAGACGCGCTGGGTGTTCAGGGTAAGACCAACGAAGAAAAGCTCGAAGGCCTTATCGCCAAGATAGACGCCCTCAAAGAGCACTGCGGTGTAAAGAAGACCATCCGGGATTACGGCGTGGATGAGAAATATTTCCTTGACACGCTGGACGAAATGGTCGAACAGGCGTTCAACGATCAGTGCACGGCTGCGAACCCGCGTTACCCGCTGATGAGCGAAATCAAAGAGATGTATCTCAAGGCATATTACGGTGAATAAGGAGGAGCACATATGAAACTCGAAAAGGTCATTGCGGTTCGTACCGCAAAAACCGTATATCGTGACGGCGACCGCGCCATCAAGGTGTTTGACGAAGGCTATAAAAAGTCCGATATCTTGAACGAAGCGCTGAATCAATCGCGTGCGGAGGAAACGGGCCTTCCCGTGCCGAAGCTTTTGGAAGTCGGCGTTGTCGAGGGCAAATGGGCGATCGCGTCCGAATATATCGAGGGTAAAACGCTCGCCCAGCTGATGGATGAGCACCCGGAAAAGATGGATGAATATCTGGATCTGTTTGTGGACATCCAGCTGCGCATCCACAACCAGAAAGCACCGCTGCTCAACAAGCTCAAGGATAAGATGAACCGTAAGATCGACGAGACCGACCTTGACGCGACCACGCGCTATGAGCTGCATACGCGTCTGGAGGGCATGCCCAAGCACAACAAGGTCTGCCACGGCGATTTCCGCCCGAGCAACGTGATTGTCGGCGACGACGGCGTGAACTATATCATCGATTGGGCGCACGTGACCCAGGGCAATGCCTCGGCAGACGCGGCGCGCACCTATCTGGTGTTCTATCTCAAGGGGCAGACAGAGCTTGCGGAAAAATATCTCAACCTGTTCTGCAAAAAGAGCGACACGGCCAAACAGTATGTTCAGAAATGGCTGCCGATCGTCGCCGCCTCCCAGAGCGTCAAACGCAACCCGGAGGAAAAAGAGCTGCTTATGAAGTGGCTGGACGTTGTGGACTACGAATAAGCGTCTGCCGCACTGTATAAAGGAGAATCAGCGATGAAAGTGACTGTCTGTATCGGAAGCTCCTGCCATCTGAAGGGCTCGCGCGCCGTTGTTGAGCGGCTGCAGCAGCTTGTGGCGGAGCATGATCTCAAGGACCGTGTCGAGCTCAGCGGAAAATTCTGCATGGGCAACTGCCGCAACGGTGTTTCTGTGACGGTGGATGATGAGCTGTTCTCGGTTTCTCCCGAGACGGTCGATGATTTCTTCAAGCAGAACGTACTCGCAAAGCTGTAACGCTGCTCACCGGATTTCAATTTAAACACTTGCAGACGGAAACGGGGTACAGATATGTCTAACTATATCCACCTGAAGAAGTCCAACTGCAAAAACTGCTACAAATGTATCCGCAACTGCCCGGTCAAATCCATCAGCTTTTCGGATTCCCAGGCGCAGATTATTGAGGACGAATGCGTCCTTTGCGGTATGTGTTTCGTCGCCTGCCCGCAGAACGCCAAAGAAATTCGCAATGATGTATCATCTGCGAAGGCGCTGCTCGCGGGCGACGCGCCCGTATATGTAAGCCTTGCGCCCTCGTTTGCCGCGAATTACGAGGGCGTCGGCATTGCGGGTATGCGCAAAGCACTCATGCAGCTTGGATTTGCCGACGCCGCGGAGACCGCTGTCGGCGCAACCATCGTTAAAAATGAATATGACCGCATGGCGGACGCGGGGGAACAGGACGTTATCATTGCCACCTGCTGCCATACGGTCAATTTGCTCATACAAAAGCACTTTACCGAGGCGCTTCCTTATCTTGCCAAGGTGCAGTCGCCCATGCAGGCGCACTGCGCGCTTCTCAAAAAAGAGCACCCGGGCGCAAAGACGCTGTTTATAGGCCCTTGCATCTCCAAAAAAGCGGAGGGCGAGGACTATCCCGGTATCGTAGACTGCGTCCTCACCTTTGAGGAACTCGACGAGTGGTTCGACGAAGCGGGCATCGTCCCGGAACCCGCGCCTGAGGACGACGAACCCGCCGGAAAGGCGCGCTTTTTCCCGACGGCAGGCGGTATTCTCAAATCCATGCGCTGTGATAATCCGAAGTACAGCTATCTTGCTGTGGACGGTATGTCCGCATGTATCAACGCCATCAAAGATATCATCGACGGCAACGTGCACAACTGCTTCATTGAAATGTCCGCGTGTCCCGGAAGCTGTATCGGCGGTCCCACCATGCGCCATTCGCACCGCGCACCCGTGCGGGGATACCTTGCGGTGGAAAAATATGCAAAAAAAGCGGGAGACGCAGATTTTCCCGTTGCACAGCCCGAAAGCGCGGACCTTGCGAAAAATATGATTTTCCTTAAAAAGGAGAAACCGCGCGCAGGCAGCCGTGCCATTGAAGAGATCCTACGCAAAATGGGTAAGGTGCGCCCCGAGGATGAGCTCAACTGCGGTTCGTGCGGCTACAATACCTGCCGCGAAAAGGCGCAGGCGGTGCTCGACGGCAAGGCGGAGCTTTCCATGTGCCTGCCGTTCTTAAAGGAAAAGGCGGAGACGTTCTCCGATACCATCATCCAGAACACACCCAACGGTATTCTGATTCTCAATGAGAATATGGAAGTCCAGCAGATCAATGCCGCCGCGCGGCAGATCCTCAATATCCGCAACCAGAACGATGTGCTCGGCGAGCCGGTCGTGCGTATCCTCGAACCGTTCGACTTTATTGAAGTCCTTTCGGGCGGGGTGGGTATCCACGACAAGCGCGTCTACCTTGCGGAGTATGATAAATACGTCGAGGAGACGATCATTTACGACCGCCTGTACCACATTCTCATGTGCATCATGCGTGACATCACGGACGAGGAAAAAGAAAAGGCGAAAAAAGAAGAGATCAGCCGCCACACCATCGAGGTCACGGATAAGGTGATCGAAAAACAGATGCGTATCGTGCAGGAGATCGCCTCGCTTTTGGGTGAAACGACGGCGGAAACCAAGATCGCCCTGACCAACCTGAAGGAGTCCCTCAAAGATGAATGACCTTTGCACCGACATTGGCTTTGTAAGCGTCAACAAATTCGGCGAGCAGCTTTGCGGGGACCATGTGGAAGTCATCGACCAAAGCGACGACAACCACGTTGTGGTCTTAGCGGACGGCCTCGGCAGCGGGGTAAAAGCGAGCATTTTGTCTACGTTGACTTCCACAATTATTTCCACCATGGTCGCGAACGGTATGAGTCTGGAGTCCTGTGTGGACACGATTGCCGCCACTTTGCCCATCTGCGAAGTGCGAAAAGTTGCATATTCTACATTTACCATTGTCCGAACTATTGACAACCGCGAGGCAGAAATTATACAATATGATAACCCGAAGCTCATATTGCTGCGCGACGGCAAAAGCTTTGACTATCCCCAAACCGAGACCAAGATCGACGGCAAGACGATTTTTAAGACCAAGATCGACTTGCATGAAAACGATTTTCTGGTCTTTACAAGCGACGGGGCGATCTGGGCGGGCGTCGGCACAACCATGAACTTTGGCTGGCAGCGCGAGGAAATCGTGGAATTTCTCGAAAAAATGGTCCGTCCGGATTTTACGGCGAAGACCGTTTCGTCTCTGCTTTTGGACGAGTGCTGCCGTTTGTACGGTGGAAAACCCGGTGATGACACGACCGTTTGCACCGTGAAGATCCGCCGGCGCAGATCGGTGAATCTGCTGTTCGGGCCGCCTCGCGACCCCAAAGACGTGAACAAAATGATGTCCCTGTTCTTTGCCAAAGAGGGCAAGCACATCGTCAGCGGCGGCACGACCTCCACGCTTGCAGGGGAATACTTAGGCAAACCTGTGGAAACACAGCTTGACTATCTCGACCCCGACATCCCACCGATTGCCAAGATCGAGGGCGTGGATTTGGTCACGGAGGGCGTCATCACCATGAGCCGCGTGCTCGAATATGCCAACAGCTACGGCGAAACGGACAGCGTTTATGCGGATTGGAACGTCAAAGAGGACGGCGCTTCGCGCATTGCGCGGCTGCTCTTGGAAGAGGCGACCGACGTCAATTTCTTCGTCGGCACGGCGATCAATCCCGCGCACCAGAACCCCGACCTGCCAATCAATTTCAACATCAAAATGCATTTGGTGGAGGAGCTTTCCGAACGGCTGAAGTCGCTTGGAAAGCGCGTAAAGGTCAGCTATTTTTAGAGGAGTACCGAGAATGGGAAAAGAAGGACGCAAATTTGATACCAAGGTGCAGTACCTGAAATATAAGGTGCTGCGCGAGGTGGCGCGCATCGCTTTTGACGGCGACGAATTCCAGCTCGCCAACAGCTTTAACGACATTGCCAAAGTCGTTGTCCCCGGGCCGAAAGCGACCATGCGCTGCTGCATCTATAAAGAACGTGCCATTATTGCCGAGCGCATCAAGATGGCATGCGGCGGTGATAAGTCGAATCCCAACGTCATTGAGGTCATCGACATCGCCTGCGATGAGTGCCCCGCGAGTGGTTATCAGGTTTCGCAGGACTGCCGCGGCTGCATTGCGCACCGCTGCGAGGACGTCTGTCCCAAAGACGCCATTACCTTTGACGAGAACCAGAAAGCGCACATTGACAAAACCAAGTGCGTCAACTGCGGCGCGTGCGCCAAAGTCTGTCCGTATTCGGCGATTTCCAACCATGTGCGTCCCTGTGAACGCGCCTGCAAGGTCAAGGCAATCTCCATGAAAAACGACGATATGCGCGCCGCGCATATCGACAATGACAAGTGCATCTCCTGCGGTGCGTGCGAATATATGTGTCCGTTCGGTGCGATCGCGGATAAGTCCTATATTTTGGATGTTATCAGTATGCTCAAAAAGAGCCAGAACAACACGGCATATAAGACCTACGCCATCGTTGCACCGTCGATTGCCAGTCAGTTTACGTATGCCAAACTCGGGCAGGTGATCGCTGCAATCAAAAAACTCGGCTTTCACAGTGTGGTCGAGGCGGCGCTCGGCGCAGACATGGTATCGTATACCGAAGCGAAAGAGCTTGCCGAAAAAGGGTTCCTCACGAGTTCCTGCTGCCCGGCGTTCGTGGATTATATCCGCAAAAGCTTCCCGAAGCTGGCGGATCACATTTCGCACAACCTTTCACCCATGGCGACGATCGCAAAATATATCCGTGACCACGAGCCGGATTGCAAGATCGTCTTTATCGGCCCGTGCACGGCGAAGAAAATGGAAATACAGCTTGACCGCGTCAAGCCGATCGTGGATTCCGTGCTGACGTTCGAGGAATTGCAGGCGTTGTTCGACAGCCGCGATATTGACTTTTCCCAGCTTCCCGAAGAGGCGCTTGACAATGCCTCCTACTTCGGACGCATTTTTGCGCGCAGCGGCGGACTTCGTGACGCCGTGGAACAGGCGCTCAAAGAGCAGAACATCGATTTCGAATATAAGCCGATCGCCTGTGACGGCATCGAGGAATGCCGTTTGGCGCTTCTCAAAGCCTCCAAAGGGGTTCTCCCGAACAACTTTATTGAGGGCATGGCGTGCGTCGGCGGGTGCATCGGCGGCGCGGGCTGCTTAACGCATGAGGCGCGCGATAAAAACGAGGTTGACAAATACGGCCGCGAGGCGATGGAAAAGACCATCACGGACGCGATCAGTGTGCTGAAATAAGAAATATAAAAGCGGCAGAGATGTCTCTGCCGCTTTTTTTTGAAAGGAACACCATCAAAATGAATATAGAACGGCTGAGCCCGGCCGATATACAGGCGGTCATGAACATCTGGCTTGCCGGGAATTTACAGGCGCATGCTTTCCTCCCGCGCGTATATTGGGAGGGCAATTTGCATACGGTTGAAAAGCTGCTGCCGCAAAGCGAGGTTTATACCGCCAAGGAAAACGGCACTGTGTGCGGGTTTATCGGTCTTTCCGATGAATACATCGAGGGACTTTTTGTAGCGGAAGCCTTCCGCGGGCAGGGGATCGGTAAGGCGCTTTTGGATCATGCAAAAGCCAAACACAAAATGCTCACGCTCTGCGTCTATCAAAAGAATACGCGCGCCGCTGCATTTTACAAGCGTGAGGGCTTTGTTTTGCAGGGTGTGTCAACGGATGAAAACACAGGTGAAACCGAATTGCAGATGCGCTGGCAGCCCGAACAGGAAAATATTGTATAATTCCTTTAAATCCAGTCAATCCTTTTGTTACGAAAAGCAAAACCGCTTTTTAAACGAAAGGATTGAACCATAGATGCAGAAAAAACGAAAACTACGCTTCACCAAAGAGAGCCGCCGCAAAGTGGAGCTTTCCGTGCTCTGCGGCTTTTTGATCACCGCGCTTTTGAGCGTGACGTCGTTCGGCGCGGCTTGCGGGGAAGTGCGAAAGGATGTGCTTCGCATGCACGTCATCGCCAATTCCGACAGCGAAGCGGATCAGGCGGTGAAGCTCAAAGTCCGCGACGCAGTGCTCGAAGCGGGCGGCGAACTGTTTGACGGCACAATGACCGTCGAGGATGCGCAGCATGTGCTGCAAAGCGATATCGAACGCCTTAGTGAAACGGCGCAGGATGTGCTCGAGGAAAATGGCATGAACTACGGCGTCACGGTCGAGATCGGACAGGACTTTTTCACGACCCGCACTTATGACGATCAGGTGACGCTGCCCGCAGGCGTGTATACGGCGGTGCGCGTGATCCTCGGCGAGGGGCAGGGGCAGAACTGGTGGTGTGTCATGTTCCCTCCACTTTGTCTGCCCGCTGCCGAAAGCGACGTAACGCTGGACGACGTGCTGACGGAAGAAGAGGAAGACGTCGTTATGCGCAAACCCAAATTTGAAGCGCGTTTCAAGATCGTTGAGATCTTTGAAAAAATCGCTGATAAATTCCAATAAAAGGCTTGCAAAACCCCGTGCGATTTGTCATAATGTCTGTGCATGCCGCCGTGGCCGGCTTGTCTTGGCAGCGGCATATCAGAAGTCTTGTGAAACACACGGGAGGAACGTTTTGCTGAAGTACAATATTTTACCCAAACCCAACCGGTACGATGAAGCGCCGGGCAGTTATACGGTTTCGCAGGGAACGCAGGTCCTTTGCGCCAAAGAATTTTTAAATGCGGGCAATTACCTGACCGCGTATCTCAAGACCACCCCGCGGCAGGGCGAGGGAGCTATTAAGATCAAAAAGACGCAGGGCATGGCGGCGGAAAGCTACCGCCTGCGTGTTTCCAATGACGGCATCTTGATCGAAGCGTCCGACCCGGCGGGTGCGTTTTACGGTGCGGTCACCCTGCGCACGATCCTGATGCAGGCGAAAAAACAGAACGGAAAAGCCACTGTCGAGGGGCTGTTCATCGCGGATGAACCACAATATGCATACCGCGGCGTGCAGATCGATGACGCGCGCCACTTCTTCGGCAAAGATGTTGTCAAACGGGTGCTTGATTCCATGGCGATGCTCAAGCTCAACACGCTGCACTGGCATCTTTCCGACGACCAGGGATTCCGCGTAGAAAGCAAGATATTCCCTGAACTCGTTTCCATCGGTGCAAAACGCAAATATGCCGGGCTCAAAGGCTGTGGGATGGAGCATCGCGGCGGGGAATACTTCCACTACTATACGCAGGAAGAGATCCGCGAGGTCGTTGCCTATGCCGCGTCGCTGCAAATCGAAGTGATCCCCGAGTTTGATATTCCCGGCCACACCACGGCGATTCTTGCGGCATACCCGCAGCTTTCCTGCTTCGGCGAACCGGTCGAGGTCACAAATGAAAACGGCGTCTTTGACACGATCCTCTGCGCAGGTAATGAGGAAGTCTATGATTTCCTGGATAAGCTTTTCGGTGAGCTTTGCGCGCTGTTCCCGGGGCGCTATTTTCATCTCGGCGGAGACGAAGCGTCCGAAGGGCACAAGGTCTGGGAAAAATGCCCGAAATGCCGCGCGCTGATGGAAGAGAACGGTCTGAAAGACGGTAAAGCGCTTCAGGGGCTTTTCATGAGCCGCGCCAACGAGATCGTCAAGAAGTACGGAAAAACCACCATCGCTTGGAACGACTGTATCGGCGACGGCTTTGACAAAAGCATTGTGTGCCAGTATTGGCATGCGCACAATGTCAGCGACGTGCGGCAGCAGTCTTACAAGCGCGAGTTTATTTTGTCGCCGGATGCCTTTTTCTATTTTGATGTTTCTTATGCGAACATCCCGTTGAAAAAGGCGTATAAATTCAAGGAATCCAAAGTCGGCTTCGGCAAACCGGGGCAGCGTGTCCGCGGGATCGAATGCACGCACTGGTCGGAATGGATCGACAGTGAGCAGGCGCTGCAATTCGCCATGTTCCCGCGCCTTGCCGCCCTCGCGGAGGCCGCGTGGACGCATCCGGAGCTTCGCCGCTGGAAGGACTTCAAAAAGCGTCTGCTTTGGCTGAAGACCTACTGGCGCAAAACAGGCGTGTACTATTCGCGTTTGGAAAAACGGAAATGGAACGTCAAGCGCTTCCCCATATATCATCTCGGCACCGACGGCAAAGAATTCCAAATCAGCGAACGCCTCCGCGCCAAAGAGGAGACGACGTAATTTCAACATAGGAGAAGAAACCCATGCAATCTGATTTTATTTTGTCCTGTTGTTCGACGGCAGATCTGCCGCTGTCCTATTTTGAGGAGCGCGACATCCATTTTACCTGCTTCCATTTTCAGATGGACGGCAAAGAGTATCTCGATGACCTTGGGCAGACGATCCCTTTTGACGATTTCTACAAGCGCATTGCGGACGGTGCCCAGCCGACCACATCCCAGATCAATGTGCAGCAATATATCGAGTATTTTGAGCCGTTCTTAAAAGAGGGCAGGGAAGTGGTGCACCTTGCATTTTCCAGCGGCCTTTCCGGTTCTGTGAATTCCGCGCGGATTGCCCGCGAGACCTTGCTGGAGCAGTATCCGGATGCAAAGCTGCACATTGTGGATTCCCTTGCCGCTTCTTCCGGATACGGCCTTTTGGTCGATTACGCCGCAGACCTGCGCGACAGCGGCAAATCTGCCGAAGAGGTCTGTGCTGCGGTAGAAGCCAATAAGCTGCGTCTGCACCACTGGTTTTTCTCTACGGATTTGACCAGCTACATCCGGGGCGGTCGTGTGACGCCTGTGGCGGGCTTTTTCGGTACGGTGCTTAAGATCTGCCCGCTTTTGAATGTCAACAACGAAGGCAAGCTCATTCCGCGCCAGAAATGCCGCGGCAAAGCAAAAGCCATCGAAGAGATCGTTGCCAAAATGGTGGAACATGCCGACGGCGGGCGGAATTACAGCGGAAAATGTTTTATGTCGCATTCGGCCTGCGAAGCGGACGCCCGCGCTGTGGCCGACCGTGTGGAAGCGACGTTCCCGAACTTAAACGGCAAGGTCATGATCAACAGCATCGGCACGGTCATCGGTGCGCATACAGGCCCCGGCACAGTTGCGCTGTTCTTCTTCGGCGATGAGCGCGGCGCATAAATTTTCAAGCCATGAGAAAAGCGGTATCGCAGTTGCGATACCGCTTTTTGTGTATTTTATTTTCGGTTAGATCAGCGACTCGTACAGCGCCTTGATCTCCGCAACGCTTGTGTCTCTCGGGTTACCGGGACGGCACGCATCGTCGTAGGCAGACTGCGCCAGGAAGTCGAGGTCTTCGGGCTTAACGATCTCTTTGAGGTCTGCGGGAATGCCCACATCCTGCGACAGCTTGCGGACGGCGTCGATCGCCGCTTTGCGCGCGTCCTCCAGAGACATCTCATCTACGCCGGCCACGCCCATTGCCTTGGCAATGTCCCGATACTTCTCGCCGGTTGCCGGTGCATTGTACGCCATGACCGTCGGCAGGATGATTGCGTTTGCCACACCGTGCGGGGTGTCATACAGCGCGCCGAGCGGGTGTGCCATAGAGTGCACAAGGCCAAGGCCGACGTTCGAAAAGCCCATGCCGGCAATGTATTGACCGAGCGCCATGTTTTCGCGCCCTTCCGGGGTGTTTGCCACCGCGTCGCGCAGCGAATCCGAAATGATCTCCACCGCTTTGATGTGGAACATATCGGAAAGTGCCCAGGCGCCTTTGGTGATGTATCCTTCGATCGCGTGGGTGAGCGCGTCCATGCCGGTCGCGGCTGTAAGGCCCTTCGGCATGCTGGACATCATATCCGGATCGACCACAGCGACAACGGGGATGTCATGCACGTCCACACAGACCATCTTGCGGTTCTTTTCCGCATCGGTAATGACATAGTTGATGGTGACTTCCGCTGCCGTGCCTGCCGTGGTGGGGACAGCGATGATCGGCACCGCCTTGTTCTTGGTGGGCGCGGTACCCTCCAGACTGCGGATGTCATAGAATTCGGGGTTGGCCGCCACAATGCCGATGGCTTTCGCCGTATCCATCGAGCTGCCGCCGCCGATGGCGATCAGGTAATCCGCGCCCGAAGCTTTGAACGCGTCCACACCGTGCTGGCAGTTTTCAATGGTGGGGTTGGGTTTGATGTCGGAATAGATCTCGTAGGCAAGACCCTTCGCGTCCAGAATGTCGGTGACCTTTTTGGTAACACCGAATTTCAGCAGGTCCGGATCCGAGCAGAGAAATGCCTTGTGGAACCCGCGCGCAATCGCTTCGTCCGCAATGTGTTGGATCGCGCCCTTCCCGTGGTAGGAAGTTTCGTTGAGAATAAATCTGTTTGCCATAAATGACACTCCTTCATATAATCTCACCGCAACGCGGCTTACGTTAAAATTTTATCAAACGGATCGTGAAAAAACAAGAGCATTTTGCAAACATTTTATGAATTTTTCCGAATTTTTACAGCGCCGTAAAAAAGTCGCACCGCCGTCTTGACGCAGAAAATAAAATATAGTATACTCAATTTATTGTATCAAATGAGACGGATTTGAGGCGAAACGTATGACGGAGGCGTTGAAAAAGCAGTGCGCCGAGGTGCTTTCCGGCGCAAATATTTTTTCAGTATTGCCGCTTGAGCAAATCGACGCGCTGTTAGAAGGCCCCGTGCATGTCCATACTTACAGGAAAGACGACCTGATCTTTTCGCGTGAAAGCCGCGCGCGCTGTATTGGCGTGCTGCTGCGCGGCGAAGCACGGGTGATGAAGGACCATGTGACCGTCAGCGTCTTAAAGCGCGGCGGGCAGTTCGGCACCGTAACGCTTTATAACCGCGCCGAGGGGTTCGTAAATTCCATCGTCGCCAAAACCGCCTGCCGGGTGCTCTTCCTCGAAAAAGAGAAGGTGGACGCGCTCGTGACGCAGAACCGCGAATTCGCCGTCGCGTACATCACGTATCTTTCGGAGCGCATTTATTTTCTCAATCGAAAGATCGAGGCATACACCGCTCCGACCGCCGAGGAACGCCTGTTCGCATATCTGCAGAGTATCTGCGGCGAAAGCGGGGAGATCCGCAATGTGAACGTCACGGAGATCTCCCGCCAGATCAATGTCAGCCGCGCGGGCATCTATCGTGCGCTTGACAGCCTCGCAGCTGCCGGAAAGCTCCGGCACGAGGGAAAAACCATTGCATTAACCTTGTAGATTTTTTGGCACGCTTCGGCGTGACCGTGAAAGGAAGATATTGTTTATGAAAAAGACCATCGCATTGCTGTTAAGCCTTTTGATGGTGTTCTCGCTTGCCGCCTGCGGCAGCAACGACGCCGCAGACGACGGCGCAGCACAGCAGAAAGTCGCCGTGCGGATCGCCACGCTCAAGGGGCCGACGGGCATTGGTTCCGTGAAGCTTTGGGCGGACGACGACGCGGGCACCGCGGCAAACGACTATACCTTTACGCTCTGCACCGACCCGACGGAAGTTTCCGCAGGCATGATTGCCGGCAGTTACGACATTGCCGCTTGTCCGCTGAATGTGGCGGCGGTGCTTTACAACCGGCTTGAAGGCAATATCCAAATGCTTGCCATCAATACCCTCGGCACACTGTATCTGCTTTCGACCCAGCCGCTCGAGAGCATTTCCGACCTTGCGGGCAAGACCATTATAACGGCGGGGCAGGGTGCGACGCCGGAATATGTCTTGAACTACCTGCTTGAACAAAACGGGTTGACGGACAGCGTGACGGTGGAATTCCGCTCCGAACACGCCGAGGTCGCAACGCTCGCCGCCGCTGCAACTGCGGACGACGCCACGCTTTACCTGCTGCCTGAACCGAACGTGACCTCCGCGCTGACGCAAAACCAGTCGCTGCAAACCGTTCTGGATCTGTCCGAAGCATTTGAAAAAGCTTCCGGTGTAGCGCTCGCAATGGGCTGTGTTGTGGCGCGTAAAGATTATGTGGAACAGAACAAAGCGGCTGTGGATGCTTTCCTGACGGAATACCAGCAGTCCATCGAATATACCCAGACCAATCTGGACGATACCGCCGCGCTTTGCGAGACCTACGGGGTGATCCCGAAAGCCGCAGTCGCCAAGCAGGCAATCCCGCGTTGCAGCATCGCCTTTAAGAGCGGCACGGAAATGCGGGACATTGCAACCGCCAATTTGACGGTGCTGTTTGACGCCAATCCGCAGTCCGTCGGCGGCAGCATGCCCGGCGATGATTTCTGGTATGGCGCCTAATCGGAAAACCCGAGCAAAGACTATCGGCAAAAAAGCCGCACGCACAGGTCTCGCGGTGTGCGTGTGGCTTGCCGTGTGGCAGATACTCAGCCTGTGCATCGGGCAGGAGGTGCTGTTTGCGTCGCCGCGCGCGACGTTTTCCCGGCTTTTCTCCCTGCTCGGCACGGGCGATTTTTGGTTGAAAGCCCTGCACTCCCTGCTCGGGATCATGGAAGGGTATCTGCTCGGGGTGTGCGGCGGGATTTTGCTCGCCGTCCTTACCGCGTGCTCCAAATGGCTGCTCGCGGTTTTTAAGCCTATGCTGACGGTCATCAAGACCACACCCGTGGTCTCGTTTATTATTCTGGCACTTGTCTGGCTGCAAAAGGAAAGCGTGCCGGTGTTCATTTCGTTCTTAATGGTTCTGCCCATCGTGTGGGCGAACCTTACAACCGGCATTGCCGAGACCAATCCGCAGCTTTTGGAAATGGCGCGCGTGTACAGGCTTTCCAAACGCAAAATCCTGCGTTATATCTATTTCCCAAGCGTTTTGCCGGCGCTGCTGACGTCCTTGACCACCGCCATCGGCTTTGCATGGAAAGCGGGGATCGCCGCCGAGGTCATCAGCACCCCGCGTGAATCCATCGGCGCGCAGCTTTATAATGCGAAAGTATACCTCGAAACGGCGGATCTGTTTGCGTGGACGCTGGTCGTTATCCTGCTCAGCATGCTGTTTGAACGCCTGATTGTATTTCTCGTCGGGAAGATTTCCGCGTTGGCTGCAAAGGAGGGTGTCTGATGAATGTGACTTTTCAGGACGTGAGCGTCCGCTATGCCGATAAAACGGTTTTTACGCATTTCACACATACATTCTCGTTTTCAGGCGTTACGGCGTTGATGGGCGCTTCCGGCGTAGGGAAGACGACGTTTCTGCGCGTTTTGTGCGGGTTGGAAAAACCGGAAAGCGGTTCGGTAACCGGCTTTCCCGCGCGGTTTACGTATTTGTTTCAGGAAGATCGTCTGCTGCCTTGGCTCGATGCGCTGCAAAATGTTGCCGTCGTATGTGACGAAGCGTCGGCGCGCAGGGCTTTGGAAGAAGTGGGACTCGGAGAAGAACTGCACACAAAGCCTGCCGAACTCAGCGGCGGAATGCGCCGGCGTGTGGCGCTTGCGCGCGCTTTTGCACATGACAGCGATTTTCTGTTGCTCGATGAACCTTTCCAGGGGCTCGACGACAGCTTACGCGCAGCGCTTTTGCCGTTGCTGCAGAAGGAAGCGCTGCGCCGACCCGTTTTGTTTGTGACACATGACCGGCGTGAAGCACAGAGCCTCGATGCAAGCGTTTTGGAACTGCACGGCAGCCCGGCTGTTCTGTGATAATGAAGCACAATTTGTGACAAGCGCAAAATTATTGTGTATGATATTGTCATATTCTTTCGCTTTGGAAATTTTTACCAAAAGGATGTGACGGCGATGAATGGGAAACGGAACGCGACCCTGTTCACCGCCGCTTTCTTTTTACTGGCATTTGTGCTGCTCGGCTGTACGCTCGGCATGCAGTTTTCCTTGCGCGCGACGCTCGACGCACTGCCCGAATCGCAGAATTCTGAAGCCAAAGTGACCGTGACGGAAACGTTGGCGCCTACCGCAGTGTCGGACGAGTCTCCATTGCCTTTGACCGAATCGGAAACGACTGCGCCTGTGGACAGCGTACAGCAGACTGAACCGACAACACAGCGCAACCGGGCGGTGCGCACGGCAACGACCCGCCGGCAGACGACCACGACGGAAAAGTCCACACAGCTTTCCGAAGTGCTTGTGGTCAATACCAATTCTAAAAAGATCCATAGCCCGGACTGTTCCTATGTGAAAAACATGAAAGAAGAAAACCGTCTGGAAATCTCTGCCGAGCAGCTGGAGGAATACCTGAACGACGGGTATTCCATGTGCGCGCACTGCAAGGGGTATGTGCAATGAAGAAAGGGTTTGAAAAACTTGCGGACTTCCTCGGAGAACGCCCCTTGATCCTGATGGCATGCGCGCTGGTCTGTGCGGTGCTTGGCGCCGTACTGCTGGGCAATCAGGTGCTGCTCAATCGCACTGTGCAGGATCGTTTGGCGCCTGCCGAAGCTGAAACAGTGCCGTCCATTCGCTGGTATGAAGAGGAGACTACCTCGCCTGTGCCCACAACGCAAACGCCGATACAGAGCATTGAGACGCAGCCCGCCGCGGCGGAGTATGTGGTCAACACCAACTCCAAAAAGATCCACAAGGCGGACTGCCGTTATGCCGAATCTCTTAAAGCGGAGAATCGCGCCGAAGTAGATGCATCGCAGCTGCCGCAGCTGCTTTCAGAGGGTTACTCCTATTGCAGCGTCTGCTGCGGATAAAGGAAAGAGGCGTTAACCCTGCCAACGGCAAGGGGAAAAAGACAAAAGACATGAAGCGTTTTGCTCTCGTACTATTGCGTCCGACGTCCCTTGCCGTACGTTTTGCCGAATGATGCCGAAGCCGCGGGAACGCCGCGGCTGTTTTTTGCGCTGCAGGCGGCGCTCTGGTGATTTTGCCCAATTTTTTTACGCAAAAAAACGGCGAAAAATCCCGATGCAATCTACCGAATCACCAAAAAAAAGTGTCTTTTTTGGGCAAAATGCAAATGAATTTTTGGAATTATCAAAAAAATCCCTTGCAAAAATTAAAATCATTGTGTAAAATACATAGTAACGAGTTTGTCGTATTGTATAATACATAGTTTTGGAGGGATCCTTCTTATGTCGAACAGGCTCTTTCAGTCAGTTGTGCATCAGATGACAGATGCGGTTGAGCGCACGCTCGGCGTTTTGGATGAGACGGGGACTGTGATTTCCTGCAGTGAGCTTGGTAAGGTCGGCGAGGTGCTCTCGCCTGAGGTCAATGCCGTTTTCCAGACCGGCGACCCGGTTGTGCTCGATGGCTATGTGTATAAATCCTTCGGCACGCACATGCACCCGGAGTATGCCGTTTTTGTGGAGGGCGACGATGAGCTTGCCCAAAAGTACGCGGCAGTTTTGGCTGTATCGCTGTCCAGCATCAAGCAGTATTATGACGAGAAGTACGACCGCGGCAATTTCATTAAGAATGTGATCTTAGATAACATTCTGCCCGGCGATATCTATTTGAAGGCGCGTGAGCTGCACTTCAATAATGAGGTTTCGCGCGTTGTTATCCTTATTCGCATCACTGAGCACGTGGATATTTCCGTGTTTGACATCATCCAGAACCTGTTCCCCGACAAGAACAAGGACTTTGTCATCAACCTGAATGAAACGGACATCGCGCTGATTAAAGAGGTCAAGCCCAATGTTGACCCGCGCGACCTGGAAAAGCTTGCCCGCTCCATCGCGGACAGCCTTGGTGCAGAATATTATTCGCATGTGCTCGTGGGTATCGGCACCACCGTTGAAGGCATCAAAGATTTGGCGCGTTCTTTCCGCGAAGCACAGGTGGCGCTGGAAGTCGGCAAGGTGTTCGATACGGAAAAAACGATCGTCAGTTATGACAATCTCGGCATTGCCCGCCTGATCTATCAGCTGCCCACGACATTGTGCGAAATGTTTTTGAAAGAGGTCTTCAAGCGCGGGTCGATTGAGTCGCTTGATCAGGAAACGCTTTTCACCATTCAGAAGTTCTTTGAAAACAACCTGAACGTCTCCGAAACGTCACGCAAGCTGTTCGTGCACCGCAACACGCTTGTGTATCGTCTCGAAAAGATCAAGAAGCTGACGGGACTCGACCTTCGGGAATTCGACGATGCCATCGTGTTTAAAGTAGCCCTGATGGTGAAGAAATATCTGGATTCCAGCCCGGTCAAGTATTAAGGACCCGCTGATTTCTACAAAATAGCCGGTTGAATTTGCATTTGTTCACAAAATATAGAATTTTTTCTGTGAATGTTGCACAGCCGCCGACGCATATTTTGTGGAATAATACAGAATCTTTGAAATCCGGTTACAAAACGGTTACAAAATCGACGGTTTTATGCTATACTATATGGGTGGTATGGGGTTTGCTATTGCAAACGCCATGCCGCCCTGCTTTATGCGTGGGGGACTTGCACTGGGGGACAGATTTTCGAGGTAGGTATCTTGCAGTGATTGAATTCAAAAATGTTTCCAAAACATATAAAAACGGTACCGAAGCGCTCAAAAACGTCAATATCCGCATTGAAGACGGGGAGTTTGTCTTTATCGTCGGTTCTTCCGGCGCAGGCAAAAGTACGTTTTTGAAGATCATTATGCGTGAAGAGGTGCCGAACAGCGGCACCGTTCACATCAACGGTTTTGACCTAACGACCATGCGCAAACGCGACATCCCGATGCTGCGCCGCACCATGGGCATCGTGTTTCAGGACTTCCGGCTGATCCCCACGATGTCGGTGTTTGACAATGTGGCGTTCGCCATGCGTGTCATCGGCGCAAAGGAAAAGGAGATTCGCAAGCGCGTGCCCTATATCCTGAGCCTTGTGGGGCTGACTTCCAAAGCGCGGCAGATGCCCACGCAGCTTTCGGGCGGCGAGCAGCAGCGCGTCGCGCTCGCCCGCGCGCTTGTCAACAACGCGGGCATCCTGATTGCCGATGAGCCGACGGGCAATATCGACCCGGAAATGTCTTATGAGATCGTCGATCTGCTCAACCACATCAACGCCAACGGCACGACCGTCGTGATGGTCACGCACGAGCACAACCTCGTGCGTCATTTCCACCATCGTGTCATCACCATCGAGAACGGCTCGGTGGTGTCCGACACCAGCGATACGGACAAGTTGCCGGAAGATTACGCCACCATTGAGGCGAATTACCCGACAAAGCCGGACGGCTCACCCGCAGCGGACGATACAACGAAAAAAGCTGTCCTTTCCGACACCACCGTCGAGCCTGCAAAATCCACCTATTATATCCAGCCGAACGTGGATAAGGATCTGGAGGATTTCATGCAGAACTACGGGCTCGATGATTTGGACCTTGCGGAAGACAATATTGACTACTCCGCGTATTTGAATGATGATGCGGCGGATACGAACGGAGGGGAAGGCAAATGAAAGGCGCAAGTCTGAAATATCTAACGCATGAGGGCTTTCGCAATATCTGGGTCAACCGGTTGATGTCGCTTGCCTCTGTTACGGTTTTGCTCGCCTGCCTTGTTATCATCGGCGTGGGGTCTATGGCGTTTTTCAATATCAACGCCCTCTTGGACCGCGTAGAAGCGCAAAACGTCGTGATGGTTTATTTGGAGATGAACGCCGACGACGCGACGGTCACGTCCGTAGGGGAAGAACTCAGCGCCCTGCCCAATGTCGCCACCTGTGAATTCGTATCCAAGGAAGACGCGTTCGCCCAGCAGGTGGAATCCCTCGGCGGCGACAGCAGCATTTTTGAAGGCTTAAACGGCAACCCGCTGCCGGACGCCTATAAAGTGACCCTCGCGGATCTCTCGCAGTTTGATGCCACAGTCGATCAGATCAAAGCGATTGAACATGTGGATACTGTGCGCGAGAACAGCGACCTTGCCAGCCGCCTGGTTTCCGTGCGGCGGGCGGTCACGATTTTAAGCGTCGGCGTTGTGGTGCTGCTTTTCTTAGTTGCGCTGTTCATCATCGCCAACACCATCCGCATCACGATGTTCAGCCGAAAGCTGGAGATCAACATCATGAAAGCCGTCGGCGCGACAAATGGGTTTATCCGCTGGCCGTTCTTTGTTGAGGGCATTTTGCTCGGCGTGATTTCGGCGGTCGTGTCCCTCGGCGTACTGTGGGGGCTTTACGAGCTGATTACCGTATCGTTTGCCGACCTGCTTCGCTCGTTTAACTTCTCTCTGGTGCCGTTTAAGGATTATGCGCTGCAAATGCTCGGCGTGTTCCTTCTGATCGGCGTGTTCACGGGCGGCGTCGGCAGTATGATTTCCATGAACAAATACCTGCGTGAACAAAGGAGCGTGGTCAGCAATGAATAGGCTTTGGATGAAACGGACAGTCGGCATTCTTGCGGTGCTGACGCTGCTTGTGACCGGTTGCCTTTTCCCGGCGGCGCGGGATCGAGATGATATCCAGGCAGATATTGACGAAAATCAAGCGGCTGCATCTGCTTTAGAGAGCGATTTGGATGATTTGCAAGCGGAAATGGATGTGATCAACAGCCGCGTTTCCGATCTGAACACGCAAATTGCCGAGTATAACGAAGCCATTGCACAATACCAATCAGAAATTAACACGCTGCAAAAACAGATTAACGACGCCGAGACGCGCCAGACGGAACTGGAATCTCAGATCAGCGATACATATGAGCTGCTCGGCGACCGACTGTACGCCACATATGTCGCGGGTTCCACCTCGACGCTGGAACTGCTGTTGAGCGCCGAGGACTTTGGAACATTTTTGACGCGCTTGGAGCTTGTGCGCCGCATCTCTGAATATGATACGAACCTTGTCTCCGGCTTACAGAGCGATATCAATGAACTGGAAACCACCAAAGCGCAGCTCGATGCAGACAAGGCGTCCGTAGAGGCAAAGCAGGCGTCCGAGAAGGCAGCACGCGATTCGCTTGCCGCTGACCGCGCAGAACAATTGCAGGCGCGCAGCCTGCAGGTGAGCAAGCAAAATGAAATCGAAGAAAAGCTTTCTCAAAACCAGGATCAGCTTGAGGAACTCAATGCGGAAATGGACCGTTATGACAAACAGATGGCGAGCGGCATGGAAAACGGCAGCGGCTCTTTGGGCGGCGGCAGTTCCAATTCCGGCAATTATGTCGTCTCCTCCAAGGGCATGATTTGCCCGCTGCAATATTCAAACGTTTATATTTCCGCCGGGTGGTACGGCTACGCCAATCACAAGGGTATCGACTTCTGCACGCGCGGCGCCACGGGCAACACCTACGGCAAGGAGATTCGCGCGGCGGCGGACGGTACCGTCTATTCTGCGGAATACCATTACAGCTGGGGCAATAACGTCTATATCAACCACGGCAACGGTGTGTATACGCGCTATGCGCATTGCAGCCAGTTGCTTGTTTCCAAAGGGCAGCAGGTCAAGCAAGGGGATGTTATTGCCTATGTCGGCAATACCGGCAACGTTTCACCGCGCCCGACAGCCTCAAACCCCCATGCGGGCGCGCACCTGCATTTTGAAGTGTGGGTCAACGGGGAACGGGTAAACCCGGCACCGTGGCTCCCGTAAATCGAACAGAATTCGAAATAACGGGAAGGGGGATCCCATGAACAGAAAAATTTCCTTAGGCCTTGCGCTTGCGATCGTATTCGTTTCCATTGCCGGGACGGTGGCTGTGACGACCGCCGTGACAATGCGTGTTTACAATTCCATCATCAAGGATCTGCCGAGCCGTTCGAGTCTGTACTCGACGGTGTCCGAGATCGACGATATCGTCCGCAACAATTATTTCGGCGAGATCAACGACAGCCTTTTGAACGCGGATCTGTCCGAAGGCTATGTAAGCGGCATCGGCGACCGATACAGCTACTATATGACCGCCGCGGAATATGCGGTGTATCAGGACGAAATGCAGGGCCGGATGGTCGGCGTAGGTGCGGAAGTGTTTTACGACCCGACGGATGCATGCGTGTATGTTTCCGCGGTGTCCGAAGATTCCCCGGCGGCGCTCGCGGGCTTGCAAAAGGGCGATAAGATCGTCAGCATCGATGAGGAAACTGTCACGGCGTATAACTACACAGAACTCATGGAAAAACTGACCGGCGACCGGCTTTCGAGCGTGACCGTGACCTTTTCGCGTGATGACGCGACCCAGACCGTGAGCCTTGTCAAAGGGTACACGGCGCAGACGGTGTACACAAGCGTCAACGGTTCGGTCGGCTATGTGAAGATCACCGCGTTTTACGCGACCACGGCAAGTAGTCTCGAATCGGCTGTGGAAACGCTGATGCAAAACGGCGCGACAAGCCTGATTTTTGATCTGCGCGGCTGTTCGGCCGGTACGATCGAATATGCCGCGAACACGGTAGACGTGCTGGTTCCCGTGGCGAGCGAGGGCAGCGGCGCGCTTGCCACCGCGTATTCTAAAGACGGTTCCGTCCGCCGCACCTTTACGGCGGCAGCGTCCTCGGTCTCCATGCCGATGATGGTGCTTGTCAACGGCGAGACGGCCGGACCTGCGGAGCTTTTTGCCTGCGATCTGCGCGACTACGGCATGGCGCAGTTGGTCGGCGAAACCACGGCGGGCAACGGTTGTCTGCAGGAAGTTTTCGCCTTGAGCGACGGCGGCGCCATTATTTTGACAACGGCAGAAATTACGCCGTATATCAGCGAGAGTTATAATCAGGTCGGGCTCATGCCCGATGCGAGCGTTTCCCTGTCTGCCGACAAGGCTGTGCGGCTGCCCCTGCTTGAACAGGCGGACGACGACCAGTACCAGCGCGCGTACAGTCTGCTCACGGGCGAAGCGGAAGAAGAACCCGCCGCGTAATCTTTGCGGCTTTCCCCACATACACTTGGTTGTATGTGGGGTGTATTTTTATGTTTCTGGTTTTAAGAACCGAGCCGTTTTGCCGCGCACGCAATCCGATTTCGCGTCTGTTTCAAAAACCACTGCCGCCAAAACTCGAACGCGTCGCTGTGCGCGGCGGCGCATTTTTTTATTCCGCCGTGCTGCATGCCGACAAACGCGGGCAAACGGATTTTTCCGTCTTGCTGCCTCTGGGCGGCTGCGTGCAGCGCATTGTGCCTGGCGGGGATTTACCGCCGCTGCCCGCGCCGTTTGCGGTGTTTACACCCCGGCTGTATCCGGCGTGTCTGTTTATGCAGTCTGCGCTGTACTTTTTGCAGCAGCTTACGGGCAAAGCGCCGCTGCCGCTGTTAGGGATTTGGGACGAGCGTGGTTTGCTTGCGGATTGCGTGCCGCCGTTTGCAGACCTTGCGGCGCACATCTGCATTTTTACAAAAGCCCCGCAGCGGTATGCCGCTGTATGCGAACAGGTCTTCTGCACGCGCGGCCTGCCGCTGATCCTTTCGGATTCCGAAAGTACGCTGCGGCCTTGTGCGGCGCGGCTGTACCCATTTGCAGAAAATGCACCGCCGTATTTTCCCGGGCGGATTGTGTTGGATTCCGGCAGCATGTATGCGGGTGAGGGGCTTACCTTGCCGGAAGAATTGGAGGCGCGCCGCCCGCAGGGGACGGACGTTTTGCAATTCGCTTCCGCTCTCCGCGAGCTTTGCAATGTTCCGCTGCCCGAAACCCTTCGGTTTGATGCGCTGCGCCCGATAAAATCAGGGAAAATCTATTGACACCAACCCGCAATTCTCGTATAATAACTATTTGTGTAAATGCAAAAACCGAAAGGAGTTTATCCGTAATGTTGCAGGAAACGCTGTTGACCGCCGAGGGCCTCAAAGAACTTGAAGATGAGTTGGAACAGTTAAAAACCGTCGGCAGAAAAGAGGCGGCGGAAAAGATCAAAGTGGCGCGCAGCTTCGGCGACCTCTCCGAAAACGCAGAGTATGATGAGGCGATGAGCGACCAGGCCAAACTGGAAGCGCGCATCAACGAGATTGAAAATATGATTAAAAACGCCAAGGTGTTTGATGAAAGCACAGTCAGTACAGAGATCGTGCACATCGGCTCCAAGGTGACTATTCAGAACAGTAAACGCCAGAAATTTTCCTATCAGATCGTCGGCTTTGCGCAGGCGAATCCGGACGAGGGGAAAATTTCGGACGAGTCTCCCGTCGGCAAGGCGCTGATCGGGCATAAGGTTGGCGACAAAGTCACGGTCGAAGCGCCCATCGGCGCGCTGGACTTCAAGATTTTGTCCATCGATCGCTAACCCACCGGTTGCTTCGGGGCAATTTCTCGAAATCAAAAAGGGCAGGAAGTGAAAAACATGGCAGAGCAGGGAAAGCAGAATTCCGTGCAGGATCTTAACGAACAGCACCGCATCCGTCTTGAAAAGCTGCATGCGTTGCAGGCGGCGGGCGAAGATCCGTTTCTGCACACCAAATATGACGTAACACACCGCAGCGACGCGATCAAAGCGAATTTCGACACGCTTGAGGGGCAGACCGTCAGCGTTGCCGGGCGTATGATGTCCAAGCGCGTCATGGGGAAGGCCTCGTTTTGCAATGTGCAGGATCTGACGGGGACCATTCAGGCGTATGTTTCACGCGACAGCCTCGGCGACGAACCGTATAAGGCGTTTAAGAAGCTTGATATCGGCGATATTGTCGGCGTCCGCGGGGAAGTGTTCAAAACCAAAACGGGTGAAATTTCCATCCACGCGAGCGAAGTGACGCTGCTTTCGAAAAGCCTGCAGGTACTGCCTGAAAAATTCCACGGCCTGACGGATACCGATACACGCTATCGCCAGCGTTACATTGACCTGATTATGAATCGTGAGGTGCGCGATACTTTTATCAGGCGTTCCAAGATCATCAGCGCCATCCGGCAGTATCTGGATTCGCAGGGCTTTATCGAAGTGGAAACCCCCATGCTCGTATCCAATGCGGGCGGCGCGGCGGCGCGTCCTTTTGAAACGCACTATAACGCGCTGGATATTGATGTGAAACTGCGCATTTCTCTGGAGCTTTACCTGAAACGTCTGATTGTCGGGGGCCTGGAGCGCGTCTATGAGATCGGCAGGGTGTTCCGCAACGAGGGCGTTGATACACGCCACAACCCCGAGTTTACGCTCATGGAGCTTTATCAGGCGTATACCGATTACCACGGCATGATGGACCTGACGGAAAATCTTTACCGCTATGTGGCAAAGACGGTGCTCGGTACCACGAAGATCGTCTACAACGGCGTAGAAATGGATCTCGGCAAACCGTTTGCACGCATCACGATGGTTGATGCCGTCAAGCAGTATGCGGGTGTGGATTTTAACGAGATCCATACGCTTGAGGAAGCCCGTGCTGCGGCCAAGGCACACCATATCGAATTTGAAGAGCGCCACAAAAAGGGCAATATCCTGAATCTGTTCTTTGAAGAATACGTCGAGCCGCACTTGGTGCAGCCGACTTTCGTCATGGATCACCCGATTGAAATTTCCCCGCTGACCAAGAAAAAACCGGAAAACCCCGACTATGTCGAACGGTTCGAGTTCTTTATGAACGGTTGGGAAATGGCAAACGCTTATTCGGAGCTCAATGACCCCATTGACCAGCGCGCACGCTTTGCCGCGCAGGAAGAATTGTTTGCCCAGGGCGAC
>CALWVM010000004.1 GCA_944384985.1 uncultured Clostridia bacterium | reverse complement strand
GTGGGAACAACAGGGCTCGAACCTGTGACCCTCTGCTTGTAAGGCAGATGCTCTCCCAGCTGAGCTATGCTCCCGAAACACCGCAATTCCAAGCGGCTGAATTAAGATACCATATTTTAATTCCGTTGTCAAGGGATTTTTTGAAAAAGAATTATTTTTTTCGTTGCCGCGGGCAAGGCTTTGCTTTCCCTGCCCGCGGCAATGCGTCAGCTGTTCTGCAAATCCCAGATTTCGTTTGCCTGTGCGAGCCAACCTTGAATATCCGCCTGCCGTTCGCGCAGGAGTTCTTTTTCGCGCGCGCCGTAGCCCTGGTTGCCTTCGTCGATCCAATTGCCGTTTTCATCCATCGCGATCACGACCATATTTCGGGTAGACACACCGTTTTGCATGGTCGTACCGGTGTAGAGCACGGCGGCGTATTTGTACCCGGTGGGAAACTGCGGCCAGATGATCAGTCCTTCGTTGTTGTCGTTGACATCAGTGGAAAGGTTGCCATTGAACCGCAGATATACAGGCGGGATAACATCATAATGGCATCCGTCGCGCTCTGCCGACCAGGTTTCAGTGGTCTGCGCATATCCCACAGCGTCCATAAGATCACCGTAGCGGAATTCCCGGTAGGCGAGCCATATGATATTATAGAGCACAAATGCGACCAAAACCACGCACAAAAGGCGCAGCAGCCGCTTTTGATAGGGGTGCAGGTCCCGCAGCTTCTCTTTGAGCTTCATAGTCTAATCACCCGTTTCCCTTTCTGTTGAAATGTCTCGTCGTGCGTCGCCATCAAAATGGTTTTGCCCATGCCTTGCAGCATTTCGAGCAGCTCGAACACGCGCTCGGCGTTTTGGCGGTCCAAAGAGCCGGTCGGTTCATCCGCCAGCACCAGCGCACAGCGTTTGATCATCAGCCGCGCGAGCGCGGCGCGCTGCTGCTCGCCGCCGGAAAGGCTGTATACCTTTTGGTCGAGCTTATCCGCGAGCCCGACGCACGCGAGCGCCTCTTCCGGGGAAATGTCGCTGCGGCAGTCGTTTTTGACGAGCTTCAAGTTCTCGCGCACGGTCTTGTTGTCCACAAGCGCGAAATTCTGAAAAAGGAAACCAACCGTGTGCCGCAGATAGCTGCGCTGGTTTTTGCGGCGGGTGATGTCCGTGCCGGTAACAAGGATCGAACCGCTGTCTACAGGCTCCAGCGCGCCGATCATGTTGAGCAGGGTCGTTTTACCGCAGCCGCTCACCCCTGTGAAAATACAGAATTCCCCGTCCGGGATCTCCAGCGAAAAATGGTCAAACAGCTTGTGCTTCCCGAACGCTTTGCAAAGGTTTTGCACTTCGATCACAGCGAACCCCCCTTTAGGATTTTTACCAGCCGCGCGCGCTCGGTGCGGCGGACATAATATAGGATCGTCGGCAGTTCCAAAAGCGTGAGCAGCACGCCTGCGCTCACCATCCAAAACGGACTACCAAGTGAAAGCAGGCGGCTCAGCAGGATGGCGGCAAGCGTGCCGAGCAGCAACGTGCCGAACGTGAGCACAAAGATGCGGCGGTGTTTTTGCAAAACCGAGTAGCCGAGCACCGTTTTGATCGCCAATTCTTTGGCGTTTATTGTATATTCCAACCGGATCACCGCGCCCGTGACGATCCACTCGAGCAGCAGCAAAAAGGCGAGACATACGCCCGCGAGTGTCAAAAGCCGCTGCGCCTGCAAATGCGTTTGGCGGCAGCTTTCATAGACGTTCGTAACAGTGATCTCGACCGTATCGGGCGCGTAGCCCTGCCGGGCAAGAAAATCTTCGGCGTATGCCGCATCTGCGCGCAGCATGGTATAGAGCAGAACGGAGTTGGGTATAATGCCGCCTTTCCGCTGCTGAACTGTGTTGCCGTATGCGTCGGTTTCCAACGTGACCGTGCCGCGCAGTTCCTGTTCGGACAAGGGCACCGGGTCGTAGTTTTGCAGAAAAATGACCGGGTCTTCGCTGAGCCCCGCGATGCCAACGCTGCCCGTGTGGAGCGCAGGCATCGTTACGCCGCTTTCATAGACCACGATTTCCGTTTCGTGCGCGCCGTCGAAATCCGAAGCCGCCCATTCCAGCAAATCCGACAGATCCTGCTCGTATCCGCGGTAGTCCGGGACGAGGATATACAGCTTTTCCTCATTCAGCTGCTCTGCCGAGAGTCCGAGCGTTGAGAGGACATTTTCTTTTGTGAAGCGGTTGCAGACGACGCCGTCGCGATCTTTCCCGTCGGCAAGATCCGTAAGACTATATTGCGAGACCTGCGTGCGCGCGCGCCCCGCCGCTTGCAGCTCCTGCTGCAGCAGGTAGTCAAGCATCGCGTCCTCATCCACAACGTTGGGATCAGGCGACGGCACATAAAAGTGGATCAAATTATAATTCCGATACCCATAGAAAAAATCGCCCAGTTGCCGAAGCGCCGATGCCTCGGCCGCTGCGCCCGCCACGGCGGCGGTGACCGCCACAGCGAGCACGCACGAAAGGGTTTTCAGGGCGTAAGTCGCCGCCAGAATGCCGGGAGACGCCGCGTTACCGAGCGCTTTTTGCAGGTCGAGCCGCAGAAGCGGCACGGCGGTCAGCGCATTCGCGAGCAGAAACGCCCCGAAGCCCGCCAGCGTCACCGTGGGCGCAAGGCGGGTATAGGTGAGCGCCGAAAGCCCACCGAACACGGCGATGAACAGCGCGATGAACACGGCGCAGTCTATCCCCACACGCCGCAGAAAAAGGCTGCCTGCCCGCTCGCCGAGCGTATACCGCACACCCGCTTCCTTTCGGAACAGCGCTGTTTCATAAAGCCCCAGCACCGCGCCCAGCACGCAGGCGACTGCCCAAAGCGCCGCAAGCAGCCGGACGGCTTCGCTGTCAAACAGCCCGGGCGCGCTGTTTCCGAAGGTATAATTTTCCGCAGGCAAAACCGATCCCAGCCTTGCCAGAAACGCCTCTTCTGCCGCGCGCGAGCCGAGTACGCCGAAGCGCACCTGCTCGTCTGACGCCGTGCAGTCGGTCAAAGCCGCCTGCCGCACGGTGGCATTGCCCAAAAATAAACTTTTGTAAACGCCGGGGCGGATGCCGTACACCCGGTTATAATAGGACAGCGGTTCGTTGTCGGACGCATACAGCGTCACCGTCTGCCCTGCCGTTTCGGTTTGCAGGCCGTAATAAAAGACGGAGACGTCGCTTTCCTGCGCCGCTTTATCCAGTTCGGCGTAAAACTCCCGCACGGGGACGTCCCGCAAATCGAAGTCTACCCAGTCCGTAAGGGTCGCTTCCATAATATGCAACTGGAAAAGCTCGCCCGCGCACAACGCGACTGCTAAAAACAGCAAAACGGATACGCCGTATTTGATGTACCGCAAAGAACCACCCCGCCGTAAAACCAAAATCTATAAGAATAAATGTGTTGTATAGGCTCTTACTTTTCCCGAAACTAACGCGCTAAAGTATAAATAGCAGTGCCATAGGAATCAACGCGGACGTCAGCGCGATCTGTCCAGACGCCTTTTTTGGCTTCGTCTGTAGAATTCGTTCTACCACTAAATTCAACAATCCCAAGGTGCGTTGTGGTAGTGTGCAGCGTTTGTACACCTGCTTCATTGATTAAAAATCGATTGAAGTGAGCTCGAATATTTCCTTTCCCGTAATCGACGGTTAAGATTCTATCAAACTCAGCAAGATCACCCCCCCACTGTAATTTTAACGTCGTCAACGATTGTGATTGCCGATGATGGTAAAGCCATGACAGCGAAGAGCAAGGAAAGTACAAACAGAGCAGAGAGAACTTTCAAAACTTTTTTCATTTTGGAAGCTCCTTCTTTATTTTACTTTACTAAATGAACAAATGGAACTATGACCGGCCCACGGGACTCACTTCCTTACAAGGATGTTACCTATAATCACGCTAACATAAAACATAGAAGAAAACAATTGGGCTTGCAAAAACAACAAAATAAATTAACAAAATAGCATAATTTTATATATTATAAACAGTACAATGTTCAACCAATCGGCATCCAACGCTTTTCCCTGTTTACTTTTCGAATTTAGTGTGCTAAAATATCTGAGACTGGAGGTCTTTTTATGCGCGACAGCAAAATCAAAAGCGAAAATATGGATTTTCTCTTTCAATGCGTGTTGTCCCTGCGCTCCATGGAGGAGTGCTATGACTTTTTCGAGGATCTGTGCACCGTCAATGAATTGCAGGCGATGGCGCAGCGCATCGCCGTAGCGAAAATGCTTTCCGAAAAGCAGGTGTATTCCGACATCGTGAAAAAGACCGGCGCATCCACCGCGACCATCAGCCGCGTGAACCGTTCGCTGCAATTCGGCTGCAATGGGTACGAAAAATTATTTGAGCGCACCGCGCAGAACGACAAAAACGCATGAGTTACACGGTTTTTGCCGAAAGCTACGATGCGCTGATGGAAAACGTCAATTACGACGCGTGCGCTGCGTTCTTGTGCAAAACGCTCCGGCGCTACGGCATCGCGGACGGGCTGCTGCTCGACCTTGCGTGCGGGACGGGCTCTGTCTCGGTGCGCCTCGCCCAAGCGGGGTACGAAGTCATCGGCACGGATGCCTCGCCGGATATGCTCGCGATTGCCCAGCAGAAAGCGCAGGAGGCTGGACGCGACGTGCTGTTTTTGTGCCAGGATATGCGCGCGCTCGATCTGTACGGTACGGTGCGCGCGGCGGTCTGCACGCTCGACGGGCTCAACCACCTGCCGGACCTCGACGCGGTGCGGGAGACGCTGCGGCGCGTCGCACTGTTTTTAGAGCCCGGCGGGCTCTTCCTTTTTGATGTAAACACCGTCTATAAACACCGCGAAGTGCTTGGAAACAATGCCTTCGTCTATGACACGGACGACGTCTTCTGCGTTTGGCAGAACGCCTTGCGGTCCGATGACACAGTACAGATGGATTTGGACTTTTTCTTCCCTGCGGATGGGGAGGACGGCGTATATGTGCGCGAAAGCGAGCATCTCACGGAGCGCGCGTATTCGGCGGCGCAGTGGCAAGCCGCGCTTTCGGATGCCGGTTTTCGCGTACTCGAAATGCATGACGGCTATACGGAAAGACCACCCGCCGCGCACAGCGCGCGCGTGGTCTATGCGGTGCAAAAGGAGCAACCATGAAAGAGAATCTGATTCGGATGATCGACCGCGACGGGGCGTTGAGCATCTTTGCTGCGGACACTACGGAAATGGTGCGGGAGATGCAGCGCCTGCACTCGACCTCCAAGGTCGTTTCGGCGGCGCTCGGAAGGCTTTTGACCGCTGCGTCGCTCATGGGAAGCGGCTTGAAAGGGGAGACAGACTCCGTTACCCTGACCGTCCGCGGCGACGGGCCCGCAAGCCCCCTGACGGCGGTTTCGGACAGCCGCGGCAATGTGCGCGGCTGCGCGGGACGCATTGACGTATCGCTGCCCTTAAATGCAAAGGGCAAGCTGGATGTTTCGGGGGCGGTCGGCAAAAACGGTACGTTAACGGTCGTGCGCGATCTGGGGCTGCGTGAGCCGTATGTCGGGCAGGTGCCGCTCGTTTCCGGCGAGATCGCCGAGGATATCACCGCCTATTACGCCGCGAGCGAGCAGATCCCGACGGTCTGCGCCTTGGGCGTGCTCGTGGACCCCGACACCGAGGGGATCCTCAACGCGGGCGGGTTCCTGATGCAGCTGCTCCCGACGGCGGACGACAGCGTGATTGACCGTGTGGAGCGGTGCGTTCAAAAGGTGCGCCCCGTCACAACGATGCTGTTTGAGGGTATGACACCGGAGGAGATCTGCCGCGCGGTGCTGCCCGAATTCGAACTGGATGTGCTCGACCGCGCTTCGGTCGGCTACCGCTGCACCTGCTCGCGCGAGCGGACGAAAAACGCCCTGCGCGCGACGGGGCTTGCCGCACTCGAAGAGATGGCAGAGGATGCAGAGACCCGCGTCACCTGCAATTTCTGCAACAAGACCTATGTGTTTTCTCAAAGCGAACTGCGCGCCCTTGCAGACGAAGCCAGAGCCGCGCTCGCGCAGCAGCATACCGAAGCGGAATAAAGATTTGCAGGAGGACAAAAAATGCACAAAAAGAACCGTTTGCTGACGCTTTTGAAAGCGGTATTCGCCGTGCTTTCTTTCTTTACGACAGTGCTTTGCATGCGCGACGCCTTAGCCGCGCGTGACGAGCTCGCCGCAGTGCAAACCAAAGAGAGGACTTGAAGCCATGCACAAGGAACCGTTAAAAACACGTGTCCATAATTTTCTGGACAGCAAGATCGTCAAGGGCGACGTCGGGCAGGAAACCTACCTGACCTGGCGTGAAAACCTTTCCTACGCGCTCGGCCGCGGTGCGCAGGGCATGAGTACCTCGATGACCAGCTCCAAATACGTCAATTACTTTTTGACGAACATTCTGTTTGTGAAGCTTAAAGACCCAATGGGTACGGCGTCAATTATCCGCTTCTTCTGCGGGATCTTTGACGCGATCAACGACCCGATGATGGGCGTTATTGTGGACCGCACCCGTACGCGCAACGGGCAGATGCGCCCGTACATCAAGTGGGCGCCGGTCTTTGTGTCCATCGTCATGGTGCTGTTCTTTATCGGCAGCGGCGACGCGCCCGCCTGGCTCAACGTGGCGTGGACGACGACCCTGTTTGTGGCGCTGGATGTGACCTACACCGCGTTCGATATCCCCATGGGCGCGCTGGCGTTTTCCATTACCCCCAACGGCATCGAGCGCACGAAACTGTATGGGACAGGCTCTATCGCGAGGTCGATCATCGGCGCGATCCCGATGCTGTTCGTTGTCTGCGGCAGCTGGCTGCCCTACTTCAAGGACCACACCCCGCAGGCCTATCTGACCTCCGCCATCCTGTCAGCGGTCGGCATTCTGATCCTGACGCGCATTACATACCGTAACACGCATGAACGCGCCGTGCACCACGGTGATACACCTTCCGTACGCGAGTGCTTCCAGTTGCTGTTCAAAAACCGGCCGCTGTTCATGCTGTTCATTGCGAACCTGTTTTTCCTGCTTGTCAAGGTAGCCGAACAGATCTCCTTCTATTTTGTCGCGGACCTGATGTTCACGACGAAATACAATGTGTTCATTGACATCGTCAAATTCCCGGGCTTCCTGATTGCGGGCGTCGGTGTACCGAAGATTATCGAGCATCTCGGCCGCCGCGCGGACAGCAAGAAATTTTATCAGATGTGCTGTGTGATCGCCATCGCCGCGAATATCCTGTTTGCCGCAACCTGCTATAACGGTCTGATGAATAAAGCCCCGGGTACGCCGGTATCCCTGCCCGTCGGGATTCTGATCGTCTTGTTTACGGGCTTTACCGCCATCCCGCTGGAGTGCAAAAACCTGATTCAGAAGGAAATGGAAGCCGAGACCGTCGATTATGTCGAGTGGAAGACCGGCAAGCGCGTGGAGGGCGTCATGCTTTCCATCATGTCCTTTACCGGCAAGATCGAGAACACCTTTTCTGCATCCATCGGCCTGTTCATTTTGGGGCTTACGAATTATCAGGCGCACGAGAACGGCTCGCTCATCCAGAATACGGAGACCAACTGGGCGCTGTTCCTGTTGACCACCATCGTGCCTGCGATCGGGTATCTTCTGATGCTTTTGCCAATGCATTTCTATAACATCACCGGCGACGGACACCGCAAGATGCTCGCGGAAATTCGCGCGCGCAACGAAGCCATTGAAGCGCAAAACGCCGGTGGGGACGAACCGGCAATCCCCATGGAGCAAAGCGCCGAAGCGATTGTAGAAGCGGTGGTAGCCTCAAAAGCAGAAAAAGCGGCAGAAACAAACGAAGCGGCCACGAACGAAAAACCCGCCCCGACACGGGGAGAATAAACCGAAACCAATATAATGAAAAACGGACGGGTTTGCCCGTCCGTTTTTGCATTGTGTGCATTTTACTGCAACAGCTTTTTCAACCCTGTGCGCTCAATCGCCAGCGAGATCGGCACGCCGCCGACATAGCAGACAACCAGTTCCCCAAGCGCGACCCACAGTGCATTGATGAGAAAGCCATAGAAGGTGAAGCCCTCCGGTAAAAACAGCGCGATCTCCGCGCCGACGATCAGCCCGTTGAAAAGCACCGGGAAGAACATCGACAAAAGCGGGATCTTTTTTACGCGCACCTTCCGCAGCGCATACGCGCAAAGGGAAGCGAGCAGCGTGGCGAGCGTGCCGCAGACGATGTCCACCACGCCGTAAGGGCTGCCGAGGTTGCTTAAAAAGCAGCCGATCGTAAGCCCGGGGATTGCTGCCGGTGTGAACGCCGCGAGCACGGTCAGCGCTTCCGAAAAGCGGAACTGCACGTTGCCGTAGGCAAGGTTGACGGCGTTTGCCGCGTAGGTCAGCGCCGCGTACATGGCGGCAATGACCGCGCCCTGCACAAGGGCTTTGGTCTTTTGGTTTTTCATGAAGTTTTCTCTCCTTAGTTTTGATTGGCGCAAGGGCAGGCATCCGTGCTGCTTTGCGCCGGTCGGGATGGTTTCGAACCGACCGCCCGAAAGGCAAAGATTTTTCAGGGCATAGGAATCCTACCTTTTTTGCAGGATTTTGTCAAGAGGGTGCAAAAAAGTGTATTGCCAAAAAAATCGGCGAAGGCAAAAGCCCTCGCCGCAGACCGTCGATAAAGTTGACTTTGAAAAGTATTCTGCAAAAGTTTTCGTCCGCCTTTTACAAAAGGCGGCGGATTCCAAAGGCGGTGCCTTTGGTCGCGTCCCGCAGGACGCGAAATTCCTTTTCCGTAAAAAGCGCAGGAGGGGAAACCAAACAGTCCGGTGGACTGTTTGGCTTGGGGAACCCTCGCCGGGGGCTCCCCAATGCGGCGCGCAGCGACGCATTTATTCAACGCTGTTGCAAATCGGTAACAGAGAAAGTCTTTTTCAACATACAACGGCGAGAGCTTTTGCCCTCGCCGTTGATTTGTACAAGAAACGGAATACCATATACCCGAAGGCTCACGGCTTTTCCATGATCCCCGTCTGCATACGGATTTTCCCATTTGCATACAGCTCTGCAAGCACCCCGTCGGATTCCACGGTGGTATAGATCTCTTTGCAGGCGCGTTTCAGCTTCAGACGCACATCGGGGAATATTCCGGCGCGCTTGTTCGTGACCACGGCGATGCGCGGCGTCAAAGCGCGCAGAAGCCCCGCGGAAGTTGAGCCGACTGTGCCGTGATGCCCGACTTTCAGCAGGTCTACATGCCCCACCGCTTTGCCGATACGCCGTTCGTCGCCCGCTTTATAATTCATGTCGGCGGCGAGCAGCGCGCGTGTGCCGCCGGCTTCCAGCAGCGTGACGACGCTGTTGACATTTTCACCGTAGCGAAGCGGCAGACGCTTGTGCGTGCCGCAGTAGAAAAAGGTGAGGGTAAAAGCCCCGAGCGTCTGTGTCTTGCCGTCAAAGGTCTCGCAAATGGGCACGCCCGCCTGCGCAAGCGCGTCCCGCATCTGGTCGTAGACTTCCCGGTTGTCCCAGCGCGTGCGCTCCATGCGGAACACGCGGCTTTCGTCGTAGGGGCGCAAATACGCTTGCAGAATGCGGATCTCCGGGTGCAGCGCTACCGTATCAAATCCGCCGAGGTGGTCAGAGTGCGCGTGTGTGCCAAGCACAAAGTCCAGGGTAACGCGCCCGTCCGCGCCGCGGCAGTGCCGCAAAAGATATGCCACAACCTGCTCTTCGTAACCGGCATAGCGCAGATGCGGCTTGTTTTCGGGAAAATCCGTGTCCTCCGCCGCATCGATCAGGGCGAAATGCCCGTCGCTCTCAAGCAGGATGCAGTCGGACATCCCCGTGTTCAGGAAATGGATCTTGCCGTATGGCGCTGTTCGGTCCAAATCGGTCCCTCCGCTCTGGTTTGATCGGGTTTATAATGCGAATACGCGTAAGCGAACGAGTGCGCGGCGTTGGAACAGATGACCGCCGTTGCCTGCGCTTTGAGCGCCTCACAGGCGTTGGAAACGGCAAGGCGCACCCCTGCCGCGCGGAACATGGCAAGGTCGTTGCGGCTGTCGCCGACGGCGAGCGTCTGTTCAAGGGTGACGCCGAGCATCCCGCAAAGCCGGCGCAGCGCCGTACCCTTGTTGACACCGGGCTGCAAAATCTCCATGTTGCATTGCATCGAAGTGGTCAGCTCCGCGTCGCCGCCCTCGCCCAGGAAGACAAACGCGTCCGCACGCTCCTCTTCGTCGGCAAAAAAGACATTCATCATCTCAATATCGCCGATGTGCGCCGCCAAAAACGCATCGAGGTCTTCCACCCCGTGCCGCGTTTCGGAGAGCACCGCGCGGTAGCCCGGATCCACGCGGAAATGGCGGTAAGCGTCTTCACACAGCCACTCCCGTTTGGTGACAGGCGTGCCGTCCACATAAAATTCGAGCATGACGTCGTAGTCGCGCAGCATGGTGACGATGCGCTGCACCGCTTCCGGCGAAAACGTGCTTTTCCAAAGGACAACCCCGTCGTTGGAATACAGCGCCGCTCCGTTCGAACAGATGCAGTGCGTATAGCAGCTGCGCGCCGTCCGCAGCGCGCGGGGCATTTCATAAAAGCTCCTGCCCGTGGTGGGGACCACAAAGCTGCCGCCGGCGCACGCCCGGCGCATTGCGGCGAAATTGCGGCGGCTCACTGTGCCGTCGGGGCCGAGAAGCGTGCCGTCGAGGTCTGTTGCAAAAAGACGGATATTCATGTCCGTTATGCCTTCTTTCTTTGCCGCTGGATGACGAACCGCTCAAGCGGATATGTCCAGATCGTAGGAACGTTGATGATGATGCATTTTGCGAGGATCTCCGTAAGCGGGGTGCTCCAGCCGTTGTTCTGCATCACCGTGCCGACCACGCCGCCGAGCCACGAATCGAACAGGATCGTACCGGCGACCATGATGACATACAAAACGCTGCTGAGCGCGGCGTTGCAGTCGGAATGGAAGGTCAGCTTGCGGTTGATAAGGTACGCCGCCACATAGCCGGCGGTCGTGGAAATAGCGTAGGAATACAGATACCCTTTGTATTCAATCCGCAAAAAACGCAGCAGGGCGTTATCCGTGACGGGCACGGCGTTGAGCGAATCAAACACATAGTATTGCAGGATCATGTAAATGCCGACGTCGAGCGCGGTGGTGACCACGATACAAAGGTTGAATTTAATGAACTTCCACCACTCGGGGTGGCGTTCGGAAAAGCGCAGCTTTGTTGTTTCGCCGGGTTGCGTCGAGCAAAGCAAAGCTTACGCCTCCTTCTTCTTGCGGTGGATGACGAAGCGGCTCAGAGGATATGTCCAAAGCGTGGGCACGGTCATCACAACGAGCTTCGTGAGCATGTCGATCCAGAAGTTGTTCCAGCCGTTGTTGGTGATCCAGGTGCCGAGGAACGCGCCGAACCAGGTGTTGAACAGGATCGTACAGACCACCATGATGATATACAGGATGCTGGACACAAGCGGGTTTGCGTCGGCCTTGAAGGTCAGCTTGCGGTTCATGATGAACGCCGCGGCGTAGCCGATGGTCGCGGAAATGAGATAAGAATACAAATAGCCTTTGTATTCGATGCCGAGGAATTCAAGGAAGGGGCTGTCCGTGACGGGCACGCCCTGCAGCGAGCGGAACACAACGTATTGCAGCAGCGCATACACGGCCATCTCCAAAATCGAGGTGCTTGCACCGGTGAACGTGAACTTGATGAACTTCCAAATCTCCTTGTGCTTTTCCACAAACGCCTTGGCTTTTTCTTTCATTCCGTTTGCTCCTTCTGCTTTGACCCGCCGCGAAAAACGGCTTTTTACGACTACACCTTACCATTTTTCACAGGGTGGGTCAATCGGGTTTACAAAGATTTAACACAAATGGGGATTTTCATAGGGGAGAGGGAAAAAGTGCGGTCGGATTTTGGGGAAATTGCCGTAAACGCACCCGCTGCCGCCCGTGCGCTTTGTACGCTTTTTCTTGACATCTGCCTTGAAAAGATATACAATAATCAAGATAATGCATTATTCTGCGATCAATAAAGCATTATCCGCATTGATTCTTTCTATTTGTTCTCTTGAAATTGATTCGATTTTACCGAAAGGGAGGTGTCATTCTTTTTGAATCCCGTAATTATTGCTGTGATTTCCGCCGTCTGTGCGGGGGTTGTGTTCGGCATTCTCGGCTTTGTGCTGGGCGGGCTTCACCGCAAAAGAGTTGCGGAAGCCGCTATCGGCTCCGCCACGGAAGAAGCCGCGCGCATCGTCAACACCGCCGTGCAAACCGCAGAAAACAAACGTAAGGAAACCATTCTCGAAGCCAAGGATGAGGCGCACCGGCTCATAGCCGAAGCGGAAAAGGAAACCCGCGAACGCCGCGCCGAGGTCCAGCGGCAGGAGAGACGACTTATTCAAAAAGAGGAATCGCTCGACAAAAAAGCCGACGCGATGGAGAAAAAGGAAGAAACCTTAAACGAAAAGCTCACCCAGGCGGACAATAAGCTCGCCGAGGTCGAGCAGCTCAAACGAGGCCAGCTC
Organism: uncultured Clostridia bacterium; assembly: GCA_944384985.1. Taxonomy (GTDB): domain Bacteria; phylum Bacillota; class Clostridia; order Oscillospirales; family Acutalibacteraceae; genus Fimenecus. The sequence continues at coordinate 121,086 of CALWVM010000004.1, read as the reverse complement.
GATATGCTGGAAAAGATCTCGTCGCTCACCAAAGAGCAGGCGAAAACGATGCTCCTTGACAAGCTCGACGAAGAGCTCACGCACGACAAGGCTGTGCGGATCATGGATTTCGAGCAGCGCACCAAGGACGAGTCGGATGAGCTCGCGCGAGAGATCATTTCGACCGCCATTCAGCGTTGTGCGGCGGATCAGGCGTCGGAGGCGACGGTGTCTGTTGTCAACCTGCCCAACGATGAAATGAAAGGCAGGATCATCGGGCGCGAGGGCCGCAACATCCGCACGCTCGAAACCATCACGGGCGTGGACCTCATCATTGACGACACGCCGGAAGCCATCACCGTTTCCTGCTTCGAGCCCGTGCGCCGCGAGGTCGCGCGCTTAACGCTCGAAAAGCTCATTTCCGACGGCCGCATCCATCCCGCCCGCATTGAGGAGATGTACGAAAAATCCCGCCGCGAGATCGAGCAGACCATCCGCCAAACCGGCGAACGCGCTGTGATCGACGCGGGCGTGGGCAGCGTACACCCGGAGCTTGTCAAGCTCTTAGGCAGGCTCAAATACCGCACCAGCTACGGCCAGAACGTGCTGAGTCATTCTCTGGAGGTCTCGCACCTTGCGGGGCTGATGGCGGCAGAGATCGGCGCGGATGCCAAAACGGCGAAGCGCGCGGGCCTGCTGCATGACATCGGCAAGGCGCTTGACCGTGAGTTCGAAGGCTCACACATTGACCTCGGCGTGGAATACGCCAAAAAGTACCGTGAAAACGACCAGGTGGTGCACGCCATCGCTGCGCACCACGGCGATATTGAAGCGAAGACCATCGTCGCGTGCCTTGTGCAGGCGGCGGACGCCATTTCCGCGGCGCGCCCCGGCGCACGGCGTGAAAACGTCCAGAATTACATCAAGCGCCTCGAAAAGCTGGAGGAGATCGCAACTTCCTTTGAGGGCGTAGAAAAATCCTATGCCATTCAGGCGGGCAGGGAGATCCGCATTATGGTCAAACCCGATGTGATCTCCGACGACCAGATGACCATTGTTGCACGCAACGTCGTCAAAAAAATCGAGGAAGAACTCGAATACCCCGGGCAGATCAAGGTGAACATCATCCGCGAAAACCGGGCAATCGACTACGCAAAATAAGTTGTTTTCGCCGCCCTGATTCTGCCAAGAGTCAGGGCGCGCGCTCTTTTCCGGCAAGAAGTGGAAAGGATATCGGATGGACGGCAGGATCTGTAAGCTCTTATGCATCGGCGACGTGGTCGGCGCGGCCGGCTGCCGGTCGCTTGCGCGCGTGTTGCCGCAGTTGAAAAAAGAATACGGCGTGGACGTCTGTGTGGTCAACGGCGAGAATGCGGCGCAGGGCAACGGGCTTACGCCCGACGCCGCGCATATGCTGTTCTCGGCGGGCGCGGACTGCATTACGGGCGGCAACCACACCTTCCGCCGCCGCGAGATCTATGATTTCCTCGACGAGACAGATTGCTGCCTGCGCCCTGAAAATTACGGGGAAGGCTGCCCCGGGCACGGCGTCTGCGTGGTGGACAAGGGCAGCGTGCGCGTCGGGGTCATAAGCCTTCTGGGCACGGTATTCCTCGAACCGCTCGAAAACCCGTTTCACTGCATAGATCGCGCGCTTAAAAAGCTTGCGGGCGACGTGCATTTTACCGTGGTGGACTTCCATGCGGAAGCGACCGCCGAAAAACGCGCCATGGGCTTTTACCTCGACGGTAAAGTTGCCGCACTCGTCGGTACGCACACGCATGTCCAAACCGCCGACGAGCAGATCCTGGAGGACGGTACGGCGTATATCACGGATCTCGGCATGACCGGCCCCGCGCGCTCGGTGCTCGGCGTTACGCCGGCGCTTGCTATCGAAAAAATGCGCACGCATATGCCCGTGCGCTTTCAAAATCCCGAGGGCGCCTGCCTTGTGCAGGGGCTGCTTGCGGAGATTGACAAAACCACCGGGAAAGCGCTTTCTGTGCAGCGCATATCCCTTTGCGACGAGAACACACAAGGAGGAACGCCATGCGGCGCAAAACGATAAAAATTTTGTGTGCGCTGCTCGCCGCGCTCCTGCTTTTCAGCGCGTGTGCGGGCGACGCCGGGCAGGAAACGCCCGCGGATGAACCGGCAGGCGGGGAGGAGAGCGGGCAGACCGCGTTTTCCCTGACACTTCCGTATTATCCCAACGATTCGTTGAACCCGTATTTTGCAGCCTCCGCGCTCAACCGCGCGCTCGCATCGCTTTTCTGCGAGCCGCTGTACCGCGTCGGCTCGGACTACACACCGCACGCCGTTCTCGCGGCGAGTGCGGAAAACAGCGGCACGACGCTGACCGTCACGCTTGCCGACGCGCACTTTTCGGACGGGGCGGCGGTTTCGGCGGCGGATGTGGTCTATTCCTTTGAGCGAGCAAAGGAAAGCGGCTGGTACGCTTCGCGGCTGAGCAGCGTGACTGCCGCGCGCCGTTCGGGCGCGCAGGTGGTATTTACGCTTGCGGCACCCAACGTATATGCCGCGAACCTGCTGACCTTCCCCATTGTGCGCAGCGGTACGGCGGACGACGCCGAAAGTGTGCCGACGGGCACGGGCGTGTTCACGCTTTCCGCAGATGGGACGCTTTCGGACAACCCCTCGTCGCAAAAGACCTGCGCGGCGCAAAGCGTCACGCTTTTTGCAGTCAAAGATACGGCGCATCTGGTAAACGCCTTGGAGATCGGCAATATAAGCTACTTGTTCGACGATTTTGACGACGGTACGTATTCGCGGCCCTCCGCCCGGACCACGTTCGTCACGATGAACAACCTGGTGTATCTCGGCGTAAGCGGGACGGGCGTTTTGCAGTCTTCGGCGGTGCGCACGGCGATCTATTATGCGGTGGACCAGGCAAACCTTGCCGCTTCCGCATACCGGGGCTGCGCCGAAGGTGCTGCGCTCCCGTTCCACCCCGCGTTCTGTGCGGCGCAGAACCTTTCGGCAGGCAAGACCGCGGCGGATCCGGATACGGCGGCGGACATCCTTTCGCGCCTCGGCTATAACCGCTATAATGCGGACGGCCTTTTGACCAACGGCACGAATACGCTTGAAATGACGCTGCTCGTCAACGCCGAAAATACGTTCCGCGTCACGGCGGCATACGCGATCGCGGAATCCCTGAATGCGGCGGGCTTTTCCGTTACGGTCGAAAGCGTGCCGTCCGCGGATTATCTCAACCGCATCGCCGCCGGGCAGTTTACGCTGTACCTCGGGGAAGTAAAGCTCGGCGAGGATTTAAGCCTGTCGCCCTTCTTTGCGGAAGGCGGCGCGGCAGCGGCGGGGATCGATAAAACGCTGCCCGTTTGCAGCGCCTATACGGCGTTTTGCGCGGGCGAAACGGACGCCGCTGCGTTCTGCGAGGCCTTCCTCGACGATATGCCGTTTATCCCGCTGTGCTACCGGTCGGGGCTTGCGGCGTACAGTGCGCAGATCGCGCCGGATTTTTCAACGGCGGCGTATGATATGTATGGGGACATTACCCTCTGGAAAGCCAACGGATAACGGGAGTACTCCCGGCACCTTCACGCAGAAAGGCGGATGTAAACGATGAACACGGTATTTCGCATGATCGCGATCGTGGTTTCGGCGCTGCTGTCGATTTTAGGGATCGGCGTCGGCACGGGCCAGCCTGACAACGGGCTGTTCGGCGGCGGCGCGGCAGCGATGCTGACCGTAGACGCAGGGAACGTTACGGGGCAGATGACGCACAAGGCGACGGGCTTTTTGTACGGCTTTGCCGAGCCCGACGTGCCCAGCGAAAATACGTTGTCTGCCATCGGCGTCTATACGGCGGTCGCAAAGCCGAAGGCGGGTTTGCAGCACCCAATGGGCGACGTCACGCAGGTGTATGAAACATTTTTCAACGCGGGCGGCGAATACCTGCAGGTATATTGTCAGGATAAGATCGATACCTGGTACTATCAGCCCCCGGCGGGCGGGCTTCCCGCTTACTACGAGATGCTGCGCGAGATCGTCTCCGACATAAATTCCGCCGTGGACGAAGAATACCGCAGCCGCATCGTGTATTACCCCTTCAACGAACCGGACGGCGGCGGTGTGAAAACGGACTGGTTCTCGAACAGCGGCTTTTCTGCGGAGTATAACGAAGCGTTCAAGACCTGCTACGACATCATCAAATCCGTCAACCCCGAGGCGAAGGTCGGCGGCCCGAACTTCCAGAGCTATACCGAAAACAACGCGGACCAGATGCAGACCTTTTTGACCTTCTGCCGCGACAACAACTGTCTGCCCGATGTCGTTTCGTGGCATGAGCTGAACGAGATCGATACGGGGCTTTCCAGCTTCACGGGGCACTATGCGCAGTACCGTGCGCTGGAGCAGTCTTTAGGGATCGACCCCATTGAGATCTGTATCACGGAGTACGGCGCGAAGAGCAGCAACGCCATGCCGTCGAACTCGCTGAAATGGATCAGCGTCTTTGAGGCGACCGACACCGCAGGCTGCCGCGCCTATTGGCGCACGGCGAACAATATGAACGACCTGACGGGCGATTACAACTCCCCGAACGCCGACTGGTGGGTCTACAAATGGTATGCCGAAATGCTCGGCGACGAGCTTTCGGTCACGTCGTCAAACGACGGCACGCTGCGCGGCATCGCGTCATGGGATAATGCGGACAAAGCGCTCGACGTGATCTATGCGGGCGCGGGCAGCGACGGCAACGAAACACGTGTCGCGGTCAATAACCTCAACGCGGTGTTCGGCGGCGTTTCGCAGGTGCATATGCGTGTGGAATCGGTGGATTTTGTAGGCTTGACGGGCGAAATGCTCGAACCGGTGCTGCTTTTCGACGGCGACATGCCCGTAACGGACGGCACAGTCGCCTGGCAGGACGGGATCACGACCTCCGGCGCATACAAAATTACACTCACCCCCGCCACAGGCGGCGCAACCTATGAAAACCCGGTTGATCCTATCCGTGTGGAGGTGACCTCCGGCACGAACCTCATCGAGATGCCGACCTCTTCCTTAGGCAGCGGCGACAAGTGGGACAGCAGCTACACGAGCTACGCCAAATCGAACGGCAGCTACTGCACGAGCGGCACAAGGATCCTCGGCGGGATCGTGAATGAAAACGCGACCTTTGATTCGGTGGACGTGACCTACAACGTTACGATTCCCGTGTCGGGCGTTTATAAATGTGACTTTGTATACAGCAACCAGCATCTGGCGGCAAACGGCGACCGTGCACCCGTCAAAATGACGATCCAGTGGAACAACGCGGACGACTACACGGAGATCATGCTCGAAAACACCTATACCGTCGCGTATATGGACATGGCGACCGCGTATAAATACATCCCCGCAGGCTCCTACACCATAAAGACCACGGTCACGACCTATGACGGCACCAAAATCGGGCTTTATGACATCGGTTTTGACTTTATGCAGCTGACGGCGGTGGATACCGGCGCCAAGAGCGTGGAAGACTATGAAACAAGGGCGATCACGCTTTCTGCCGAACGCAATGAGACCGAGGAGGGCTTCCGGAAATTCATGCTCGTCACGTCCGAGGGCGGCTATTACAATCTGTCGACGAACGGCGCGGGCGCGGCGCAGGTATATCTCGATGGTACGAACGTCGGTGAGATGGCGCTGGACGCGAGCGCGAGTGTGTATCTGCGCAAGGGCGTCAACTACATCGCGTTTGATACGGCGAGCCCGCCGACGGAGATCACTCTGCAAAGGAACACGGAAAAACCTCTGACCGAAATTCCCGCCAACGCCCAGACGGTCACACTCTCGGGGAACGCGGTTTTGGTCGAAAACGCGCTGTCGCCCACAGGCTGGAACATCGGGATGATCGCGGGCAACGGCACGGACGGCGTCACGTTTGGCTTCAATGTCGCAAAAGCGGGGTGGTACCGCATCACTCTTTCCTACGCCAACGACCAGTGCTTTGGCAGCCATGCCTATAACCCGCAGCAGATCGACCGGTACGCCAGCATCATTCTCAACGGCGAAGACCTCGGCAAGGCGTATTTCCGCAACACGCAAAGCTGGAATTATTACAGCGAAAAGACATTGACGCTTTACTGCACCTCGGGGTATAATGAGCTGAAACTCATCAACGACGGCAGCTATGTCTGGTGGGGCGAGGGCGAGAGCGTTACCATTTCGAGCGGCGCGACCATGAGCCGCGCGGATATTTACGCCCCGGATTTTGCGGGGATCACCGTCGCGGCGGCATTCTCTTGAGATAAAGGAGTGTGGGCATATGATCCGCATTGAAAATCATCTCGGCACCATTGAGATCCACGACAACTACTTTTCCGATCTCATCGGGCACACTGTGACCTCCTGCTTCGGCGTGGCGGGCATGGCAAACAGCGGCGCTTCGCAGGGCTTGCGCGCGTTCTTTTTCAGACGGCGCAAATACCTCGACCAGGGCGTGCGCGTCGATTCGAACGGCAGCGAGCTGACGATCAGCCTGCATATCCTTGTGACCTACGGCGTCAACATCGCCGCGATCGCGGACAGCATCACCAACAAGGTGCGCTACACGGTCGAGCAGGCGACAAGCCTTGCCGTCCAAAAGGTCAACGTCTATGTAGACGGCATGACGGCTTAATGGGAGTGTTACAGTGATTACGGGACTTATGCTGAAAAACGCCCTGATTTCGGGCGCGAACAATCTCCAAAACCACCGCACACAGGTGGATGCGCTCAACGTGTTCCCCGTCCCCGACGGCGATACCGGTACGAATATGGCGCAGACCTGCGGCGCGGCGGTGCGTGAATTGCAGGTCTGCGATGACCGAGCGCCGATCGGCGAAGTCGCCAAACGGGCGGCGGGTGCGCTCCTGCGCGGGGCGCGCGGCAATTCGGGCGTCATCCTTTCGTTGATTTTCCGCGGGGTGTCCAAAGGCTTTAAAGGGCTTGAGACTGCCGACGGCGTGCAGCTCGCCGAGGCGTTCACCATGGGGCAGGAATCCGCCTATAAAGCGGTGATGAAGCCCACGGAGGGCACCATCCTCACCGTCGTGCGCCAAGCGGCGGCGCAGGCGCGGCAGGCGGGCGAGCCGGACGAAAAAAAGGTCATGGCGATTCTTTGCGAAGCGGCAAAGGCGGCGCTTGCCGAAACACCGGAACTGCTGCCCGTGCTCAAAGAAGCGGGTGTAGTGGATGCCGGCGGGCAGGGGCTTGTGTATATCCTGGAGGGGATGCGCTCCGTGATTGCCGACGGCGTCGTCATCCAAAGCGGTGAAGGCGGCGAAGCGGCGGCACAGGCTGCGCCGAAGACGAAATATCTGTATCGCTGCGCGATGCGCATTGAAACAAAGCAGAATACCGAAAAGCGCGTGGAAAAACTGCGCGCGTTTCTCGAAAATGTCGGCGAAGATGCCGAAGTCCGGCAGGAAGGACAGCAAATCCTTGTGCGCGTGTGCACAAACGAACCTGACGGCGTGCTGCGCGCGGCGCTCGGCTGCGGCGCCCTGCACGATATTGCGGTTGAAAATCGGGCTGACAGTCCCGATGCCGAAAGCGCACAGACGGAAACGCCGGGACTCCCAAACGAAGCCGAACCCCGGCCCAAAGCGCCCGCGCGCGTTGAACCCGAAAAAGAATACGGCTTTGTCGCCGTGGCGGCGGGCGAAGGGCTTGAACAGCTCTTTTATGAGCTCGGGGCGGATCAGGTCGTCTCCGGCGGGCAGACCATGAACCCGAGCACGGATGATATTTTGAACGCTATCGAAGCGACCCCCGCGCGGCATGTGTTTGTGCTGCCGAACAACAAAAACATCATCATGGCGGCGGAACAGACCGTCCACCTTGCCGACCGCAGCGTCAGCGTGCTCGCCACGCGCACCGTGCCGCAGGGCATCACCGCCATGCTCAGCTTTGACGAAAGTTTGAGCCCCGAAGAAAACCATCTGCAAATGATGAAAGCCGCCGCCGGCGTGCATACCGCGCAGGTGACCTTTGCCGCGCGCGACAGCGAAATGCGCGGTGAACGCATCCAAAAAGGGCAGATGCTCGGCATGGAGGACGGCAAGATCACACTCGTGAGCGACGACCTGCTCGACACCGCCTACCGTGTCACGCGCCGGCTTGTGAAAAAGCACAATGGCTCGCTTGTAACCGTGTTCTACGGGGCGGATGCCGACGAAGCGCAGGCGAATGCGCTGACAGAGCGGCTGCAGGCGCGCTTCCCGAATGTAGAAATCAACATTGTGAACGGCGGCCAGCCGGTCTATTATTTTCTCGTTTCCGTGGAGTAAAGCAGAAGCGGACGGGGGCGAAATTATGCAGCTCAAAGCACCGATTCAATATGTCAAGGGTGTCGGCCCGACGCGTGCCAAAGCGTTCGAAAAGCTTTCGGTCACGTCGGTCGGCGCCCTTCTGCGCTATTATCCGCGTGCGTATGAGGATTGGAGCCGCATTGTGCCCATCCGCGAAATGCCCGAAAACGAGACCTGCTGCATTCGCGCCACCGTCTGCCACCAGCCGACAAAGATCCGCGTGCCGGGCGGGCTGCTGCTCTATAAAACCACCGTCACCGACGGCGAAGGGCTTTTAAACCTGACCTTTTTCAACAACAAATACATCGGCAATCAGCTGCACGAGGGCGAGGAATACCTCTTTTTCGGCAAGGCTGCGCGCAATAAATACGGCGCGCGTGAAATGGCGTCCCCGCTGTTCCAGAAGCCGCAAAGCGCCCGCCGCATCCGGCCGATCTACCCGTCGAGTTCCGCACTGCCTTCCAAAACGATCGAACGCTGTGTGCAGAACGCGCTTGATTCGCTCGACGCGCCCATCCCCGATTTCCTTCCCGAAGAAGTGCGCGTGCGAAACGGGCTTTGCACGCTGGACGAAGCCATACACAGCATCCATTTCCCGAAAGACAACGCCGCGCTCGAAACCGCGCGCAAACGGCTGATTTTCGATGAGCTGTTCCTCTTGCAGCTCGGGCTTCTGCAAATGAAAAGCCGCACGCAGACGCTTTCAACGGGCTGCGTAGTCACGCATGACGAAACGGCACGCTTTGCGGCGCACTTGCCTTTTACCATGACGAACGCCCAGAAGCGCGCCGTGCGTGAAGCGGTGGCGGATATGCGATCGGGCGAGCCGATGAACCGCCTTTTGCAGGGTGACGTCGGCTCGGGAAAGACCGCCGTTGCGGCGGCGCTTGTGTATACGGCGGCGGCAAACGGGTTGCAGTCGGCGGTGATGGCACCGACCGAAGTGCTCGCTGAACAGCACCTGCGCACGTTTGAAAATTTCTTTGCGGGCACAAACGTACATACCGCGCTTTTGACGGGATCCATGACTGCCGCCGAAAAACGCGCGGTCAAGGCTGCGCTGGCAGACGGCTCCGTGCAGCTTGCGGTCGGGACGCACGCGCTCATTCAGCAGGATGTGGATTTCTGTCGCTTGGGGCTTGTGGTAACGGACGAGCAGCACCGCTTCGGCGTCGCCCAGCGCGCTTCGCTTGCAGCAAAGGGCGATAATCCCCACATCTTAGTCATGTCCGCAACGCCCATCCCGCGCACGCTCGGGCTGATGCTGTACGGGGATCTGAATGTTTCGGTGCTCGACGAACTGCCCCCCGGGCGGCAGCCTGTGGAGACCTATTGCGTCGGCACATCGTACCGCCCGCGCATCTATAATTTTCTGAAAAAACATATCCAACGGGGTTTGCAGTGTTACATCGTCTGCCCGCTTGTGGAAGAGGGCGAAAGCAACCTTGTCCCCGCGCAGGAATACTATGAAAAACTGCAAAGCGGCGTGTTCCGCGGCTATCGCCTGGGGCTTTTGCACGGGCGCATGAAGCCGAAGGAAAAGGATGCGGTCATGCGTGCATTTGCGGCGGGGGAGATCGACCTGCTCGTCTCCACGGTCGTCATCGAGGTCGGCGTGGATGTGCCCAACGCTGTGGTGATGGTAATCGAGAACGCCGAACGCTTCGGCCTATCACAGCTGCACCAGCTGCGCGGCAGGGTCGGGCGCGGCAGCGAAAAATCCACTTGCATCCTGATTTCCGACGCGCAGAATGAAGAGGCAAAAGCGCGTTTCAATGTGCTGTGCGAGACAACCGACGGCTTTAAGATCGCCGACGCCGACTTAAAGCTGCGCGGGCCGGGCGATTTCTTCGGCAAACGCCAGCACGGGCTGCCCGCACTGCACCTCGCAGACTTGCTGCGCGACACGAAAATGCTCGTGACCGTGCGGCACGCGGCGGAGGCACTGCTTGCCCGCGACCCGACGCTTTCCGACCCCGCGCACGCCGCGCTTCGAAAACAGACGGACAAGATGTTTGCCGCCGCCAATATCGGGTAAGACAAAGGAGAATTTATGACGCAAACGAAAACATACGCACTTGGCGCGCACCTTTCCTGCGCCAAGGGATTTCTGCATATGGGGAAAGAGGCAAAAGACGCGGGCATGAACACCATGCAGTTTTTCCTGCGCAACCCGCGCGGTGCGGCGGCAAAACCGCTCGACGAAGCAGATGTGGCGGCGCTGCGGGCATTTCTTGCAGAAAACGGGTTCGCCCCCGTCGTGGCGCACGCGCCGTACACGCTCAATCCCTGTTCGCCCGACGAGCGTGTGCGCGAGCTTGCAGGCGAAATGCTCGCGGACGATCTGCGGCGGATGGAACATCTGCCCGGCAATTTTTACAATTTCCACCCCGGCTCACGGCTGAAGCAGCCGCTGGAAACGGCGGTGGAGGCGATCGCGGAGCTTTTGAACCGGCTGCTCACGCCCGAAATGCAAACGACCGTGCTTTTGGAAACGATGGCGGGTAAGGGCAGCGAGGTCGGCAGAAGCTTTTCGGAGCTGCACGCGATCCTCGACCGGGTCGAGCTGCAGGAGAAAGTCGGCGTATGCCTCGATACCTGCCATGTCTGGGACGCGGGATATGACATTGCATCGAACCTCGATGGGGTGCTCGAGGAATTTGACCGCGAGATCGGCCTCCGAAAGCTTTACTGCATTCACCTGAACGACAGCCTGAACCCCTGCGGCAGCCACAAGGACCGCCACGCCCTGCTCGGGAAAGGCGAGATCGGCATGGAGGCGCTCTGCCGCGTGGTCACGCACCCGCAGCTGCGGCACTTGCCCTTTGAGCTCGAGACCCCGACGGATACAGACGGCCATGCTTCGGAAATTCAAGCGATTTTACAACGTATAGGATAAAACAGGGAGGAATTCGGATGAAAAGAAGGATACTTGCCATTTTTCTGCTTGCCGCCATGCTTTGCGGCGTGCTTGCGGGCTGCGGGGACGACGACCGCGTCGAGGAGACCGCCCCGTCGGATGCGACGCTTCAGGCCCGCCTTGCCGACAATTCGGGACGCGTGATGGTACTCAGCTACAACACCGCCGCGCCCTGGGGCAGCATTTGGGACGGGACATCCTCCGGCAAACGCGAAAAGCTTTTTGCAGCGCAGATCCTGAGCATCGCGCCTGACTCCATGGGCGTGCAGGAGATCAACTCGAAGTGGGTCGAAAAGATGGAGGAGCAGCTGCCTGCATACGCCTATTACGGCGTCAAGCGCGGCGGCGACGGGAGCGAAAAGACCTCCGAAATGTGCGGAATTTTTTATCTGAAAGACAAATACGAGCTTTTGGACAGCGGCACGTTCTGGATCTCGGATACGCCCGACACGGAATCCAAATACCCCGACGCGGGCTGTAACCGCGTCTGCTCCTATGTCGTGCTTCGGAATCATGAAACTGGGCTTACCTACGCGCATTTCAACACGCATCTCGACAATGTCAGCGAGGAAGCGCGCACCCTGGGCGGGAACCTGATTGCCGAACGCGTCGAAGCATTGGTTGAAAGCTATGACGGGAATCTGCCGGTGGTCATTACAGGCGATTTCAACCAGAATCGCGACGGCACGGCGTGCGCCGCGCTGGAGGCGGCGGGCTTTACCAACACGCAGGACGCCGCCAAAGACAACCGCCCCACCTACCACAACTGGGGGACGGAAACCACCGGGCGCGCGATCGACTTTATTTTCCGGAACGATGCGTTTCGGACGGTTTCGCACACGGTGTACGCGGGCACGTCCGACGGGACCTATGTTTCCGACCACTATGCTGTCGGCGCAGAACTCCAAGCCGAATAAAACACAAGGCCTTAAAGGAGCGTGGATGCGATGAAAAAACTGTGCGCATGGATTTTAGTGCTTGCCTGCCTGTTTGCCGTCTGTCTTCTGCCCGCCCACGCGGCGGACGATACGCTCGCGGCGGGGGAAGTTGTGCTCGGTGACATCACGGGCGACGACGACGTCAGCGCGGCCGACGCGCGCCAGATTTTGCAGATCGCGGCGGGTATGCGCGAGGTCACCGCGGCATGGGCGGACCGGCTCGACATGAATCGCGACGGAGCGGTCTCCGCAACGGATGCGCGCTGGACGCTGCAGGTGGCGGCGGGGCTTCGCGTCAAACGTGCCTATAACCCGGAAACGGGCGAGATCCGCGACCTCGGCAGCCTTTACAGCGGCACGCGCCTGACCGTGATGAGCTATAACACTGCCGCGCCCTGGGGCAGCCTTTTGGACGGCACTTGGTCCGCGCGCCGTGCCCCGCTCTTCGCCGAGCAGATCGAAGCGATCGCACCCGACTCTGTCGGCGTGCAGGAGATCAACTCGAATTGGGTATCCAGAATGAAAACCCTGCTGCCCGAATACGCCTATTACGGCGTCAAGCGCGGCGGCGATGCCAACGAAACGCAGTCCGAGATGTGCGGGATCTTTTATCTCGCGGACAAATACACGCTTTTGGAAAGCGGCACATTCTGGCTCTCCGAAACGCCGGATGTTGCGTCGTCATATCCCGGCGCGGGCTGCAACCGTATCTGCTCGTATGTGGTGCTGCAAAATAAAACGACGGGCTTTACCTATGCGCATTTTAATACGCATCTGGACAATGCAAGCGAAGCGGCGCGCACGCTGGGCGGCAGGCTGATCGCCGAACGCGCCGGGGCGCTCGCGTCCCGCTACGGCGGGAACTTCCCCGTCGTCATTACGGGCGACTTTAATCAGTACCGCAGCGGTTCGGCGTGCACCGCGCTTGAAGCAGCCGGTTTTGTCAATGCGCAGCCCGCAAGCGCGGATACACAGCCAACGTATCACGCCTGGGGCGAACAGACCGCAGGGCGCGCGATCGACTTCATCTTTACGAACGCCGCGCTTTCGTCCGTTTCCCACACCGTGTATGCGCAACAGGTGGACGGGACCTACGTTTCCGACCACTACGCCGTCGGCGCGGTGCTGGAAGTGGAATAAGGAAACCGAATCCAAAAGCAGCCGAGGGCATTTGCCCTCGGCTGCTTTCTTCTGTTCTGTAATTTTCTTTGCGCGTTACGCGTCCGCATTGAGCATGGCGAAGTTTGCTTTGTTCGCTTTGTACAGGTTCTTATACACCGCGAAGTTGCGGTCATAGACCGCTTTGTTGGCCTCGTTCGGATAGAAGGTCTTTGCCGCGGGAATGAGCTTCTTCGCTTCGCCCAGATCCTTGATGAGCTCCGTGCCGACTGCGATGGTTGCCGCCGCACCGACTGCACCGATGTTCTGCGGGCTGTCCACGGTCTCAATGACCTTGCCGGTGCAGTCCGCCATGATCTGGCAGGTGATGTCGCTTAACGCCCCGCCGCCGACGAAACGGATCACGTCGGCGGTCTTGACCTTCTTTGCCTGCGTCTCCAGCATCCAGCGCAGGTGGTAGCAAACGCCCTCCACGACCGCGCGGATCATTTCGGATTTTCCCGTCTCCAAGCTGATGTTGAAGAACATGCCGCGCGCGTTCGGGTCCTCAAACGGGCAGCGGTTGCCGTGCAGCCACGGGGTAAAGATCACGCCGCCCGCACCTGCGGGGACGGTGTCCACGACCGCCATCATGTAGTCGTACAAATTGGTATACACAACCTCGCGGTCCTCATGGTGATGCTTCAGGTCGTGGCGTTTGTCGAGGTAAATGTCGATTTCGTCAAGCGCCAGGTGGTCCTTGACCCATTCCACGCATTTTGCCGCCGTCTCAAGCTCCGCAAAGTAGTTGAAGTAGCCCTCGCGCGCGCCGACGATTGCGGCGATCATCGCGCTTGCGTCCACAACGCTCTTGTCTACAACGGTCGAGACCCAGCCCGAGGTACCGGAATAGATGTGCGTGTCGCCGAGATCGACCGAGCCCGCGCCCACGCCGATGAGCGAAGCGTCGCCGCCGCCGCCGAAGACCGAGGTGCCTTCTTCAAGGCCGAGCTCTTCCGCCTGCTGCTTGCGCAGCTTGCCGACGCGGTCCGTGCTGCGCACGATCTTTGCCAAATGCTTTTCCTGCACGCCGTACAGCTTGCACATTTCGGGGCTCCAGCCCTCTCTGCCCTTGCGGATGTCATACAGCAGCGCGCCGAAAGCGGAGTCGGGCGTCATCACGAATTCGCCGGTCATGCGGCAGATCAGGTATTCCTTAACGTCCAGCCATTTGTATACGCGCTCAAATACGTCCGGCTCGTGCGCTTCGACCCATTTGTATTTCCAAACGGGATCCTTGACCGAGCTTGCAACGGCGCCGGTAACCTGCAGGGTCTTCAAAAGCTTCGGCACATACGCGCCCGCAATCTGCGGACCGTAGGCGATCCCTTTCTTAAGCTCCTCGCGCGCGCGCTGATCCATATAGCTCATCGCACGGCGCACGGCGTGGCCATCCTTGTCCACGAGCACAAGCCCCTGCATCTGCGAGCAGAACGAAATGCCCGCGATATCTTTTTTGTCCACCTTGACCTTGCCCATGACGGTGCGGGTGCTTTTGACCATGGCGTCCCACCACTCGTCCGGATCCTGCTCCGCGCCGCCGCCGGGCAGCACATACAGGTTGTACCCCTCGCTTGCCGCGGCCAAGAGCTCGATCTTGTCCGTAATGGCGAACAGGCAGGTCTTTACGCCTGTCGTGCCGACGTCATAGGCAAGCACATATACCGGATTTACCATATCAAGACCTCCAACAGTCAGTTTTGCTTTTTCAATGCGGCTTTCACAAATTTCAAACACTGGTCCACCACAAAATCATCCCGTTCGGTGATGTCGTTGCCCGCATAAATGCGGAACCGCTCGATGTAGTAGTCGCAGGCATAGGAAAATTGCAGGGACATAAAGATGTTGTCCAAAAGCCAGGCGGCAAAGGGCGCGTCGATGTCCTCCCGAATGTCGCCCGCTTTTTTGCCTTCTTCGATCGCAATGCGGTAAATGCGCGCCGTAAGCGATTCCATTTCATAGGCGAACTGCGAAGCGAAGCGCGGGTTGATCTCGGCGGTCATGCCGTTATAAAGGCGCAGCAGCACGCCGTTCTCTTTGGAAGTGCGCTGGATCTCACGGAGGATCCGCTCGACCTTAACGAGGATATCCTCCGGGCTTTCGGCAAGCCGGGTGAGCAGCTCCGTCATGCTGCGGATGCTGTGCTGCACAACGGTCAGAAACAGATCCTGCTTGCTTTCAAAGTATTTATAAAGCGAGCCGACGCTGACCTGCGCCTTTTTCGCGATGGTGGTCATGTTGGCGTTCTCGAAGCCGTGCAGGGAAAACTCCACTGTCGCCGCGTCCAGAATGCGCTGCCGCTTTTCGGGGGCGATGTTGTCAAAAGTCGGCTTGTGATGCTTTTGCAGGTCCATTTCTCGTTTGCTCCTTTGGCCGTTCAAAGCGTAAAGCATTATAGTACATTTTACCATAAACCTGTAGTGTATTCAAGAAAAAAATTACAACTGCGGCGCAAGATGCGTCAGGTTTTGGCGTTTTGCCGTATAAAGCGACGCAAAACGGCAGCCCGTGGAAGGAAACACCTTTATGTAGCGAAATAAACCCGGATAGGATGCGCTTGTCACGCATCGCAGTGCCGTGCATTCAAACGCCGCCCGGCAATTCGGACAGATCACCTGCCTCCCCCCCCAACCGCAGCCGGTGCCTTCGGACGCGGGAAAGGCGGGGAGAACGGAACGGGCACCGGCAGATTTGCATATTTTCCGCGCGCAAAATGCATTTTCCAAACACCCGGCGGCCCATACACCCGGCGGAACCCCCCGGTTCCGCCGCGGCGGCGGCCGGGCAGCTGCACAATTGTTGACGGCGGCGGATGCTTTGCACGAAACAGCAGACAGAAAATGTGCAGGTTTAATATAGTCAGAAATTAACTATAATGTCGGGAGAATTCACACGACAACAGTCGAAAAGAGCCGCTTTAGTTAAAAGATAACTAAAACCGTCCGTCCTTTTCAAAAAAATTTCATTTTGTTCTCAATTTTCACGAAAAAAGCGTTGACAAAGAAAGGAATTATGGTATAATGCAAGTGAATAGGGATTCACCTGCGTGACGGACGCGACGCTGATCCCCAATTTATAAAAGACGGAGGAAAAGTATGGACACCAGATTTGCTATTGCCGAGTACCATGACGCTGCGGCAATCAACAAAGAGCTTGACGAACTGATCGCGAAGCCGATTTATTCCATCAAGCCCGACGTACTTAAAAAGTACGAGGACGAATACTACGGCAAGAAATGTGTCAAATCCAAGGAAATGATTGAAAAAGCCAAGGAAGTCATTCCGGGCGGCGTGCAGCATAACCTTGCGTTTAACTATCCCTTCCCGCTGGTATTCACAAAGGCGGACGGCGCATACCTCTACGACCTGGACGGGAACAAGTATTTTGACTTCCTGCAGGCGGGCGGCCCGACTGTGCTTGGTTCGAACCCGAAGGCGGTTCGTGAGCAGGTCATCGACCTCCTGAACACCTGCGGCCCCTCCACCGGCCTGTTCCATGAATTTGAATATAAGCTGGCGAAAAAGATCGCAGACTCTGTCGAGAGCGTCGATCTGTTCCGTATGCAGGGCTCCGGCACGGAAGCGTGCATGACCGCCGTTCGTGTGGCGCGTCTTGCAACGAAGAAAAAGAACATCCTGAAAATGGGCGGCGCGTATCACGGCTGGTCCGATCAGCTCGGCTACGGCATCCGTGTCCCCGGCTCCAAATTCACCCAGGCAAGCGGCGTTCCGCTTTACCTGTTCAAGCACACGCAGGAATTCTTCCCGGGCGACCTTGAGGACCTCGAGAGAAAGCTTTGGATGAACCAGTTCAGAGGCGGCACCGCTGCCGTGTTCATTGAGCCGGTCGGTCCCGAAAGCGGCACGACGCCGGTCTCCTATGACTTCAACAAGGGCGTGGAAAGACTTTGCCGCAAATACGGCGCGCTGCTCGTCTTTGACGAGGTCGTTACGGGCTTCCGTATCGGCATGGCGGGTGCACAGGGCTACTTCGGCGTCTCGCCCGACCTCACCATCTTCGGCAAGGTCATCGCGGGCGGCTATCCGGGCGCGGGCGGCCTCGGCGGCAAGAAAGAATACATGAAGTACCTCGGCGCCGGCCTTGATGCGACCGGCGAGAAGGTCAAGAAGGCCTTCACCGGCGGCACCATGACCGCAACGCCGCTGTCCTGCTGCGCGGGCTATTACACCCTCGAAGAGATCGACAAGCAGAACGCCTGCCAGAAGGCCGGCCAGATGGGCGATCGCCTGACCAAGGGTCTCAAAGAGCTCATCAAGAAGCACGACCTGCCGTTCGTGGCGTGGAACGAAGGCTCCATCTGCCACCTCGAAACCGTCGGTACGATGCACTATTCCATCAACTGGAAAAAGCCGTGGACCATCCCGACTGTGCTCAACGAAACTTCCGCGCGCAAGAAAGAGATGCAGCACATGGGCTGCGCTTACATGGCGGAAGGCCTCGTAACGCTGGCGGGCAGCCGTTTGTACACCTCTGCGGCATACACGCCGAAGATGATCGATCAGGCGCTTGCCTGCTTCGACAAGGTGTTCGAAAACGTCGCGCTGCTTCCGAACCAGAAATAAGCCAAACACAACCGAATTCGGGGGCGGGCGGTGAACGCTCCGCCCCCGTTTGCGTTTTTCCGAGAGGAGAAAAACATGGACATTCAGGCAGCAAAAGAACTGGTCATCAAGGCCGGCAAGGAAGTTGTCGCATCGGGACTGATTGCCCGCACCTGGGGCAACATCTCCTGCCGCGTAAGCGACACGCAGTTTGTGATTACCCCTTCGGGCAAACCCTATGAGGAACTGACCCCCGACGAGATCGTGCTGGTCAACATCGCCGACCTTTCCTATGACGGCGACGTGAAGCCCTCATCTGAAAAAGGCATCCATGCCGAGGCGTATAAGCTGCGCCCCGAAGTCAATTTCGTGATCCATACGCACCAGATGCTCGCTTCGGTCATCAGCGCGCTGGGCTTCGACATCAACACCGTTGATGCCGAAAGCGCGGAGATCGTCGGCAACAACGTCCCGCTTGCGGCCTACGGCCTGCCCGGCACAGGCAAGCTGCGCAAGGGCGTGGTCGCCGCTATGCAGCGCAGCGACTCCAAGGCAATCATCATGGCGCACCACGGCGCGCTTTGCATGGGCGAGGATTATGCGGACGCGTTCGCGGTCGCTTCCGAGCTTGAAAAGATCTGCGAAGCCACCATGCGCCGGAAATACAATGAAGTTACGGGCACCATCGCCGCAGGGCTGGACGCGGTATATGATTACGTCGGCGAGAAGTTTGCGGACAAAAAACGCAGCGAAGCGCCGCGCTTTACCGCCTGCAACAGCGAACGTGACGGCAGCGTGTTCAATATTTCCGCCGTCAACGGCGAGGGCGAAGTCGCGACTATCGACATCAAGAGCGGCGATTTGGTCGCCGGCGACGATTATCCCGCCGCCGCGGAGTTGCACCGTGCGATTTATAAGAAACGTCCGGACGTCAACTACATCGTCCACAACCAGAGCCCGGCCGTCATGGCGATTTCCCGTACGAACAAGGTCATGAAGCCCCTGCTCGACGATTTTGCACAGCTTGTGGGCGTGACTGTGAAAAACGCGGTCTATAACCCCAACAACACGCTGCAAACGGCGAAAAAGGTCACCCGTGCGCTCAAAGGGCGCAATGGCGTGCTGCTTGCCAACAACGGCGCACTGTGCGTCGCGGGCAGCGAGTATGACGCTACCGCCGTGGAAATGGTGATGGAAAAGGGCTGCCGCACCGAGGCCGGCAAGAAGCTGTTCGGCACCGGCAAGGCGATCAACCCGATCGAGACCCGCCTGATGCGCTTCATCTACCTCAAGAAGTATTCTAAGCAGGCAGAAAAATAAGCGACTCGATTCAAAATAAAACGGGACGGTTCCGCGGCTGCAGAAAGCCGGGAATCGTCCTTTGCTTTTTCTTGGTGTCTGCAAAAACACGGTTGATTTTATAAAGCAATTATCCTAAAATGGAGAAAAAGGGGGAGAGCAATATGAAAAAAGAAAAAGGACTGTTCTCGAAAATAACAAGCCTCGACAAAAAAACACGGGCCGCCGTAGCTTGTGCGGGCGTGGGAATCGTGCTTGTTCTTGCAACAGCGGTCGCGGTCCCCGTCGCGCTGCACGACCGAGCCCCGAAACAGGAACAAACAACGATACAGACAACGACTTCATCGCCGAGTACAACCGCACCTGCCGCAACGGAGCCGACAACCGCGCCGACAACGGTACCGCCAACGACGGCCACTGCAAAAGTGCCGACGACCGGAGGCAACGCCGCCGAACGGGGAAAAACTGGCGCCGACAACGCATCCGGCTCCGGCTCACAAGGGGAGAACGATAAAAAAACGGAGGAGCAGCGAAAAGAGGCGGAGGCGCTGGCTGTGGCGCGGCAGATCGCCGACAGCATCGGCCCCGGGACAGATCTGGAACGTGTCGAACAGGCTGCACAAAGGGTGGCGGCATATTGCAGCCAAGCTGCCTATACGATGGAAGGGGACGATTACGACACAGCCTACGGCGTGTTCATCAAGGGGGAGTATTCCTGCGCCGGTTCTACGCGCGCTTTAGGTATGGTGCTGACCTGCATGGGGTATCAGTGGGAGCATGTGAATGAACACATGTACACGCACCAATGGTGCAAGCTCACCATGGACGGTCAGGTCGGCTGGGCGGACGGTCAAATCGGCATGGCCGGTTACGGCAGGCACCCTGTAGAAGAGTGACGGAGAGAGAAAAGAAAAACCCGTATGCAGCCGAAAGGCAGATACGGGTTATTTTAATGCGCGAAAGTCATCCGTCAGTCCCAAAATATAGTCGGCAGAGACGTTGTAAAATTTGCAAAGCGCGACCAAATGATGCAGCGGCAATTCACGCGTACCGGTCTCGTACCGATTGTATTGCGGCTGCTTCATCCCCAAATACGCGCTGATGTCGGCTTGCGTTAAATCCCGGTCCTCCCGCAAATCCCGCAGGCGTTGGTAATAGTACATCTCGAAAAACCACCCTTGGATTCTGCAATACAAAAATTTTAGCATATAACTAAACAATTATATTGATAAATAATCGAATGATTATAACAAAAAATCGATTAATAATCAGACGAATATAAGTATAAACAGTATTTTGATTTGTAATAAGGAAATCTATAATATTTCGGAAGTCGCATACAGCGTAGCATTGAGTTTGTGTAATTCTAAAGCACGAAACTCTTGCCAAACAATCGGAGTTTGCCCTGTGAAACGGGCCTTTTACCACGAATCAATAGACATCCAAAAATAAAATAATATACTTGTAAACAATGGAATGGAAAAGTATTAAAGAAGGGAAATCCAAATGATAAAAAAAAGAGCGACGTCAGTTGTTCTGGCGATTCTATTGATGTTTAGTTTGTCGTCAACAATCACTTTGCCGGTTTTTGCTGTTTCAGCCACATCTAATGATGCAGTAATTTGGGCGAATTCTCAAATTGGTAAAGGGCTTGACTATGACGGGATTTATGGCACACAATGTGTTGATTTAATCAAATATTATTATGCCTATTTAGGTGTGTCTCCGGTTCAAGGAAATGGTTGTGATTATGCAACAAACGCTTTACCGAGCGGATGGAGCAGAATAAAATACTATAGTGGATTTGTCCCCCAGCCAGGCGATATAGCGGTTTGGACTTATTCAACAACTGCTAATGGGCATGTAGCAATTGTCACGTCCGCAGATTCTTCTAAAATGAATGTTGTGGAGCAAAACTCGCATAAAACGGTTAGAGCGTGGCAATATCCCTATTCTTATGGCACATTTTATGGTGTGATTCGCCCAAATTTCAGCGATATGTCAACAGATCCACCCGAGGCACCGAAAAACATTAGGACATCAAATGGGAAAAAAGTTTTTTCAGATAAAGAATATATAACGTTTTTCTGGGATGCTTCAGTTTCTGCTACCGACTATTGGGTTTATATGTGGAAAGACGGACAGCAAATTTATGTGACGGATATGGGAAATGCTACTTCTTTCACATCGGCACCAACAAGTAAAGGCAGGTACACTTTAATTGTCCGAGCAGGAAACAGCTTCGGATATAGCAATGGTCCAGCATCAATTGATTTTGTTGTCTATGATGATATTCCCGATTCTCCTCAGAATTTAAAGACAATAAACAATAGGACAGAATTTTCAACTTCTGAATCCATATCTTTTACATGGGACAGTGTCTCCACTGCAACAAATTATATTGTTTCCTTGTGGCGGAACGGTGTTATGTTATATGAAACTGATATGAACGAGACAACTGGATTTACGTCGGCACCAATTATGCCTGGAAAGTACACGTTTACCGTGAAAGCTAAAAATAATTATGGTGCCAGCAATAGCGTGACATTTGATTTTACGGTTGGATTATATACGATAACATATAGTTCTAACGGTGGCACAGGTGGCCCCGGAAAACAAACGAAGATATATGGGAAACCATTAATTTTAAGCACTATAGAACCTACGAAAGGCGGCTACAATTTTTGCGGATGGGCAACGGAACCTAATGGATTAGTAAAGTATAAACCCGGAAGCATTTATACAGAAGAAAGAGATATTACATTATATGCTGTATGGGAAAAAGCCACTAAATTTGGCGACGTAAACGGCGACGGCACGGTGGATGCGGTTGACGCGCGCTGGGTGCTGCAGGCGGCGGCAGGTATGCGCACACTGGCAAATACCGCTGCGGCGGACGTCAATGGGGACAATCAAATTGATGCAGTCGATGCGCGCTGGATTCTCCAAGCTGCTGCCGGCATGCGTGCGCTGTAAGATAGAACTCAACACTCATAAGTTAGAGATCCGAAGGGGTGCGGGAAACGGTCCCGCTCCGCCAAAACCTTGCTCTAACGCGTAGTGGCAGGCTTCCACGCCTGCCCGTTTTAGATGTTAGTTTAGATACTAGATGCTAGACGTGCGGTGTGCGGGCTTGCACGAAGCCGAAATCCGCAC
Organism: uncultured Clostridia bacterium; assembly: GCA_944384985.1. GTDB lineage: Bacteria > Bacillota > Clostridia > Oscillospirales > Acutalibacteraceae > Fimenecus. The sequence goes on along the minus strand of CALWVM010000004.1, from coordinate 98,750 downwards.
AACCCCTTACGGGAGAACGCTTCAAGTTCTCCGCACAACCACGGCGTATATCCAACTTGCCCACCGTACCTCTAATATCTAAGTCTAATGTCTAAAATCTAAGTTGGGGGGTTCCCCTCGTCTTGCGGCAAAGCCCGTCTCGGAATGCGGGATTTGCCGCCGGGCGTGTGGGACTTGGCATAGAAAAAGCAACACCCGGTGGGATTTTCCACCGGGTGTTCTTTACATTCTTTGTTGTGAAATCTGGTTTCCGCTTTTGTGAAGCGGTGCGTTTTGTGGCACAGGGCTTATTTCTTCCCTTTGCCGTTCTTTTTCGCCGCGGGCTTCGCGGCGGGTTTTACAGCCGGTGTTGCGGTGGGTTTCGTTGCGGTAGGTCTTGCAGCGGCGGCCGCATCCGCCGCAAACGCAGATTTTGTGTGCCAGATGTTCTGCGCATATTCGTTGACCGCGCGGTCCGCCGCGAAGCGGCCTGCGCCCGAAATATTCATCAGCGACATCCGGTTCCATGCGAGCGTGTCGCCGTAGGCTTCTACCGCACGCTGCTGTGTGCTGTGATAGTCGGCGAAGTCCGCGAGCACCATGTACGGGTCGTTGTTCACCAGCCCGCCGATCTCGGGGAAGGTCTTGCCTGCAATGGCGTTGCGGTTGATATAGTCGATCACGGCGTGCAGCTCGGCGTTGTTGTTGTAATAGCTTTGCGGGTTGTAGCCGCGGCGTTTGAGTTCTTCCACCTCGGGGGTGCGCATTCCGAAAATGAAGATGTTGTCCGCACCGACTTCGTCGTGGATCTCGATATTCGCGCCGTCCATTGTGCCTAAGGTCACAGCGCCGTTGAGCATCAGCTTCATATTGCCCGTGCCGCTCGCTTCCGTCCCGGCAAGCGAGATCTGCTCGGAAATATCCGCCGCCGGCATCAGGTTCTCCGCCATGGTGACGTTGTAGTCCTCGCAGTACACGACCTTCAGCCGCCCGCGCACGTCGGGGTCGTTGTTGATCATGTCGCCGAGCGCGCAGATGAAGCTGATGATCTTTTTCGCCATATAATAGCCCGCCGCCGCTTTGGCACCGAAAATATAGGTGTGCGGGGTGAAGTCGGCGTTCGGGTTTGCCTTGATCGCAAGATACTGCGCCAGGATGTTCAGGGCGTTTAAGTGCTGGCGTTTGTATTCATGCAGACGCTTGACCTGCACGTCAAAGATCGAGTCGGGATCCAGCTTTACCCCGCTTGCTTTTTGCACCTGCTCGGCAAACCGCGCCTTGTTTGCCCGCTTGATCTTTGCAAGCTCTTCGAGCACGGTCTTGTCGTCCTTGTAGGCGCGCAGCTTTTGAAGCTCGTCGGCGTGCAGAACATAGCCGTCGCCGATGAGGTCGTCCAAAAGCGCGGAAAGCTTCGGGTTCGACTGGCACAGCCAGCGGCGATGCGCGATGCCGTTCGTGACGTTTTTGAACTTGTCGGGCGTAAGCGTATAGAAATCGTGGAATACCGAATCCTTGAGGATCTCGCTGTGCAGCGCCGAAACGCCGTTGACCGAGTGCGAGCCTGCGACGCACAGGTTCGCCATGCGCACCACGCCGTTGGAGATGACCGCCATACGTTCAACGCGGTCGGCGTCATTCGTTGCCTGCCATACGAAGTTGCGGAAGCGGTTGTCGATCTCCTTTGTGATCTGCCAGATGCGGGGCATCAGGCGGCGATACAGGTCCTCGGGCCAGCATTCGAGCGCTTCCCGCATGACGGTATGATTCGTGTACGCGACAGAGTTCGTCACGATCTTCCAGGCGTCGTCCCAAGCGTAGCCGCATTCGTCGAGCAGGATGCGCATGAGTTCTGGGATGGCGAGTGTCGGGTGCGTGTCGTTGATGTGGATTGCGACCTTGTCCGCGAAATTGTCCATGGTGTTATAGGCGAGCAGATGGCGGTGCACGATGTCCTGCACCGACGCGGAAACCAGAAAATACTGCTGCCGCAGCCGCAGGGATTTGCCCTCGGGATGGTTGTCGGCGGGGTAGAGCACTTTGGAAATGACTTCCGCCATGGCGTTCTGCTCCATGGCGCGCATATAGTCGCCCTGATTGAAAAGCGACATGTCCAAAGCCGGCGCTTTCGCCGACCACAGGCGCAGCACGGAAATGCCCTTGCCGTCCTTGCCGGAAACGTACATATCATAGGGGATCGCTTTCACAGGCTTGTAGTTCACAACCTCTACATGGTGGAAGTCGTTATCCCACGACTCGTGCACTTCGCCCTCAAAGCAGACCTCCAGCGCGCTTTCCTCGTGCGGCACCAGCCACACGTCGCCGCCGGGCAGCCAGAAATCGGGTAGTTCCGTCTGCCAGCCGTCCACGAGCTTCTGCTTGAAGATGCCCGCCTCGTAGAGGATCGAATAGCCGCGCGCGGGGTAGCCTTGCGTGGCGAGCCCGTCAAGATAGCACGCCGCAAGCCGCCCAAGGCCGCCGTTGCCAAGGCCCGCGTCAGGCTCGCATTCATACAGGTTCTCCAGCTTGACGCCGTAATCCGCCAGCACGCTTTCGAATACCTGCGTAAGATTCAGGTTATACAGGTTGTTCTTTAAGGAACGGCCCATCAGGAATTCCATGCATAGGTAGTAGACTTTTTTTGTGCCGGCCTTTGCGGCTTTTTCGGAAAACTCCGCGCGGCCCACGCTCATCATATCGCGCAAAATGAGCGCGATCGCTTTGTAGTATTGTTCGTCGGTCGCCTCCTGCGGAGACACGCCCATGAAATGCGAAAGCTTGGCTTCGAGCAGCTCTTTTGCTTTCTTTTTAGATAATGCGTAATTCATACATTTCCTCCAAAAAAATTTCGCAAAACCCTTGGGGTGGATATTCTATTTGTATATAATATACTAATTTTAGCAAAATAGCAACTGTAATAGAAAGATTTCAGCGTTATCCACAAAACCGGGCAGAAAAGCGCCCGGCAGGCGTTGGGACGAGCGGGGCTTATCGGAACAGCCGAACGATCTGCTGCGCCGCGGCAAATCCCTCTTCATACAGCCGCGCGAGGGCGGCTGGGTTCCTTGTGAACGCGGTCATGTGCCGGCTTTCGACGGGTGCAAGGATGATCGCTTTGCCGTCCCTTTGCAGGCGTTTTGCCGCCTGTACGCCGCCGTTGTAGCGGTCGGCACGGGTGTTGAGCGCCGTAATGACCGCCGGGTAGTCCCGCAAAGCGTGCGTATACGCCAGACGGAAATGCTCGGGCTTTTTGACGAAATCCACGGGCTTCGTCAAAACCAGGATCAAAAAATCGCAGCCGTCCGCCAAAGCATGCTCCACGGGCACGGGGTCGGCGACGCCGCCGTCAAAATAGTCCTCGCCCCCGATGCGGCAGGGTGTGCAGATGCCCGGAATCGCGCTCGAAGCCTTGAGCGGGGCGTAATCGTCGCGGCGGTAATCCGCGTTGGTAAAATACTGCGCTTTGCCGTCCGAGCCGCGTGTCGCCACGGTCACGAACCGCTTGTCGGAACGCGCGAACGCGTCGTAATCGAGCGGATCTTCGCCGCCGCTGTTCGTGAGCGTGGAATAGACGTAATCCAAATCAAAAAAACTATGCTTGTGTACGGAATTCTGCAAGCTCATATATTCCTTTCGCCGCGCATACTTCGTGTAAAAGCGAAAATTGCGCCCACGCTGCCCGGCAATATAGGAGATCAGGTTCGCGCTGCCCGCGGAGACCCCGAGGCAGTAGGGGATGTCCACGCCTTCGTCCAAAAGACGGTCGCATACCCCTGCGCCGAAAATGCCGCGCATCCCGCCGCCGACGTCTATGATCCCGATCATTTTCATCACTTCCGCAAAACAGATTTCTTTTATTGTGCCGTGTCGCCGAACGCGCAAGTGTGAGGCAGGCACGATACAATGTTCTCCGACATGCTTGAAAGCTTTGCTTTCTTTAGAGTGTTGTGAGGTTATTAAACCACAGTATGGGCAAAATTGCAAAGGGGATATGCATATATCGCCGAAAAACAGCGGTTTCTTCCCGCCCGTGCAGCCGCGCAAAGGGGGGAGCGTGTTTGACAAGCCCGGGCGGATACAGTACAATAAAGAAAAAAACAAGTCAAAAATGGAGGGGTTGGGATGTTGGTAGCGCTTTTGCTGTATCTGGTCTTGATCGTGGTGTGCGCGGTCATAGAAGACGCGCTGATTTTGTTCGTCGGCATCCCGGCGGGGGTGGTCTTGCTCGGCGGCATGCTTTATGTCTGCTACCGCAAGCTGTGCCGCATCGAAGAAAGGCTGCAAACCCCGCCGCGGGAAGTGCGGCAAAGCCCCGAAGCCGGACAAGATTCTCCTTGACAAGGCGCAAAAGTCGGTATATAATAGCAACGCTGATTCGGCATGCACGGATTTTGGCGCAGACCCGGTATGCAAACGCTGGGTATTCACCTAACCTTCTTCTGTGCTGCGCGACAGGCAAATTCCAAAAGAGGTGAAATAAAATGACCAAAGAAGAAAAACAGGCCATCATGGCGGAATACGCCACCCACGAGGGCGACACCGGTTCTCCGGAAGTGCAGGTCGCGGTGCTCACAAAGCGCATCAACGATCTGACCGAGCACTTGAAGACGCACAAAAAGGACCATCACTCCCGCCGCGGGCTTTTGATGATGGTCGGTCACAGACGCAACCTGCTTGCGTATCTGCAAAAGACCGATATTGAACGCTATCGTGCGCTTATCGCAAAGCTTGGCATCCGCAAATAAAAGCAACCAACAGGCAAGCGGCTTTTCGGGCTGCTTGCCTTGCTTTGCTTTATAAGTTCATATCCAATCGGAAGCGATTCGGATGTTTTAGCGGTAAATGGAGCTTTTCACCGTTTCGGAAGGCCGCATTTATTGCTAAAAACCGAACCCCCGCTTCCGTGGAAATAAAAACGCGCCTTAGAGCGCAAAAAGGAAGAGGTAAGGTAATGTTTTTCAAAGACTACAAACGCTTTGAGACCGAGCTCGCAGGCAGACCGCTTGTTGTCGAGACCGGTAAAATGGCGCAGCTTGCCGGCGGCAGCTGCATGGTGCGCTACGGCGAGACCGAGATTTTGTGCACCGCGACCATGTCCGCGAAGCCGCGCGACGGCATTGATTTTTTCCCGCTCTCCGTGGATTTCGAGGAAAAGCTCTATTCCGTCGGCCGCATCCCCGGTTCGTTCCTGCGCCGTGAGGGCAGAGCAAGTGAAAAGGCGACGCTGGCAGCGCGTCTTATCGACCGCCCGATCCGCCCGCTGTTCCCCAAGGATATGCGCAACGACGTCGGCGTTGTGGCAACGGTCATGTCCGTTGACCCCGACTGCGCGCCCGACATCACCGCGATGATCGGCGTCTCCGTCGCCATCAGCATTTCCGAAATCCCGTGGGACGGCCCCATCAGCGGCGTGTCCGTGGGCCTTGTGGACGGCGAATACGTCATCAACCCCACCGCCGAGCAGCGTGAAAAATCGCAGATGGCGGTCACCGTCGCTTCGACCGATTCCCTTGTGGCGATGATCGAAGCGGGTGCAAACGAAGTACCCAACGACGTGATGTTCAACGGCATCATGTTCGGCCACAAAGAAAACCAGAAGATCGTCGAATTCATCAAGCAGATCCGTGCGGAAGTCGGCAAGCCGAAAGTGGAATTCCCCTCGAACGACCCGTCCCCCGAGCTTTACGAGGCGGTCAAAGACTTTGCCATCGAAGACGTGCGCGCCGCGCTCGATACGGATGACAAACGCATCCGCGACGAACGCCTGAAGCCCGTTTACGAGGCGGTCCATGAAAAGTTTGACGAGCAGTTCCCCGAAGAAGCGGACAAGATCGATGACTGCCTGTATAAGCTCCAGAAATTCGTCGTACGCCGCTGGCTTCTCGACGACGGCAAGCGCGTGGACGGCCGCGGCCTCGATGAGATCCGCCCGCTGAATGCCGAAATCGACCTGCTTTCGCGCGTCCATGGTTCGGGTATGTTCACCCGCGGCCAGACGCAGTGCCTGTCGGTCACGACCTTAGGGCCGATGAGCAGCGCGCAGATGCTTGACGGCATCGACAGCCAAACCGAAAAACGCTATATGCATCAGTATAACTTCCCGTCCTACTCCGTGGGCGAGACCAGACCCTCCCGCGGGCCCGGCCGCCGAGAGATCGGCCACGGCGCGCTCGCAGAACGCGCGCTGCTGCCGGTGATCCCGTCGGTGGACGAGTTCCCGTATGCCATCCGCGTCGTCTCCGAGGTCCTTTCCTCCAACGGTTCGACCTCGCAGGGCTCCATCTGCGGTTCCACGCTGTCCCTGATGGCGGCGGGCGTGCCGATCAAGGCGCCCGTAGCGGGTATCTCCTGCGGCCTTGTGACCGAGGGCGACCGCTTCATCACCATGGTGGACATCCAGGGCGTGGAAGACTTCTTCGGCGACATGGACTTCAAAGTTGCCGGCACGAAGAAGGGTATCACCGCCATCCAGATGGATCTGAAGATCCACGGCCTGACGCCGGAGATCATCCGCGAAGCGCTCGACAAGACTTATGCCGCACGCTGCTATATCCTCGACGAGATCATGCTGCCGGTCATCTCCGAGCCGCGCAAGGAACTGTCGAAGTGGGCGCCCAAGATGCTGACCACGCACATTGATCCCGATAAGATCGGCGATGTCATCGGCAAGCAGGGCAAGGTCATCCAGAAGATCTGCGCCGAGTGCGATTGCAAGATCGACGTCAACGAGGACGGCCAAGTGTTCGTTTCCGCGCTGGATATTGAAAACGCCAAGAAAGCCATCTTCATTGTGGACACCATCGCCAACGGCCCAGAGGTCGGTTCGATCTATAAGGGCGTTGTTACGCGCCTGATGAGCTTCGGTGTGTTCGTTGAGATCGTCCCCGGCGTAGAGGGCATGGTGCACATCAGCCAGCTCGACGTCAAGCGCACCGAGCGCGTGGAGGACGTGGTGAACGTCGGCGACGAGATCATCGTCAAGGTGCTCCCGCGTGACGAGCAGGGCAGATTGAACCTCTCCCGCCGCGAGGCGCTCATTGAAGTCGAAGGCTTAACGCCCGAAAACGAGGTCCCCGACCGCCGCCCGCCGCGCCGCGATCACCGTCGCCCGCGCCACGACAAGTAAGCGCGTCGGAACAGCGAAATAAAATAGAAGAACAGGGCGGATGCATCGCATCCGCCCTGTTCTTGCTTGTCAACAAAGGCATATAAAAGTTTTCGTCCACCTTTTACAAAAGATGGCGGGGTCGAGGGGCAGTGCCCTCATCGCGTCCCGCAGGACGCGAAATCCTTTGCCACAAAAAGCGCAGGAGGGGAGATGGAACAGTCCGGCGGACTGTTCCATCCGGGGAACCCTCGCCGGGGGATCCCCGGTATGTGTTCGTGTTATGCCAGCTTTCTAAGCGCAGCTTTGAAACGGAACGAGAACAGAACCGCCGTAAACGTCACGGCAAGGAAATCCGCCACGGGCTCCGCCGTGTAGACCGCCGTTGTGTCGTCGATGGGCAGAATCGCCGGCAGCAGATAGATAAACGGCAGCAGCAGTACGAACTTGCGCACGACCGCCACGACGATAGATTCTTTCGCGCGGCCCAAGGATGTAAACGTCATCTGGCACGCCATCTGGATGCCGAACAGGCATAAAACGCCTGTGTAAATGCGCAGTGCGGGCGCGGTGAATGCAAGCAGCGTCTCGTCCGAGGTAAACATCGCGGCGAACGCCCGCGGGAAGATCTGCACACACGCCCACAACAGGACGGAATAACAGAGGCTCGACAGCAGGAGCAGCTTGAACGTCTTTTTGACGCGCGGGATGTTTTTTGCACCGTAATTGTAGCTGATGATCGGCTGTGCGCCCTGCCCCAAGCCCTGCATGGGCAGCATGGCGAACTGCATGACGCTGCTTAAAATTGTCATCGCGCCCACGGCGATATCGCCGCCGTAACGCTGCAAAGAGGCGTTGAAGCAGACTGTGATTACGCTTTCGCTTGCCTGCATGATAAAGGTCGAAAGCCCCAGTGCGAGACTTGGGAACAGCAGCTTCGGGCGAAAGCGCATGCAGCGCAGGCGCAATTTCCAAATCGTCCTGCGCCCGAGCAGAAAGCTCACCACCCATACGCACGAGATCGCCTGGGAAAGGATCGTCGCGAGCGCCGCACCGCGCACGCCCATGTTCAGGCCGAAAATGAATACGGGGTCAAGGATGATGTTCGCCACCGCGCCGATGAGTACGGAGAACATCCCGGTTTTTGTAAAGCCCTGCGCCGTGATGAAGGCGTTGAGCCCCAAGGTGAGCTGCACGAAGATCGTGCCGAGCGCGTAAATATTCATGTAGTCGAGCGCATAGCCGATGGTGTTGTCACTCGCGCCGAACGCCATAAGCAGGTCGCGATTCCAAACCAGCAGCGCCGCCGTCAGCAGCACGGAAATGACCAGCTGTGCGACAAAGCAGTTGCCTAAGGTGCGCTCGGCGGATGCGTTATCGCCTTTCCCCATAAAAATGGAGGCGCGCGGCGCCCCGCCGTTGCCGACGAGCGCGGCAAACGCCGAAACGATCATGATCAGCGGCAGGCAGACGCCCACGCCCGTCAGCGCCGCGGCGCCGATGTCGGGGATATGGCCGATATAGATGCGGTCTACGATGTTGTAGAGCATGTTGATGATCTGTGCCGCCACTGTGGGCAGTGCAAGCCGCCATAAAAGCCGCCCGACGGGGGCGGTTTCCAGGAAGTTCTTTTTCTCAGGCATGGCGTTTTCTCCGACGCATCGCGACATAAGCGTTTTCTTCCAGCCGCTGTGTCAGCGAATGGAATTGGTGCAGTTCCGCGTGGGTAAACCCGTTGGTCAATTCTGTAAAAAGGTCGTCAAAAATTTGCTGGACGTCGTGCACAATGGGATCCGCAGCAGGCAGCAGGCACAGCCGCAGGCTGCGCCGGTCATATTCGTCCGTTTTCCGTTCTAAAAGGCCTTTTTCCACAAGCCCGTCCACCGCCGTGGAGATGTTGCCTTTCGAAAGCATTCGAAGCTGCGCGATCTGCGCCGCGGTGTTTTTGTCCGGGTTGTTGCACAAAAAGCTGATAATAGCAGCCTGTGTGTTGCTGAGTTCATATCGGTGGCATACCGTTTTTAGCATGGATTCGTGCAGCTTGACAATGCAGCGCATGCAGTTAAGAAATTCTGTTGTCTTCATGGAGAACCTCCGGAAAAATAGTTTTAGAAAGAACCATACTTCTGACTATTATACATTTCAGGATAATTTTGTCAATAATTTTTTGTATGGCCGAAAAAAAGTTTCTGGATTGACTTTGCCGTGCCGATTTGTTACACTGGGGACACAAGTCTTTTGCCGCAGGCAAAGACGGTACGGGAGGAAAAAGCTATGTCGAAAAAGGCGATTATCATTTTGATCTGTGCGTTGATCGTGGTGGTCGGCGTGGGGCTAGCACTGTATTTCCTGCTCTCGACGGGTGGGCCGTATGTGGGCACGGTCACCGTCGCCGATACGGGGGCGGGGCTCGCAAATGTCAGCGTTTCCGACGGCAGGAATGTCGTCAAGACCGACGAAAACGGCAGTTTTGAGCTTCCGGGCTATCGCAAAACGCGGTTCATCACCGTAACCGTGCCCGCAGGCTATGAGACGGAAAATTACTATATCCCCGCAAGCCGCGACACCCAACGGTATGACTTCACGTTGCAGGTGTCCGATATCCCTGCGGGTGCGGCGCACAGCTTCTTGCAGATCGCCGATACCGAGATCGGCGAGGACGGCGTGGGGGAATGGATCGACCACGTGAAAAGCCTTGCCGACGAATTGCAGCCCGCGTTCCTCATACACACGGGCGACATCTGCTATGAAGCGGGGCTCAAACGCCATATCCAGGACGTGAATACCGAAACCATGGGGCTGCCTGTGCGCTATGTGATCGGCAACCATGACTATGTGGACGGCAAATACGGCGAGGCGCTGTTCGAAAGCCTGTACGGCCCGGTCTGGTATTCCTTTGAGGTCGGCAATGTGCACTATGTCGTTACACCGTTCCAGACCGGCGGCGACTATAAATCCGGCTACAACAAAAACGACCGCTGGCGGTGGCTCGAAAACGACCTGAAAAACACCGACCCCGACATGAAAATCATCATGTTCAACCATACCCAGTCGCCCAGCAAGAACTATGTGATCGAATTTGACCGCAAAACCCTCGACCTGAAAGAGCATAACCTGATTGCGTGGGTGTTCGGGCATTATCATTATAATTATGTGCAGAACAACGACGGCGTGCTGAACATCAGCACCGCCCGCCCTGACTGCGGCGGCATCGACCAGTCGGCAAGCGGCACGCGGCAGATCTCCATCGACGAAAACGGTGTTGTCTCTACGCAAATGTATTACTACGACATGCTCGAAAGCCCCGCCCTGCCCGAGGGCGCACGGTTTTCCACGACGCTTTCCGGGAACGTCCTGTTCTGCGACACCGTGCTTTCCGGTGACCGGCTTTACACCGCGACGGCGGATGACGATTTTCCGCGCAGCTGCGGCGTCTATTGCCTGTCCGCGGCGGACGGCAGTGTGATCTGGTCGTATATGACCGAAAATTCCGTAAAGAACAACGTTGTGGTCGCAAACGGGTGTGTGTACGCCCAGGACTGCGAGGGCTATGTCTATTGCCTGTCTGCAGAAAACGGCGGCCTCATCTGGAAAACGCAGGTGCAGCTTGGCACCGGGCTTTCGACGAGCAGCGGCATTGTGCTCGACGACGGCGTGCTGTATACGGGCTGCGCGGCGGCAGTGACCGCACTTTTGGCGGATACGGGCAAGGTCGTGTGGGAGAACGTCCGCAACAAGGGGGAAGGCTCGGCGGCGGAATTCGTGGTCGCAGGTGACAAGCTGCTGGTCAGTTCCCATTGGGACGCGCTCGTCGCACTCGACAAAGCAACCGGCAAGGAGCTTTGGAAAAAGGAAGACGAGGACGTGCGCTTTCGCAGTTCCACCCCCATTGTTGCAGATGACACGACGATCCTTGTTGCAGATGACGACGCGGTGATGCAGCTCGACGCGGCCACCGGCGAGATCCGGAACAAAACGGTGCTGGAGGATGCCGCCCTTTCCTCAAGTGCACAACCGGTTGTGGCGGACGGCGTAGCGTATATCGCGACTGCCGACAAGGGCGTGCTCGCGTACTCGCTTTCCGAAAACCGCGTCCTTTGGCAGACCGAGACCGGAAAAGCCATGCTCTTTACGGCGCCGTATACAAACGATGGCGCCGAGACCGTGGAAAGCACGCCGATACTCGAAAACGGACAGCTTTGGTTCGGTGCTTCGGACGGGAACATTTACTGCCTGAATGCCGCCGACGGCAGTGTTGTGCGGACCTATTCGGTCGGCGCGCCCGTGCTCGGCAAGCTTGTCTTGACAGAGGACAGTATTTACGGCGCAGACTTCGCGGGCAGAGTCTTCTGCCTTGCACGCGGATAAAAAACGGGGACGCGTTTTCGCGTCCCTGTTTTAGATGTTAGATGCGCGTTGGGCGGGCTTATACGAAGCCGCAGGGGAGCAAAACCGTGCCGCGCTCAGATCACCATCCCGCCGTTGACGGAAAGCACCTGCCCGGTGATATAGGCGGCGTCATCACCCGCCAAAAACGCGACTGCGCCCGCAATGTCTTCGGGCGTGCCGAGCCGCCCGAGCGGGATCTCTTCCGTGAGCATGGCACACGTTTCGTCGCCCAAAGCGCGCAGCATGGGCGTGTCCACAGCGCCGGGGGAGACGCAGTTGACGGTGATCCCGGAGGGCGCGACCTCTTTGGCGAGCGCCTTGACCATGCCGATGAGCCCCGCTTTCATAGCGGAGTAATCCACCTCGCACGAGCCGCCCGTTTCGCCCCACATCGAGGCGATATGGATGATCCGTCCCCGCTTTTTATGCAGCATCTCCGGCAGCACCGCGCGCGTCAGGTAAAACGAGCCGTCGAGGTGCACGCCGCGCATTTCGTCCCATTCTTCGTCCGTGATGTCCTGAAACAGCCGCTGCTGCGAAACACCCGCGCACCCGACAAGTACATCGACTGTGCCGAATTGCCGAAGCACGGCGTCTACGGTTCCCTTTACGGCGGCGCTGTCGCGCATGTCGCAGCAAAACACCGCCGCCGCGCCGCCCGCCGCCGTGATGTTGCGCACGACCGCCTCGGCACGCGCCGCGTTTCGGTGATACAGCGCCGCGACCGAAAAGCCTTCTTTTGCCAGCCGTTCGGCGATCGCCGCGCCGATGCCGCCCGACGCGCCCGAAACGATTGCCGTTTTCTGCATACGGCAAGCCCCCTTTTTGAAAACCTGTTTTCTGTATTGTAGCACATTTTGAACGTGTTTGTATACCGCATTTGCAAAGGAGTTTTGTATGTTGAAGCGGATCCCAAAAACGGAACGCCTTGTGCTTCCCGAAAAAGACTGGGTATGCACCTTTTCGGACGATTTTGCCTTTTTCGACCGCACAAAATGGAAATTCGATCTGCCCCGCAACCCGAAGGATCCCACGCTCGACGGCGTGCGCCGCTGCTGCTTTAATGTGGATGACGCAGATGTTGTGTTCGTGCGCGACGGCAGGCTTCATATCCGCACGCTGTGGAAAAACGGGAAATACGGTGCGGGCTGGTATTCCGCGATGCTCGAAACCAGCCGCTTTGTGCACGCGGAAAACGCCGCGCCCGGCTACCGGGGCTTTTCGCAGACGGGCGGATATTTCGAGGTCCGCTGCAAGGTGCCGAAAGCGGTGGGGATCTGGTCGGCATTCTGGCTGATGCCCGACAACGACGTCGCGTTTTCCGTAGCCGACGAGCAGTATAGCGGCGAGGACGGCGTGGAGATCGACATCATGGAATCCCCGCATATGTTCATGCACACGCGCTTCGGCAAGAACCGCAATGTCCATGTGATCCATGCCGACGGCTACGACGAACGGCTCAAAAGCGTGCGTTCGCCGGCCTTTTATGTGCCGCGCATGTATGACGACTTTCATACCTACGGTCTGCTCTGGGGGTCTGACAAATACAGTTTTTATATCGACGGGTACAAAACCTGGGAGACCGAACATATTTATGAAGGACACCGCATGGGGATCTGCCGCGTGCCCGAATACCTGCTGTTGTCCACCGAGGTCGCGGGCTTCATGGAACACGGAAAGCAGTACCCTGGCAAGCAGAAAAACCCGCAGACCGGCGCGCTGGAGCGGTACTGGTGCGGCAATCCCGACAAAAACGACAAAACCAAGGCCTATGACTTTGTGGTGGACTGGGTAAAGACCTATCAAAAGCGGTGAAAGCCCGTTCTGCTTCACGACGGTGAAAGTAGGACTACCCGTTTGATTCGACAATTTTTATAAAAATTATAAAACATTTATTGACAATTTTGTAACAAAGCGATATACTCAAGCCATAGGTCACACATGCCGCCGTCGAAACAAATGCATGGCGGCGGTCACGGTACATTCGGCTGCACGGCACCGGGGGTTTCCTATGGCAACGCAGACATTTACGCACTTTGTCCCGAAAGAAAAAGAGGGAACGTATTATACAGTGGATTTTACCGTGCCGCAGAACATAGAGCGTGTCACGGTCTCTTACGCGTATGCACAGCCCGTCAAGGGTGTGCTGCGCGATTTTTTTCCGACCAATGTGATCGACATCGGGCTGATGGACGGCGACGGGCGGTTCTTGGGCTGGTCGGGCAGTGCGCACAGCACGATCTTTGTCGGCGAATTTGATTCGACGCGCGGCTATCTTTGCGAACCCGTCCGCGCGGGGACCTGGAAGATCTTGGTCGGCGCATACCGGGTACTGGGTGACGGTGTGGAGGTAACGTATACCGTCACCTTCGACGAAAAACGCGAGCATTTGCTGTTCGGTGACACACATGTGCATTCCGATGCGTCCGACGGCAAATACGACGCGGCGACACTCGGCAAAATGGCAAAGGCAAAGGGGCTCGACTTTTTGGCGCTTGCCAACCACAATAATTTTGCCGAAAATTTTCATCTGCCGCACATCCCGGGGCTGACGTTTGTGCCGGCGGTGGAATGGACGCACTATAAAGGGCATATGAATTTCTTCGGCGTGGAAGCGCCGTTTGAAAACACCTTCGTCGCAAATTCCCACGAGGAAATGCGCGCGCTCATCGAAGCGGTGCGCCAACGCGGCGCGGTCGTTTCGGTCAACCACCCAAAATGCAGTATCTGCCCGTATTTGTGGGAGGATGACGAGACATTCGACATGGTCGAAGTCTGGAACGGCCCGATGCGGCCGACCAACCAACGCGGCATCGCGTGGTGGACGAAACTTTTACGGGCGGGCAGGCGGCTGCCGATCGTCGGCGGCAGCGATTTCCATAAAAAGACGCCGTATATCCGGCTGGGGAACCCCGTCACGGCGGTTTACACGCCGACGCCGCGCGCCGAGGATATCGTGAAAAGCCTTGCGGCGGGGCATGCATTTGTAAGTTACGGGCGAAACGGCCCGCGGCTCTATATGGAGTACGGTTCAGCGAGGATGGGGGACTCGGCGGCACGACGGCCGCAGGGGACGCTGAAGATCGAGGTAACGCGCCTTCGCGGCGCGCGCGTGGTGCTTGTGACAGACAAGGGCGAAACGCCGCTGCAAAAGCAAGGCGAGGGCAGCCTTTGCTGCGCATATCCCGTGCGCGACGAGACCTTTATGTATCTCAAGGTGCAAAGAGGGATCGGGGCAAAAGCGCGTGTACTCGCAATCGGCAACCCGATTTATTTCACAGCATAGGAGGTACGTTATGCAAGAAACCAAATCCCCATCCCCGCTCGTTAAGCCAACGTCGCCGTTCCGATACGGCATTGGCATGTTCGGCACGTCCATCCCCATCAATATGTTCAAGTCCTTTGCCGCCATCTTTTATGTGGACAGCCTGGGGCTTACCATGAAGCACTACTCGTTTGTGATCTTTCTCTACACCTTTGTGGATGCGATCGACAATCCCGTTTACGGCTTCCTTTCGGACAACACGCGTACCCGCTGGGGGCGCCGGCGGCCGTGGCTCGTCATCGGTACGCCGCTTCTGGTGCTGTTCTTTATCCTGTTTTACAACGTGCCGGAGTTTGTGCAGTCAGACCAGAACCGGCTGTTCTGGTACATGCTCATTACCTATATCCTTACCGGCACGCTGGACTCGCTGATGAACGCAAGCTACGGCGCGCTGTTCCCGGAATTATTCAAGGACGACCGTGACCGCGCCAAGACAAACGCCATCCGGCAGACCTTCCAGCTGCTCGCCATGGTCATCAGCATCGCGCTTACCCCCGTGATCACCTCCGCGATCGGGTACAGCTTAACTTCGATCATCTATGGTGTTGTGGCGCTGGCCGTCGTGCTGTTTTGTGCGTTCGGCTGCCATGAAGATCCCAAAAACTACACGGACGCGCCCCGCCCGCACCTGATCCGCAGCATTATCGATCTGGTGCGCAATCCGAAATTCTGGATTTTCGGCATCGCGGGCGCTTGCTATTCGGCGGCATTTTCGCTGATCTCCCAGGCCGTCCCGTTCTATGTGAAATACACGCTGGGCCTCGACAGCACCATGACAACGGTTATGCTCGGCGTTGTGCTGTTTGCGGCGGTCATCGGCATTGCGTGCTGGTCGTTCGTGATTAAAAAAGTACCGGTCATGAAGGTCTGGCGCGCGGGCTTTGTCATCATGGCTGTGGCATTTATCCCATTGTATTTTGTAACGAGCTTTGTCCCCGCGGTTTGCATTGCCTGCGTTGTGGGCGTCGGCGTGGCAGCTTGTCTCATCACGATGGACTGCATCGGCGCAAAGATCATGGACGACGACTACGCGCGCCACGGCGTTAAGCGCGAAGGGACCATCTCAAGCCTTGTGGGTGTGATGAACCGGCTCAACGGGCTGTATACGTCGCTGGCGTTTTATGTGGCTTCGAGTGCCTACGGCTTTGTAAGCGGCGACGAACCCGGCGATAATCCCGCGGCTGCGGCTAAGATGCTTTTGTGCGTGTTCCCGGCGGTCGCCATGATCATTGCCGCTGTGTTCTCGTGCTTCCTGCATTTCCGCGAGCCGCAAACGGAAAATGCCGCGCAGGCAGAGGGGGCAGGTGCGGAAGTCGATAGCCATGGATAAATATCTGATTCTCAATGCTGATGATTTCGGCTATAACCCGCAGCAAAACGCGGCGATCGCAGAACTCCTCCGGACCGGGCGCATCACCTCAACTTCCGTTTTGACCGTCGCGCCCGAAGCGGAGGCAGCGGCGGCGCTTGCCGGCGCACAAAAACACCCCGTCGGCGTGCATTGGACCATCAATTCCGACAGCGCCGAGGATCGTTGGCAGAGCCTTACCGGCGCGCGCTCGCTTTCCGACGGGCAGGGGCTTCGCACGAATGGCGCCGCGCTCGCGTTGCATGCAAAGCGGCGGGAGGTGTATGCGGAGCTGGACGCGCAGTTTCGATTCCTGCAAACACACGGCTGCGCGGTGGATCATGCCGACAACCATTGCGCGACGCTGTACGGGATCAACGGGCGGCGGTTCTTTCTGGATGCGTTCAACCTGTGCGCAAAATACCGCCTGCCATTCCGTTTCCCGAAAACGCCGGGCTTCCTGGAACGGCAAATCGGACGCAAACTGCCGTCGCCGGTGCTTCGCTTGCAGCAAATGCTTGTGCACTGCGGCGAAAAGCGCGGCGTGCAGATGCCGGACGACGTGGTCTCCAACCCGTGGAACATGGCGCGCATCCAAAACTACGAAACCCTGCGCAAGTATTATCTCGATGCGGTGGACCGCTGTTTGCCCGGGGTGACAGAAATGTTCCTGCACCCCGCACAGCCGCTCGAATCCGCCGGCCCCGAATGGCAGAAGCGTGTGTATGAATATGAGCTTCTGCGAAGCGGCGACCTGCTCGCGCGCGCCGCGCAGAAAGGCGTGCGCGTGGTGTCGTGGTCGATCTTCCGCGAGCTTGCAGACGGCTGAACCGCAAACCGCTTTTAACCGCAAATCGTGTTTATCCCCGCCCGCCGGAGCAGCTCTGCCCGGTGGGCGGCCTTTGCATTGAACCGACTGCGGCACAACATTTCCCCCCTCTGCATAAAATAATAAGGAAAAGCGAAAAAAACCATTGACACAGCGAAAATAATCTGCTATTATATTTGAGCGTCAAAAACACATTCCTCCATAGCTCAGTCGGTAGAGCACGCGGCTGTTAACCGCGGTGTCGTTGGTTCGAGTCCAACTGGGGGAGCCAGATAAAAAGCGGAGCCTTTAGGCTCCGCTTTTTGTCTGTTTTCTTAATTTGCACCCAAATCAAAGATACAGGGTAACAGCCGCGCGCGGCTGTTAACTGGCGCAAAGCCCTGCGCCGCCGGGGGCGGAAGAAGCAGGGCATTGCGCAGGAAGAAACAAGGAGCGCCGCGCAGCGCGCCCAAGCGCGCGGGGCGACTATGTTTCTGACCGAGGTGTCCTGCCGGCAAGAGCTGAGGACGATAAAGGAACGGAGCCTTTAAGCTCCGCTTTTTGTCTGTTTTCTTAATTTGCACCCAAATCAAAGATACAGGGTAACAGCCGCGCGCGGCTGTTAACTGGTGCAAAGCCCTGCGCCGCCGGGGACGGAAGAAGCATGGCTTTGCGCAGGAAGAAACAAGGAGCGCCGCGCCGAAAGCGGAGTGGGATATGCGGTTTGCTCGCTTTGAAAACCACCGGCATACAGAACAAACAAAAAACGCAGAGCTTTTGAAGCGTCTTGCCGCAGTTCGGCAAGGCGCTTTTTTTGCAAACACGACCTTCCAAAAACTGGCAAATCCATGCAAGTTGTTTCTGCATTTTCGCTAATATTCTGCACAAAGGAACAAAATCTGCCTATAAATGAAATATTCTGAAAAAAATTGAAAATTTATGCTTGACAATGACGGAAAATGAATATATAATGAAGCCAAAGATGGATACAGTATACTGAGGACAAAAAATTATGATGTTTGAAGAGAGAGCAGCTAAAATCCTGGAAGTCGTCAAAAACCGCCATACCGCCGGAATCGGCGAACTGGCGGCGGCACTTGGGACGAGCGAATCCACGGTGCGGCGGGATCTGATCGAGCTGGACCGGCGCGGTCAGCTCAAGCGGGTGCGCGGCGGCGCTGCCGAGACCGACAACCCCGTTGTTACCGGGGAATATGACGTCCAGACCAAGGCAGGCATTCACGCCGACCTGAAACAGCGCATCGCAAAATATGCTGCCGCTACCATCCACAGCGATGATCTGGTCTATATCGACGCGGGCACGACGACGCTGACCATGATCCCATACATCCAGGCGCCGGGTGCGGTGTTTGTGACGAACGGATTTTCGCATGCGAAAGCCCTGACCCAACGCGGCTACGTTGTATATGTGACCGGCGGGCGGCTGAAGCTGACGACGGAAGCGATCGTGGGCGACAGCGCGGTCCGCTCGATCGAGAAATACAATTTCACCAAATGCTTCATGGGCACGAACGGCATCGATGAAAAACGCGGCTTTACCACGCCCGATATCGATGAGGCGCTTATCAAAGAAGCCGCCATACAGCATTCTTATATTTCTTATGTGCTGGCGGATTCTTCCAAATTCCGGATGGTTTCGTCGGTGACGTTCGCAAAGATCAGCAGCGCCTGCATCATTACGGATCGGATTCCGGATGAACGCTATAAAAAATGGACAGTCATTAAGGCTGTCGAATCGGGGGGCACAAAATGATCTATACGATGACGTTTAATCCCGCGATCGACTATGTTATGCGGATCGACACGCTTCGCCGCGGCGAGACCAATCGTTCCAAATCCGAGGAGATCCAGTTCGGCGGCAAGGGGATCAACGTTTCGACCGTCCTTGCCAATCTCGGGCGCGAGACGGTCGCGCTGGGCTTTATCGCCGGTTTTACGGGAGAAGCGCTCGACCGGGCCGTGACCGGGCGGGGCGTTCGGACCGACTTTATCCATCTGCCCGAGGGCAACACCCGCATCAACGTGAAGCTTAAAAGCGACAAGGAGACCGAGATCAACGCGCAGGGGCCGGTCATCCCCGAAGCGGCCCTCGAAAGCCTGTATCAAAAGCTCGATAAAATCGCAAACGGCGACACCCTGGTGCTTGCGGGCAGCGTGCCCGGCACGCTCCCACAGGACATTTACGAACAGATTTTGTCGCGCTTGCAAGGGCGGGGCATCCGCTTTGTTGTAGACGCCACCGGCGCGCTTTTGACCAACGTGTTGAAATTCCATCCGTTTTTAATCAAACCGAACCGCGCCGAACTCGAAGAGATCTGCGGGAGGGAGCTGCAAACGGACGAAGAGATCGCCGAAGCGGCGCGGGAACTGCGGGCGAAAGGCGCGGTGAACGTGCTGGTGTCCCTGGGCGGCGACGGCGCGCTGCTCGTGGACGAATTTGACAATGTCCACCGCCAGAACGCCTTCCAAGGCAAGGTGGTCAACACCGTCGGGTCGGGCGACTCGATGGTGGCGGGCTTCCTCGTCGGCGCGGAAAAAGGGTATGCTTATGCACTGACCCTCGGAAACGCCGCGGGCAGCGCCACGGCGTTTTCCCCGAGGCTTGCCACAAAAGAAGAAATTATGGCCCTGTGCCAAAATAATGCATAAAGAAGGGAGATTTTATCATGCGGATCGTGGATCTGTTAAAGCCGGAAGCCATTCGGCTGAACCAGACGGTCGCCGACAAAGCGGAAGCGATCGAACGATTGATCGACCTGCACGCGTCGGTCGGCAACCTGCAAGACAAAGAAACGTTCAGAAAGGAGATCCTCAAGCGTGAAGAGCTCGGCTCCACAGCGGTCGGGGAAGGTATTGCCATCCCGCACGCCAAAAGCGAAGTGGTCGCCGCGCCGGGCCTTGCGGCCATGACCGTGCCCGCCGGCGTGGATTACGGCGCACCGGACGGCAAGCCCTCCGACATCCTTTTCATGATCGCCGCGCCGATGGATGGGGATCTGCACCTTGAAGTGCTGTCCCGCCTGATGACGCTTTTGATGGACGAAGGGCTCCGCGGCAAACTCCGCGCAGCCAAAACGCCGG
The DNA here is from genome assembly GCA_944384985.1 of uncultured Clostridia bacterium. GTDB lineage: Bacteria > Bacillota > Clostridia > Oscillospirales > Acutalibacteraceae > Fimenecus. The sequence continues at coordinate 78,697 of CALWVM010000004.1, read as the reverse complement.
AGGAATTCCTCAAAGCCATTGACGAAATGGAACACGAGCGCTTTGAAGAGCCAAAGCCCGAACCGAAGGCAGAAGGGTACCGCGTCCTCGCCGTGACGGCTTGCCCGACCGGTATTGCCCATACCTATATGGCGGCGGAAGCGCTTGAAAAAGCCGGCCGCGAAATGGGGTATCCGCTTAAAGCCGAAACCAACGGCTCGGCGGGCGCGAAAAATGTTTTGACGCCGGAAGAGATCGCCGCCTGCGACGGGATTATCGTCGCCGCGGACAAGAGCGTGGAGATGAGCCGCTTTGACGGCAAGCCGGTGCTTTCCGTCTCTGTCTCCGCCGGGATCAACAAGCCCAAGGAACTGATTGAAAAGATCAAAAACGGGGAAGTCCCCGTATATCACCACACCGGTGAAAAGGTCGCTGCGGCAAGCGGCGAGAAAGAAAGCCTCGGCCGCCAGTTCTATAAGCACCTGATGAACGGTGTTTCCCATATGCTGCCGTTCGTGGTGGCGGGCGGCATCTTCATCGCCCTTGCATTCCTGATCGACACGGCCATGGGCGTCGATCCGCAGGCCGCCGGCAGTGCGTTCGGTACGGTTACGCCGGTCGCCTCCTGGTTCAAGAATATCGGTAACTTTGCATTCAACCTGATGATCCCCGTCCTTGCGGGCTTCATCGCCATGAGCATTGCGGACCGCCCCGGCTTTTTGGTCGGTATGGTCGGCGGTATCCTCGCGACAAACGGCGCGACGTTCTCCGACCCGGCCGCAGCCGAAACCATCCCCTCCGGCTTCCTCGGCGCACTGCTCGCGAGCTTTGTGGCAGGCTACCTGATGAAAGGCCTCGAACGCCTGTGCGACAAGCTCCCGCATTCGCTGGAAGGCATTAAACCCGTCCTCATTTACCCGCTTGCGGGCCTTGCCATTGTCGCATTGATGATGTGTGCAATCAACCCCTTCATGGGCATGATCAACAGCGCCATGAACAACGGTCTGATGTGGCTGAGCGCACGGCATCTGGACGTTCTGCTCGGCGCGATCGTGGCGGGCATGATGGCCATCGATATGGGCGGTCCGTTCAACAAGGCGGCGTATGTATTCGGCAGCACAGTCATGCTTGGGCAGGCGGCCTCCATGGCGGACCCGAACGTGGCGTATGAGATCATGGCGGCGGTTATGATCGGCGGTATGGTTCCGCCCATCGCGATTGCGCTTTCCACCACCTTCTTCAAGAACAGATGGACGGCGGAAGAACGCAAGAACGGCGTTGTCAACTATATCATGGGCTTGAGCTTCATTACGGAAGGCGCGATTCCCTATGCGGCGTCGTATCCCCTTGCCGTGATCCCCTCCTGCATCGTCGGTTCGGCGGTTGCCGGCGCCCTTTCGACCGTGTTCAAATGCACCCTGATGGCGCCGCACGGCGGGATCTTCGTCTTCGCCGTGGTCGGGAACTGGTACTGGTATCTGCTGGCGCTTGCCGTTGGCTCGGTGGTCGGCATGCTGATGCTCGCACTGTTGAAGAAAAAGCCGAAAGCAGAGGCTTAATCAGAAAGGCTGGTAAAAAAGTATGGTATCCAAAACCGTAACGGTCGTCAATTCACAAGGTTTTCATATGCGCCCCGCCGCTGCCTTCGCAGCGGAAATGGGCAAGTTTAAGTCGCGGATCACACTGGAAAGCGGCGAAAAAGAAGCCGATGGGAAAAGCCTGATGAATATCATCGCGGCATGCATCAAATGCGGCGCAGAAGTCAAGGTGATCTGCGACGGCGAAGATGAAGACGCGGCGCTTCAAAAGGCAGTATCCATGATTGAATCGGGGCTTGGTGAGACATAATGCTGAAAGGAATCGGGGCTTCCGCCGGCATCGGCATCGGCAAAGCGCGTAAGCTGATTGAAAAACCGATCGTCTATGCAGCTGTTGCGCCGGCGGATCCGGCGGCGGAAAAGCAACGGCTGGACGATGCTGTGCAGAAATTCTGCGAAAGAAATGAAGCGCGCGCAAAACGGATGGATGCCTGCGGCGCAGACGGCGAGATCCTGCGCGGGCACATCGCCATGCTGTCCGACCCATATATGCTTTCGCAAATGCAGGAAGGCATCGAAGGCGGCGCATGCGCGGAAAAAGCGGTGGAAACGGTCTGTGATATGTTTATTGCGGCGTTTTCCGCAACAGACGACGAACTGACCCGGCAGCGGGCAACCGACGTTTCGGATATCAAAAAGGAACTGCAAAGAATCCTGCTCGGTATCGAGGACGTAGATTTAAGCAGCCTTCCGCCGCAGACCGTGCTGATCGTCGAAGAGCTCACGCCTTCTATGACCGTCGAGCTCGACCGGGAAAACGTGGCAGGGATCGTCACCGAACGCGGCGGCAGGACCTCGCATGCGGCGATCCTTTCCCGCTCCTTAAAAATCCCAGCGGTCTTAAGCGTGGAAAACGCGCTTGCCTTGATCCCGTCCGAAAAAGAGATCATCGTGGACGGCAGCACGGGCGAGGTCTACACCGATATTGACGACGCCACGCGCGCACGGTTTATTGAGGCGCAAAAACGATTTGCCGAGCAAGCCGCGCTGGAGGAACAGTTCCGCGGCAAGCCCACCGTGACCAAAAACGGCGTTTCGAAAAAGCTATATGCCAACATCGGCTCGCCTAAGGATCTCGAAGCGGTGCTGGCAAGCGACGCGGAGGGCGTCGGGCTGTTCCGCACGGAGTTCCTGTTTATGGATCGCGATACGGCGCCGACCGAAGAAGAACAATTCGAAGCGTATAAGGCGGTCGCGGTCGGGATGCACGGCAAAGAGGTCATCATCCGCACGCTGGACGTCGGCGGGGATAAAAACATCCCATACCTGCACATGAAACGGGAGGATAACCCGTTTATGGGCTTCCGCGCGGTGCGGTACTGTCTGCAAAACCGGGAGGATTACAAAATTCAGCTGCGCGCGATCCTGCGCGCCTCTGCTTACGGCAACGTGGCGATCATGGTGCCGCTGGTGACCCGTGTGGACGAGATCTGCACGGTGCGCACGATGGTGGAGGAGCTGAAAGACGAGCTGGATGCACAAAACATCCTATATAAAAAGGATATCCAGGTGGGTGTTATGATGGAAACGCCGGCGGCCTGTTTGATTGCGGACCTGCTGGCGGCGCACGCGGACTTTTTCAGCATCGGGACGAACGATCTGACGGGCTATATTATGGCGGCTGACCGCGGCAATGCCGACGTGGGGTACCTGTATTCCACCTTTGACCCGGCAGTGCTGCGTGCGATCCGGCACATCATAGCCGCTGCAAACAAACGCGGCATCCCCTGCGGGATGTGCGGCGAAGCTGCCGCCGACGTGCATATGCTGCCGCTGCTTGTGTCGTTCGGTTTGGACGAGTTCAGCGTCAACCCCACGAGCGTGCTTTCGGTGCGCAGCGCCCTTTCGGCACTCGATAGCACCGCGTGCGATGAGATCGCGCAAAAAGCGCTTTCCATGGAGACCGAAGCGGAAGTTTCCGCCTATCTTTCGTCGCTGTGAGCGGAGCTTTTTCTGAAAACGCCAAGGGCAGTGCAGCCATGCAGGGCGGCAGGTCAAACAACAGAAAGCAAGTACAATAAATCATCCACGCGGGACGGCAATGCGCCGTCCCGCGTTTTTTGCATGGTGCAAAATGTTTCCCGCTTTTACGAAAATATACAAAAAACATGCAAAACCGCGCTCGAAAACTTGATTTTGCCGGAAAATCATATATACTTAATATATAAAACAAACCTTCTGTGATTTTATGGCGCAGCGGGAGCTGCGCGGAAACCGTCTGTTTGCGGCGGCGAGGACTCGGCGCCTGCGCGGGCGGTAGTGAAAGGGCGGGGAGAAACGTGAAGGTTGCTGTTTGTGACAATGATGGCGCATTTCGCGAACGCATGCTGCGCGTTTTGACGCCGTATACAAGCATTTCGTCTGCCGATTTGTTTGAAAGCGGCGCTGCGCTGCTCGAAGCAATGCCGAAGCGGGGCTATGACGCGGTGTATCTGGACATCGAAATGCCCGGCATGAACGGCATGGAGACTGCGCAGAAGCTGCAGGCGATCCACCCCGGCATCATAATCATTTTTATTTCCAGCTATACAAGCTATGTTTCCGGCGCGTTCAAGCTCCATGCGTTCCAGTTCCTCGTCAAGGAGAATGCGACAAAAGAGGAGATCGTCTCGGAGCTGCGGCGGGCGGAAAAACGCTATCGGGATGACCATTATCTGTATACGTTCCGCTATAACGCCACCGTTGCCAAGGTCCCCATCCAGAAAATCGTATATCTGGAGTCGAAAGACCGGCATTTACACCTGCATACCCAGAACGCAGAGTGCTACACGTTTCGCGGCCGGCTGGATACGGAAGAGAGCAAACTCAAACCGTTCCACTTTGTGCGCATCCACAAAAGCTATCTGGTCAACCTTGCGTACGTCTGCCGCGTCAGCAGGTTGGCGCTGACCCTCGAGGATTCCGAAAGAACAGAACTGCCCGTCAGCCGAAAATATCAGGAAAGCCTGCTTCTGACTTACAATACCTATATCACCGGGTGCAGCGTATGAGCAGGGATTATGTTTGGATGCAGGTCATCGGCGTCCTGGGCGAGACGCTTGTTATATACAGCTTTTTCGACGCGCTTTTGACCGCGCCGCCGCGCACGCGGAAGTTCCGCCCGTGGATGGCGTATCTGCTGTTTGCCGCCGCATTTTTTACAGTTAAACTCATAACCGACAATACGGCGGTGGGGATGCTCGGCTTTCTGCTGCTTGCCTTCGCCGTCAGTATGGTCTATGCCGGGAACTGGAAAAACAAATTTGCTTTAAGCGTACTGCTGCTTCTGATCTCTGCGCTGAGTGAAATGGGCGTGGGCTTGGCGATGACACTATTTACTTCCAACAGCGTCGCCAATATGAAAACGGATACGCTGTTGTATTTTCAGGGCATGTTCATTTCCAAGCTCGTAGAACTGATTATTGTCAAGGTGATCGCGCGGTTTCGCAATAAACAGGTTTACGCGCTTAAGCTGCGGACCTGGCTGGGCATCATGCTGATTCCTGTCACCAATATCATCATTGCGATTGAGCTTAATGACAGCGTCTACCGCAGCAGTGATACACGTTATAATTTAAAATTGTTTTTTATATTTTTGTGTATGCTGGCGACCACCGCCGTGGCGTTCCGTTTGTTTGAGAACGAGTTGAAAATCGTAGAACGGAATGTCCGTCTGGATATGTTGGAAAAGCAGATCGCCAACGAGCAGGCGTATTACAAGGATCTCGCCTTGACGCAAACGGAAGTGCAAAAGACGGCGCACGATATAAAAAACGCGCTTTTAGCGGTGCTCGGCACCCTGTCGGACGGCAACGTGCCCGCCGCCGAAGGCAAGCTGCGCGATATGCTGCGGGTGGCGAGCGACAGCATGCAAACGGCATACACGGGCAGGGCGACCGTGGATGCCATGCTGAACGCCAAGGTCAGGCGCATGCGGGAGCAACACATTCGCTTTGAACCGGTCTGTTTCCTGCACGAGGGGACCAAGCTTGACGATATAGATTTCTGTATTTTCCTGGGCAACGCGCTCGACAACGCCATTGAAGCCTGCGAAAAGCTGCCGGAAGAAAAGCGTTATATTCAGTTAAAGCTGTTGGGAAACGACGGCGCGCTTTCGTGCAGTGTGGAAAACCCGACGAACGGCGACGCATCTGCGCACGGTGCAAAAACCACCAAGCGCGACAAATGGCGCCACGGCTTCGGTTTGGAGAACATGCGCGCGATCGTTCGCAAAAACGGCGGGGAGATGGAGACCCGCTGTGCAGACGGAAAATTTATTCTTTTGGCGGTGTTTTTGCTGTAATTTTTATAAAGAATTTGCTTGAAAAAGCCTCGAGGCTATCTCGAGGCTTTTTGCTTGCCAAGAATCGCTGCTTCCCGGAGTAGGCGCCGAAAGAAGAAGCAATTGGCAACGCGGCACATCGGGTCCTGCTGCGCGTAGGCGCGTAGTGGCAGGCTTCCACGCCTGCCAAAGAAAAATTCGGTTGTGCAAAAAACCGAATTCGGATTTTCAGGATGTTCATAAGCGCTTTTATTGCCACGCTGCCCCTGCACGATTCGGAAGCTGCCATAACAGCTCGATTCGTTGGGCGCGACCTGTTCTCGGGCGGGTGCGGAAATCCTCTGGCTTTGCGGTATATGGTTAATTGCGCAAATAAAAGTGTGAAAAATGCAAGATGACTTGATTTTATGGCCAAAAGCTATATCCTAATAGCAGAAGAACGTGGGGGAAAAAGCACATTCCGCCGCAGCGCAATTGCTTCGCGGCGCCCAGGGGAACGGAGGGTTACATTGCTTGCGAAATTGGCGGCCCGCCTTACGGCGCACTACATCCGAACGGGCGCGGTGCAGGCGGCGGAACGCGAGGTTTACGAATATCACTTTGAGGTGATGCTGGCGGAAGCGCTCAATTTTGCGGCGCTGCTGATCGGCGGGCTTTTGTCGGGGGAGCTTTTGTGCACCCTGCTGTTTACGGCGAGCTTTTTGGTGTTCCGCTCGGTGGGCGGCGGGTTCCACGCCAGCACCCACCTGCGCTGTTTTTTGACGCTGGCGGCAGTTTACGGCGCGCTGCTTTTGCTGCTGCATTTCGGCACGGAAACGCTGCTGCGCTTCGGTGCGGTTGTGATGCTGCTTGCGGGGATGATCCTGCTGTTCTTTTTGGCGCCCGCGGAGAATGAAAACAACCCGATGGAGGAAACACAGCGCGAGCGATTGTCCGTACGGGCAAGACTGCTGTCGTTGCTGTTCGCGCTGGTGGGCGCGGTGTTGTTGTCCACCGCGCCGCAGGCTACGCCGTGGCTGTTCGCCTGCGTTTACGGCATGTTTTCTGTCGCCGTGTCCGTGCTTGCCGCCCGCATTTTACAAACACGCCGGGCGCAAAGCGCTGCGCGTACGGAAGCGGAGCGTGAAAAATACGACTCAACCTTCGACCAAACCGGCAAAAGAATCGGGTAAAACGCAAAGTCTTGTACATCATGCAAATGATGGGATAAAATACAACCAATCCATTCAAAAAGGAGGATGCAAGATGAAACAGGTCAAACAGGCCGGCAAGCTTCTTCCGAAGCTCGCCAAAAAGTGCGGCGACGCCTCGCTGAAGGCGGCGTGCACTTACATTTTCCATCAGCCGAAGGTTCCGGCGCAGCTGGACCGCACGAAGCGCAAGTAAAGCTTGCGGTCAAGCCAAAACAAACGGGCGGGAAGCATACGCTTCCCGCCCGTTTGCCGCATCATGCGTAAGGGGTATATAAAAGAGAGAGGAAACTATATTAAAACCCGCAAAACTGCGGGAGGATCGTCCGTTTCGGGCGGCAGCTTAAAGCTGCTCGGTGAGCGCGGTAAGCTGCAACGCCTTCCACAGAGATTTCCACGACAGCTTAGAACGAACCAGCTCGTCGACAAGCTTGCGCACTTCGCGGTCTCTTTCTTCGTACAGCATTCTGTTCACTCCTTTCCTGTTTTCTGCTTGCATTATATGCCGGGTTGACAGATTTGTCAAGTGTTTTTTACCAAAAAATTCAAAATATTTTTGTGCAACATTTCGTTAACAATTTCGCCTAAAAGGCGTTGATCATGCGATGCTCGCGAAAACTCGGGAAAAAAGTAAGCGGTTTTCAAATAACAGTGAATTGAAATTCACCAAAAACCAAAAATGAATTCGTCATTTTGACGAATTCCGAAAATGGGGCGCCTTTCGCCCGGTCTGCGGAAAAATCGGGCGGGATGCGTAAAGCAAGCGAACTTCGGCAAAATAAATATTGCCGGGCAGGCGCAAAGCTTTCGCTTTATGACCGCTTCCCGCGCCGGAAGGAAAAATGCCGACCCGCGCCGGCGCGCACGGGAAAAATATCCAAATCTTTTCCCGCGAAACGTGGATATTTCGGCTGTTTCCCATGCTTTCCGGTTTGACAAGCTGCCGCACAAACAGTATAATAGAACCGTACTTACGCGGACATCCTTTGCCGCAATTTTGTAAGGAGTGAAAGAAATGCCTTTAGTCACTACGACCGAAATGTTCAAAAAAGCCTATGAAGGCGGTTACGCCATCGGCGCGTTCAACGTCAACAACATGGAGATCATCCAGGGTATCACCCGCGCTGCGAAAAAGCATAATGCGCCCGTGATCCTGCAGGTTTCCTCCGGCGCGCGCAAATACGCTTCCCACGGCTACCTTGTTGCCATGGTCAAAGCGGCTGCCGAAGAGACCGGCCTGCCCATCGCGCTGCATCTGGACCACGGCCCCGATTTCGAGACCTGCAAGGACTGCGTGGACGGCGGTTTTACTTCCGTCATGATCGACGGCAGCCACCTGCCCTATGAAGAAAATGTCGCTCTGACGAAAAAGGTCGTCGATTATGCGCATGCGCACGGCGTTGTGGTCGAAGGCGAACTCGGCCAGCTCGCAGGCATTGAGGACGATGTGAACGTCAGCGAAGACGATGCGCACTTCACCGACCCCAATCAGGCATATGATTTTGTAAAGCGCACCGGCGTGGACTCTCTGGCGATTGCCATCGGTACGAGCCACGGCGCGTATAAATTCAAGCCCGGCCAGAAGCCGCAGCTTCGCTTCGACATTCTCAAAGAGGTGGCGGAGAAGCTCCCCGGGTTCCCAATCGTGCTGCACGGCGCAAGCTCCGTCAATCAGGAGGACATCAAAACCATCAACCAGTACGGCGGCCAGATGCCCGACGCCATCGGCATCCCTGAAGACATGCTGCGCGAGGCGGCTTCCATGGCGGTCTGCAAGATCAATGTGGACTCTGATATCCGCATCGCCATGACTGCTGCAATCCGCAAGCATTTCGCCGAGTACCCGGCGCACTTCGACCCGCGCCAGTATCTTACCGATGCGCGCAATGCGATCGAAGGCGTAGTTTCGCACAAGATCGATACCGTGCTCGGCTGTGAGGGCAAAGCATAAGGCCTGCGCAAGCGAGAATACAATCAACACAGCTCCCACCCTCGGGCGGGGGCTGGTTTTTTGCGGCAGGCAGCAGCCGCCCGAGGGCGGAGACGACACCGGCTGCCGAAAATAGCGTGTAGGGTGGGGCCTGCACCCGCCGCGCAGCAGATATTTCTACAAAAAGGGAATTGTCCGTCCTTGTGCTGCCGGTTGGGACAAATCGACACGGACCTCCGGTTGTGCGCGATACGCGGCGTACATATTCGCCCGTGTAAAGAAACCGTGCATACACGGCGTTTCTTATAGAAAAAACATCCAAAAAATGTAAAAAACACGGCAAAAAAATCGACAAAATCAGCGGGCAAAATTCTATGGAAAAGGACTTTTATTTTTCATGCGTTAGTGGTATAATACTAAAGGTTTATTTCAAGGTTTTGAATCTGTCTGAGCGATTTGGAGCCGTTTTGATTTCTTCTACCCCGCGCATGATGAACTTACGAATGTACGGATAACCTGCGCGCTGGGGTTTACATATTTTGGATGCAGGGAGTGTGCCGTCTTTGGAAAAGTTTGTCATTACCGGCGGTCAGCGGCTGACCGGCGAGGTTTCGGTCAGCGGTGCGAAAAATGCAGTCGTCGCGATTCTTCCCGCCACGATTTTGGCGGAAGATGTTTGCAGAATCGAAAATATCCCGAACATCAGTGATGTCACGGCAATGGTGAAGATCCTCAAAACCATGGGTGCCGGTATCAAATATATCAACAGAACTACGCTCGAGATCGATACCCGCCACATCAGCTCCTTTGTCGTGGAGCACGAGCTGACGCGGCAGCTGCGCGCTTCGTATTACCTGATCGGCGCGCTCATCGGGCGTTTTTTGCGCGCGCGGGTTGCAATGCCCGGCGGGTGCTATCTGGGGCTTCGCCCCATCGACCAGCACATCAAAGGGTTTGAGGCGCTCGGTGCGGACGTTACCATGGAGGAAAACGCCATGGTGCATGTCGAGGCACCCAATCTGATGGGCAATTCTGTGTATCTCGACGTGGTCTCGGTCGGGGCGACCATCAACGTGATGCTGGCGGCCGTCAAAGCGCCGGGCCTTACTGTGATCGAAAACGCCGCCAAAGAGCCGCACATTGTTGATCTTGCCAACTTCTTGAACACCATGGGCGCGGACGTCCGCGGCGCGGGCACCGACGTCATCAAGATCCGCGGCGTGCAGAAGCTGCACGGCTGCGAATATTCCATCATCCCCGACCAGATCGAGGCGGGGACCTACATGGTCGCGGCGGCGGCAACGCGCGGCGACGTGCTGGTGAAAAACGTCATCCCGAAGCATCTGGAGTCCATCACCGCAAAGCTCATTGAAGCGGGCGTTACGGTGGAGGAATACGACGAAGCGGTGCGGGTCAAAATGGACCGCCGCCCCGGGCACTGCAACATCAAAACGATGCCGCACCCGGGCTTCCCCACCGATATGCAGCCGCAGTTTTCCACGTTTTTGTGCCTCGCGGAAGGCACAAGCATCGTTTCCGAAAGCGTGTGGGATAACCGTTTCCGCTATACCGAACAGTTGCAGCGCATGGGTGCGAATATCCATGTCAACGGCAAGACCGCGGTGATTGAGGGCGTCGAACAGCTCAAGGGCGCGCCGATCCGTGCGGACGATCTGCGCGCGGGCGCGGCGATGCTCATCGCCGCCATGTCTGCCACGGGGGTTTCGGAGGTCGAGGAGATCCAGCATATCGAGCGCGGCTATGAAAACGTGGTGGAAAAATTCCGGTCGCTGGGCGCCAAAATCGAGCGCCGCAATTTCCCCGACGAGGACGAGGATGTGCAACGCACGGCGGGCTGAATGGAAAAACAACAGGGACGGTTCCGTAAAAAGAACCGTCCCGATTTTTATTTTGTCGTTTTGGCGTGCCCGCACAAAAACCGTTCACAAACCAGTTTTGCGGCTTCGCACAAATACATCTCGGCGTTTTTTATGGAATCTTGCACGGTCCTGCCGTTTGTCAGCAGCGCGGCAGCGTCGCAAAAGCCGTAGGCGCGCGGGGAAAAATCCGCTGTGATCGCGCCCGAGATGAGCGCACAGGGCGTTCCCTGCTCTTTTGCGAGCACGCACACGCGCGCCGGCAGTTTACCGAATTTCGTTTGGCTGTCCGTTCTGCCCTCGCCGGTGAGGACCAGATCTGCCGCGGCGATCTGCTCGGCGAGCCCACAGCTTTCCGCCAAAACGGAAAACCCGCTTTGCACTTCGCCGCCGAATGCCGCAAAAAGGCCGCCGCAAAGGCCGCCCGCCGCGCCCATGGCGGGCGTTTTGCCAATATCCCGCCCGAACGCGGCATGATAGGCGCCGGCCAGTTGGCGAAGCCCCGCATCGAGTGTTTGTATCTCGTCGGGCGTCGCGCCCTTTTGCGGGGCGAACACGAACGCCGCGCCGGTTTCCCCGTAAAACGGGTTCTGCACATCACAGGCATATGTAAACTGTAAAGCACGGTAGGATTCAAACGACGGGGCGGTTTGGATGGAGAACACCCGCGCCATATTCGCGCCGATGGGAGAAAGCGCCTCCCCCTCTGCGCCAAGGAACGACACGCCGAGCGCCGAAAGCGCCCCCATACCGCCGTCGGTGGTCGCGCTGCCGCCGAGCCCCACGACGATCTGTGTGCAGCCTATATCTGCCGCCGCAGCAATCAGCTCGCCCACGCCGAGGGTGGTGGCGTTTTTGGTGTGCAGACAGTTTTGTCCTGTTCCTTGCAGACCCGCCGCCTGCGCCATTTCAATGTAGGCCGTTGTGCCATCCGGGGAAACGGCAAAATGCGCGCACCTTTCTTGAAAATACGCATCATGCACCGTGCAGGTGCGCAAAGCGCCGTGCGTAACTGCCGCCGCACAGGCGGCAAAGCCCTCGCCGCCGTCGGAAAGGGGGATCGCCAGCACCGCCGCGTCCGGCTGTGCATCCCGCACGCCTTTTGCGAGCGCCGCACAGACTTGTTCGGCAGAAAGACAGCCCTTAAAAGAGTCCGGGCAAAGCAAAACACGCACAGCACACACCGCCTTTTTAATCGCTCAGGTCGTAAGATAACTGAAAATTTCGCGCAAAGTGTCGAGCGGCTGCTGGTTTTCGGCGATTTTTACGGCGATATGTTTCTTCCCGAAGTCCGCCACCGAAACGCGCGCCCGCATCGCGCCCGAAAGCGTCAGCACCATCGAGGTGTCGAGCTCCTGGACGTATAAAAGGAGCGTCTGTCCCTTTTGCCCGATCTCGTAAATGCCCTTTGCCGCTGCGATGTTGCGCAGAAGCGAAATATCCATCAAGCCTTCGACCGAGCGCGGGATCTCGCCGAAGCGGTCGCGCAGTTCGTCGCGCACGTCCGCCGCGTCCTCCTCAGAACGGATATCCGCAATACGGCGGTAGATCGCAAGCCGCTGTGGGAGACTGTCGATATAATGCTCGGGAATGTGTGCGTCCACCTGCAGGTCGATCAAGCACTCTTTTTGCCGCTGTGCAGGCTTTTCGCCCTTTTCTTCGCTGACGGCCTCACCCAACAACTGCAAATACATATCGTAGCCGACGGCTTCCATGTGCCCGTGCTGCTGCGCACCGAGTACGCTGCCCGCACCGCGGATTTCGAGATCACGCATGGCGATCTTGAAACCCGAACCGAATTCCGTGTATTCGCGGATCGCCGAAAGCCGCCGCGCCGCCACGTCCGAAAGTTCCTTGCCGCGCGTAAAGGTGAAATACGCGCTTGCCCGCCGCGCACTGCGCCCAACGCGCCCGCGGATCTGGTGCAGCTGCGCAAGGCCGAGACGGTCTGCATCCTCGATGATAAGCGTGTTGCAGTTGGGCACGTCTACGCCCGTTTCGATGATCGTGGTGCAGACGAGGATGTCGATCTCACCTTCCAAAAGCCTGCGCCAGATGTCACTGAGCTTTTCCTCCGGCATTTTTCCGTGTGCAATGGCAATGCGCGCCCCGGGCAAAAGCCCGGCAATTTCGTTCGCGCGTTTCTCGATGGTTTCCACACGGTTGTGCAGAAAATAGACCTGCCCGCCGCGCCGAAGCTCTTTTTCCATGGCCTGCAAAAGAATTCCCATATCATATTCCAGCACATAGGTCTGCACAGGGTAACGATCCTGCGGGGCCTCTTCAATGACGGACATATCGCGGATGCCGGTCATCGCCATGTTCAGTGTGCGCGGGATGGGCGTTGCGGAGAGTGTGAGCACGTCCACGGCGGGGTACAGCTCTTTGAGCTTTTCTTTCTGCGCCACGCCGAAACGCTGTTCTTCGTCCACGATCAAAAGCCCCAAGTCCTTAAACTGTACGTCCTTGGAAACGAGCCGGTGCGTGCCGACGATCAGGTCGATATTGCCGCGGCGCAGATCGGTTAAGATCTTTTCCTGCTGGCGCGGCGTGCGGAAACGCGAGATCATTTCCACATTGACGGGGAAGCCCTCAAAACGGTTGAGGATCGTACGGTAGTGCTGAAGCGCGAGAATGGTTGTGGGCACGAGCACGGCGCACTGCTTGCCGTCTGCCACGCATTTGAACGCGGCGCGCAGCGCGACTTCGGTTTTGCCAAAACCCACGTCACCGCACAAAAGGCGGTCCATCGGGTAAGGCTTTTCCATGTCGCCCTTGATCTCATCCACGGCACGCAGCTGGTCGGCAGTCTCGTCATAGGGGAAGCGGCGCTCAAAATCGCTTTGCATATCGATGTCCGGCGAAAAAGCGTAGCCTTTGATGCTCTGGCGTTTGGCGTACAGGGCAATGAGCTGGTCCGCCATATCCTTGACGGCGGTGCGCACGCGCGAACGCGTCTTTTCCCACTCCGTGCCGCCGATGCGGTTGAGCTTGATCGTGCGTCCGGTCTCTTCGTGCGGGCCGATGTATTTCGATACAAGGTCCAGCTGTGTCACGGGGACATACAGCACATCGCCTTTCGCGTAACGGATCTTGATATAGTCTTTGGTGATCTTGCCGACCTCGAGCTTCTGGATGCCGTCAAAAATACCGATGCCGTGCGCGGCATGCACCACATAATCGCCTTTTTTGAGGTCGTCAAGCGAATGCAGCCCCTGCCCCCGCTTGAAGCGCGTGCGCGATTTCCGGCCGGCTTGCAGGCGCGTCCTGCCGAAGGTGTAGACATAAAATTTTTCGTGCGGATAGCAGAATCCGCCGGAGAGCGCACCGGGCAGCACCGTCACCATCCCGCGCGGGAACTCGTTCGGGCAAAACGGGAAATACACCGCCGCAAGTCCCTCGGCGGCGAGATCCTCCGAAAGCGTTTTAGCGGATTTATCCGTGCCCCCGAGCACCACGACCGTCGCGTCTTTTTGGAGCACGGGGGAGATATCCTCCACGAGCACGTCCAATTTCCCATTCCAGACGGGCAGCTGCGTCGCCGTAAAGGTGATGAGCTCTTTTACGGCTGTGTCAAAGCTGCCGCGCGCGAAATTGTCCACATACAGCGCGCCTCGATCGGCGTAGATTTTAAACACCTCCGCCTCGGTTAGATAAAAATTGTCTACTCCCTTGCAGAGCGTCCCGTCCTCCAAAAGGGATTTGACCTCTTCCATCAAAAGCTTGGAGGCGTTCACGGCACGTTCGCGGCAGCCTGCGCTCTCGAGAATCAGCAGCAGGCCGTCCTTTTCCAGATAATTAAAAATGGTAGAAACGGTTTCATAGATCAGCGGTAGATATTTGTCCGCCGACCCGAAATTCGCCCCGCCGCGCAGGCGGTCCGCGTCGTCAAAGAGCGCCTGCTTCTGCTTTGCGGCGTGCTTGCCTTTTAAGGAGGCGGCAAGGGCCTCGATCTTCTGTGCCAGTTCTTCCGCAGGCGGCAGCAAAACCTCCGTGCCGGGCATGAGTGCGAAGGTGTCCAGACTTGCCGTGCGGCGCTGGCTTTGCACGTCGAAGCAGGAGATGCTTTCGATCGTATCGCCGAAAAGCTCAATGCGCACGGGGGTATCATTGCCCGGCGAAAAGATATCCACAATGCCGCCGCGCACGGAAAACTGCCCCACGCCCTCCACGGCGTCGCAGCGTTCATAGCCGCTTGCCGTCAGGGTTTCGAGCAGGGCGGACAGGGGAATGTCCGCGCCTTTTTGCAGCGTGAGCGCGTGGCGGCGCAGGACGTCGGGCGGGATGGTGCGCTGTATGGCAGCCTCCGCCGAGCAGACCACGGCGTCCGCCGTGCCGTCGAGCATGGCGGTGAGCGCCTGCAAGCGGCGCTGTTCATATTCGTGCGAGCGGCTTTCGGTCTCGGTATGGAATGTGAATTCGCGCGCCGGGTATAAAAACGCACGCAGCCCGAAGGTTTGCAAGTCCTCGGTCAGCTTGGTCGCCGTCGCCTCATCCGGCAAAACGAGCAGCGCCCTGCGGTTCAGATCCCCGCAGAGCGTGGCAGCTAAGTTTGCCTTTTGCACGCCCGCAAGCCCCAGCACCCCGAGCGGCAGCCGCCGCTTTTTTACGGCGAGCGCAAGCGTTTTGTACTCGGGTGAAGCTTTGAGCGGTTCTTGAAATCCGGACATAGTAAAAATTTGTCTCCCGTTCTATTCTGTATAACGCTGATAGTTAAAAATAATCTATTCCGCAAATTCAGGAATTATAGCGGTTCATCGCTTCGTCTACATTCCCGTCCAAAATCAGCGGCACAGCCGCACAGGCATGTTCGAGCGCCGTTTTCAAGGGGGGCTGTTCGTCTTTTTTGAAACTCGAAAGCACCCAGTCGGCGAGATCATAATCCGGATGCGGCTTTTTGCCAACGCCGATCTTGATGCGGGGGAACATGTCGCTGTTTAAATGGTAGATAATGCTTTTAATCCCGTTGTGCCCGCCGTCCGTGCCCTTGCGGCGGATGCGCAGCCGCCCGACGTCCAGCGAAATGTCGTCATACAGCACAAGAATGCGCTCGGGCGGGATCTTGTAAAATGAAGCGGCGTCGCGCACCGCCTCGCCGGAGTTGTTCATAAAGGTCTGCGGCTTAAGCACCAGGCAGCGGTGCCCTGCAATGTCCGTGTCCGCCGTCAGCGAACGGAATTTGAGCCGCTTGATCTGGAACCCGTTTTGCTCGGCGAGCAGATCTACGCACAAAAAGCCCGCATTGTGGCGGGTGAAGCTGTATTTTTCGCCGGGGTTGCCGAGTCCGACGATTAAAAATTCCGGCGCGCCGCTTGCCGGCGCGGGCTTTGTTTTTCTTCGAAACAGCATAGCGGTTTTGCTCTCCGTCTTTCTGTAAATTTTAGAAACGCGGCACACATTATTTTTTCTTTTTGTCTGCCAAAAAGCGGCGGCTCCAGCCGTCCTTGTTGACCTGGCGCGCCCGCGCAATGCCCAGCGCGTCGGCGGGGACATCCTCCGTGATGGTGGAGCCTGCGGCGGTATAGGCGCCATCGCCCACCTTTACGGGGGCAACGAGATTTGTGTTGCAGCCGATAAACGCATCGTCACCGATGGTGGTGCGGAATTTCGCTTTGCCCGTGTAGTTGACCGTGACGGTACCGCAGCCGAAGTTGACGCGCTTGCCCACGTCCGAGTCACCGACATAGGTCAGGTGCGACACCTTGGTGCCTGAGTCAATGTTGGAGTTTTTGACCTCGACGAAATTGCCGAGATGCACGCGCTCGCCGATTACGGAATTCGGGCGGATGTGCGCGAACGGCCCGATATTGGCGCCGTCGAGCACCCGCGAACGGTAGCACTGCGTGCTGTTGAGAAGTACGTTTTCGCCGATCTCGCTGTCTTCGACAAGCGTGTTCGGACCCAAAACGGAACCTGCGCCCACCGTCGTGTGCCCGCGCAAGATCGTGCCGGGCAGCAGTGTCGCTCCTGCCGCTACGGTCACGTCGGGGCCGGCCAGCACGCCGTCCACGCAGGGGATCTCCACGCCCGCATCCAAAAGCGTTTCTAAAATGTTCCGGCGCGCGAACGCTGTGATCGTATTGCGGTTCCGCGCCGAGTCGGCGCAAAGTGCGGCTTCCGAGAACGGTGCGGGGACCCGCTGTGCTTTGCCGCCCGCCTTTTGTAAAATATCGAATAACCGCGCAAGCGGGCAGCCGTCGCCGGTAAGCGGTGCGTTTGCCGCCGCGTCTTCCAGCGCTGCGCGGCGTACCCACGCGGCAAGCAGGACGTTCCCCGCAGACGGGCAGCAGAACGCTGTCATATCGTTTCCGCTTTTTTGATGTGCATCATACGCCGCGTGAATAAACAGCTCATGCACCAGCGGCATGTCGCCGCGCAGAAAAAGAATGTTGCACGCCGTATCCTGCGGGAAAATACGCAGCGCCGCCGTGAGCAAGTTGTCTGCGCCACTTTCCGGGGGAATCGCCGAAAAGCCCGCCTCCTTTGCCGTCTGCGCCGCGTTTTGATCCGCTGTCAGCACAGCCGTGTCCCCAATATCACAGGCGCGCACCGCATCGAGCACCCACAAAAGCGCGGGCTTGAACAGGATCGGCTGCAAGGCGTCCTCATTTGCAAAGATCAAAGCGCAAGTTTCCATTCCTAATTCCTCCTGTGCGTTGTATCGACCGGCGCCGTCAGTTCTGCCGTTCGACCATTTTGTATTCTTCATAAAAGCGGAAATACGGGCAGTTTTGGGTGCTGAAGGAAAGGAAGTTTTCCATTTCATCCTCGTCGAGATCGATCTCGCACACATACTGGTCCATTTCCTCGTCGTAGTCGTAATAAGCGCACATGTCGCAGCGCGATTGCGGCGCGTTTTCCGGCTTTTTGCTCATGCGTCCTCGTCCTCTTTCGATTCATGATAAACCTGCTCGGTGTTAACGCTCCAAACGGCAGTCTTATCCGGGTCGTCGCGCAAAATGCCGTCTACGGCGGCGAACGCGGTCAGCATGGAGTGGTCCATGTTGTTGTAGCGGTGCTGCCCGTTGCGCCCGATGCAGTAAAGGTTGCCGAACCCGTCGAGGAACGCCCGGATGCGGGGAAGTTCTGAATAGGTGTCAAAATAGGCGGGATAGGCTTTGGGTACGCGTTCGCAATGGCTGTCCAAAATCGGCTCGCTTTCGTCCAAAAGCCCGATTTTGACGAGATCGTCGCGCCCGCCCGAAGCAAGTGCTGCATCCGGCGTATTCCAGAATGCGTCCCCCTCGCGGCAAAAGTATTCGAGCCCCACAAATACCGTGTTCTGCGGGTCTTTGACCATGTAGGGCGACCAGTTGTTGAAAATCTGCACGCGTCCGAGCTTGACCCCTCGATCCTGCACATAGATCCAGCAGTCGGGGATGAGCGAGCCGAGCGTGCGCAGCGTAGTTTCATTCTTCGGGCGAAGCCGCCGCACAAGCAGCCCGACCGTCACAAAATCGCGGTAGGGAAGCCCCGCCGCTGCCCTTTGCACATCCTCGGGCACAGCGATGCCGCGAAGCGCTGTGACCAGTGCACAAATCGGCATGGACGAGAGCACGAAATCTGCGGGATACGTTTTCATGCCGTCCGCCTCTTCGGCGCACACCGCCGAAAGCTGCCCGTTTTCCGTTTGAAGCGCCGTCACGCGGCTGTTTTGCACGAGACGCCCGCCGCGTGCTTGAAATTCCGCTGCCGCCTGTTCCCAAAGCTGCCCGGGACCGAATTTCGGGTATTTGAACTGCTCGATAAGCGACGTTTCGCGCGCTTTGCGGTCGAGCCCCAGGGCGTTTTTGAGCACCGCCGCAACGGAAAGCCCCTTGACGCGCTGTGCGCCCCAGTCGGCGGAAATGGCGGACGGGTGCCGCCCCCAAAGCTTTTCGGTGTAGTCCTCGAAGAACATTTCATAAAGCGGCCGCCCAAAGCGGTTGATATAGAAGTTTTCCAAAGACGTTTCCGGCAATTTGTGCGCACACGCGGCAAAATATCCCAAACCCGCGCGCATGGTGCGCGCAAGCCCGAGATTGCGAAAGGTCTGCAGTTTAACCGAAATCGGATAGTCAAAGAATTTGCCGAGATAGTAGATGCGTGAGACGCGGTCCCGCAGCAGCATGACGCGGTCGCCGCGTTCCGGGTCCGGTCCGCCCGGCGCGAACGCCTTTTCACGGTGCAGCAGACGGTCGTCCAAAGCAGGCGCGCCCTGTGTCGGCAAAAGGCTTTCCCAGAAGGCGTTGACGCGCGCGTCTTTCGAGAAAAAGCGGTGCCCGCCGATGTCCATGCGGTTGCCGTTGTGCACGACCGTGCGCGAAATGCCGCCAAGAGCGCCGCCCGCTTCCAGAATGGTCACCGCATACCGATCGGGTGCGCGGCGCAAAAGCTCCAGCCCCGCCGTGAGCCCCGCGGGACCCGCGCCGATAATTACAATTTGTTGCATAAGCGTTGCGTAGTCCCTTTCTCAGGCGAGCGGGGATTTTCCGCTCCAGAAAATATAGTCCGAAACGAGCACGGCACGCGTGAACGCGGCCTCCGCCTCACTGATCTTGACCGGCGGCGCGATCAGGAAATATTCCCCGTTTTGCACCGCGGCGAGGTTGAGGCCCTCTAAGATCACGACCTTTTCCCGCAGGAACGCGCAGTGCGCCGCGCCGGTCTCATTATAAAGCGGGTCGACGCTGAGTGCATCCGTCCCCACGAGCTTGCAGCCGTAATACGCCATCGCCTGTGCGGCGGTCTCGTGGATGAACGCTTTGCCCGAAGATTTCAGCAGCAGCCGTTCACACCCGCGCGGGAAAGAATTTTCCACGACTTCGCCGGTGATGATGCCGGGTGTGACCTCCAAAACACGGCATGGACCGATGCACACGTCCAAGGGGATCTGCGCGGCGTCCGCCCCGCCGTCGAGGAAATGCAGCGGCGCGTCGATGTGCGTGCCGTTGTGCAGCCTGGCATACAGGGCGTTGAGATTGTAGCGGTCACCTGCTTTCAGGCTTTTGAGCGGGTGCAGCTCGGGCACAGGATCGCCTTCATAGACTTCCGCCGTGAGCAGATCGTTGGAAATATCGATGATCTTCATAAAGCACCCCTTTTCTGCATTCAGTTCTGGATGAAATAGGCTTCGTACCAGAGCAGGAAACAATAGATCGACCAGATCTTTTTCATATTGTGCGCCGTGCCCGCCTTGTGGTCGTCCAGAAGCTTCAGGATGAAGTCTGTATTGAAGAAGCGCTTTGCGGTGTCGCTTTCAAATTTTTCTTTGACCCGCGCATAGAATTCATCCCGGCGCAGCCAATCGTTGAGTGGCGTCAAAAAGCCGGTTTTGCGCATGTGCGCAGTCTTTTCGGGCAGCTGCTTTGCCGCAGCGCCGCGCAGCGCGACCTTAGTCGTCTCCTGATTGACGCGGTACTCGGAGGGAATTTGCAGTGCCACGCGCAGCATTTCACGGTCGAGGAAAGGTACGCGAAGTTCCAGCGAATTCGCCATGCTCATGCGGTCGGCTTTCACAAGGATGTCCTGCACAAGCCAGGTGCGGATATCCACATACTGCATTTTGGTGATGTCGTCCTCGTTTTTTACTTCGTCAAAATACGGCTTGGTGAAAACGGCGGGGTCGGGTGCATCCACGGGATGCGCCAAAACCTTGTTCACCTCGGCGTGGCGATAGACATAGTTGTTGCGGATGTACCGCTTTTCGATCGGGAACTGCCCGCGCATCAAAAAGCGCTTGCCGTGGAACGACGGCATTTTAGAGGCAAGCCCCGCCAGCGCGCGGCGCAGGGACAGTGGCAGGCGCATATATTTTTCGAAATCGAGCGGTTCGCGGTAGTAGTGGTACCCGCCGAACAGTTCGTCCGCGCCCTCGCCGGAAAGCACGACCTTGACCTGCTCGCTCGCAAGCCTTGCCAGGAAATACAGCGAAATGGCGGAGGGGTTCGGCAGCGGCTCATCCATATAATACTGTACGGCGGGGGTGATGTCGAAATACTCCTCAGCCGTGATTTTCTTTGTGAAATTCTGCACGCCCTCAGTCTTTGCAAATTCCTCGGCGGCGGAAAGCTCCGAATATTTTTCTTCGGCGTAGCCGACGGAAAAGGTGCGCACACGGTTGCGCTTTGCCATTTCGTGCACGACGTAGCTGGAATCCACGCCGCTGGAAAGGAAGCAGCCGACCTCGACGTCGGCAATGCCGTGCGCGGCGGTGGAGCCGCGGAACGTCTCGTCGATGATCGTTTCCCAGTCCGAAAGGGTCTTTTCGTTGTCGATGTCGTATTCGGGGGTGTAATAGCGCGCCGTTTCAAACTGCCCGTCCTGCCAAGTGAAATAGGCGCCCGGCTCCATTTTGTAAACGTGCTTGAACAGCGTCTCTGTGTTCGGGATGTATTCAAAGCACAGGTATTCGGGTAAGCGCTCTTCGTTGAGCGCCTTTTTAAACAGCGGGTTGTCGAGAAACGCCTTGATCTCGGACGCGAACAGGAAATTTCCCTCGTTCATGTAATAGAAAAACGGCTTGATCCCGAAAATATCACGTGCGCCAAACAGCTTGCCCTCGGTTTTATCCCAGATGACAAAGGCGAACATCCCGCGCAGCTTCAGAAGCAGGTCCTTGCCCCACTCCTCGTAGCCGTGCAGCAGCACTTCGGAGTCGGTCTTGGTCTTAAAGACATGTCCTTTTTCGAGCAGCTCGTCGCGCAGGGGCTGGAAGTTGTAGATCTCGCCGTTAAACACCAGGACTTTCGTGCCGTCCTCGTTCTGGATGGGCTGGCTGCCGCCGGAAAGGTCGATGATGCTAAGTCTCCGAAAGCCCAGCGAGACTTTGTCGTCCACATAGTAGTCGTCCTGGTCGGGCCCGCGGTGCGCGATGCGCGACGCCATGGCGCGCACCACCGCTTCGTTTTTTGCCGTGTCGGGCGCGTCGTTGATAAAACCTACAAATCCGCACATAGTCCGTTTACCTCGTTATGTTGATGGAACCGTTAGTTCGGTTCTTTGATTTTTTTGCCGCAGAACAGGATGCTGGCGCGCGCAAGGCATTCCATGGAATCCACGATGTCCGGCTGCGTCAGTTCAAAATCCTTGCGGATGACCGAAAGTTCCGTACAGCCGAGCACCACCGCTTCGCAGCCCGCTTTTTTGAGCGCGCCGACGATGCGCAGGAACTCACAGATATCCGCCTTTTCACCAGCTTTGACCTCGTCATAGATGATGTGCATGAGCGATGCCTGGTCCTCAGTCGTGGGCAGCCGGTAGTCCAGACCGTGTTTCTGGATAACGCTCTGGTATGCGCCCGAAACGACCGTGCCCTCTGTGGCAAGGATCCCGATGCACCGCAGGTTCGGCACGGTTTTTTGCGCGTAGGAGACCGTCTCCTCCAAAATGTTGAGGATCGGGATGTCTACGCTTTTCTGGATCGCGTCATAAAAATAGTGCGCCGTGTTGCAGGGAATGACAATGCAGCTGCACCCGTCAGCCTGCAAGCGCTTGGCATCCGCGATCATAACGGGCACTGGGTCAGGCTTGGAGTGGTCCAGAATATACGCCGTGCGGTCCGGAATGGACGCATGGTTTAAAATGACCATGGGGATATGCTCCTGATCGGTTTTGGCCTCGGTCATTTTGATGACGAGATCCGCGAAATAGACGGTTGCCAAGGGCCCTACGCCGCCGAGCACGCCCAACACTTTTTCCTGCATGGAAAACCCTTCTCCGGTTTAGAAATACTTTTTGAATTTGCGATACTGGTTGAAAAACGCCGCCGTCGCATAAAAGCGGTGCTTGAGGTTCTTGTCCGCCTTGTAGAAGAGCGGGGACGAGACCTTGTGCGCCTTGTAAAGCGCCTTTGCCTGCGCCTTGAGCTCCGGGTCGGAGACGTATTTCATAATCACGCCTTTGGGCACGACCGTGTAAAGGCAGATGTTGTCCGCCACGGTGTATTCGGGGAGGTTGTCGTAGATATAGTCGTCCACGATCCACTTGACCGCGTTGAACCCGCTGCCCGTGATGTAAAAATTGCTGCGCCCTAAGCGCACGTTGATTTCAAAGAACTTGTACTTCCCGTCGCGGCGATCGTACTTGATGTCGAAATTTGCAAAGCCGACATAGCCGATGTGCTCTAAAAACTTGGTCGCCGCCGCCACAATGTCGGGATTGACCTCGTTGATGATGGCAACGGGGTTGCCGATGGCAGTCGGCGTGTGGTCCTCCAAAAGCGTGCGCCCCAATGCTGCGAAGCGGACTTTGGAATTGCGGTCGCAGTAACAGGTCAAAACGCGCATGTAGGTGTCGTCGCCAGGGATCTTGTCCTGAATAAGGAACTTGTAGTCGTAGCTCGATTTTTCCAAATTATTGAGCATTTCGCGCAAAGACGCCTCATCGTCGAAGCTGAACACCTTGCGTTTCCCGGGGAATTTTGCGTAGTGGTACTTGGCGCTGTTCGCAGGCTTGGCAATGACGGGGTAGTCAAAATCAAAGTGCAGATCGTTTTCCTTGCCGCACTCGTAAACATACGTTTTGGGGTAGTCGAGCCCCAGCTCCTCGAAGATCTCATAGAACTTGTCCTTCAAAACGATCTCGTTGAGCAGGTCTTCATTGATATAGGGGACGATGTAATAGGGCTCCAGTACGGCTTTGCTCTCGATGAGCGCGCGGACGTACCAGTCCCCGCAGCCGAGGACAATGAGCTTCTTTTTCCCCTCAAATTCCTTGCCGACTTCTAAAAGGTGCTGGATCAAAACGTCCTTGTTCTCCAGGCCGGGGAACACGCGGTTCTCGATGATGTCGGAATTGGCGATGTAGCCGCCCTTTGCCATGCTCAGGACCAGGGATTTGACGCCGTATTCCTCATGGAAACTGCGCGCGAGCGAGTAGGCGGTGATGTCCGCGCCCAAAATAACGGGCAAAAATTCACGTTCCGTAAACTGCATATCCAAAAAGCCCTTCTTTTCCATTTTATTACATTCGTATTATCTGTTTATTATAAGTTATTACCCACCTGATGTCAAATATATTCACGGATTTTCCGTGCGGAAAGCGCAAGGAAGTGCCGCGAAGGCAGACCGACGCGCGCCGCCCCGAAAATGGAAAGACGGGACGCTTCTAAAGCGTCCCGTCCTGTTATTTTTCCACAAGCTTCAAAATATCCGCCATGACGTGCTTGGCGTCGCGCAGGCCCTCGTAATAGCAGTGCTCGAGCTTTTCTTTATCCGTGCTGAACTTGTCAACGGGAAGCGGATATTCGGGCGCGATGACGACCGCCTTGCCCGCCTTTTCCAGTTCGCTGCACAGCCGCAGGGATTCGTTGTAGCGCAGGTGGCGCGTGTCAAGCGCAACAATCATGTTCGGATATTCGCGCAGCACGCGCGTATACACGTGCCGAAGCGATTCCGGCTTTTTGACATAGTCGCGCGCCCTGGTGCGCACAACGAGCAGGCGGTCGCAGCCGTCGTCGAGCGCACGCTGCACGGGGATGGAATCCGCCACGCCGCCGTCAAAATACTTGCGGCCCTCAAACTCCACGGGCGGGGTAAACATCGGCAGCGCCGCCGAAGCTTTCAGCGGCGTGAAATCCGTGCCGGAGAGCTTATCCTTGCCGAAATACACCGCTTCGCCCGTTTCGGCGTCAGTGACCACGGCATAAAATTCCGTTTTGTCACGGTAAAATGCGTCGTAATCGAAGGGGTCAAGCTCCTGCGGAATGGTGTCATAGATG
The DNA here is from genome assembly GCA_944384985.1 of uncultured Clostridia bacterium. Lineage (GTDB taxonomy): Bacteria > Bacillota > Clostridia > Oscillospirales > Acutalibacteraceae > Fimenecus. The sequence continues at coordinate 54,163 of CALWVM010000004.1, read as the reverse complement.
AAATCCAGCCCGAATACAGACTTCTTATGGAGGATCGGATCGATACCGATGTAGCGTTTGTCCTTGATATACTGCGTATCAACGCGCAGCCCTCTGCCGCGCTGCCCCGAGAGGTACGAGACTGCGTTGCCCGCGCCTGCCGAAACACCGATGCAGTAGTCAAAATGCACATTGTGGTCCATCAGCGCATCCAGCACCCCGACGGTGTAGATGCCGCGCATCCCGCCGCCCTCTAACACAAGACCTGTTTTCATATGCGTTCTGCTTCCTTTCTCAGATCTCAAAATCCCGCAGATACCGCGCCGTGCGTGCAAGCGGCAGCCCGACGACGTTCAGATAATCCCCGGAAATGCGCCGCACCAAAAGGGCGCCGCGCCCCTGGATCGCATAGCCGCCGGCTTTGTCCAGCGGCTCGTGCGTGCGCACATAGTCTTCGATCTGCATTTCGGAAAGCGGATAGAAGGTGACGGCGGTACGCTCGTAAAACAGGACTTCCTGCGCGCCGTTGGTGATGTAAACGCCGGTGTAGACGTGGTGCGTGCGCCCGGAAAGCAGGCGCAGCATCTGTGCGGCGTCTGTGTCGCTTTCAGGCTTGCCGAGGATCTGCCCGGCGCAGGCGACCACCGTGTCGGCAGCGAGCACCACCTCGCCCGGGCCGCAATCCACAGCCAGCCCTTTGCGCTGCGCCAAACGACGGACCGCCGTGGCGGGGGAAAGGGATGCGGGTACGCTCTCATCCGCTTTGGAAACACGCGTTACAAACGAAAAACCGCCCTGCCGCAGGATCTCCGCGCGGCGCGGAGAAGCAGAAGCCAATACCAAAAGCATCAAAAGCCCTCCTCCAAAATATGATAGGTTTTTAAGATGCCGACTTGTGTTTTTGCGTCGGCGATTTCATTGCGCATCACCATCCCGTATGCCTCGGTAAGCGGGATGCGGCGCAGTTCTAAAAATTCGTCGTCATCCGGATCCTGCGCCGAAAAAGCAAGGCCTGTTGCAAGATACAGGTGGATGATCTCCCCGCAGTAACCGGGCGAGGGGTAGAGCTCCCCGAGCGAGCGGTATTCCGAAGCGGCAGCGCCGGTTTCTTCGCGCAGCTCTCGCTTGCCCGCTTCCAGCGGATCCTCGCCATACTCCAGCTTGCCGGCGGGCAGTTCCAAAACGACTTCTTTGTACGGGTAACGGAACTGTTCGACGAACAAAAGCTCCTGTTTGTCCGTCAAAGCGGCGATGCATACGCCGCCCGGGTGATCGACCACTTCGCGCTTGGCGGGCCGGCCATCGGGAAGCGCAACGTCGTCTACACGCACATGGATGATACGCCCGTTATAGATGTCGGTTTGTTTGCGCGTTTTTTCTGTCAGATCCATACTAAATGCATCCTCCCTTGCATATATGTGAACTATGGGGACTTGTCCCCGTAAGCTATCGAGGAAAGCCGGGAAAGAATATGCCGAACGATTACGAACCCTTTACCTACCCATATGCCAAGCGGCTTTGCGCGCAAATGCTCGCGGCCTATCCGTTCGCCGCCGTTTCCGTGCTCGGCAGAACGGTCTCGAAGCGTGCGATCTTCGCACTGTCCGTCGGGGACGCGGCCGGGGAACCGGTCCTGTTTGTGTCGGGGCTTTCCGGCGCGGACGGCGGGGAATGCCTGCTTCTGTATCGCTTTTTTGAGCGGCTTTGCCGCGCTTTTCGCCGCGACGGCACGCTTTGCGGGGTCAAACTGCGGCAATCCCTGCGCGGGCGGCGGGTGGTGGTTGTGCCGTGCTTAAACCCGGACGCAGTTGAGATTCGCCGCGCAGGCCCTTTAGGCGCGGGGACGTATGCGGGGCTTGTGGCCCGCACGGGCACAGAGGACTACGCGCACTGGTGCGCCAACGCGCGCGGGGTACATATCGAGCACAATTTTGCATCGTGCCACACACCGTACCCATTCGAAAAATTCGGGAAAGACGGCGCGCAGCCGGAAAAAGGCGCCGTGTATGCGGGCCCTGCGCCCGAGAGCGAAGCGGAAACGCAGGCGCTTACACGTCTGTGCTGCAGCACGGCGTTTCGGCAGGCTGTTTTGCTGCACGGCGTGGGCGGCCGCATTTTCTGGAGCGCGCCCGATGCGCCAGACGTGCCCGGCGACGTGCCGCTGATGGCACGCATCCTTGCGGCGGCGGGAGAATATACACTGTCCGCGAAATCCCCGCCGCTCTCCTGCGGGAGTTTCCCCGACTGGTTTGCCACCACTTGCGGTGCGCCTGCGTTTGAGCTTGCCGCCGTGCGCGCCGCCGAACCGGAAACGCAGGCGGAGTTTGACGCGCTCTGGCAGGAAACACAGGAGGTATTGCTGCTGTCTGCAATGCTGTGAAAACTATGCGACCTCGGCGGTGTAAACCAGCGTGGTCCGGTATGCCCCGACGGGTACGGCGTCCCACGCCGCCTGTGCGATCGAAAAGGTGACGGCGGCGGAATCCTGCGCGCCGTTTGTCACGGCGGGGAAGGTTTGGCTGGCGTTTGTGAGCGCGGAATATGCGATCCCCGCGTAGCCCGCCGCCTGGGCTTCTGCATTTGTGAACAGCCGTTCGCCCTCGGGCGTGACCGACACGTTCAGCTGCTGCCCGAGTAAGAGCGCAGTCTCTACCGTATAGCTTGCGTCAATGGGATCGGTCGTGCCCCACGCGACCGAAAAATCGGCGGGAATGGTCACAGTATAAGATATATCCGTTTCCGAGAAGGTCGTGACCACCTGTGCGTCCGCCGTGGCGGGGCTGCCGTCTTCGAACGTTATGGTATAAACCTGTTCGTCGATGAGCATATGCAGGGTGCTGTCTTTTTGAATGTTGTAATCCTGTAAGGTATGGCCGTCCTCTAAGGTTTTCCCTGCGAAGATCAGGGTCTGTTGTTCGGCGGGAGTCCCGACTTCTTCCTCGATCTTTGCTTTGACGTCATCAATTGTGTCTGTCGGATCGACCTCCAGAATGATGTGCGTGCCGGTGGGCGTTTTTACAAAGATCTGCATGGCAAAAGCGGGCACGCACAGCGCGTAGAGCAGCACGGCGGTCAATAGAAAACTGAGCAGTTTTTTCATGGTTGGTCTCCTTTTATTTGTTCGCATATTGTTTGACAAGCGATTTGAAATGCCGTCCCTTTTCCTCAAAGTTTTTATAGATGTTGTAGCTCGAAGCGGCGGGGGAGAGCAGGCAGCTTTTCCCCTTTGCGGTACATTGATACGCAAGACGCACCGCCTCGTCGAGATCCCGAACGGCTACGGCATTTTTCTCAGGGCTCAGCGCCTTTACGGCCTGCACGATCGCATGCCCCGTTTCGGGTGTGCCGAGGATGTTGCGCACCGGGCTTTCGGCGAGCGCTTTGTCGAAGCCTTCATAGGAAATGCCGCGGTCCATCCCGCCGACAATGAGCGTGTCGACATTGCCGATCGCCTCCAGCGCGCACAGCACGGCGTGCGGAATGGTGGCGATGCAGTCGTTGTAAAAGGTGATGCCCCGAAATGTGCCGACCTTTTCCATGCGGTGCTCGATGCCAGCAAAGCCGTGGACGGCTTGCGCGACCTGTTCATCCGTCACGCCGAACCGCTTTGCCGCGGCACGGGCAAACAACACGTCCTGGCGGTTGTGCCGCCCGGCGAGGTGCTCGTTTTCGATGGCGAACGGCAGCGGGTCGTCAAAGTGGATGCCAAGCTTCGCGGCGGGCGTATCGGCAACGCCCTCGAACGCATCCAACCCCTGATCCGCATTGTAAATGAGCAGATCGCCCGCCTTCTGATACAGCGCGATGTGCGATTTCGCACGCGCGTAGCCCGCAAAACCGCCGCGATAATGCTCAAGGTGTTCTTCATACAGGTTGGTGATCACGGCAACCTCGGGCGAAGCGTGCGTGAATTCCAGCTGGTGCGACGACATTTCGATGACGGCGATGCTGTTTTCCGTGACTTCCTCGAGCGCCTCAAACACAGGCACGCCGATGTTGCCGATCAAGCGGCTGTCCATTCCGGCCGCAGTCAAACACAGGTGGGTGAGTGTGGAAGTCGTGGTTTTGCCTTTCGATCCGGTGATGCCGACCTTGCGGCAGGGCGCAAAGCGCAGGAACAGATCCACCTGGCAGGTGATTTCGGCGTTCCCCGTGTTATAGACGTCCTTAAACGAAATGCCCGGGCTTTTGAGCACGACATCAAAGTCCGGGATATGGGACAAATAGTCCGCCCCGCTGAAAACGACAACGTGCGGGTCGTCCACGGACACGGGGTTTTTGTCGGCAACGGCGATTTCCTTTTCCGGGAAAAAGCGGCGGATATAGCGGTAAGACGACTGCCCCTCGCGCCCGAAGCCGACGAGCAGGACGGTTTTGTTTTGCAAGTATTCAGCAATCGGCGGCAACATAGCGGTACATCTCCTTTACGGCGGGCAGGAATTCAGCAGGGATATTGTGCTGCGGGTTCCAATATCGCAGCGGATTTTCCGCGGGCCTTTGCGCGCGTTCACAGAAATGCGCCAGAAGCAAGGGCAGCGCGCGCCCCTCGCTTTGCAGCTTGTCGGCGGTCATCCAAAGCGCCGCGACAATCTCCGACACCGTGCCCACGCATTCAAACGGCTTGACGGGCGAAAAGCCGCACAGGCCGTCAAAATCGGAAAGCAGCTCGCGGTCGTTCAAAAGATCCGCCCCGAAAATGCTGCATAGGCGGTCGTAGTCCATAAACGGCGACAAAATGGAAAACACAAACAGGCATTTTGCGCATTTGCCGCACCAGACGTTCTGACGGCTCCCCCGGTTGCAGCTTCGGAATGTGTCGTGATACTGCGGCAGGGCGGCAAACTGCTTTGCAATCTGCAATTCCGTGAACGGTCGCAGCAGGCTGAAATAGCGGATCTCCGGGCAGAGCCTGCGCGCGCAGTAAGCGGCGAAATCACATTCGAATTCATAGGACTTGGAATATTGGTGGTTGACCTCGGTCCCCGCAATGTTCGATTCATTCGCGCTCGCTTCGTTTGAGAGCACGATGTCCGTTGCGCCAATCAGGTACGCGCAGTAATAGGAAAGAAAGGCGACGATTGCGGAAAACGGCGTGTGCCCGTTTAAGAAGCCTTTGGCGTTCAGGTCCAAAAGCGTGCGGTCAATGGTGCGGTGGGTACGCACGATCTCGTTTTCCGTGTACCCTGCCGCCAGCACCGTCTCGGTGCGCGCTTTCTGGTCATTGACCGTAAAGAAACGGTTGCTTTCGGGCTTGTCACACAGCAGCGAAGCGGTCACGCAGCTGTCTTTGCCGCCGCCCACGGGGATAAGGCGCAGCCCCGCCGAACGGAATGTGCCGGCGCCGTCTTCTCCGGGCGCGCCGACCGAAATAAGCTCCATGAAATCGTCCTCGGTCGTCTCAATGCCGTTGCGGTAGAAAAACTCCGAAAGCCCGTGAAAGTACAGGTGCTTCCAAAACGCCGCGTCCTCGTCGGAGAGCGTGCCGCACCGTACCTCCACGCGCTTTGGGCAGGCGGCTTTCCAGTAGCTTACAAGCTCGACCATGCCTAAAGCGAATACGATGCGCCGCGCCATTGCGGAATCCGGGGCGTTGAGCAGGTTCAAATTCTCCGTTTCGATCTCGGTTGTCGGAGCAAAGCGGCAAAGGCCCTCCACGGAGAAGTGAAAGGTCAGCCGCACGCGCGTCCCGACGCGCGCGATCTCGTAATCGTCATAAGAAAATACGGAGTACTGCTTTCTCAGGGCTTCGAAACTTTGTTGGGGCATAGAACGCTCCCTCCCATTCTTTTCTTATTATACGAAGAAAGCGCTTGGAATGCAAGGCAGGCGGCGCAAAAACCCCAAAAAATCCACCGGCAAAATCCGAAAAAAGCATATTGCTATTTTTGGGCAGATGTGCTACAATTTTTCCATACTTGTCGAAATTGTTATCATTTTTATATAATAAGCGGCAGGGATTTTGAAACAGGAGGCGTTTTTATGAAAGCCTATTCTTCCGAACATATCCGCAACATTGCCGTCGTCGGGCACGGCGGCAAGGGCAAGACCACGCTTTGCGAAGCGATGCTGTATGTCGCGGGGGCGACCGACCGCCTCGGACGTGTGGCAGACGGTAACACCGTGCTCGACTTTGACGCGGAGGAAAAACGCCGCAAATCGTCGGTGTCTTCCGCCATGGCGGCCATTGAATGGGACAACACCAAGCTCAACATCATCGACGCACCCGGCCTTTTCGACTTTGAAGGCGGCGTGGCGGAAGCGGTCCGTGCGGCGGAAGCGGTGCTGATCGTGACTTCCGCGGGTTCGGGTGTGGACGTCGGCACGATGAAAGCGTTCAAAGCGGCGGAGAAAAAAGGCGCGGCGAAGTTTTTCGCCATCACGAAAACGGATTCCGACCACCGCAGCTTCTATAAGACCTTCGATGCGCTCAAAGAGGTCTACGGCAACAAGCTCTGCCCCACCATTATCCCGTATATGGAAGGCAATATCGTCAAATGCTACGTCAACCTGATGACGGGCATGGCGTATGCGTATGAAAACGGCAAGGCGCAGCGCGTGGAGGTGCCGGACGATCCCGTCATCGCGGATATGACCTCCGCCTTTATGGAGGCCGTCGCCACCACGGACGACGCGCTGATGGAAAAATTCTTTGAGGGTGAAGCCTTTACCCCCGAAGAGATCCTCAAGGGCCTTTGCATCGGTATTTTTGACGGCTCGATCTACCCCGTTTATGCGGTGTCGGGCTTGACGACGGCGGCGGTAGACCAGCTGCTTTACGGCCTTGCGTGGTCTGCGCCCGGCGCGTATGGCTACGCAGGCGAATACGCCGTGGATGAAAACGGCGAAGAAGAGATCCTGCCCTGCAATGTCGCAGGCCCCCTTGCGGCGGTGTGCTTTAAGACGGTCGTTGACCCGTTTGTCGGGAAAATGTCATTCTTCAAAGTGGTTTCGGGCAAGCTGACCACCGACAGCGTGGCGTACAACCCGCGCACGGGCGAAACCGAAAAAATCGGGAAGATCGTCACCGTCAAAGGCGCGAAGCAGGAGGATGCCAAAGAAATCATCGCGGGCGACATCGGCGTGCTTACGAAGCTTGCGAAGGTCAAGACCGGCGACACGCTGTGCGACCCGAAAAATATCCACATCTTAAAAGGGGTCGATTTCCCCGAGCCCTGCCTTTCCATGGCGGTCAAGGTCGCCAAAAAAGGCGAAGAGGAAAAAGTCGCCGCAGGACTCCTGCGCCTGATGGAAGAAGATCCCACCATCCGCTATACCAACAACACCGAAACGCGCGAGCAGGTGCTTTCCGGCCTTGGCGAACAGCATTTGGACGTGATCGTCTCGAAGCTTAAAAACAAGTTCGGCGTGGACGTGACCCTCGAAGTGCCGAAGGTCGCTTACCGTGAGACCATCCGCAAGACCGTGGAGGCGCAGGGCCGCCACAAGAAGCAGTCCGGCGGGCACGGCCAGTACGGCGATGTGTGGATCAAATTTGAGCCGTGCGACAGCGACGAACTGGTGTTTGAGACGGCTGTCGTCGGCGGCAGCGTGCCGAAGAACTTCTTCCCCGCCGTCGAAAAGGGCCTGCGCGAGTGCGTAGAAAAGGGCTTTGCCGCAGGGTATCCGATGGTCGGCCTCAAGGCGACGCTGTACGACGGTTCCTATCACCCTGTGGATTCTTCGGAAATGGCGTTTAAGACGGCGGCGTCACTCGCATTCAAGAATGCCATGCCCAAAGCCGATGTGGCGATCTTAGAGCCGATTGGGACACTTACGGCGGTCATGCCGGACGAAAACCTCGGCGACATCATGGGCGACATCACCAAGCGCCGCGGCCGGGTGCTCGGCATGGGGCCTGCCGAGGAACCGAAGATGCAGGAGCTTTCTGCAGAGGTGCCAATGGCGGAAATGGGCGATTTCTCGACCGTGCTGCGCTCCGTGACGGCGGGCAGAGGCAGCTATACGCTGACCTTTGCACGGTATGAACAGGCGCCGAAGGACGTTGCCGACAAGGTCATTGCCGAGCGCGCCGCAGAACGTGCGGAATAAAACGAAACTGGGCATTTTTCACAAGATATGGGAGTTGGGTTTGTGCCGACTCCCATATTTTTGGCGCGATGCGGATTTTATTTTGCCTTTTTGCTTGGAACGTGGTATAATAAAAAAACAGCCGACGGGTTTTCCGCCGAGCAAAGCAAAGGGACTGGGAAAGAGATCATGAGCAAAACATTCGGAATAAAACTGGCTGCCGGGCTTTTAAGCGCCGTGCTGGCCTTGTCTGCGTTTTCGGCTTGCGGCGGCGAGGAAGAACCGCCCGCCGAAACAACCACCGCCCCGGTGACCGAGACGGCCGCGGGACCGGCGAACCCCTTGACGGGGGAAGAGATCCGCGCCGAAGCGGTCGGCAAGCGCCCGGTGGCGGTTATGGTGGAAAACTCGCCGAAGGCACGCCCGCAGTGGGGACTCAGCACGCCGGACATTGTGATTGAAGGCGTTGTGGAAGGCGGCATCACGCGCATGATGTGGCTGTATGCCGACACGGCGGACATCCCAAGCAAGGTCGGGCCTACGCGCAGCGCGCGGCACGACTATGTGGAACTTGCGGAAGGCTTTGACGCCATTTACGTCCATTTCGGCGGCAGCACCTATGCGTATGATACGCTGCAAAAGGATAAAGTCGATGACATTGACGGGATGTATGACGGCGCGTATTTTGCACGCGACAAGTCCCGCAACGTTTCTTCGGAGCACACCGCGTATACCACCGGCGAGAACATTCAAAAAGCCATTAGCGACATGAAGCTGCGCACGGATGTTTCCGACAAAAACGCTGCGCCGTTCACATTCGCTTCGGAAAAGCGCACACTGCCGGGGGGGACATGCACAAGCATTTATGCGGAGTTCTCCGGCGACTATACGCACACGTTCCGCTACGATGCCGAAACCGGCATGTATTATAATTATATGAATTCCTCGGAAATGAAGGACGCGGACGGGACAACCATGAAAGTCGCGAACGTTCTGGTGCTGTATACGGACGTCTCCGGTGTGAGCGGCTCGTCCAGCGGGCACAAGGATTGGAACCTGCAAGGCGGCACCGGCGTGTATGTGTCCAACGGTACATACCAGAACATCAAGTGGTCAAAGGGCAGCCCTTCGGATGCCACTTCGCCGCTCAAACTCACGGATGAGAACGGCTCGCCGCTGGAGCTCAACACCGGTAAAATGTGGATCGGTTTTGTCCCCTCGGAAAACAGCGGTCTGACGAAGATTTCCTGACCGACACAAAGCATTAGCACAGAACAAACGAAAGCCCTCGCAGCTTTGCGCTGCGAGGGCTTTTTTCAGGGACAAACAGAATTAAACGATGCCCTGCGCCATCATGGCGTCGGCAACCTTTAAGAAGCCTGCAATGTTCGCGCCGACCACGAAGTTGTCCTCTGCGTGGTATTCCTTTGCGGCGGAAGCCATATGGAAATAGATGTTTTCCATAATGTCTTTGAGCTTTTCGTCCACCTGTTCAAATGTCCAGATGATGCGCGCGCTGTTTTGGCTCATTTCCAGCGCCGAAGTCGCCACGCCGCCCGCGTTTGCAGCCTTGCCGGGCGCAAACAGGATGTTGTTGGCCAAGAAGCAGTCCGTCGCTTCGATGGTGCTGGGCATGTTCGCGCCTTCTGCGACGGCAATGCAGCCGTTCTGAATCAGCGTGCGTGCGTCGTCCAGGTTCAGCTCGTTCTGCGTCGCGCAAGGCAGCGCCACGTCGCAGGGCACTTCCCAAACGCGCTTGCCGGGCACGAATTTCGCCGTAGACTTATATTCCGTGTATTTGGAAATGCGGGCGCGCTCCTGTTCTTTGACCTGCTTGAGGATGGAAAGGTCAATGCCTTCCGCGTCATACACATAGCCGGAGGAATCGCTCGCGGTCACGACCTTCGCGCCGAGTGCCTGTGCCTTTTCAATGGCATAGATCGCAACATTCCCCGACCCGGAGACCACAACGGTCTTGCCTTCCAGCGAATTGTTGTGGCGGCGCAGCATCTCCTGCGTTAAGTACACAAGCCCGTAGCCCGTCGCCTCGGTACGCGCAAGCGAGCCGCCGTAGGAAAGCCCTTTGCCGGTCAAGACGCCTTCGTGGCGGCCGGTGATCTTTTTATACTGGCCGAACAGGTAGCCGATCTCCCGGCTGCCGACGCCGATGTCGCCCGCGGGCACGTCGGAGTTCGGGCCGATGACCTTATAAAGCTCCGTCATGAAGCCCTGGCAGAAGCGCATGACTTCGTAATCGCTCTTGCCTTTCGGGTCAAAGTCCGCGCCGCCCTTACCGCCGCCGATGGGAAGCCCGGTTAAGGAGTTCTTGAAGATCTGCTCGAAACCGAGGAACTTGACGATGCTCATCGTGACAGAGGGATGGAAGCGAAGACCGCCTTTGTAAGGCCCGATGGCGCTGTTGAACTGTACGCGGTAGCCGCGGTTGACGTGGACAACACCGTTGTCATCCACCCACGGCACGCGGAACACCGTCGCCTTTTCGGGGGCGACCAGACGTTCCAAAAGCGCGGCCTTTTCGTACTTCGGGTTTGCCTCCACGGCGGGGGCGATGGAGTGCAGCACTTCGGTCACGGCCTGGCAAAATTCCGGCTGGTAATTGTAGCGCGTGGTGGTGCGCTCCAGCACATCATTGACATAGCTCATAAGTTTTCTCCTTTTGCGGCGGGTCTGCCGCGAAAAATTTACTCTGCTATTTTACTGCAATAAAGCGCGGATTACAAGCGGGGACGGAAAATTTTTTAAATATTCCCGAAAAATTTCGTGCCGAAACGGGGCTGCGCGCCGCCATGGGCTTTCGAGAATTGCAACGGCAAATATGAAAATAAACCAAGACAAAGGAAAAGCCCCGGCTGAAACCGGGGCTTTTCCTATTGAGGGGTTGCTTGAGGAGGGGGTATAAATACTCAGTCGAAAGGGTTGCGGCACCCTCTCTGTCGAGTACATCCTTATCATACAGGCAAATTATGAACAAACTGTGAACGAAACGAAAAAAAGCGAAAAATTCCAAAGATTTTGTCAATATTTTATTGCGCGGGAAAATTTTTTCAAAAAATCCAAACAAATGTTTGCATTTTCAGAACATTTGTGCTACAATGAGTTTGCAAAAGTTGTATCCCGCTGCAAAAACGTGCGGAAACCGTTTGAAAGGGGATCCTATGAATACGATCAATAAGACCCAGAAAAAAATCTATGAATACTTAATGGAGCGCAGCCGCAGCGGCATCCCGCCCTCGGTGCGGGAGATCGGCGCGGCGGTGGGGCTCAAATCCACGTCGTCTGTGCAGGCGAACCTGGACGCGCTCGAGGAAGCCGGATTCATCGAACGCGACCCCATGCTCAAACGCTCCATCCGCGTTTTGGGCGAGGCGGAAAACGTCACGAGCGTGCCGCTTCTCGGCACGGTCACGGCAGGCGCGCCGATTTTGGCGGTCGAGCAGATCGAAAGCTATCTGCCGTACAGCGGGCGCGGGGCGAAAGACAAATCCCTGTTTGCGCTGCATGTGCGCGGCGACAGTATGGTGAACGCCGGCATTTTGAGCGGCGATATCGTGATTGTCGAAAAGACCCCTGCGGCGCAGAACGGCGAGATCGTCGTCGCCATGATTGAGGATGAGGCGACCGTCAAGCGATTCTATAAGGAAAAGGGCCATTTCCGCCTGCAGCCGGAAAATGACGCCTATGAGCCGATCATTGTCAACGAGGTCGTGATTCTCGGCAAGGTAATCGCCCTTTTGCGGTATTATTAAGGGAAAGCCTGCGGATAAAAAACACAACCGGCACAGGGACGCGATGCGTCTCCGTGCCGGCTTTTTTTATGCTGCGGTCAAAGCGCCTGCCGCGTCTCGACGACCTCCCACGCGTGGCGAAGCGACAAGGCGTTGCTGTGCAGCGGGAGGGGGATTTCATTGTATACATTGGACACACCGAACCGCGTTTTCGGCGCAGTGCGCAGCGTGAGCACAGGGTTCTTTCGCAGGTATTGCGCATAGTCGCGCAGATACAGCACAAAATGCCCGTCAATATTAAAATAATCGTCAATGAGCGTCGTGCCGCTGAACACCTGCAAATTTAAGCCTTCAAAATCAAATTCCAGACGCACGTCAAAACGGTTTTCCAAGATGTTTTCAGGCAGGCGCAATTCGTAATATGCCCGCCGACCGCGCGAAAACAGATAGGAATTGTACGGGAGCGACTTGTGCGCGCAGGGCGTGAACGTGATTTCCTTTTTCAAATCCGTTTCGGTGATGCACTCGCAAACGACAGTGCCGTCATCACAGTAGACGGTGCCGTCGGCAAAAAACGCTTTGCCGCGTATCACGTGGAAGCGCTTTGCCTCCTCCATAGAAAGCACGACGATGCGTACATCGCCGATCTTTACACCGCCTCTGCCTAAGGGGAGGTCAAATTCTCCGTCGTCCGTTTTGCAGCGCGGGGCGATCCCTTCGCATTCGGCAAACCAGCAGACCATCTCCCCGTTCTCGGAGAGCTTGGCGATGGGCTGTGCCAGGATATATTCGAAATGTGTGTTCCCGAGAGTCAGGTCAAAGGGATAAAAGAACATCGCACCCGCTTGCACGTCGATGGACGGGAGCTTCACCTGTTTTTCGCTGAAGTCCACGCAGACGCGCACGTCATGAAAATCTTTATAGACAAGCCCTTTTTCATATGTAGAAGCGAAAAAGTACCCGCTGCCCGACTCGTCCGCGCGCACCGAGCATTTTAAAAAGGAAATGTCCGTCGGGTCGCTGGATTTCCACTTTGGGAAAAATGCCTGCTTCAATGCAATGCGGGGATCAAACGCCCGAAGGAACAGGTGCAAAAGCCGCAGGCGGTCGCCGTGTGCGCGGCACTCGCCGTAGCGGGAAATGGGCGCTTGGAAGTCGTAGTCGATCAGGGAATAGTTGTTCGGGTAGCCTGTGCGGCGGCTCTCCTGCATGGGGCGGTCGTTCGGGTTCCTGCCGCCGCAGAACATATAGTACCCGAGCCACTGCACCCCTGAAGCAAATTTGGCAAAGCCCACGCCGTAGCCGTCCTTTTCGGAAATGAACGGGCGGCGGTGCTGTGTGACCTGGTTGCCCGGTCCCGTCTCGCACGAGGCATACGGGACATGGTCGTATACGCCCTGCCGCGCGGACTTGTTCTTATGCAGGTCTGCGCCGATCTCGTCTTCTGTTTTAGCGGGGGTGATGGCAAAGCGGTTGTTTGGTCCCAGCGCCTTTTTTCCCAAGCTCCAGGGCGCATCCGGGTAGCCGCCCATCATCGGGAGAAATTCGCGGTCGGGCACACCGCTGGGCCATGCGGTCATGGTGAAAAACGGCGTTTGAAAGCCCACCTCCTCCGCGATTTTGCGCAGGGTGTGCAGGTGAGACGTCTTACCCGTATACTCGTTTTCCAGTTGGATGCCGATCACGGTCTCACCGTCCAAAAACGAGGCAACCTCTTTGTAAAGCCCCGTCCAGAATTCGCGGACTTCAGCGAGATACTTCGGGTTGTCGGTGCGCTTGCCGCGCATGCGGTTGATGCGCTTCGGGAAGCCCCCGCGCACGACCTCCCCGTGGCACCACGGCCCGATACGCAAAATACAGGGCATTTGAATGGCGCGGCAAAGCGTCAAAAACGCGGCGACGTCGCGGTCCCCCGAAAAGTTGAAAACGCCTTTTTCCTCCTCATGGTAATTCCAGAACACATAGGTGGAAACCGTATTTATGCCGCAGTCGCGCATTTTCAAAAGCGTGCTTTTCCAGCGTGCACGCGGGCAGCGCGAAAAGTGCATTTCGCCCGCCACAACGGTGTAAGGTTCGCCGTCCTTTGTGAAATATTGTGTGTTCACGCCGTAGGCGCTTTTCATGTTGCCGTAGTGAAAATCGCCTGCCTCGACGGGTTTCGGCTCTGCTTTGATTGAAATATCCATAGCTCCTCCGTTATGGCGCGGTGTTGTCGGTGATGACGATGTGTTCGATAGAGACTGCCTGATTTTCACCCGACCCCATCACGGTCACAAGCGTGCCGCCGGTCTGTTCGGCGTTATTCCACGGCGCGGGCGAGGGGCCGGTTTTCAAGCCGTAGGTCATGGTGATCCCCTCGTAGGTAATGCTCGCGTTGTTTTCGTGGTCGTGCCCGCAGAACAGATATTTTGTGGAACCGAGTTCCCGGCACTTGTCAAAGAAGCCGGAATCCACCTTGGCGCAGCCGGGCAGGTAGGCGCATTCGCCGAAACCGAATTCTTCCGGCACAGTGTAGCTGCCGTCCGCGTTCTGTACGGCGAGGGCCTCGATCGCCTCACGGAACTCCGGCTGGGCGAAATGCGAAAAGACCATGGACGGCACGACTCTGCCCGCGGCTTCTGCGATGCCGTTCACGTTCCACGCATACCACGCGATCTGTGCATAATCCATGGGGACTTCCCCCGTGGAACCGTCGTCATATTCCATGTATTCGCCGTTGTCCATCAAAAACAGTGTATAAACGGGGGCGCCGTCCTCCGTAATGTTCACAACGTAATTGCCGCTGCCATAGAGATTGGAGGGGCCCTTTTGGAACAGGCAGTATTCGGACTCCATATAGCAGTCACCCTGCCAGTTTTTGGTGTTTGTCGGGATCTCCTCGTCGTGGTTGCCGTATACGGGCGCCCAGGGGATACCGTAGGCATCCATGTGCCGGATCAGGTTCTTCAAGGAAAAACGGCTCGCCATGGCGGAAACGTTGTCGCCCGGCAGCACGATGAGGTCGGGCTGCGTTTTTTCGACCAACACGTCCATCTCTTCATAGCACGCTTTGTTGTCGGCGAGATTCGCCCAAAGCTGCGTGTCGGTAAACATCAGGATTTTGAAATCCCCGCGTGTTTTTTCGACTGTCTCGATCGCGGAAAGATCGAACGGCTGCCCGGCGGCCCAGATTTCGACGTGCTTTTCACCCATAAGCGGGAAAAACAAGACCCCCGCGACAAGAACCACTGCCGCAAGCAGCGCGCACACCGTGATTTTGATCCCTTTTACGACTTTTGCCTTGTTTTTCATGTCATACCTCACCTTTCCTGCGTCGTAAAGCCGTCATAGCCCTCGGCGTAATACGTTTCGTCCAAGAGACGGTTCGTGGCGATCCAAGTGGTGCGCTCCTCAAGCGTCTGTCCACCGTGTCCCTGCCCGATGCCGCCGTGGTCGTTGGCAAACACCACCAGCCATTCCTCATTATATAGGGTTTCGCGCGCGGTGACAACCTGCAAAATCTCATAGGCATAGCTGTCACAGGTGTATACGGCATTTTTGTATTGCGCGTTCCGCGGGGAGAATTCATAATTGTGCCCCGCGGTGTCTATGTTGTGGAAAATGCCGCACACCACGTCGTCGCCCGCTGCCATGCGTGCAAGCACCCAGTCGCGCATGCCGCTGTCGAACGGTGCGTCGGGGGAGGGGTTCCCCGGCGCGACAAAGTTGTAAAGCTCCAGTGTTTCGGCTTCGGTCTTTTTCAGTTTATCCTTCTTTTCGCGGTCGATGTCGCAGAACTTTACGGACAGCTGCGGATTGGAAAGCGCCAGCTTTACCTCTTCTTTTAAGTTCACGTCCAGATATTGGTCCCAGTCGAACGCCAGCGCCGTATGTAAGCCTTGCTCGGCGTACTCCAAAATAAAAGTCTTGTATTGCAGATTTTTCACATCGTCGTTGGTCTTGATCCCGTGAGAAGCGCCCCACACGCCTGTGAACTGCGACGTCCAGCTCGCCGAAGTCGAGGTGGTCTGTTCGGTGTTTGTCCCTGCTTCGCCGCCGCAGTAGGCAAGGTAAATGCCGCCCTGTGCGGCGAGCGTGCGTATGCCGCTGGCTGCCTGCCGCCCGCCGCCGAGACTTTGGTCAAAAACGTTTGTGCCCTCAAAAAGCTGCAGCGCCGCATCTGCGCGCATGCCGTCAAAGCCCAAAAAGAGCACTTTGCGCGTCTTGCCCTCGGGTGAGACGGCGCTGCCGTCTGCTATGGCGCATTCGTCCAAAAACGCGTGCACGTGGTGGTAAATCTGATATTCGGGTACGGATGCGGATGCGGAATTTACCCAGATGTCCGACTGTTCCAGCGTTTGCAGGTAGGCGGCGTCCGAGACGGGCACCTCTTCTTTTTTACAGCCGGCGAGCGCCGTCACCGCAAGCGCTGCGGCAGAAAACACCGCGCCTGCCTTTAAAACCGTTTTCCAATGCATAAGGTCGCTCCTCTCTTTTGCTTTCATTATAAAAGAAGGCGCGCACTGCCGCTTTCAAAAAACGCGCAAAACCTTTCGATTTTCTGCCGTTATTTCAAAAGGAAAGCGGAAAATCGAAAGGTTACGATATATTTTTGAAATTCTGCGGCGTACCGATGTGCTACAATGACAAAAAAGGAGCGTGACGATATGGTTGATTTCACGAATCCCGTTTGGGAAACGCCGATTCTCCCGCCCGTGCCCGAAACGGTGCGCGGCGCGGCGGCAAGCCTGGCGCTTGCCGACCGAAAAAAACGGGATTGGAAGCTTTTGCGCACACCGATCGAGGATGTCCCTTCGCCTTTTTCGGAAAAGCAGGACTATGATTTCGATGCCGTGCCCGAAGCGCAGTGGGAATCGATCACCGTGCCCGGGGAGCTTGCCATGCAGGGCATCGACGTGCAAAACAACCGGGAATATTACTATCGCCGCACGGTGCGGCTGCCGCGCAAAATGCCGAAAGGGCGCGTGTTTCTGCGCTTTTACGGGGTTTACAGCAACGCGCGCGTGTGGGCGGACGGCGTGTTCCTGCGCAGCCATATCGGCGGCTTTACCGCATGGGACTGCGAAGTCACGGAATTTGCAAAAACGGGCGCGTTCCACCTGGTCGTCGGCGTTGCGGATATCGAAGGCAAGGATAAGGGGCTCTGGAATCCCGACGGGCAGAAAGTGAGCGACGGCGCGTGGGCAAGCTATTATGCGCACCACAATATCGGCGGCATTTTGCGCGGGGTGACGCTGTTCGTACTGCCCGAAAGCGCGCTTGTGCGCATGCACCTAAACGCTGAACCCGACCTCGCCTTACAAAGCGGCACGCTGACCGCCGAACTGCTTGCCGACGCGGACGCGGAAGATTTGGAAGTCCAAATGGAGCTGCTTGCGGGCGACCGCTGCGTCGGCGCCGTGCGCGAGGCTTTTCCCCTTGACGAAGTGCAGACTGGCTGCGCGCGGCACGCGCTGGATGTCACGCGGGAGGCGCGCTTTTGCGAATATGAAAAGAATGATCGAAAATTCCAATCGCGCTATCTGCCGCCGAAGCCGTACCGCTTTCAGGGCACACCGCGCGGGCTGCGCGTGTCGCTTTCCGTACAAAACCCGCTGCTTTGGGACGCCGAGCACCCGAATCTCTACCGCGTGCGTCTGACACTTTACCGAAACGGCGAAGCGATAGAGACGGTGGAATCCGACGTTGGATTTCGGAAGATCACCTATGGTGGGGCGGACGGCACGGCGAAAAACAAGGTGTATATAAACGGCAGGGAGGTAAAATTGCGCGGCGTTTGCCGTCACGACGTTTCAGGGTGTTACGGGCGAAGCATGGACGAAGCGGAGATGCACCGTGAGATCCTTGCTTACAAAGCCAGCAACGTCAATTTCATCCGTACCTCGCACTACCCGGCAGACGATTGCCTGCTGCGCCTTTGCGACGAATACGGGCTGTATGTGGAGCAGGAAAACAGCGCATGCTTCAAAGGTGCGAACGGCATGGGGATCTATTCTCCGCCGGAGGACTTCCTCAATTCCTTTGCCGAAATGGTCGAGACTGCGCGCAACCACCCGAGCGTGCTCATCTGGTCGCTTGCCAACGAATCGGGCTTTGAGCGCACCTGTGCGTTCCGCCGGGAATACGAATATATAAAGGTCGCAGACCCCTCACGCCCCGTGATCTTTTCGTATCCCTTCACAATCAAAACCAAGCCCGTGCCCTATGATATTTTCAGCAAGCATTACGCCAAGGCGGCGGGAGAGCTCGGCGGCAGGGACTGCCCCGTGCTGCACGACGAGTTCGCGCACGTCGCCTGCTATAACCTCGACAGCCTGAGAACCGGCGACGGCTGCCGTGCGTTTTGGGGCGAGAGCATCCGCAAGGGCTGGGACAGCATCTTGAAAACGGACGGCGCGCTCGGTTGCGCGATCTGGGCGGCGGTCGACGACGTGTTCCGCCTGCCCGAGGGCGTCTTAGAACGGCACCAGCACCATGCAACAGGCACGGCGGCGGGCTACGGCGAATGGGGCTGCATTTTGGATGCGTTCGGGCGCGAAAAGCCCGAAGCCTATTTGACGAAAAAGGCGTTTTCGCCCCTGCGCGTTTCCAACCTCCTGCGCGATGGAGAAAACGTGCAGCTGCAAGCGGAAAACCGATTTGACCATACGAATTTAAGCGAAGGCACAGTTTGCGCTTTGTCCGCAAGCGGCGAAACACTGGGGGAATATCCGCTGACCGTCGACATCAAGCCCCATGAAACGGGCGTTCTGTATTTGCCGCAGGTCCCCGGCATCGCCGAACGTTTGGAATTTCGGTTCGGCGGGTTTCCTGTGGAGACCTGTGCTCTGCCAACGAAGACCGAACACGCCGCCGAAGAAGCGCAAGGGCGGGAGATCCCGCTGTGCGCAAGGGCTGTCGGCGCGACGCTTGTGCTGCAAAGCGCGGCAGGGACAGCGCGGCTGCGGTTCTTTTCGGGAAAATACGCAGGTCACGAAGCAAAGGTGCGTGTGCTGCAAGCCGATGCGAAAGGCGTTACCGCGTTGCTGCACGCAAAACACGGCAAAGCCTACCGCCTGCATTTGTGCAATGCAAGCGGGACGGTAGAGGCTTCCGTCATCCCGGCAAGCCCCGCAGCATATTTCGGCACACTGCGCGCGGAGCTTATGCTGCCTGCACGCGCCGAACGCATCAAATGGAAAAAGCAGTCGCTCTATGACGTATATCCGCTTTCGCATATCGACCGACCTATCGGCGAAGCGTGCCGCCTGCCCGCGCATGCGGTCCCCGAACGGTATGAAAAAGCGCCGGCATGGGATTGGGCGCAGGACACGGCAAACTTTTTCCTGTACAAATCCGGCGAGCCGCACAACCGCACGGCAACGCGGGATTTCCGCTGCCGGCGCGACCGGATCGAGTGGTTCGCAGCGCAAATGGAAAACGGATACGCCCTGCAAGCGTCTGCGAAGCAAAGCCGGCTCGGCGCAGGGATCACCTGCGAAAAAGCGGGCGACCGCTTGTGCCTGGTGCACGGCTGGGGCTACCCGGATCTCCAATGGGGCAATTACACAGGCGACGCCCACCCCTTCCTGCGGCAGCCGCGCTTTGCGTTTTGCCTTCGGCTTTATGCGGACAGCGTGCATAAATAATCAAAAAAAGAAAAACGGAAAAACCAAAAAAGCGCCGATGCATGCGGCGCTTTTTTACGCTGCGGCAGGTATCGGGCGCGTGCCGCAGTGTGTGAGATTTGTTTGTTCCGCACGCCGCAGACACGGCAGCCGACAAAACAGACTGAAAATGCATGCAAATAGCAGTATTTCTAAATATGGAAGCACGAAATCGAAAGACTTTTCCTGTGAAGAATGATACGATATAAGGTGCAAAAGTTAATTTTTTCACAAATCGTGGAAGTTTTACACATTTTATTTTGAATTATTGAATTAAAATTAAAAAATTCGATAAAAAATTACTGATTCCATAGAAGGAAAAAAGCACGCTTTGTCTGACGCCCCCCTGTGGCTTTAAAAAGCCGCTTTAACGCTGTTTCACAGGTTTATAAAAAGTCGAAATCCGAAAAAATTCAAACCCATCGTTTTTCACAGGCGGGATCTGTTTCGTCTGTAAAAATAAAAAAAGGAGAAAAGAAAATGAAAAAAGGAACCAAGCTTTTAAGCGTGCTCCTGGCGTTTGTCATGGCCATTTCGATGTTTGCCGCGACATTCGCCGCTTCCGCTGCGGATTACTATAAGCCGCATTACACGGAAGAAGTCACGGAGGAAGATGTTTCCTTGATGCTCGGCGACGTGAACACCCTGCTTTCACGGGAGCTGCTCACCGGCGACATCATCGAGGAGATCTACAAATTCCTCCCCTCGCTGTCCGCTATCGTGAACAACGGCAGCCCGTCGGATTCCACCCGGAATGCGGCTTACTACAAGGCGGCGCAGCCTGAGCGTTTTGCGGCGCTGCCGGACGGTGAGATCGTGGCTGATGTGACGGATGAAAACGGCAACGTTACAACGCCCGGCACATTCACGACCTTCTTTGAAACGCATCCGATCGTGTGCAGCGATCTGGCAGCGTTCCAGACAGAGATCAACAACATCATCGACCTTGTTGTGATCGACAATGTGATGAGCACGATCGTGTTTGCTTTCGTGTTCTTCGGTCAGCAAAACATCCCGAAGGGGCAGGCGCTCGCGGACGGTGTTGACCAGATCTGTGAAGCGCTCGGCGTGGAGCAGGAAGCGAAGCTGCAGGATCTTCTCGGTCTCGGTGCGCAGCTCGGTTCTTTCGACACGGCAGGCACGCGCGTGTATCTGAAGAACATTGTCAGCGGCTTGCTCCCCGATTTGTCCAATAACCTGATGGCGATCATCCGCAGCATCGCCGATGAAGAAAAAGGTGCGAAGCTGTATGCGGGCATCACTGCGGTTCTGGAGAACCTGTCCTCTGTTTTGACTGCACTTAGCTCGTCGCTGGAAAGCCTCGGTGTAGATTTGGAAAGCGTCCTTACGACCATCGATGAACTGAAAAACGGTTTTGCTGCTCTCCCGACCTTGGGCGAAGGCGACACCAAGCGTTTGGACCTCGAAGGCGTTATCGGCCAGCTTGTCCCCTTACTGACGAACTCGCTTGTGGGCATTGAGCTGAAGATCGTGTTTGTGGACCGTGAAGAGCATGATCCCGAACCGCCCACGCTGACGGATCTCCCGGACAGCGATCTCGGCGGCCTTGAAAACGGCATCCAGTTCCGCCATATGCAGCTTGACCGGATCGCAAACTGCGAATCCACGGCGGATGTCATGAAGACCATTTACGACTATCTGTATGACAACCTCATTGCGGATCCTACCAACAACGCGCTGCTGACCGGCGTTGTCGGCCTTGCGGGCCTTGTAGGCATCCCGCAGGCGATCGCGGACTTCCTTGACGCTGCGCTGGACATGGACAATTCGGAGCTTGCAAACGAGCTCATCCTGATGCTCGCGAACGAAGCGGGCCGCCACGTCCTGACCGCGTATGCGGCAACGGCGCCCACCTGCACCGAATCCGGCAACACGGCTTACTATGTCTGCGAAGCGTGCGGCAAGTGGTTTGCTGATGCGGATGCCACGCAGGAGATCACGGATCAGAACAGCGTCATCGTTCCGGCGACCGGTCATACGCCAGCGGATGCTCTGATGTCCGATGCAAACGGCCACTATGAAGTCTGCGCAGTTTGCGGCGCTACGCTTTCCTCCGCAGCCCATGTGGATGAAGACGGTGACGGCCTTTGCGACGTGTGCGCGTTCAAGATCCCTGCCGAGCCCGAGCAGCCGACGGATCCCGAACAGCCCACCCAGCCCGAAGAACCGACCGAGCCCACCACGGGTGCGGACGACGAGACCCCAGTGAAGGATGCCGACATCCCGAAGACGGGTTCTGCGGCAAGCATCGGCTTCGGCGCGCTGTCTCTGGCAGCTGCCGGCGCGCTGGTCCTGCTGCGTGTCCGCTCGAAGAAGAACGACATCATCTGATCTTCCTTTCGATAGATAAGTAAGACAGCCCCACGGCATTTGTGCCGCGGGGCTGTCGGTTTTTCTTTGCACCTGTACGCGAAAAAAGGCGCTCCCCCGTTTTGGGAAACGCCCTTGCTTTGGCTTATGCGGTTTGAACGTGTGCCTCAGAACTTCAGCTTCCGGAATTTTCCCGGGGAAATCCCGACGTTAGTGGTAAAGAAGTAAATGAAATTGGATTCGCTGTTAAAGCCCGTTTCATACGCGATTTCCGAAACCGTCATGGATGTGCGCTGCAAATATTCCTTGGCACGGTTGAGGCGCACGATGAGAACATAGTCATATGGCGAAAAGCCCGTCTGCTGCTTGAATACGCGTGAAAAATGCGAGGGGCTCATGTGCATGCAGTCGGCAAGCTCCTGCACGGTGAGATTCTTTTGCAGATTGCGGGAGATGTATTCGCGCACCTCCTGCACGCTGTCCTCATAGCCTTCACGGTTCTTGCCGCGCACGCTCAAGGGGGAGGACAGCTCCATAAGCAGCTTGTAAATATCTAAGGAAAGCTGCACCTCTGAAACGGGATTCTCTCCGCTGATGCCTGCAAATAGGCGGAACAGCAGCCGCCGAACATGCTCGCGGTCACTGCATTTAATCAGGCAGCCGGAAGCTTTCGTGATTTCCGCATACAACTGGTCGGAGTTGGAACCGGAAAAATGCACCCAAACGGACTCCAAACTGTCCTTGGTATAATATTCGTGCGGTACGCGGCAGTCTAAAAACACCGTGTCGCCCTCGCGCGCGGTGATGTGCTTGCCGTCTTTTACGAAAGTAAACGTTCCGTCAATCACATACAGCACCAAAAAGCTGTTGTAATTCTCGCGTACCAGATGGTAAATCTTTTCATAGAAAAAATGCCCGGCGCTGATGGGGTAAAAGTACAGCCGTTTTGCCGTCGGCGACGGCGTGGAAAAATACAGATCCGATTTTTTCAGAACGCCGCTTTCCGAGGATTTCATACCGATGCCTCGCTTTGTAACAGAATAGGATAGGATTTCTAAAAACTTCGGTTGCTTTTCGATGGACGCTATTTTACATACATTATATAATCAAAGCAAACAAAAAGTCAATTTTCTGAATGAGAAAATGAGGCGTTTTTATGCAAAAGAACTTTGGAAAAGCCCGCGTTTGGGAAGAAACGGTGACCATCCCGACCTACGGTGTCGGCGCGCCCGACAAAAATCCGATGTTCTTGGAAAAACGGGTGTACCAAGGCAGCTCGGGGAAAGTGTACCCGCACCCCGTGACGGATAAGATCTTCGACGAAAAAACGAACAAGGCGTACCGTGCGGTTTTTCTGGAAAACGACTTTATCCGCGTGATGCTCCTGCCCGAGATCGGCGGGCGCATCCAGCGCGCATATGACAAAGTCAACAAACAGGATTTTGTGTATTACAACCATGTCATCAAACCCGCGCTCGTGGGGCTTGCGGGACCGTGGATCTCGGGCGGCATCGAATTCAACTGGCCGCAGCACCACAGGCCGAGCACCTTTGACCCGGTGGATTATACATATTTCGAAAATGAAGATGGCTCGGCAACAGCAGTCATGGGCGAAATTGAGACCATGTTCCGCACGAAAGGCACGGTGCGTTTTACGCTGTATCCCGACCGCGCCTATATCGAAATCTCCGCCCAGCTTTACAACCGCACACCCCTGCCGCAGACTTTTTTGTGGTGGGCGAACCCGGCGGTGGCCGTCAACGACAACACACGCACCATTTTCCCGCCCGACGTGACCGCCGTGATGGATCACGGCAAACGCGCCGTCTCCACGTTCCCCATCGCCACGGGGACGTACTACAAGGTCGATTATTCCGCGGGTGTGGATATTTCCCGTTATAAAAATATCCCCGTGCCCACCTCCTATATGGCGGCGGAATCCGATTACGACTTTGTCGGCGGCTACGATGACGGCACAAAAGAGGGACTTTTGCATGTCGCCGACCACCACGTCGCACCCGGCAAAAAACAGTGGACCTGGGGCTGCGGCGATTTCGGCAAGGCGTGGGATCGCAA
Source organism: uncultured Clostridia bacterium (assembly GCA_944384985.1). Lineage (GTDB taxonomy): Bacteria > Bacillota > Clostridia > Oscillospirales > Acutalibacteraceae > Fimenecus. The sequence goes on along the minus strand of CALWVM010000004.1, from coordinate 30,357 downwards.
CCTGACAGATTCGGACGGTCCGTATGTGGAGCTGATGACCGGCTGCTTTACCGACAACCAGCCCGATTTTTCGTGGCTGATGCCGCAGGAGGAGAAGCGGTTCACGCAGTATTTTATGCCGTACCGCGTCATCGGCACGGTGCACAACGCCACCAAGGATCTGGCAATGAATTTCGAAGACGGCGCGGTGCATCTGTACGCTTCGGGCAATCTCGGGGAACTCGTCGTGACGGCGCGCGCGGGTGACGCGGAAGTGCTGCGCAAGACCTGCACGCTGCTGCCGACCGAAAGCGCGTCTTTCCCCGTGCAAAACGCCGACACGGTGACGGAAGTCCGCATCCTGCGCGGCGGGCGCGTCTATCTTTCTTACGAAATAAACGGCAAAAAACAGCCCGTCCCCGAAGCGGCTGTCGCCGCACCTGCGCCGAAGAACTGCGCGACCACGGAGGATTTGTACCTGTATGGGCTGCATGTCGAGCAGTACCGCCACGCCACGCGCAGCGCGGAGGATTACTACTTGGAGGGCCTGCGGCGCGACAGCACGGACATCCGTTTGAATAATGCCTACGGCAGGCTTCTGCTTGCGCGCGGGCAGTTCCGGGAAAGCGAAGCCTTTTTCCGCGCGGCTGTCAACAAGGCGACGCGCTCCAACCCGAACCCGTATGACAGCGAACCGTATTACAATCTGGGGCTGGCGCTTTTATATCAGGGGAAGCTTGCGGAAAGCTACGACGCATTGTACAAATCCACATGGAGCGATGCCTGCAAGGAAGCGGCGTTTTATCATATGGCGTGCATCTGCGCGCGCCAAGGCGACACGGAAACGGCGCTCAGACACTTGGAAGCGTCGCTCGACAAGAACCGCCGCAACACGCTTTCCCGCAATTTGAAAGCGCTGCTGCTTATAGGTGCGGGAAAAGCGGATGAAGCGAAAACGCTTGCCGCCGAAACCGTGAAAATCGACCCGCTGGACCATGTCGGCCGCCGCATTTTGGGCGGGTCCCCCGCCATGCGAACCGACACCTGTATCGAAGTCGCGCTGGAATACGCGGCGGGCGGCTTTTACGCGGACGCTGCCGCAGTGCTTTGCGAGGACGCAAGCGGGCACCCCATGGTGCAGTACCACTTGGCGCGCATTTATGGGATTTCGGGGCAGCCCGAAAGACAAAAACAGGCGCTGCTCGCGGCGCAAAATGCGGACAGCTACCTTTGCTTCCCGCACCGTTTGGAGGATATGCTCGCACTTGAAGCGGCGCAGGAGAAAAATCCCACAGACGGCATGGCGGCGTATTACCTCGGCTGCCTTTACTATGACAAAAAGCGGTACGACGAAGCGGTCCGGGCTTGGCAGACCTGCACGCGGCTGTGTCCCGAATTCCCCACGGCGTACCGCAATCTGGCGCTTGCCTATTACAACAAGCACGGCGACGTGCCTGCTGCCCGCGCGGCGCTGGAAAAGGCGTTTGACCTCGACAAAAGCGACGCACGCGTGCTGTTTGAGCTCGACTGCCTATACGGAAAGATCGGTGAACCTTTGCAGGCGCGGCTTGCCTTTTTGGAACAGCACCTGGAGCTTGTCCGTGCGCGTGACGACCTGTATACCGCCTATATCACGCTGCTCAACCAGACCGGCAGATATGATGCGGCGTATGACTGCCTGATGTCGCACCGTTTCCACCCGTGGGAGGGCGGTGAAGGCAAGGTGACGGCGCAGTATGTTGCCGCCCTTTGCCGTAAGGCGGCAGAAAAACTGCAAGCAGGCGACGGAAAGTCGGCGATCGAAATTTTAGAGCGCACCTTCACCTATCCCGAAAACCTGGGCGAGGGAAAGCTCTGCGGCGCGCAGGAAAATCTGCAATATTATCTGCTGGGCGAGGCGTACCGCCTGCTCGGCGACGCGCAAAAAGCCACGCAAAGCTACAAAAAGGCTTCGGCGGGCTTGAGTACGCCGCAAAGCGCCGTGTACTATAACGATCAGCCGCCGGAGAGCATTTTCTGTCAGGGGCTGGCGCTGCGGCGGCTTGGGAAAGAGGAACGGGCGTGTTCGCGCTTTCAAAGCCTTACGGATTTCGCCGACGCGCATGAGCACGACAAGGTGGAGATCGACTATTTCGCCGTGTCCCTGCCCGATTTCCTGGTTTTTGATGCGGATTTGAATCTGCAAAACCGCGTGCACTGCCTGTTTATGCGCGGACTCGGACAGCTGGGAAAAGGGGAACGTGAAAAAGCGAGGCAAAGCTTTTCGGCGGCGCGCGCACTCGACAACAGCCACACGGGGCTGACGCTGTATACTGATCTGTTTTTGAAAGGGGATTTCACATGCTCCGTAAAACAGATTTGACCGAATTCCAATTCCGGACGCAAGACGCGCCCGAACCGCGCGCCGTCACCGTGCCGCACACCTGGAATGTGGACGACGGCTTGGAAGAATATGTCGGCGCGGCGCGGTACAGCACGGAAATCGACGTCTCCTCGCCCGCGTGGAAAACCGTTTTGTACTTTCAGGCGGTGTACCACACCTGCACGGTATTTCTCAATGGGCAAAAGGCGGGGGAGCACCGCGGCAGCGGCTACACGCCGTTCCTCGTTGACGTAACGCCGTTCGTGCAGGCGGGACAGAATCACTTGGAGGTGCTTTGCGAAAACACCTATACCGAGCAGTCCCTGCCGCACAAAAAAGACTTTGACTGGGCATGCGACGGCGGCATCGTGCGGCCCGTGGAATGGGTGGAGTATGACGAAAACTGCGCGCGCAGCTGCCGAATCACCAGCACGGTGACGGAATTTTTTGGCGATGACCGCGGCCGTGCCGAGGTATCGTGCGATGTGCGTCTTTGGAAAAACGAGCCGAAGCCGTACCGCTTGCAGGTCACGGACGCGGCGGGCGAGACGGTGCATACACAGGAAGGCACGTTCGACGGCACAAATCCCCGCTTCACCCTCGAAAACGCCGCGTTGTGGTCGCCCGAACACCCGGCGCTTTACACCCTGCGGCTGATTTTAGGGAACGAGGAACAAAGCTACCGTTTCGGCGTGCGCAAGATCGAGACGCGCGGCGACAAGATCTATCTGAACGGCCGTCCGATCAAACTCATCGGCGTGGAGTGGATGCCCGGCAGCAACCCGGAATATGGCATGGCGGAGCCGGAGAGCGAGCAGGAAAAGTTCCTTTCGATGCTCAAAGATCTCAACTGCAATTTCACACGGTTCCACTGGCAGCAGTCCGATTTTACGCTCGACTGGTGCGACGAGCACGGCATCCTCGTGCAGGAGGAGATCCCCTATTGGGGCGCGCCCAAAGCGGCGGGGAAGCTGCAAACCGAGATTGCGAAACGGCAGGCGGACGATATGCTTGCGTTCCACTATAACCACCCCTCGATTGCCTGCTGGGGCGTGGGCAACGAACTCGGCGGGCACAAAAAGGCGACCATTGCGTATGTCCGCGAAATGCACCGCTATTTTAAGGCGGGCGACCCCATGCGGCTGGTCAATTATGTGTCCAATACCATGACGTTTCCGCGTATGCTCTTTTCCGGTGAGGTCAATGCAGACGCAACGGCAAGCGGCGACATCTGCATGTGGAACGAATATTTAGGCACGTGGATGCCCTCGAAAAACTATGAAAAGGATATGCGCCGCGCCCTGTCGCACACAAAGGGCAAGCCGCTGGTCGTCACTGAATTCGGGCTGTGCGAACCCGTGCACAAGGGCGGGGATCCGCGCCGTATCGAGATATACAAAGAAAAGACCGCGCTGTATGAAAAGCTTGGTTTTGCGGGCTGGGTGTACTTCTGTCTCAACGACTACCGCACGCACATCGGCGAAAGCGGCAGCGGGAAATATAAGCAGCGCATCCACGGGTCGGTGGATCTGGTAGGCAGTAAAAAGCCTTCGTATGACTTTGTAAAAGCGCATAACGCGCTGTGGCAGGAAAAACAGAAAGAGGAAAAAGCATGAAGCGGTTCTTTCAAAAGAAATGGGTCAAGGTTGTCCTGAGCCTTGTGCTGGTGTTCTTTACGATCGTCGCCGTGTGCAATGCTGTGTTCGCCTCCGTGGCGCTCAAAGAACAGAAAGGTGTTGCAGTATGTGAGGCATGGTCGCCGGAGGATGCCTATACACCCGACTACGCGCAGAGCCTCGACGCAGGCGACAGCGAATTTAAAATTCTGTGCATCACGGATGTGCACATCCGTAACCACGGCACATTTGCGGCGTGGCTCGGCATCAACTTCATTCTGGACGGCATGAGCCGCCCGCAGCTGAAAGGCCTGATCGAAGAGGTGCAGCCCGATTTGATCGTCGTGGGCGGCGATACGGTGCTGACGGCGTGGAACGACATTTGCACACAGCAGTTCGCCGATTTTATGGATGGTTTCGGAATCCCCTGGGCGCCGATTTTCGGCAATCACGATTACGAGGGCAGGGCGGATAAGGCAAAGCTTGCCGAAATCTATGAGGCGGCGGAGTATTGCCTTTTCAAAAGCGGTCCTGCCGGTATGAACGGTATGGGCAACTACATCGTCAACATCACCCGCGGCGGCACACCCGTTTACTCTCTGTTCCTGTTTGACGACGGGCAGTATCGTATCACGGATGGCGAGATCACCCCCGGCGGCATCGGAGAGAACCAGATCGCATGGTACGAGTGGGCTGTAAACGGTATCGCGGAAGCCGCGGGCGGCACAGTGCCCAACATGGCGTTCATGCATGTGCCCGTACCGGAATATGCGACTCTGGAGGACGGTTTTGCCATGGGCGGCCGCCGCGAGGGCACGTCCACGGCCGTGGTCAACGACGGGTTCTTCGATGTGTTCCGTGAAAACGGCGGCACCCACATGTTTGCGGGGCACGACCACAACAACAACTTCATCACCGAATATGAGGGCGTCACGCTCGGCTACATGACAAAGAGCTCGTATAACTGCTATTTTGATTTTGACGCGCTCGGCGGCACGGTATTGACGCTCGACGCGGACAACCACGTGACGGCGGAGATCGTACCTTTCTAAAGAAACCACACGGAAAGAAGATTTGCTTTGAAAACCCTTGGTACTTATTTTCAAAACAGCGCGGAGCGTCCGCTTTGCTACGGCGAGATAGAGCTCATCAACCCGCCGCGCCGCCGCAGGCGCGGCGAGCCGGAAAAAACAGGGGTGGAAGCGTACCCTGTGTTCTGCGGGTTCTGCGGCACGGACATGGAGCTGTACCGCATGGGGAGAGCCTGCGCGCTCGACGCGAAATTCCCAGCAGGACAGAAAAGGCTCATCAACGGGCACGAGGGCGTGGTGTGGGTGCCGTCGGAAAACCGTTTCGCCATCGTGCTCATCCGCGGCGGCGACAGCTTCGACCCCACGCGTTTTACCGAGGACGAGACCTATTTTGAATACGGCTGCGACGGCGCAGACGGTATTTTCTGCGACAAAGGGTATTTTCACCCCGACATGCTGCTGCACCTGCCCGCGCAATACGAAGGACTTCAAAAGCTGCCTTTGTCGCTTGCGAAGCGGCTGGTGTTCTCCGACCCATACGCCTGCGCGGTGTTCCAGCACGAGCGCATGTGTGACATCGGCGAAGCCCAGCTTTTCCGTGTGGAGATGGCAAAACGCGGCTGCACAGAACAAGAAGCGCGCGCCGCCGCCAAAGAAGCGACGTTTTCGCGCACAGTCATCTTCGGGCTCGGCACAACGGGGCTGTTTATCGGCGACCAGATCCGCCGCAGCCACCCGCAGGCGAAGCTTTTATTTGTTGCGCGCAGCGACATCGAGAGCGCAAAAGCAAAGTTTGCGACGGAAGAGCTCGGCGCGGCGTACCTTTCAACGGAAGGACTTACAGAAGCGGAGACTGCCGCTGCGATTATGGAACGGCTTAGCGGCAGGGCGACGGTATTCGTAGGCACCTCCGGGGGTGAGACAGAACACCGCATTGCGTTCGAGCACGGCGTTTTGGGCTGCAACGGCATTTACAACAGCTTCTCTTTAGGGCCGAAGATCACCTTCGACACCATGCCGTTCGGCTTTCAAAACCATGTGATCCTTGCGTCCATCAATTTTACGCAGAAGCACATGGAACAGGCGATCGAAATCCTGTGCGACAGCCGCTTCGACACGCTTGTGCAGCTTTTGGACAAAGAAGAATTCATCGCCGACCCCGCGAAAGCCTATGAAACAAAAATCTACTGCAAGGGCGCGCCGCTGAAAACGGCGGTCGTCTGGAATGAACGATATTTGGAGAGGAACCGGTAATATGCAAGCGATTGAGATCACAAAACCAGGCGAGATCCAGTTGGTGTCCCGCGAAAAGCCGACTCCAAAGGCGGGCGAGGCGCTGCTCAAAGTGCTGTACTGCGGCATCTGCGGCGCGGACGTCGCCTCCTACACGGGCAACCAGCCGTTCACGACGTATCCGCGCACGCCGGGACACGAATTCAGCGCGCAGATCGTGGAGATCGGGGAAAATGACAAAGGGCTTCGCGCCGGCGACGTGGTCACCGCCAACCCGTATTTCAACTGCGGGCACTGCTATGCGTGCGTGCGCGGGATCGTGAACGCCTGCGTGGACAACCAAACTATGGGCGTCCAGCGCGACGGCGCGTTTCAGGAATATATCACCATGCCCGTCAAGCGCATTATTTTAGGGCGCGGGCTCTCCCCGAAAGAACTTGCACTCATCGAACCGTTTTCCATCAGCTGCCATGCGCTTTCCCGCGCAGAGGTAAAGCCGGGCGACCGGATGCTCATTATGGGCGCGGGCCCCATCGGGCTGTTCGCACTTTTGCGGGCAAAATCGCTCGGAGCAAAGGTGGCTGTGGCAGATCTGCTTGAAAATCGTTTGGCGCTTGCCGAAAGCTACGGTGCGGACTGTGTAATTCCGGTCAAAACCGCCGATCTGCACAAGAGAAGTCTTGCATTTACCGCCGGCAATGGGTATGATGTGTGTGTCGAAGCGTGCGGTGCGCCGGAGACCTTTCTTTCCTGCATTGAAGAGGCGGCGCACGGCGCGAACATTATTCTGATCGGCAACGGCAAGCGCGAGACGACTTTCCTGCATTCCGTTTTGCTCAAAAAAGAATTGAATGTGTTCGGCAGCCGCAACGCACGCACCACGGATTTTGAGACGCTGATCGACCTGGTCGCCTCGGGCGGGGCGGATGTATTGAAAATGGTCAGCGCTGTTTACGAAAAAGAGGAAGCGGCAGCGGCGTTCCAGGCGCTCACGCACAACGACGGCTCGCTTGCCAAGGTGCTGCTGCGTTTTGCGGATGCGGAGGCTTAAAATGAAAGAGACCATTATTCAATTCGGCGAGGGAAATTTCCTGCGCGGCTTTGTAGATCTGTTCATCCACAAGCTGAACGAGCAGGGGCTGTATGACGGCAAGGTCGTGGTGGTGCAGCCCATTGAAACCGGCCTTTGCGATGTACTGGAGGCGCAAAAGGGCGTTTACAACCTGTATCTTCGCGGGCTTCAAAACGGGCAAGCGGTGTGCGAGCACACGCGCGTCACCTCCGTTTCGCGCGCGGTGAACCCATATGCGGATTTTGAAGGCTTTTTAGCGCTTGCAAAAAATCCCGACTTCCGCTTTGTCATTTCCAATACCACCGAAGCGGGCATTGCTTTTGACCCGTCATGCGCATTGTCCGACGCCCCCGCAAGCTCGTTCCCCGGCAAGCTTACGCAGCTTTTGTATGCGCGCTTTCAGGCGGGGCTGCCGGGCTTCGTGATGCTCGCGTGTGAGCTGATCGACAACAACGGCAAAGAACTGCAGTCTTGTGTGCTGCGGTACGCGCAGCAGTGGAAATTAGGCGAGGACTTTTACGAATGGGTCATTCATGAGAACAAATTTTGCAGCACGCTCGTAGACCGCATCGTAACGGGATACCCGAAAGCGGAGGCGGCTACACTTTGTAAAGAACTCGGCTGGGAGGACCGCCTTTTGGATACGGCGGAGCCTTACCATTTGTGGGTGATCGAGGGCGATTACGAAGCAGAGCTGCCTTTGCAGCACGCGGGTGTCAACGTGGTTTGGACGAACGACGTAACGCCCTATAAAAAGCGCAAGGTGCGCGTGCTCAACGGCGCGCACACCGCCATGGTGTTCCCCGCCCTTTTGTGCGGGCTTAAGACCGTGGGCGAAAGCCTCAAAGACGAACAGGTCTGTGCGTTTTTGAACAAGGTCCTGTTTTCCTGCATTTTACCTGCACTCGGCGATACGGAGGACAACCGCGCGTTTGCACGCGATGTGCTGGAGCGCTTCCGTAATCCGTATATTCAGCACCGGCTGCGTTCCATCGCGCTCAATTCCGTCAGCAAGTTTTCGGTGCGCGTGCTGCCCACGATGCTTGACTGCTGCGAAAAGGACGGTGCATTCCCGCGTCCGCTTGCGCTGTCTCTCGCCGCGCTTTTGTATTTTTACAGGACAGACGAGCCACAGGACGACACAGCGGCAATCACCTGTATTCGAGAGCGGACGCTTCCCGAAATTCTCGGGAATACCGCGCTTTGGGGCACGGATCTGACGGAACTTGTTCCTATGACCGCGGAAAGCTTGAAAATCATAGAGAAACAGGGAATACGTGAGGCGATCACATGGGCTTTGTCGTAATTCACCCTGCCGACAACGTGCAGGTCTCTTTGAAAAACGGGCATAAATACGCGCGGCGTGCAATCGCCGCTGGCGAGGAAGTCATCAAATACGGCTTCCCGATCGGTATCGCGACGCAGGATATTGCGGCGGGCGAGCATGTGCACAGCCACAACCTGCAAACTGCGCTCGGCGGCATGCGGGCATACACCTATATGCCGAAACCCTGCACGCTCGCGCCCATACCGCCCGCGGAGATCTCCGCCTATGAACGTCCGAACGGCGAGATCGGCATCCGCAATGATGTTTGGGTCGTCAACACCGTGGGCTGTGTCAACAAGATCGCGCAGGTGATCGCGGAAAAAACGGGCGCGTTCCATTTTCCGCATCCATACGGGTGCAGCCAGCTTGGCGGCGACCTTCTGCGCACGCAGCAAACGCTTTGCGGGCTCATCCGTCATCCAAACGCCGGCGGCGTGCTGGTGCTGGGGCTCGGATGTGAAAACAACAACATAGAGGCGCTTAAGCAGAGATTGGGTGACTTTGACCGTGCGCGCATCCGCTTTTTGAACGTACAGGACTGTGGCGACGAGGTCCGGGAGGGCGTTCGGCTGGTTTGTGATCTGCAAAAGCGAGCTGCCAAAGACCGCCGCGTGCGTGTACCCGTCTCCCGCTTGAGGATTGGCTTAAAATGCGGGGGCAGCGACGGGCTTTCCGGCTTGACCGCGAACCCCACGGTCGGGCGCGTTTGCGACCGCCTTTGCGCCATGGGCGGCACGGCGGTGCTTACCGAGGTGCCGGAGATGTTCGGCGCAGAGCAGATCTTGATGAACCGCTGCCAAAACGCCGGGGTTTTCGAACAGACCGCAGCGCTTATCAACCGCTTCAAAGCCTATTTTCTGTCGCACGGCGAGAAAGTAAGCGAAAATCCGTCGCCGGGGAACAAGGCGGGCGGCATTACGACGCTCGAGGAAAAATCCCTTGGCTGCGTGCAAAAGGGCGGTACTTCGCCTGTTACGGCGGTGCTCGGTTACGGGGAGACGGCGCACAAACCGGGGCTCAATCTGCTCGACGGTCCCGGCAACGACATGGTCGCCGTCACGAACCTCACGGCGGCGGGCTGCCATATGATCCTGTTTACAACGGGGCGCGGCACACCGCTGGGCGCGCCTGTGCCGACTATAAAAATCGCCACGAACACCGCGTTAGCGCAGCAAAAGCCGCACTGGGTGGATTTTGACGCGCAGTCCGCGCTGACGGATGCGGTAAGTACGGCGGACGCGCTGTTTTCTCTGGTGTTGGAGACGGCGAATGGCGCGAAGACCAAATCGGAACAGAACGGCTTCCGAGAAATCGCCATTATGAAAGACGGGGTGACGTTATGACGGTGGTGGATGCACACGCGCATTTGTGGGCGGTGCAGCACGGGCGCGTGGGCGGCAGACCTGTCATACCGATAGACAATGGCAAAAGCGATTTCGGCGGCGAGGTGCGGCAAATGATGCCGCCATACATGACCGACGGGAAAAACACCGCAGAGCGCCTGATCGCGAATATGGATTACGCCCGCGTTTCAGCGGCGGTCATCACACAAGAGGAGATCGACGGCAACCAGGACGCGTATCTCTTGGAAGTGAAGCAAAACTATCCCGATCGGCTGAAAATTTGCAGCCTGTATGAGGAGGGCAAGCCCTTCCGGCTGGCGGGCTTTGACGGTGTGAAAATCTGTGCAGGCAGGCTGAAAACGCAAGATCTCACGCAGCATGCCGCCGTATTTGAAGCGGCCGAGCACGCGGGGAAATTTATCTCCATCGACCTTGCCGATGGGACCCGTCAAACGGGCGCGCTCGCTGAGCTCGCCGCGCAGTACCCGATGCTGCGCATTGCCGTCGGGCACTTCGGCATGGTCACGCATGCGGGCTGGCACGAGCAGATCAAGCTCGCGCGGCATCGGAATATCTATATCGAAAGCGGCGGCATCACCTGGTTGTTCAACGAGGAATTCTATCCTTATCCTTCGGCTGTGCGCGCCGTATGTGAAGCGGCAGAGATCTGCGGCATGGAGAAGCTGATGTGGGGCAGCGACTATCCGCGCACCATGGTAGAGATCACCTATAAAATGAGCTACGATTTCATCTTGAAATCCGATGCGCTGTCCGAGGCGGCCAAAGCGCGGTTCCTCTATCAAAACGCACAGGTGTTTTACGGGTTTGAAGCACTTGTGCCTTGCCCGAATATCCCCAATATGCTCGACTGACGGAGGAAACGATATGCAGGAGATCAAAGCAGCCGATTTCGGTGTTCTGCCGGGAAAAGATGTCACGCGCGAGGTCTCTGCCCTTTGCGCGGCACTTACCGATATCCCCGGGGAGAAAACCGTCCGCTTTGCAGCGGGAACATACCATTTGCGCAGTGACCTTTGCGAAAAGCACAGGCTTGTCATCACCAATACGGTCGGCGATGCGGAATTTTCGGCGGATGAGACCCCGCACGAAAACGCCGTGCCGTTTTATTTGGAAAATGTTGAAGACCTGACGCTGGATTTCGGCGCGGCGGTGTTCGTAATCGACGGCAAAGCGACGAATTTTGCCGCCATCGGCTGCCGCAATTTAACAGTGAAAAATTTGGAGATTCGGCACAAGCAGCCCGACATGCACGAACTTCGCGTAATGCGCGTCACGCCGTTTTCGGTGGATTTCGAAGCCGACCGCGACACGGACCTGTATTTTAAGGACAACACGCCGTATTTTCGCGGGCGCGATTACGACTATCCCGCCGCTCAAAATGCGGCGACATCGGGCTGGATCGGCCGTATCCGCGCAAACGCGCCCGACCGGCTTGTGCGCGTGTGGCATCCGCTCGCCTATGGGCTGCGCACCAAAAGGACCGGCGAACGGCGCTTTCGCACATACTTCCCCTATACGGGGCGCTTTAAGAAGGGCGATTGGTTCTACATTTTCGATGTGCGGCGGCAGTTCGCGGGGATTTTCCTTGATCGCTGCACCAATGTAAAGCTTGAAAATGTCAAACAGCGGTTCAATTATTCGCTGGCGCTCGTTGCGCAGGATTGCGAAAATATTGCCGCCAACCGGCTGGAATTTGCGCCTGAGGAGACGGACGCGCGCCGCATGGCGTCGGTCGCGGACTTTATCCAAATTTGTATGTGCCGCGGCGATGTGCGCATCACAAACAGCCGGTTTGACGGCGCGGGCGACGACTGCTTAAACGTTCACGGCATCCACTTTGCCGTGACCGAAAAGGCGGGCGACCGCCTGACGCTTCGCTTCATGCATCCGCAGACGCACGGCTTTTTACCGCTGCGCGCCGGGGACACAATCGCATTCATTTCCCCGAAAACGCTGCTCGAATCGGGTCAAACAAAAATAAAGGCCGCGCGGCTTTTGAACGAATACGAGATCGAGCTGACTGTCGAGGACGCGGCGGGGGCCGAGATCGGCTGTGTGATCGAAGATGTGGATGCCTGCCCGAACGTATATTTTGCGAACAATACGCTCAACCGCATCATCACGCGCGGGCTGCTTTTGACCACGCGCGGGAAAGTGCTTGTGGAAAACAATCGGTTCGTAAGCACCACCATGAGCGGCGTACTGCTTTCAGACGACGCCAAAAGCTGGTTTGAGAGCGGCATGTGCTGTGACGTGACTGTGCGCGGCAACACCTTTGTTTCCTGCGGGCAGACGCCCGTGCGCATCCTGCCTGAAAACGCCGAGTATGCGGGGGCGGTGCACCGAAATATCCGGATAGAAGACAACCGCTTCGAACAATATCGGGGATTCTGCATCACGGCGAAATCCACGGAGAACCTGCAAGTTACCGGCAACCGCTTTATCTGCGGAAAACCGCTGAAAACCGTACATTGCAGCCGTGTCCGTCTTGCGGACTGACCGCTGACGCTTCATACATAAGGAGATTTTTATGCCCAGACTGGAAATCAAACGGTACCGCTGCAGCGCTTTCGGGAAGCCCTGCGATTACCCTGCGCTTTCGGCGGAAAGGCAGCCGCACCGCGTGAAATCAACCATTGCCGATTACGAGGGCCTGTTCATCGACTACGGCTTCCGAGAGACTTCTTATCCCTACACCCAGCAGAACAACTATACCGAAGAAGCGGAACGCGACGTACCTGTCGCCGTGCTGGAAAACGAGTATCTTTCCGCGGAATTTCTGCCGACGCTCGGCGGCAGGCTTTGGCGGCTGTACGATAAAAAGCGGCAGCGCGACGTGCTGTATACCAACGATGTCATCCGCTTCCGGAATTTGAGCGTGCGCAACGCCTGGTTTTCGGGCGGGGTGGAGTGGAACTGCGGCATCATCGGGCACAGCCCGTTTACCTGCTCGCAGATGTACTGTGCTGTCGTCACAGGCAAAAACGGCGAGGATGTATTGCGCTTTTACGAGTTTGAACGCGTGCGCGGCATCTATTATCAAATGGATTTCTGGCTGGAAGAAGACCGCCTGATGGCCGCCGTGCGCATCGAAAACCCGAACACAGAGGTCGTGCCGATGTACTGGTGGTCGAACATGGCTTCGCCCGAATATAAAGGCGGGCGCGTCGTCGTGCCGGCAACGAGCGCCTATAACAATTCCGACGGCATGGGCGTAAAAAAATCCCCAATTCCCTTTGACGGCGGGGTCGATGTTTCTTACCCGGAAAATATCCCGGACACGATGGATTATTTTTATGACATCGCCCCGCAAAGCGACAAGTTTATTGTGCATGCGGACGCCGAGGGCTTCGGGCTTTTGCAGTTTTCCTCGAACAACCTCAAGGGCAGAAAGCTCTTTTCCTGGGGCCACCGCAAGGGCTCGCGCCATTGGCAGCGGATGCTGACAGACCATGCGGGCGATTATGTGGAAATCCAGGCGGGACTCGGCAAGACGCAGTATGAGTGTTTGCCCATGCCGCCGAAAACCTCCTGGGCATTTTTGGAATGCTATACATGCAGCAATCTGGGTTCGGCGGCGATGCGGGGCGATTATGATTCCCTTGTGGCGGCTGCGGAAAAACAGGTGCAGTCGCTCGGCGGGTCGGCGGGGATGGACCGCCGCCTGCCCGGTATCCTGCGCGATATCAGCCTGCAAAGGGGCAAACTGCTGTTTGCGGGCAGCGGCTGGGGCGCGCTGGAACAACGGCTCGGCGGGGAGTCCCCCGCGCACCTCGAATTTTGCGTAGACGACGAAGCGGCGCCGTGGCTGGAGCTTGCAGCGCACAAACCGATGTCCGCGCCGCTGTCTTTTGCTTACGGTGCGCGGCTGGAAGCGCTGCTTTTAGAAAACGCCGGCCTTTGTGAATGGAGCGTACCGTATCAGATCGCGCTTTTGCACTATGACCGCCGCGAATTTGAGACGGCGAAGAAGTGGTGTGCAAAAAGCCTGCTGCTTGCCCACACGCCGCAGAATCTGCATCTGTATGCGTTCGTGCTCTGGCAGCTTGGGGATGCGCGCTTTTCTTATTATGTACGCCGCGCATCGGCTCTCCGCCCGGACGATTACGGGTTGCAGGAAAGCCTGTTTTCCCTGCTCTTGCAGGCAAAGGCCTATGCAGTACTCATAGAGGTTTTTCCGCGCCTTTCCGAAGCCTTACAGAAAAACGCGCGGCTCTGCATGTATCTGGCGGTCGCTTATCTGGGCGCAGGCGACGCAAAACGCGCCGAAGAAATTTTGATTTCGGACGGCGGGCTGCGGCTTCTCGATTACCGCGAGGGCGATCGGATGCTGGATGCGCTTTATCGCGGGATACGAAAAGTCCTGTATCACGAGACGGACGCGCAAATTACCGTGCCGGAGCAGTTTGACTTTATTGTAGCGGATTTTGGAGGAAACAGGGATGATGGATAAACTTTGGTACAAAACACCCGCCCGCCGCTGGCGCGAGGCGCTGCCCTTGGGCAACGGCTTTATGGGCCTGATGGTCTTCGGCGGCAAGCGTCGCGAGACCCTTTGCTTCAACGAGGGCACGCTTTGGTCGGGTTATCCGAAGGACTACAACAGCGAGAAAAGCGCAAAAGCGCTCGGGCGGGCGCGCGAACTGATTTTCCAAGGCAAAAACAGCGAGGCGGACGCGCTCTGTGAACAGGAGATGTGCGGCGATTACAGCGAAGCATTCATGCCGCTTGGGAATGTGTATCTGCGGCTCCACGGCGTGCCTTCGCGCGGCTACAAACGCGAATTGGCGCTCGAAAAAGGCTTGTGCACGGTGCAAACTGCGGGCGTGCGCCGCGAGGTGTTCTGCTCGAATCCCGACCGCGTCGCCGTGTACCATATTACTGCCGACAAGCCGTTTTCCCTGACCGTGACAGCGGACAGCAAGCTGCATTTTTCGTGCGGCAGTGAAGACGGCGCGCTGGTGCTCACAGGCACCGCGCCCGACTACGCCGCGCCGAACTACCTGCGCACCAAGCGGCACCCGATCCGGTATGACGCAAACAAGGGCATGGCGTTCTGCCTGCGCACCGAAGTGGAAACCGACGGGGCCGTATCCTGTAAGCGCGGCAAGCTGAACGTGCGCCGCGCGAAAACCGTGACGCTGTTGTTTGCGGCGGCTACGGGCTTTTTGGGCTTCGACAAAATGCCCGACACCTCGCGTGAAAATGCTGCCGCTGCGTGCAAAGCGCATTTGGCGGATATACCGCGCGACTACAAAACGCTGCTTGCGCGCCATACGGCGGATTTCGGCGCGCTTTATACCGGCGCACGGGTTTCTCTGGGCGCGGAAAACACATACTCGACCGGTGAACTGCTGGCTGCGGTTCGAAAAGGGGAAAACGCAGCGGACTTTACCGCGCTTTGCGAATTGTTCTACAATTTCGGCAAATATCTGACGATCAGCGCTTCGCGCAAGGGTGGGCAGGCCATGAATTTGCAGGGCGTTTGGAATGAATCGGTACGCCCGCCGTGGAGCAGCAACTATACGGTCAACATCAATACGGAAATGAATTATTGGGGTGCATCGCGCGCGGGGCTTCTCGAATGCGTCGAACCGCTTTTGCAGCTGGTGTATGAAACGGTGCAAAACGGCAAAAAGACGGCGCAGGTCAACTACGGCTGCCGCGGGTTTGCGTGCAACCACAATGTAGACCTGTGGCGTAAAACGCCGCCCGTACAGCGCGATCCGAGCTATATGTTTGCACCGCTTTGCGGCGTGTGGCTCGCGAACGAAGTGTACGCCCATTACCGCAACGGTGCACTGCAGGAGCAAACGGAAAAAGTCAAAACCATCGTTTCCGAAGCAGCGCAGTTCGCGGCGGATTTTCTCGTCTTACAGGACGGGCACTATGTAACCTGCCCGTCGCCCTCGCCTGAAAACGTGTTCCAAAAAGACGGTGTGCGCTGCAAGCTGGACTATGCTTCGGCGTTTGATATGGGCCTTGTGCGCCAGAGTTTTCAAAACTACCGCGAGCTGTTTGCGGGGGAGGATACAGAGCTTTCACGCGAGATCGCGGAAAAAGAGCCGAAGCTGTATCCGTTTTGCGAGGGCAAAAACGGCATTTGCGAATGGCATACGGATTACGACACGCCCGAACCCGGGCACCGGCATTTTTCTCCGCTGTATGCGTTTTATCCCGGCAATATCCTCGGCTATGACGCGAATCCCAGGGAACGGGCTTGGGTGGAAAAGCTGTTCCGGTACCGGCTTGCAAACTCCGGCCAGCACATCGGCTGGTCGGCGGCGTGGGCGATCTGCCTTTCGGGCAAGCTGCGCGATGGCAAGACCGCGCAGAAGGTTATCCACGATCTGTTGTGCCACGCGGTATTTCGCAACCTGTTCTGCGTACATCCGCCGTTTCTGTTCCAAATCGACGGAAACCTCGGCTTTGTTGCGGGGATGCATGCGCTGCTTTTGCAGGAAGAAGCAGGTGTGCTGACGCTTCTGCCCGCGCTGCCCGAGAATTTCGCCGCAAGCGGGCGGGTAACGGATCTTTTGGTGCGCGGGGCGAAAGTCAGTTTTTCCTGGCGTGACGGCAAGGTAACGGCAGTATCCAGCGACCGCCCCGTTACGGTTTTGCGGCGCAACCTGTCAGACCATATGCAAATCGGTGCAAACGTGACCGTAGAGGAGCCTGAAAAATGAAAAAGGGATGGAAAGTGTTTTTCAGCATTTTATTGGTGTGCGCGCTGCTTGGCGGCATCGCAGCTTCGGTAGTGACCTTTTACGGCAAAACCTATGTGCGCGCGGCGGACACGGCATTTACGGTTTTGCAGATCACGGACGTGCATATTTTGAATGACGAGAAAAAGGACGCGAAGGCATTCAAAACGATTTCCGCCATGGTCGAGACGACTTCGCCGGATATGATCGTTGTCACGGGCGACGTGACCAGCGAAAAAGAGAATTTTACGGCGTTCAAGACATTCGGGAGCTTTATGGAATCCCTGCAAATTCCGTGGGCGTTCGTCTACGGCAACCATGAGGGGCTCGATATTGAATATGAACCGGGCGAGGTGCTCGACCCTGAAAAAATCGCCGACAAGCAGACGCTGAATGATTATCTCAGTTCGCTGGAATACTGCATCTACGAGCGCGGCGATGAAAATGTGGACGGCATGGGCAACTATTATTACAATGTCACGGACGGAAACGGCAAGGTGCTTATGTCGCTGATCATGATGGACAGCCATTCCGGCTATCCCGACCCTGCAATCGGCGGGTATGACTGCTTCCACGAAAATCAGATCGAATGGTATGAAAACACCATCAAATCCATTGCGCGCGAGGTCAACGGCGACGAAACGAAGGTCGTACCGTCGCTTGCGTTCTTCCACATTCCCATGCGCGAATTCGTCACCGCCTATGACGAGGCAAAGGGTACGGACAAACGGCTTGCGGGCTGGAAGCTGGAGGATGTCGGCTGCTCGAATGTGGACGACGAGATGTTTGAGACCATGGTGGAGCTCGGCAGTACCAAAGGCGTGTTCGTTGGGCACGACCACATGAATAATTTTTCTGTGGAATACCAGGGCATTCGTCTTTCCTACGGGCTTTCGTGCGACCACAATATCTATGTGGTGCCGTTCCGCGGCGGGAACCTCATCAACATCAAAGAAGACGGCGCCTTTACCCAGCAGCGGCTGATCCGCCACCGCGGGCAAAGCACCGTCACGGTCGGCAAGGAATTCTAAACAAAGCAAGATCCCCTGCGTTTTGTGCGCAGGGGATCGTTTTATTTGCGAAACAGTGAAAAGCCTTTCTTTTCATAGGGTTCCGTTTGGATGTTCGTTACGCGGTAACCCGTTGCCTCAATGGCGGTGCGCAGTTTGTCAAGGTCCGGCTCGCTTTCCGCTACGATCGTCGTTTTGCCGGTCTTGTGTGACGACGTAACCTTTTTGACTGGGAAAAGCTGCCGCACGGCGTCATTGATGTGCGCTTCGCACATCCCGCACGCCATACCGTCTACATCCAGTGTGATTTTGACCATGGATTTCCTCCGTTCTGCCGCAAAAGGCGGCACGCTCAAGTTGGTTAGCTTTTGCTAACCATTCTATAAAGTAGCACGATTTTTATGCTTTGTCAAGCCACGCCTCAAAACCTTGGCGGCTTTTGCCGTCGGTTGACGGCGCGCGCGGGGGATGGTACAATACAATAGATTCGCGCGGCTTTATGCGCGCAGAACGGAGGTACCGGTATGATTTTCTGCTTTTCGGGTACAGGCAACAGCCGCCTTGTTGCCACGCGCATTGCAGCGCAGACGGGCGACACGATCCTTTCTCTTAACGATCGGCTGCGGCAGAAGGATACAACGGCAGTGCAGAATGCCGACCGTCTGGTTTTTGTTACGCCGACCTATGCATGGCGCATTCCGCGGGTGGTGGAAAACTGGATCGAGCAAACTGATTTTCCAAGCGGTGCGGCGGCGTATTTTGTGGTCACCTGCGGCGACGGTGCGGGCAATGCCGAAAAATATGTGCGAAAGCTGTGTGCCCGCAAGGGCTTCCGCTTTATGGGCTTTGCCGCCGTCGTGATGCCCGAAAACTACATCGCTATGTTTGACGCGCCGGACGAAGCACACGCAAAACCCATTGTGGAAAGGGCGCTGCCGAAAGCGGATGCGCTGGGTCAGGCGATTGCGGCGGGCAGACCGTTTGCCCCGCAGAAGGTCCGGTCGTTAGACAGGGTTTACAGCAGCATTGTGAACCCGGCGTTTTATAAATTTGTGGTCCGCGCAAAAGGGTTCCGCGTGACGGATGCCTGCATCGGCTGCGGGCAGTGCGCAAGTGTGTGTCCGCTCGAAAATATCACGCTGCAAGACGGTAAGCCCGTGTGGGGCAAAACGTGCACACACTGCATGGCGTGCATCTGCCTGTGCCCGGAGAGTGCGATCGAATACGGCACCAAAAGCGTTGGACAGCCGCGTTACCGCTGCCCCGAAGCAGATAAGGACAATTGACAGCAGTAAGAAAATAGAGATACGAAAACACGCGGGGAACGTCTGAAAAAATGTTGCCCGCGTGCCTTTTTCATATTAACGATTATTTCAGCAATTCCTGTGTCAAGCGTAAAATTTCACCGGAGACGCGCGCACGTTCCTTTTTTGTGATGTGCACATACAGCGGATATGCGAGCACGGCGCCCACGATGCCAAGTATCCCGATTACAACGCCGGGGATAAACCAGCGGTCCGCCCAAACGAGGACACAGCACATGCCGAATCCAAAAACCAGCGTGGCGGCGATCCCCAAAGTGAGCGCGGCAATCGTGCCTTTGCGCGTGACGCCTGCATCTAGGCGGCGAAGCCGCTCCAACTTATCTTCTTCTTTCGGGACGTATTTTGCGCGAATTTCCTTGATCTCTTCCTGTTCCTTAGCGGAATAGGAATACGAAAAGCTGTCCTTTTCAGGTTGTGCCATGGTTGGCCCTCCTTCTTGATTTATACATGCGGAAAGCGGAAGCGTTTCGCCGGTTACCGGTTTTCCAATGCCGGCGGCAGAATCTTTTCGTTTAATGCCTTCAGGCGCCTGCGCGCCCGGAGAAGCATCGCCGCCGCGGTGGAAATGCTCAAAAGCGAGACGACAACGCCGAGGGCAATGTCCATGGCGTAGACGAACGCACCGTCGCCGTCGGCACCGCCGAATTGTGCGAACATAGTGATCTGCAGGGAAAACAGCGACATCAGCGCCCGCACAAAGCAGATGTTTTTGGACGCCGAAAGGATAGGGCTTCCCCGCTTGCGGAACTTTACAACATTGACGATCGCCAAGATTACGCAGTAAAAGGTGTATGCCGCGATCATAATGGTCAAAATTTCACCGCCAGCGTTTGTACCGTCCGAAATGAGCAGGTCGATCATGCCGATGACCGCGACGCTCATCACAAACATCAAAAGCCCACAGCGCCGGTACGCTTTCCATTCCGCTCGCTGCCGTTCGGTTTCGTCCGTCTGCTTCTTCGCGCAGCTGAAATTTCGAACCAGCATAAAGCG
Source organism: uncultured Clostridia bacterium (assembly GCA_944384985.1). Classification (GTDB taxonomy): domain Bacteria; phylum Bacillota; class Clostridia; order Oscillospirales; family Acutalibacteraceae; genus Fimenecus. The sequence continues at coordinate 10,341 of CALWVM010000004.1, read as the reverse complement.
CATCCCTGAAAGGATCAGGTTGTATGCCGCAAGCGTGCCCTGCCAATAAGAGCACCCGGTAAACGCCATGACGAAATAAAAAACGGAATACAGCGTGTTGAAGATATGCTACAATCCAATCAAAGGGGGGACGCCATGTTGGAAATCGTGTTCAGCGAAAGCGCCGCGGGTGCGCTTTCGTTCGCTATGCTCGGCGGAGGTTCTTCCGGCGGCACGACAAGCGTGATCCTGTCCCATCGTGACGGCCGAAAACCAACCAAAGCGGAACTTCGCGAAGCGCAAAAAGAGATCAAAGCACGCGACCGCTGCGCGTGGGCGCAGGCGGTGCCGCTCGGCGGCAGCCGCGAGGACATTCTGACCTTTCCGCTTTCCTTGAGCGCGGGCGAAATCGACGAAGCGGGCATCGGCGCAAAGCGTGAAGCCGCGCTTTCCCGCTTGATGGGCATTTACCCGAGCATACAGGCGGAAACGACACAGGCGATGCTCAAAACCGCGCGCAAAAGCCTTTCGGCATTTTCCGAGCGTGCAAAAGACGGCGAACCCATACGCATCTGGACAAGCGACAACCCCGACGATGCCTGCGGGACATACTGGCTTATGGAGCAGATGCGGCTTTGTTCACTTGCGGATGTGGATATTACGCTTGTGCGGCCTCCGCGTTTTTCGGAAGATGAGAATGGGAAGGTGTATCCCTGCCGCGGTTGGGGCGAGGTAGAGCCGCACAGATGGGGCGGACTTGCCGCCACGGGGACGCAGTGTACATACGGCAGGGACTGCGCAAATTGCGGCGGTTAGACCCCAAGGCTTTTGTATTTTAAGCCCCGCTGTTATCAGCGGCAATGATAAGGATTTTTCGTTGCCCGAAAACGCAAAACAGATTTTATACGGAGACATGAAATGCAGTATATCAGCCATTATGCGTCCCCTTTGGGCAGTATCCTTTTAGCGGCGGATGAGGTCGGCCTTCTCGGGTTGTGGTTCGAGAGACAGAAATATTTTGGCCGCTGTCTTGACAAAACGCAGGAAGAAAAAGAAATCCCGCTGTTTGCAACGGTGAAACACTGGCTCAATATTTATTTTTCGGGGCAGGAACCGTCTTTTACCGTGCCGCTGCATTTTATCGGGACCGCCTTTCAGAAAGAGGTATGGGCGCTGCTTTGCGCGATCCCCTATGGGCAGACCACCACATACGGTGCAATTGCCAAGCAGCTTGCCCAAAAAAGAGGACTGCCGCACATATCCGCACAGGCAGTCGGCGGCGCGGTCGGGCACAACGAGATCTCTGTGATCGTCCCCTGCCACCGGGTCGTCGGCGCAGACGGCAGCTTGACCGGATATGCGGGCGGGCTCGATAAAAAAACAGCGCTGCTGCGATCGGAAAAAGCGGATATGCGGACGCTTTTTATACCGAACAAGGGCAGTGCGCTGTGAAATCGGAACTTTTGGAGTTTGTCTGTGTACAGGAAAAACGCGGGAAAGCCATTTCAGCTTTCCCGCGTTTTCGCTTTGTCAGCTGCATTTTTCGCTTCGGAGCCGTGTGACGGAAAACGGCTGAGAACAAGAAAATAGTGCTGAAAAGTTGCATAAATGACCGGAATATGGTATCCTAGACGAAACGGATTCATAGGAGAATTACGTTAAAGCGGTTCCATGTACGAACGAGCCGCGAACACAGAAGGCATTTTGCAATCTTCTTGCGGCGGGAAAAACTTTTGAGGGCTATTGGCACGCCGTGAAAAACGAGAGGAGAAAAAATATGATTGTAATCACCGGACTTACCGGGCACTCCGGGAGCTTTTTGCTTCAACAATTGATTGAAAACGACTACAAAGGTAAAATCCGTTGCTTTGTGCGCAGCAGTACAAAGACAGAGGCGCTTAACGCTTCCGGCCTTGATTTGGAGCTCTTTTGCGGCGATATGGAACGACCGGAGGATATGGCCCGTTTTGTGGAAGGAGCGGAAACCGTTGTCCACATTGCCGGGATCAAGCATTCCCTCTGCCTGTTGGAAGCGATAAACCGGGTGGGCGGCGTAAAGCATGTCGTTTTGGTGCATACCACTGGAATATATTCCAAACATAAGATTGCCTCTGAAGAATATAAGGAAATCGAGAGCAAAATGCAGAAGTATCTGGATATGGGCATGAATATTACGATACTTCGCCCTACCATGATTTTCGGGGACTTGCAAGACCACAACATCTCCAAATTTATAAAAATGGTGGCAAAATTCCCGATCATACCGGAAGTGGGGCACGGCAGAGGCCTAATCCAGCCGGTCAACGCCAGAGATTTAGGAAAGGCGTACTACCAAGTTGCTATGGCAGAAAAATTGCCGCAGCTTAGTTATATCCTCAGCGGGGAGCGAGAACTAAGCATCCATGAGCTGTTCGGCCTCATAGGAGATTATATGGGCAAAAGCATGCGGTTTATCAGTGTGCCGCTTGGTTTAAGCTGTTTTGGCGCAAAGGCGCTAAAACTGTTGAGCGCCGGCCGGGTGGATATGGTGGAAAAAGTGCTACGCCTCGCGGAAAATCGAAATTTTTCCCACGCCGAGGCCACCAGAGACTTTGGCTATGCGCCGGAAAACTTTAATACAGGCTTGGAGCGGGAGGTCAAAGAGTTTTTAGAGGCCCGTAAGGGCTGAAATCGTGTTTCCACTTGCCCACGGTGCGTTGACGGGGCGGTGCAGTCCAACTTGGAAAGGAAGCATATCTATGAAGGTTTTAATGCTCAATGGCAGCCCGCGCACAAACGGCAATACCGCGCTGGCGCTTCAGGAAATGGAGAAGGTTTTTGCAGCTGAGGGCATAGAGGTTGAAACGGTGCGCGTCGGACATCTGGACGTCCGCGGCTGCATTGCCTGCGGGACTTGTGCAAAGCGCGGCAAATGCGTGTTTGACGATGTGGTCAACGAGCTTGCGCCGAAGTTTGAAGCCTGCGACGGGCTGGTGGTCGCGTCGCCCGTGTATTACGCCTCCGCAAACGCCACGCTTATTGCAGTTTTAGACCGTCTGTTTTACAGCACGCCGTTCGACAAGACCATGAAGGTGGGTGCGAGCGTCGTGGCGGCGCGCCGCGGCGGGCTTTCGGCGACGTTTGACGAGCTGAATAAGTATTTTACCATAAGCTCGATGCCCGTCGCGTCCGGTCAGTATTGGAACAGCGTCCACGGCAGAGCGGCGGGCGAAGCCGCCGAGGACGCGGAGGGCTTGCAGGGTATGCGCACGCTTGCCCGGAACATGGCGTTCTTGATGAAGAGCATCGCGCTCGGCAAGGAAAAATACGGTCTGCCCGAGCAGGAACCGCCCATCCGCACGAATTTTGTCCGCTGAGAATACGAATATACAAAACGCCCCGTGGAAGAGAAACCTTCTCCGGGCTGTTTTATTTGTTTATTTTCTCAGCTCGCGAAGGACCTCTGCAACATCCGCGTCGATGCAAAGCGACTGTTCAATGTCTTTCGGGCAGGCGTACAAAGCGTCGCAGAACTGAAAACAGCGGGTATCCTTTTTTCGGATACCCGCTGTTGTTTTTGTGCCGTTATTTTGCTTTCGGTTTTTTGATTTTGTTTAAGGATTTGTTCAAATCCAAGATCTGTTCTTTCGTGAACTTCCCGCCGAGCATCGCGAACACGCGCTTTACGGTAAAGCCCTTTGCCATGTCGAGCATCGTGCGGTTCAGGGAAAACCCTGAGACCGAAAGCCCCTTGGATTTCCCGCGCTGCGTTTTCTCTTTGGGCTTTTGCTCGGCATTGCCTTTCAGCCCCGACAGCAGCACTTTTGCGAATTTGAGCATAAACAGCTTACCGCGCGTTGTGGAAAGGATATTCCCGATGGTGTCGTTGACCGAAAAATACCCCTCCGGCGTCGTGATCTCAAACCAGTTGATGACCCCGCCAGCCTCTTTCATGCGGTAGCTTTCATCAAACTGCTCGACTTTTTCGAGCTTCGCTTCATCCGTGCATGCGCCCGCCTTTGCGACGAGCGCCGTCTCGCCCTCGTTCGGCACGTTGAAATAGAAAAACGGATATTTGCCCTTTTGTTGTACGCCCAGGCTCTTGCCGTTGGCAAACAGTTCGACCTCATCACGGTTGGAGTACACGGTGACTTTGGTTATGTCTTCTGCGCGCCGTACATACCGCTTGCCGCAGATATGCACAAACGGTTCACTTGAGAGCCACGCCTTGTAGGTGTAAAAGCTGTCTTTTTTGTATTTGCGGTCAAAGGTCACAAGCCCCTTGTGGTTCATACCGTTTTCGCCGCCCTCGGCTCTGGCGTCGGCGGCAAAGTCAAACATGTTCCAAACGTGCGTCGCCCAAAGGTAGGGTCGGTCCAAGATCTGCTTAATGAGCTCTTCGTGGTAATACGCCTGATATTCTTCGGTGTAATCCCCCTGAACGGGTTCCGAGGTGTGCCAGTCGAGCGCCTCGCAGCCGTATTCGCTGATGCCGATGGCGCGGTTCGGGTATTTTTTGTGGAAGCGGTCGAACCACGGTCCGTACATATCGACCGTCCCGCCGTACCAGCCGAAATAGTGGTTGTAGGAGACGATGTCGGTTATATGCACATACGCTTCGTCGATGCCGCACATCGTCAGCACCGCGAGCGTGGTGGGGCGGGTCTTATCCAAGGTGTGCGCAAGATCGTTGAGCATTTTGTGATTATCTAAAAGCCCTTTGTCCGCCGCGCCATGCATCGTAATCTCGTTGGAAAGCCCCCATGTCACGATGCAGGGGTGGTTGTAATTTTGGCAGATGAGCTCCGTAAGCTGCGATTTCGTATTTTCTACACCGTTCGGCATGTGCTGCGAGATATACGGGATTTCCGCCCAGACGACCAGCCCGCGTTCGTCGCACAGGTCATAAAACGCCTGCGCGTGCTGGTAGTGGGCAAGGCGGACGGTGTTCGCGCCCATCTCGCAGATGAGGTCTATATCTTCTTTGTGGTGCTCGTAAGTGATCGCATTGCCGATGCCGGGCCGGTCCTGGTGGCGTGAAACGCCGCGCAGCGGATAGGGCTTGCCGTTTAAGAAGAACCCCTTTTGTGCGTCCATGCGGAAGCTGCGGCAGCCAAAGCGCGCACAAACCTCGTCTTGCACGTCCCCGCCGCACAAAAGCGTCGCGCGCAGGGTGTAGAGATAGGGGTCGTGCACGCCGTCCCACAGGTGCGCATTTGTAAGGCGCATCGTCGTTTCCGTGTTGTCCGATGCGACCTCCGCCGTCAGCACGGCTTCACCGTCCGCGAGGATCTCATAGCGAATGCCGCACGGCGTTTTGCATTGCACAAAGGTCTTGACCGTAACGGTGCAGTCCTTCCCCTCCATAACGGGGGTGACCATCAGGCCCGGCGCACCGTTCCACAGCAGGTCAAAATGGTTTTCAGGCACGCCGATGAGCGTTACATCGCGGTAAATGCCGCCGTAAAACGTGAAGTCTGCCATTTGCGGATATACGTGGTCGTTCGGCGCGTTGTCCGCGACCACCGCGAGCAGGTTTTCTTCGAGCACTTCGGGAAGCCGCGCACGGAAAGTCGAATATCCGCCGTCGTGCGCCGCGATCTTTTCGCCGTTCCAATAGATCTCGGCGGACGAGTTCACGCCGTCGAATTGAATATAGCGCTCTGCGCCTTCGGGCAAGTCCGAAGCGGCAAGGGACTTGACAAAACAGCCCTTCCCGCGGAAATAGTCGTTGCCGCCGTCCTGCCCGTCAGCGCCGTTCCAGGTGTACGGCAGGTCGAGCGCCGTAAAATCCTGCAAATCGGCGCCCGGTACGAAATCCGTATCTTTCTTAAAAAGCCAGCCTTGGTTGATGAGCTTGGTGTTGCGCATGGGGCCCTCCTTATTGAGGTCCTGCCGGGGCGGCGTCTTCGTTTGCAAACGCGCGTTCCTGGCGGAAGTCAATGTTGTAGATGAATTTCATGGAAATGGTCATCACCGCAAGCCCCGCAATCAGCAGGATGATATAGAGCGTTTTGATGTGCGATGAAACCGCATCGGTCTGCACGGACGCAGCTTCATCATAGCCGATGGCGTTAAGCGACAGCGCCACAACGGCCGAGCCGACGCCCTGCGCGAGATTGCGGAAGAAAGAATAGATCGCGTAAAGCGACCCTTCCTCACGCACGCCTTTTTTGCGGTAGCTCATTTCAATGCAGTCGGCGACGATCGCCCACACAATGATTTGGAACACGCACCCGCCGATGTTGACGAGCATCAGCCCCGCGATATATAAGACCATGCCTTTCGTGTCGGGCGTGATGGGCAGGAACAGCATCAGCAGCCCTGCAAGCGTGCTGCCCAAGCCCCCGATCACAATAAAGCGCTTTTTGCCGATCTTGCCGACAATGGAGGAGGCAAACGGCATGAGCGCCACGAGCGGGACATAGGATGCGATCATGGCAAGGGATGATTTCTCCGCGTCGTGAAAATAAAATTGGAATACAAGGTTGTTGACCGAAGCGGAGGAATTGTGGAACGCCACAACGGCGAAGGTTGCAATGGTAATCGCGAGCAGCGCGCGGTTCGAGAAAAAGGATTGGATGGTGGAAAGGTAGCTGACCTTTTCTACACGCTCTTCCCGCACGACGCGCTCGGTCACCATGCGGCGCAGTGCGAAAAAGACGAAGAAAGACAGCACCGAAAATACGACCGCCACAAGGAACACGCGGCTTTCGGAAAGCACATTGTCCACATATACGATCTGTGGCAGCAGCATCACGAGCACCACCGCCACGCCCGCGCCGATGCTGCGGAAGGTAGAAAGCGAGGTGCGTTGCTTGGCGTCTTCCGTGATGACAGAGTGCAGCGAGCCGTAGGGCACGTTGACCATCGTGTAAGCGGTGGTGTACAGGCCGTAAATCACCAGGCACCAGATCACCTTGCCAAGCTGCGAAAACTGCTGCACGGGCAAAAACAGCAAGATGGTAAAGACTACAAGCCCTACCGCACCGATGCGGATCCACGGCATGAATTTGCTTTTTTGGCTTAATTTATGCCGGTCTACCATGCCGCCGATGATGATATCGTTGACCGCGTCCCAGATCTTGGAAACCACGATGATCCACGCCCAATTCGTCGTCGAAAGCCCGATGCACTGCGTGTAAAACAGGAACATGTACGACGAAATAAGCTGGAATGAGAGGTTGCAGCCGAGGTCGCCCATGGCGTACCCGATCTTGTCGCGCATCCCGAACGGGCGCAGCTTTGAAGCGGTTTGCATAGACAAGGCTCCTTTCCGGGCGGTTTTGCAGAAGTGCATATAATAGGAGTTTTCCCAAAAGATGTACATCCCAGAGCGCTGTGCACAGAAAAATTTTTCCAATCCAAAAATCAGCAGCGGGTCCGAAAGTCTTGTACAAAATATATAATTTTATATTACAAGAACCGGGAAATAATGTCAAGGATAATGTGAATAATTCTCTGAACAAAAAAAGCCGCCCAAAAGGGCGGCAAAGGGGACGAAATAAAAGTTTTACAGGAACCGTCCCGTCACGCTTTCCGGCGTGCGGCGGATCTCTTCGGGTGTGCCGGCGGCAACAATGCGCCCGCCCGCCTCGCCGCCGCCCGGACCCATGTCGATCAGGTAGTCCGCGCTGCGGATCACGTCCAGATCGTGCTCGATGACCACAACGGTCGCGCCGTGGTCGATTAAAGTCTGGAACACCCCGAGCAGCGTCCGCACGTCCAGCGGGTGAAGGCCGATGGTGGGTTCGTCGAACACAAACAGGGTGTCGGACTGCCCCTTGCCCATCTCGCTGGCGAGTTTTAACCGCTGGGCTTCGCCGCCGGAAAGGCTCGGCGTTTCCTCCCCCAAGGTTAGGTAGCCAAGCCCCAGGTCCGCAAGCACCTGCAAACGCTCTCGGACCAAGCGCATATCTTGGGCTGCGTCGAGCGCCGTGTGCACGTCCATCGCCATGAGCGCGGGGAGCGTGTACCGCTTGCCCGCCTTGCTTTCCCAATGCACCTTTCCCGCGTCCGTGCCATAGCGCGTGCCGCGGCAGGACGGGCAGGGAATGTCCACGTCCGGCAGAAATTGGACGTCCAGGCTGATCTCCCCGGTCCCGTCGCAGGTCGGGCAGCGCAGGCGGCCGGTGTTATAGGAAAAATCCCCGGCCTTGTAGCCAAGGGCTTTTGCTTCGGGTGTGCGCGCAAAGATCTTGCGCAGTTCGTCGTGAACGTTGGCATAGGTCGCAACGGTGGAGCGCACGTTGATGCCGATCGGCGTTGCGTCGATGAGTTTAACCTGGGTGATGCCTTCGGCGTCTACGGCGCGGACATGCGTGGGCAGGGGACTGCCGTTTATGTGCGCTTGCAGCCCCGGGATCAGGCTTTCCAAGATCAAGGTGGTCTTGCCGGAGCCGGACACGCCGGTTACGGCGGTCAGCCGCCCTTTGGGGATGTCGACTTCGAGGGGCTTGACCGTGTGAATGGCGTCCGTTGAGAGGTGCAGCCGCCCAAGCTCGAACAGCGCGTCTTTCGGGACAACAGGGCGCAAGCTGCCGGCTGGTTCCCCGGTCAGGAAAGGTCCGATTTTGGAAGCCGGGTTTTGGGTCAGCTGTTCGACTGTTCCCTCGGCGATCACATGCCCGCCGTTTGCACCGGCGCCGGGGCCCATCTCCAAAATCCAGTCTGCCTGCGAAAGAATTTGGGCGTCGTGGTCCACGAGGATCACCGAGTTGCCGTCCGCAACCAGATCCTGCATGACCCCTGTAAGCCCCACAATGTTGGACGGATGCAGCCCGATGGAGGGCTCGTCGAGCACATACAAAACGCCGGTCGTGCGGTTGCGCACGGCTCTTGCCAGCTGCATACGCTGGCGTTCGCCGGTGGAGAGGGTGGAGGCGGCGCGGTCGAGCGTCAGGTAGCCAAGCCCCAGATCCATCAGGCGCTTTGCCATGCCCTGAAAAGCGTCGCAAATGCTCTGTGCCATCGGGACCATCTCGTGCGGGAGCGTCCCCGGCACGCCGGCGACCCAGTCCACAAGCGCTTCCAGCGTCATTTGGCAGGCGGCGTCCAGTGAGATGCCCCGCAGCAGCGGTGCACGCGCGGCTTCGCAAAGCCGTGAACCGCCGCAGTCCGGGCAGGTGTCCTGCTTTAAAAATTTTTCTACCCGCTTCATGCCCTTTTCGTCCTTGACCTTGGCAAGGGCATTTTCCACGGTGTGTACGGCGGAAAAATAGGTGAAATCCAGTTCCGCCGCATCGTTGGAGCCTTTGGGGTGGTAAAAAATATGCTTCTTTACCGCCGGTCCGTCGTAAACAATGTGCTTTTCCTCTTCTGTCAGTTCCCGGAAAGGCACGTCGGTGCGCACGCCCATGGCGCGGCAGACGTCGGTCATCAGCGACCACATCAGCGTTTTCCACGGCGCTACCGCACCCTGGTCTATGGTCAGAGAATCGTCCGGGACCAGCGTGGAACGGTCCACCGTGCGCACGATCCCGGTTCCGCCGCAGGTGCGGCAGGCGCCCTGGCTGTTAAAGGCGAGTTCCTCCGCCGACGGGGGATAAAAGGTCGCGCCGCATTCCGGACAGGTCAGCGTCTGCCCAGCAGCGACGGCAAGCGTCGAGGGCAGGTAATGCCCGTTGGGGCAGCGGTGGCTTGCCAGGCGGGAGTACATCAGCCGCAGACTGTTGAGCAGTTCCGTGCCTGTGCCGAACGTGCTGCGGATCCCCGGCACGCCCGGCCGCTGGTGTAGCGCAAGGGCAGCCGGAACATACAGCACCTCATCCACTTGCGCTTTGGCGGCTTGCGTCATGCGGCGGCGCGTGTAGGTAGACAGCGCCTCCAGATATCGGCGCGAGCCTTCGGCATATAAAACGCCCAAAGCCAGCGAGGATTTCCCCGATCCGGATACCCCTGCAACGCCTACGATCTTATGCAGCGGTACATCCACGTCAATATTTTTAAGGTTGTGTACCTGCGCGCCGCGGATCCCTATGTGATCGATCATCTTTGCGTTCCTTTCGTTTTTGCGCGTTTTTGCTTCCTGTTCGGCTTTTGCGTAACAACGCTGCCGAATCTACGTGCTGCGTTTCCGTATGCCATTATACCCTTTCCCACCGTATTTTGCAAATCGATGAAGGGAATGACCCGGATGGACGCCGTCAAGCGATGGTCGCGTTGGTCAGCCGGATACATCGATCCCATAAAACGGCGAGCGCGCCTGACAAGCTCAATTTTTTGCCAACTCGCCCGCATATAAAAACAGCTTAGATCCCAAAGAACATTCGGGATCTAAGCTTATCAAGCCTTTATTTCAACGGGCTATTCCCACTCTTTTCCTAGATTATCGTTTGTCCTATTTTACCTCTATTTCAAGCCATTTTAGTGCTGTTTTAGAGG
>CALWVM010000003.1 GCA_944384985.1 uncultured Clostridia bacterium | reverse complement strand
CATGCGCGAAATGCTGATGTTCGAAGCGCGCAATAACGACACGGCGAACTATGTTTCGGACAATGGCGCGGGCGGCGGCAGACTGGACTATATCCAAAGTGGCGATCAGCTGACCATGCTCGGCAGAAAAGAACAGGCTGGTGCGGAGAATCCCGCCACCGGCACGGATACCTCTGCCTACGGCTTCCGCGTCAATGGTACAGGTTCGCAGTCGTTCAATACCACTTGGAGCCGGCAGCACTGGATCGCGGAAGGCGCCGAGGAGGTCTGGTTTTGGTTCGACCTTTCGCAGGTGTCTGTGCAGGATCTTGCGTTTGAATTGAAAACACAGGGCAAACGTTATAATGAATTCTTCGTAGAGGGACTTCTCGATGATTGGCGTTTGGGCCAAAATGACGACGGCTATGAGATTTACGACACGAACAGGGACGATAACTATAGCGCTGTAACCTATTCCACAAAGGGGTATAAGGGTAACGACGGCTATGTTCTGATCCAGGCGGATGACGGCTCCTGGCAGACCGTTCCGCTGGAAAACGGCGGCATTGACCTTTCCGGGTACAAGGGCTATATTCGCGTGCCGATCCAGTTTATTTGCTCTACAACGGATACATATGTGGAAGCGACCAACCTGAACTTCAATATGAGCCCGAGCAGTGTTGGCCTTGGGGATCAAAATAACGCAATCAATGCGTTCCGCAATAACATTTTGCTGCCCGAACCCGTACTGGTTGACCCGGCGGGGACGCCCATTTCGGATGCGTTGCTGATACAGTACCGGCGCCTCGCCGTAGATACTGCTGGCGCTTGGAGCGATGAGTACTATATGATGCCCGAAAACGGCGACTTTACAACAGTCTCCAATCCCAGTTGGGGAGCCGCTATGCTTGCTGTCGGACCTTCTTGGGAGGATTGCGATACGAACAACGACGGTACCAAGGCATATGTTGAAAACGGCACGGTCCAAAACCGCGAAAACGGGTATAAAGCGCTGGAGGATATCTGCGGCGCAGGCTTCTCGTATACGAACATGAGCGCGGACAGCGTCAACAAGAGCTTCTTCATGGATTCCGTCATGACGTACAAGAGCTCGGGCAGTTATCCCAACGACATGACCGAGGGCGAATACGGGTATCCGCTTTCTGAATATTATAATCAGCGTGTTGAGATCCCGCGCAGCATTCTCCAGCAGATCAGCACGATGATCACCACGCCGGACCTCGGCGACTACCGCGCTGTGCAGTATATTGAAGAAATGCTCGACGGCTATCGCACGGCATATGCCGGTGTCGGCAACGACTTCCTTTCGGAGGAAAAACTCGCTGCCACAGCCGCCACGCTCGGCATGAGCGACGTCTGGCAGAACTTCATTGACGCGCGCCAAGCGTGTCTGGAAGGCGGCACGATCATTCAGGAAAGCGACGGTTCGTACACCTACCCGCCGAGCAACTCGGCAGAGGATCTGGTGCCTGAGCTTGTGAAGTCGCTTGAAAAACTGCCCGACCCGAGCACCATCGCCGCACTCAGCGACGATCTGGAGGCGGAGGTCGTCCGCCTGTGGCAGATCTACAGACGGCTGAACCTCACGCAGCTCGATGCAATGAGCGATGCGGAAGAGCAGAAAATGATCGATTATGTTGTGCTGGCTTCCGAAGTCATCAATGAAGAGCAGTTGATCGGTCAGACAATGGCGGAGAACGCGTTTGTACCGTTTGACACTTTCGGGAACAACACGGCGGGCACCGAAGCTTATCGCCTGGAAAACGATGCGAACGCCGCCGCCGGAGCGAATAACGGCGCGAACAGCTATCGCTTCACAAAAGGCTTCCTGACTTATACCACGACTCTGAACCAATTCCACGGGGCAGCCGGTGAGAATGACGCGGACAGCAGCCGCGATGCAACGACCGATGGTATGGATGCATCTCTCCTGCGCGCGGCGGCGGCGGATGTGGTGATTACCAATAACGGTTCGAACGGGTCAACCGGCGCAACGGTGACGCTGGATAACGCCTTTGCGGGCGAATACAACGTCGTCAGCGTATCGAAAGACGGGAAAGACGTTAACAGCGCAAATGATATGTATGCCAACAACATGTCGTCGTATCGCCTTTCGGAGCTGGTCGGCGGTGACTCCAGCGCTTTCCCGCTTGGCCTGGTGTTCTATGTGGACTTCTCGGAGATCAGCAATTTCCGTATGACCGCAACCATTTCCACACGCGTAAACGGGCAGGCTTTGGACTTTGCTTTCATGCCTGGCAATAACACCGCTACCGACCAGACGTTCTATTTGATGAACGAAGCGACCGGTAGTTGGGTGAAAGTGTACGGGAACGGCAACGCAGGTGCTTCCGTCATGTCCGGTGGCTTGACGAATGAAGAATCCGACGTGGATCTGCAGTTGGAAGGCTACAAGGGCTACGTCATGCTTCCGCTGTGGCACTTCAAGCAGACCATCAACCAGTCGAGCAACCCCAGTCTGAACAATGTCGGTGAGGCGCTCGACAACATCTGGCGTGTGTCCATCGGTGTGGCGCCTGTTGACAGCGCTTCGGCGCAGGCAATGGACGGCCGGTCCTTTACGATCGACTCCATCGGTTTCGGTTACGACAGCAGCACAAGCGGCTACGGCGACCACGGCCACCAGACCTTCGGCGAGCAGTTTGGCCTGAAGACGTTCCGCGCACGCGACTTTGAAGATGCGGTTGCCGCGCTGGACCCGCAGGCAAGCAGAACCGGGTTCAATGTGGCGTTCCTGAACGCTTCCCTGGCGGCGGAAAGCATGTATAACACGCTTTCCGATTACGAGAAGTCTTTCGCATCCACGCAGAACGCTTACGCGATTCTGAAACAGTACCGCGACGACATCGCGGCCAATAACGTGGCGGACTATGCGCCCGCTGAAACCACGATCCGTTTCACCAACTGGGTCAACTCTCTGCCCGACGAAGCGAAGAACGCTTCGACAACAGGGGAATATGACCTGCCCTATCCCGGTGTGCTCGACACAAACGACGATGGTAGAGCGGACGCGGTCAATTACGCGGCGTATGGCTTAACGAAAGAACAGGCCGCCGAGATTGTCCAGTATTATAACGAAAGCTATTCGCGTTACAGCGAGACGCAGAAAGCGCAGCTCGGCGAAGCGCAGCAGCAGTTCCTCAACGCTTACAACGCGGCAATGCGCTGCTACACGACCCTGGAAGGCGCGCTTGCCGAAGACAACGCGTTCTTAGACGAACTGTTCCGGCTGAACGATGCAGATTCCCTGTATCGCACCATGTCGTCGATTTATCCCGCGAAAGCTTCGGAAAGCTCTCTGGGCGATGCGACCAGCACGGCCCCGAGCACATATGACAAGACGAAACCCTATGGCACACACGTGGATGCCTCCGGTACTGTGGTCGACGAAGGCTACTTCATCACGGTTTCTGATACGACTGCGCTGGAATCCATCAGCGATATGTACCGCAACGACACATCTTATTACGCCAAATATCTGCTCGCTTCAGGCGATATGCTGGTGGGCGTGAACAGCATTCCCATGGCGGTGCGCAAGCTGCTGAACAATACGGCTGCATACACCAATGCAAGCGGCACGGTTTACGGTGGTGTCCGCACGCTGTATTACAGGTACCGTGACCTGTATCGCGCAGCCAAGTCCAAGGTGGACGCCGGTACGGCGCTTACGCAGACGGATCTGGACGCGCTTGTACTTGCGACCGAGGAATATGAGTCGTTGATTGCGACCTACCACGATGTCGCGGAGCTTTACGATATCGTTCAGCAGATCTACGATTTGGTCCCGGCGGTGACCACAACGCTGACCGCGACAGGGACTGCGCCTGCTTCCAACCAGACCATTTTGCTTTCCTATGATGGGGAGGCGGAAGTGGTTGAAAACACAGTTGACCCGGTATACACGCTCACGCAGTTTGAGCAGTACCTCACCGACCTGAACGGCAAGGGTACCCTGACCATCACCTCGAAGAACGGCGGTATACTCCAGTCCGCAGACGGTACGGTAAGCCAGGCATATGCGTTGACCTATGGTGGGAAGCTGGCCGACCTCAAAAACGGCACCACCGCGGGCGAGTACGACGCAGCGATGACTTCGGGCATCCCGCTGCATGTGACCATTTCGGATCCGCAGGCACACCCGCTTGTGCTTTCCGACGTCGTCACGCTGACCTACACATATGAATACAGGGATCGCAACGATATTCTGCGGACAGTACAGGATACCAAGACGATAACGATCCAGTACTCCACCGACGATATGTATGCCGTCACGGTTCCCGCAGAAGTCGAAATCCCGTGGGGCGACACCTCAGTTCAGGCAAGCTACGATGTGACCTGTAACCTGAACGACGGCTCCTCGATCAATGTCGGCATCTCTTCGGCATCCGCCTTTAACCTTACAGCAAACGGCACATCAGAAACCATCGCCTGCACGGCGGATGCGCCTGCTGCTGCAACGTATACCGGCACGGAGATCGAAACCGCGGCAACGAACCCGCTGACCATTTCGGTTGATTCTTCCGAATGGGAGAACAAACCCCTCGGCGAATACCGCGCCGACGACCAGATCACATATTCCGTTACGTATACAGACGGCACGCCGTAAGGCAAGTTCACCTGAAATGGTTAACCATATAAGCCAATGAAATACGAATTTCAGAAAAAGGAGTTGATGTCGGATGAAGAAAATGATTTGCGTGGGATTGGCAATCATGCTGCTTGCACTCTGCGCGGTGCCCGCGTTTGCTGCGGATGTTGTGGGCGAAGTGCAGATCTCCACGCAAAGCGAGGAAGCGGCGTATGAGATCTCCATTCCCGCAGACACCGTGATCCCTTGGGAAGCGCCCGAACAGGTGCTCGGGAATGTTGCGGCAACCAAGCTGCAGCTTGAGCCCGGCTACGTCGTGCGCGTGACGGTTGCGTCGGAAAATGGCTACAACCTCGTCAATGATGCGGACGCGACCAAGGCCATCGGCTACACCCTCGTGGGTGCGGACGCCATGGTGTTCCAGCCCGGTGCGATTGACACGGTCTATCCCCTGTCTGTCACCGTGAGCGCGGGCCAGTGGGCACAGGCGGCGGCCGGCAGGCACGCAGACGTGCTGACCTTCACCGCTGAATATGCCGCAGCATGACCCTTGTAAACAAAAATCTTTATAAAAGGAGCAAGACCATGAAAAAAGTTCTTTCCCTTGTGGTTGCAGTCGTCATGCTCTGCGCGATCGCAGTTCCGGCATTCGCGGCAGACATCACGACGGATGGCGGCACAGGCACCACAATCATCAAGACCGTGACCACGACTGCCGGTGGTGAAGACGCAGAAAACTTTACCGTGACCATCCCCGGGGACACAGATATCACCTGGGGCGCCGAGTCCACCACGATGACGTATTATGTGGAATCTCACCTCGGCTATGGCAAGCAGGTGGAAGTCGGTGTTGCCGGCAACGGCGTCATGAGCTACGTCGCTTCGGCGGACGACACCTTTACGCTTCCCTATACGCTCGGCGGTGAAACTGCTTATGCAGCGGAAAGCCCTGTCGTCTACCCGGCAGCTTCCCTCGACTTCACCGTGGCTATCAATGAAGAGGATTGGAACCGTGCTGTTGTCGGCACGTATTCCGACACGCTGACCTTTACGGCGGAAGTTGTGACCGCGTAAATCAGCAGTTTAAAACTTCGAGAGGAGATTTGAAACCATGAAAAAGATTTTGGCTATCGCGCTTAGCGTAGTCATGCTGCTGGCAGTCAGCGTCCCCGCCTTTGCTGCGGACATTACGACAGACGGCGGCACAGGCACGGCCATCATCAAGACCTCGACCCAGACTTCCGGCGGCGAAGAGGGCGCGGGTTTCACCGTGTCGATCCCCGCGGAAAACACGATTTATTGGAAGGCACTGAGCACGGATCTCAAATATACGGTTACCTCCCAGCTTGGTCCCAACACGGGCGTGCAGGTCACCGTGGATGATACCGACAAGGCGTATGTTATGACGGATGAGAACGACTATACGCTTGCGTATTCGTTGGCGAACACGACCGGGATCACCGCATCGCCTGTTGTAAACGGCGCGGAGTTCACCTACACGGTCAATGTCGCGGAAGAGGCTTGGAATGCAGCTGTCGTTTCGGAATATGCCGACGAGCTGACCTTCACGGCAGAGCTTGTTGCGATCTGACAGCAGAGCAGCACGACATAAACCGAAAAGAGGAGAAAACTTATGAAAAAGATTTTAGCAGTTGCTCTCTCGCTCGTCATGCTGCTGGCTGTCAGTGTCCCTGCCTTCGCGGTGGACATCGCGAAGGACGGCGGCACGGGTGAAGCCCTTGTCAAGACCTCCACGCAGAACGAGGATGGCGAGGAAGCCGCAGGCTTCACCGTTTCCATCCCGGCGGAAAACATTATCCCGTGGGATTCGACCGAAACGGATTTCACCTATCATATCACTTCGCAGCTTGCGCCTGCTAAGGCGGTCAGCGTTGAGGTCAAGGATGCGGATGAGGTCAACCAGATGACCGATGTCAACGGCTTGACGCTTCCCTATTGGATCACAAACGCCACGGCAACGATGACGGGTCCGATTGTCACCGATCAGGCATGCATCTTCACGATCAATGTCGATTCTACGGATGGCTGGGATAAAGCGCCGGTTTCCGAGTATTCCGACACGCTCCTGTTCACGGCTTCGATCGTGGACGCGTAATCCGGCGAACCCCGTAACCAGCGCTTTTGAGCGCGCATATAAAAATTCTGAATGAATTGAGGGAAAAACATGAAAAAAATCTTAGCAGTTGCTCTCGCACTTGTTATGATGCTTGCGGTCTGCGTCCCCGCCTTCGCTTTTGGTGAGGATATTTCAACTAACGGCGGCCAGAGCCAGACGCAGCTTCAGACCCTGACGACTGATGAAGAGGGCAACCCCGTTGCAGGCTTCACCGTGTCTATTCCCGCTGCCGTGGAGATCCCGTGGGGCGGTACTTCTACCGGCGACTTCCTGAACTGGTCCTACACTTCGAAGCTGGAAACCGGTAAACAGCTGAGCATTTCGGTGGACAAAACGAGCGGCAACCTGACCAACGGCACGGATAACCTGCCGTACACTCTGACGGGTGATGCAGTCGGCACGGCGTTCCTGACCGGAGAAGAAGTCACCGAAGGCACCGTCAGTAAGCAGATCGCGATTGCGGTTACCGGCTGGGGTGACGTTCCGGTCGATGCATATTCCGACACCGTGACCTTTACGGTCGACGTTGTGGATATCGTTTAATCACAACCCGCCGCATAACCCTTGAAAGCAAAGGAGCAGACCTATGAAAAAGGTTCTCTCTGTTGCGCTTGCACTTACCATGATGCTTTTGGTGTGCGTGCCCGCGTTTGCCGCGACCATTACGCAGGACAGCGATAAATCCGCAAATGTTGATGTCGTCACTAAAACGACCGATAAAGACGGCAACCCTGCGGCCAGCTTCACGGTGACCATTCCCGGCACCGTGGAGATCCCGTGGTACGGCACGACCGGCGGCGACTATCTCAACTGGTCTTATACCTCGCAGCTCGAGATCGGCAAACAGTTGCAGATTTCGCTCGACAAAACCGGTGGGGCGCTGACCAACGGCACTGCGGATTCGCTGGCTTACACGCTTTCCGGCGACGCGGTCGGAACGGCTTTCGAGACCGGCGAAGAAGTTACCGAAGGTACTGTCTACAAACAGATCGAAGTTGCGGTCTCCGGCTGGGATGATGCAGCAGTTGCAGCGTATTCCGACACCGTCACCTTCACCGTTGCAGTGGTGGATTTGTAAGCGTTTTCAACAGAAACATAGAAATTTAAAAGGAGCAAACCCATGAAAAAGATTTTAGCAGTTGCACTTGCAGTTGTTATGATGTTCAGCATCAGCGTCGTCGCTTTTGCGGATCAGACCATTACGAAAGATTCTGAAAACCAGTACGCGACCGCCGATGTCGTGACAACATTTGACGCAGAGACCGATGCGTCTTATACCGTAACCGTTCCTTCCTCCGTCCAGATCGCTTGGGGCGACACCTCCGCGCAGGATGCCGGTTACTCGGTAGAATCTCAGCTTCCCATCGGCGCTTCGCTTGCAGTCAGCGCTGCAGCAAACGACAGCGGCACCATGAAGAGCAGCGGTTCGGATACCCTCACATTCACTGTGGCAAACGGCGCTGCGACCACATTCGGTCCGGTTAACGCTGCTGGCACGGAACCCGAGGAAAACGTCACCGTTTCCATCGCGAGCTTCAAAGGCGTTGCAGTCGGCACGTAC
Source organism: uncultured Clostridia bacterium (assembly GCA_944384985.1). GTDB lineage: Bacteria > Bacillota > Clostridia > Oscillospirales > Acutalibacteraceae > Fimenecus. The sequence continues at coordinate 128,640 of CALWVM010000003.1, read as the reverse complement.
ACCGGCACCATGACTTACACCGTCGTGTATGCGGCTGCGTAACTTCGTTTAATGGTTAGCCTGTATATCACGAAAGGGGTGATTTCATGAAAAAAGCTTGCAGTGCCGTGCTTTGTCTGCTGCTGTGCTGCGCTTTGCAGCTCGGGGTCTTCGGACTTGGCAGCGTAGAGGTGAGCACGGTCGTACCCAGCGAGCATGAAATTACCGTGACTTACAACGAAGGCGGCTATGTCCTGCTGGAAGGGGAGATCCTTCCGAGCGGCACAACGCTTACCGTGGAACGCTTTGACGACTTGACGCTGGACGTGATCTGCCAGAGTGCGGACCACTTGAAAAGCGTCGTCATCAACGGCGAGGATGTAACGGACCAGATGCTCTATGGTCAGTTGTCCCTTACGGACGTTCACACCGATATGGACATTGTGTTCACGTTCGAAAAATGTGCGGACGCAAAACCCCTCGACCCGTCGGATCCGGACTATGACCCAGAGGATCCCAACAAGGGCGCGGATGAATGCGTGCATTTCGACGTAAGCGGCGGTGTGTATCGCGGGGATGAGCCGTTCCCGAACGCCGGTCTGGTCTTTGACTTCGGCGAGATTGAGACCAGCGCAGACGAAGACGGCGCCTATGCCGTGGACGATATCAAGGACGGCTTCCATACCGTGACCATCTATAATCCGGATGGCACTGTGGCAGGCGGAACGGATTTTTCCGTGACCGTCAGCGACACAGCGACGGAAGTCACCGTGACAAAGCTCCCGGACGGCACACAGCTTGTGACGGTCCCCGAAGGCGTTGAGAGCATTCTGCTGGATTTCATCGTAAATGAGGACGGCACCGTGACCATCGTTCCCGGTACGGAGTCCGAACCCGAAGTTCCCATCACGGATATCCCCATCATCTCGCAGACCGGCGCGTTGATCCGGGAGTACCCCGTGGCGGCGGGCGCGACGCTCGTGCTGCTTTTCGGCGGCATCCCGTTCCTGTTCTTCCTGCTGCGCAGAAAGAAAAAAGAGGAAGCGGATGAAAACACCGCTGTGTAAGTAAGGTAAGGCGATTCATGCTGCGTGCGGGAACCCGCACGGCAAAATGAAGAACAAAAAAGTTGCCCCGTGCTTTTGCACGGGGCGGTTTTTTTGTGCGCAAGGTACGCCGCAACCCCCAATTTGCCCGTGAAACCCACCAGCCATTACGCGGTTTTCGCAAATTTTCGGCTGCTTTTTTGCCCCCTCTGACGAGGGGCTGGCGAGTGCAGCGAGACTGAGGGAGAGAAAAGTCGCTTGCTTGATTTTAGTAAAAATATAAGCTGCAAAGTTTTTACGCTTATGTTTTTTCTTTATCTCTCCCTTCGTCACGCGTAAAGCGCGTACCACCGCCAACGGCGCCGTCCCCTTTTTTCGCTTTCGCGTACATTTCCCCTAACAGGGGAAATGTACGCCCCCTACAAGGGAAAACATCAAGTTTCCCGTGCACCCGCGGCTTTGCTGTAAACCTGCCCATCTCGCATCTGAAATCTAACATCTAACATCTGACCTCTAAACGGCACACGGGCGCAGCCATTCGGCTGCGCCCGTGTTTTTGTGGCAGATTGATATTGTGATTCAGTGCTCCGCGCTTACAGGCTCGTGCTCGGGCGAACCGGCTTCCGTTCCGGCTTTTCCGCTCGCATTGGCACTGTCTTCCGCAGGCTGCCCTTTGAAAAAGCTGCGGATGCGTTCGCGCGAAAAATATTTCCGGTTCTCAAACAGCTTAAACAACTGGAAGCTCACGCTCCCGAGATACCCCGCCACAATGTCACCCATCGTATCGGTGTTGCCGTGCTGGACGCCCATGTGCAGAATGCAATCGGTCGTGAATTCGATGATCTCCCAAAATCCTGCGCCGGCATAGGAGAAGAACCCGGCGAACAGGATCACGATAAGTGGCTCATGCGGCAGGCTCAGCCGCTTGAACAACCATTCGATCAAATAAACGCCGATCGCACCCAGCAGCAGCCCACTGATATAGTGTACTACACGGTCGTACCCCGGGAACCGGTCATAAAGCTTCAGAATCGAACCCGCCGCCGGAAAGATCAGGAAAAGGTTGATCATTAAATATGTACCGATCGGGAAACGGCAAAGCAGCACCGCAATCGCCAAAACAGCAAGTTCCATGCCGACTTTGTCGAACAATTCCGTCTGCGGCGGGGCAAATATGCAGAACAGGAAAATAATCAGTGCGGTGACAGCGGAAATACCCATTCGCCGCAGGGCTTCGACTTTGCTCCCTTTCCATTCTACAAGCGAAATCTTCATAATAACTCCTTCTCTTGCGTCGGGCTGCCGCCCGTGCACCAAGCAGATTGTATAGGTTTCTCCACAAACCATCGGTTTGTTTGCGCCTTATCAACAGCGTATAGCGATGCAGCCGGGTCGAAGAGGCTTTTATATATGCAAAAAGGCGTGTTTTGCGTCGCGCTCATGTCACTTCGCCCGTCCGCTCCAAAAGGCACACGCTTTCCACATGGCTCGTGCGCGGGAAAAGATCTGCCGCCGCAAGCCTGCGCACAGCGAATCCGAGCGCGCCAAGCCGCGCACAGTCGCGCGCCAATGTGGCGGGGTCGCAGGAAATGTAAACGATTTTCTGCGGCTGCATCGCGGCAACGGTCTGCAAGACCGATTCGTCGCAGCCCTTGCGCGGCGGGTCGAGCAAAACAACGTCCGGATGCACGCCCAAAGCATCCAAGCGCGCCGCCGCGTCGCCTGCATCGCCGCAGAAAAACTGTGCGTTCAAAATGCCGTTTTCCGCGGCATTGCGGCGGGCGTCCTCCACCGCCTCGGGCACGATCTCCGCGCCGTAAAGCTGCTTCATTCGCCGCGCCATCGAAAGTCCGATCAGTCCCGCCCCGCAGTAGAGGTCGAGAACGGTCTGTTCGCCGTTCAGCCCGGCGAATTCCGCCGCCTTTCGGTACAGTCGTTCTGCCATGTCGCGGTTGACCTGATAAAATGACTGCGGCGACAGCCGTACCCGAATCCCGCAAAGCGTATCCGTGATGTACGGCGCGCCCCAAAGCACGGTGCAGCGCCGCCCGAGAATGACGTTTGTATGCTCGAGGTTGTGATTGAGCTGGATGCTCGCAATACCGATACCCAGTTCGCGCAGCCGCGTTACCAGAATATCCGTATGCGGCAGCGTTTCGCCGTTGATGACCACGCATACCAGAATTTCGCCGCTTTCAAAGCCTTTGCGCAAATACAAGTGGCGCACCAGCCCGCTGTGTGCTTGTGCATCGTAGACGGGAACACGGAATTCTTCCAAAAAAGTGCGGAACTCCCGCACGATATCCGCAAATTCCGCGGGCTGCAAACGGCAGTCCGTGCAGTCGATCACGCGGTGCGAGCGTGGCGCATAGAAGCCGATCTGCACGCGGCCGTTCGCGAGCGCGACCGGGTATTGCGCTTTGTTGCGGTACCGCTCGGTAGCTGTTGGTACGAGTATTTCCTCGCAGGCGGCGTCCACATGCGCAAGACGTCGGAACGCCTCCTCTACGCGCCGCTTTTTTTCTCCCGCTTCAAAGGCATAGTCCATCTCGCGCAGGGCGCAGCCGCCGCAGCGTGGGAACAGCGGGCAGTCGTTTTGGATGCGGTGGAGCGAGGCGGACAAAATCCGCGTCACTTTCGCGATCGCATAGTTCTTTTTTGCCTTGATGACGAGCGCCTCGACCGTGTCGCCGGGCACGCCGCCGCGTACAAATACCGCAAAGGAATCCAGATGCCCAACGCCGCTGCCCTCGGCGGTCAACGATTCAATTTTCAGCGTGACCGTCTGGTTCTTTTGGGGTATGGGCATGCGCTTCCTCCACTCTGTGTTCCCGAGTCCGCCGCGCAAGCAGCACGCCGAGCGTGATGCCAAGCAGAACCGCCGCTGCGGCAACGCAGAACAGCTCCGCCATGCGCCGTTCGGGGGTCAATTCCGCCGCTTCCGAAAAGAAACGAAATACATCGGAAAAATCCATTCGCAGCAGCTCCTTTCTATTGCGCGTCTCGTAATTTCTGTTTGCGGTCAAATCTGTCGAATCTGTGATTATTTTAACACACTTGTGCCCAAAAGGGAAGAGGGGATTCTCAACAAATGTCTATAAATCCCGGCCGCGGTTTGTGTGAATCTGCAAAAAAAGCTAGACTTCCTTTTACCACAAACAAAGTCCCAAAAAGCGGACTTTACCGGCGGACAAGTCTTGCCAAACACAACACGGGATGTTACAATCGGACACAGCAATCGAACATTTGTTCTGTCAATACGGAAGAGAGGGAGCGTATGACTTTGACCCAAATGGCACAAACTTATCGAAAAGACGAAGAGACCTTAACGCGGCAGATCGACCGTTTTTTGCCCTATGCAAAGTCGCTTACGGGCGAAAAACGCCACGAGGCATACCGCCGCCTCGCCTGCCTTTACGAAATGCGGCGCGATGTGCGCATGACGGCGGGACTGTTGGAAAATTATTATACGGATCGCCCGGCAAGGCGGGTCTATCGCGATAATCGACAATATTTTTATGGAAAGAATTAGCAGTTTGTGATTTTTTCTATTGATAATCGGGCGTTAAATCTGTATAATATATGCAGTCTTGTTGAGAAAGGAGTTTCAAAAAACATGATTCATTATTCCGAAGAAGTTGAAAAAATGTGCTGTGTTGCCAAAGGCCCCAAGCACGGTCCGGCCCCGATCCCCGAGGAGGGCAAATGGGTCAAAGCGTATGAGATCAAGGATATTTCCGGTTTCTCGCACGGTGTGGGCTGGTGCGCCCCGCAGCAGGGTGCCTGCAAGCTGTCGCTCAACGTGAAAAACGGCATCGTAGAAGAAGCGCTTGTCGAGACCATCGGCTGCTCCGGCATGACGCATTCCGCGGCGATGGCGGCAGAAATTCTGCCCGGCAAAACGCTGCTGGAGTGCCTGAATACAGACCTTGTGTGCGACGCGATCAACGTCGCCATGCGTGAGATTTTCCTGCAATTCGTTTACGGCCGTTCGCAGTCCGCGTTCTCCGAGGACGGGCTTGTCGTCGGCGCGGCGCTGGAGGATCTCGGCAAGGGCCTTCGCTCCCAGGTCGGCACGATGTTCTCCACGAAGTTAAAGGGCGTCCGCTATATGGAAATGGCGGAAGGCTATGTCACCAAGATGGCGCTGGATGAAAACAACGAGGTCATCGGCTATGAGTTCATCAAGGTCGGCAAGATGCTCGAGGACATCCGCCACGGCGTCTCCGCGGACGAAGCGCTCAAGAAGAACACAGGTACGTACGGTCGTTTTGCAAACGCTGCAAAATACATCGACCCTCGTGAAGAATAAGGGAGGGACAACTCAATGGCTAACGATGTAATGTTTGAAGGTAAAGAAAGAAGAATGGCGAAAATCGAGAAATGCCTTGCCGAAAACGGCATTGCAAGCCTCGAAGAAGCCAAAGCCCTTTGCACCGAAAAGGGCATTGATGTCGAAAGCATTGTCAAGGGCGTGCAGCCCATTGCGTTTGACAACGCCGTCTGGGCATACACCCTCGGCGTGGCGCTGGCGATCAAAGCCGGTGTGAAGACCGCTTCCGAAGCGGCAGCCACCATCGGTAAGGGCCTGCAGGCATTCTGCGTGCCCGGCTCCGTCGCTGAGCAGAGAAACGTCGGCCTTGGCCACGGCAACCTCGGCGCAATGCTTTTGAATGAAGAGACCAAGTGCTTCGCATTCCTTGCCGGCCACGAATCCTTCGCCGCAGCGGAGGGTGCGATCGGCATTGCCAAGACCGCGAACAAGGTTCGCAAAACGCCTCTGCGCGTCATCCTCAACGGCTTAGGGAAAGATGCGGCCATGATTATTTCGCGCATCAACGGCTTTACCTATGTCAAGACCGATTATGATTTCTATACCGGCGAGCTGACGGTGGTCAGCGAAACGGCGTATTCCGAAGGTGAGCGCGCGGCAGTCAAGTGCTACGGCGCGAACGACGTGCTTGAAGGCGTCGCCATCATGAAGAAAGAGGGCGTGGATGTTTCCATCACGGGTAACTCCACCAACCCGACGCGCTTCCAGCACCTGGTCGCGGGCACCTATAAGAAATGGGCGAACGAGAACGGCGTCAAGTACTTCTCCGTGGCATCCGGCGGCGGCACGGGCAGAACCCTGCACCCCGACAACGTCGCGGCGGGCCCCGCTTCTTATGGCCTGACGGACTCCATGGGCAGAATGCACGGCGACGCGCAGTTTGCGGGTTCCTCTTCGGTCCCGGCGCACGTTGAAATGATGGGTCTCATCGGCATGGGCAACAACCCCATGGTCGGCGCCACGGTCGCCTGCGCGGTCGCAGTCGAAGAAGCGATGAAATAAGCTTTCGTCTTATTGTACGAACAAGCAAAAAGCAAATATTCAAAAAGAAGCCGTCCCGAAAGGGGCGGCTTTTTAGATGTTAGATAGCAGGTGTTAGAGATTCAATGTGGGACAGAGAAGTTTTCCGCAAGCTGAAAATCGGCGCAGTCCCGTAGGGCGGGGCTTGACACGAAATCCGCCCCTACCACTACGAATTTTTCTACGCAGCAGCGGAAATGCATGAACCCTGCCCGCACCGCATCTGATTTCTAATATCTAATCTCTGACATCTAAAACACGCCCCGTGTGCATTTGCACACGGGGCGTGGAACGTTTATGCAGTGCAATTTTAACCCGCTTACTGTTTCCACGGGTTATCCGGGTCGGGGTCCGTGGGGTCCCAGCCGCGGCGGCTGTCGTTCGTGTCGATGCGGATGGGCGCAGGCGGGGTGAGAGGTTCGGCTTCGGCGCTGTCATAGATCACGACCGTTGTGCCCTTCGGGCAGTTGTCGTAGATCCACTTTGCGTCCTCCACGCTCAGGCGGATGCACCCGAGCGAAGCGGCCTGCCCCAGCTTATTGTATTCCTCGTATTCGAGGTCGGTTTTGTCCTGCGTGAAATACGGAACGGAGTGGAACAGGATATGCCCGGTGATGCGCGTTGCATACTGCCCGTACACATTGCCCGAAAGCAGCCGCCAGGTGTACTGGTCGCTGGTGGTGTATGTGCCGGTGGGCGTTTTGCCGTCCGTCCCGACCGAGCAGACCATCGCCTTGTAGGGGACGGTATAGTCGCCGTTTGCATCCTTGCTGTACACGGTGACGATATTCTGCTGGCGGTTGACGCGAATGAGATACGGCGCATTGTCGTTCTGCTCGCCGCCGGGCGCTTCTTCCACATATTCGCCCGAAACGTAGCCCACGCCGCCGTCATAATCGATGCGATACCAGCCGTTTGAGCACCGCCCCGTGACGGAAAGCGGCGTATCCTGCCCGACCATGCCGAGCTTTTGCCCGTCCGAAGAAGGGGTGGCGCGGACGTTGAGCGTCACGACGGTGGAATACATCGTCGCTTGCATGTCCGTGATTGTGACGTCCCCGACGGCTTGCGGCGCTTCGGTGGGCGCCTGCGTGACGGGCGCAGTGGTCGTGACGGCTTGCGTCTGCGTTTCAATTTGCGCGCCGACTGCCGGGTCCGCCGCGCGGTTGTGCCGCACAACGAGCACCGTGGTGACGACGGCGGCAAGCACCAGCACGACCGCCAGAACGATCAGCACGATCTTTTTCTTTTTATCCAAGCCACGTTTGCGCCTGCGCGGACCGCCCGGGCCTCGTTTTTTATACGTTGAGGAAAACTCCATGTCGCTCTTCCTTTACAGTTGAAATCTATTGTAAACACAGTATATGCGCAAAGGGGCGGCTTGTCAATAAAGCGGGGTGAATTTCCTGGAAGTCCCGCAAATTGGCATTTTGTATGCCTGCCGCCGCGCGACGCATACTAAATGCGGGTTTACACCGTTTAACACGGCGGATTTGGCTTTACACATTTTTAACGTAACTGCGCTTGCAGCCTTTACATTTGTCCGATAAGCTAATCCCGTACCGAAAGAGGTAGAAGGAGAATGCATATGAAAAAAGTGATTTTAGGTGTCTTGGCGGGTGCTCTGGCGTTTGCGCTGCTGCTGACCGGCTGCGCGGGAAGCAGGTTTGCTCCTGAAAACGAGATCACGGTGATCTCCCGCGAGGAAGGCTCCGGCACGCGCGGCGCATTTGTAGAGCTGTTCGGCGTGGAGGAAGAGAACGCAAACGGCGAAAAGGTGGACAATACCGTGGCGACCGCCGACGTGCAGACGAGCACGGGCGTGGTGCTCACAAGCGTTTCGGATAATCCGAACGCCATCGGCTATATTTCGCTGGGTTCCTTGAACGACACGGTCAAGGCGCTCTCCATCGACGGCGTTGCGCCCTCGGTCTCAGCGGTCAAGGACGGCAGCTACAAGATCGCGCGGCCGTTCAACATCGCATACAGAGAAGATTCACTCTCAAGCGCCGCACGTGAATTTATCGCCTACATCCTTTCCGCCGAAGGGCAGCAGGTTATTGAAAACGAGGGCTATATCCCCGTTTCACAGGATGCCGCCGCTTTTGCGGGCACGGGCGCTTCGGGTACGGTGACGGTTTCCGGATCGTCCTCCGTGACGCCGGTCATGGAAAAGCTCAAAGAGGCGTTCGCCGCCGTGAACCCGAACATTACCGTGGAGGTCAACATGAGCGATTCCACCACCGGCATGACGGATGCGGCGGGCGGCAACTGTGACATCGGCATGGCGAGCCGCGCGCTCAAAGACAGCGAGCTTTCCTCCGGAATTACGGGTACGGAAATTGCGCTGGACGGTATCGCGGTCATCGTCAACACGGAAAATCCGCTGACCGAGCTTACAAGCGAACAGGTCAAGGCGATCTATACCGGCGACGCCGCCGTCTGGGCGGACGTTATGGAAGACGTTGCAAAATAAGAAACCGTATACTTATACTCCCGTCGCGCGCAAAAACGCGGCGGGAGCTCTGTGCGTTTTCAGGAAAGGAATTTTATGCTTCAAAAGATTCGGGAAAAGGGTATGCATGCGCTCTTTTTTCTGTCGGCGTGTATGAGCATCGCTGCGGTGCTGCTCATTTGTATTTTTCTGTTTTCCCGCGGGATACCCGCCATCCGTGAGATCGGGGTGCAGGATTTTCTGCTGGGTAAAGTCTGGAAACCCTCCTCCGAGCTGTACGGGATTTTTCCGATGATTATCGGGAGCCTGTACGTCACGGCGGGGGCGATTGCGGTCGGGGTGCCCGTGGGAATTTTGACGGCGGTGTTCCTCGCATTTTTCTGCCCCAAGCGGCTGTACCGCTTTTTGAAACCCGCCGTAGAGCTGCTTGCGGGCATTCCTTCGGTGGTTTACGGCTTTTTTGGCTTAATGGTGATCGTGCCGTTTATCCGCAACACCTTCGGCGGCAGCGGCACAAGCCTCCTGGCGGCGAGTCTGGTTTTAGGGATCATGATCCTGCCGACGGTCATCGGCGTATCCGAAGCGGCGCTGCGCGCTGTGCCGAAAAGCTATTATGAGGGCAGCCTCGCTTTGGGCGCAACGCATGAGCGCAGTGTGTTCCGCACCATGCTGCCCGCCGCAAGCTCAGGGGTGCTTTCTGCCGTGATTTTGGGTGTGGGGCGCGCGGTCGGCGAGACGATGGCGGTCATTATGGTCGCGGGCAATCAGGCGGTCATGCCCTCCTCCCTTACCAAAGGGCTTCGCACGATGACGGCAAACATCGTGCTGGAAATGGGGTATGCCACGGACCTGCACCGCGAAGCGCTCATTGCGACGGCGGTTGTGCTGTTTGTGTTTGTGCTGCTCATCAACCTGTCGTTTTCCGCGGTGAAAAGGAGGAAAGGCTGATGCGCAAAAAGACTTCGCTTTCCCCGGAACAGGCGGCGCGCCGCGCCAAACGCAGTGCGATAGGCCTGCGCGCGGCGGTCTATGCGGGCGCGGGCGTTTGCGTTGCGGTGCTCGTCGGGATTTTGATTTACATTTTGGCCAAGGGCGTGCCGAATCTGTCGCCGGGGCTGTTCTCTTTGCACTATACCTCGGAGAACGGCTCGGTCGTGCCTGCGCTTCTCAATACGCTCATTGTGGTGGCGCTGTCCCTTGCGATCGCCGTACCGCTTGGGATATTTTCCGCCATCTATCTGGTCGAATACGCCAAAAAAGGCAACCGCTTTGTGAAAGTCGTGCGCGTCACGGCGGAAACGCTCTCGGGCATCCCGTCCATTGTGTACGGGCTGTTCGGCTATCTGCTGTTTGTTACGACGCTGGGCTTTGGCTATTCGCTGCTGGCGGGGGCGCTCACGCTGAGCCTGATGATTTTGCCCGTCATTCTGCGCACGACGGAAGAAGCGCTGCAAAGCGTGCCGGACCTCTACCGCGAAGGGTCGTTCGGCCTGGGTGCGGGCAAGCTGCGCACGGTGTTCCGCATCGTCCTGCCCTCTGCCGCGCCCGGCATCCTCGCCGGTGTGATCCTTGCCGTCGGGCGGCTTGTCGGGGAGACGGCAGCGCTCATATTTACGGCGGGCACGGTGGCGCAGTCACCGGACAGTCTCTTAGGTTCGGGCCGCACGCTCGCCGTGCACCTGTACGCCTTGTGGAATGAAGGGCTGAACACGGAAAAGGCCTATGCCACGGCGGTCATCCTGCTGGTGCTCGTGGCGGGCATCAATACGCTCTCCTCGGTGATCACCTCGAAATGGACGAAAGGAAAAACACATGGATAACGTTTGCATCGACATACAAAATTTTGACCTGTTTTACGGCGATTTTCAGGCGCTCAAAAACGTCAGCCTGCAAATCCCGAAGCGGCGCATCACGGCGTTCATCGGCCCGTCCGGCTGCGGGAAATCCACGCTTTTAAAATCCCTCAATCGCATGAACGACCTCGTGGAGGGCTGCCGCACGACCGGCGACATCACGCTGGATAACGAAAACATCCGCCAAATGGACCCCAACGTCCTGCGCCGGCGCGTGGGGATGGTGTTCCAAAAGCCGAATCCGTTCCCGATGAGCGTCTACGACAACATCGCTTACGGCCCGCGCACGCACGGCGTACGCAAAAAAGCAGAACTCGATGAGATCGTGGAACGCGCCCTCACGGCGGCGGCAATCTTCGACGAGGTCAAGGACCGTCTCAAAAAATCCGCACTCGGGCTTTCCGGCGGACAGCAGCAGCGTCTTTGCATCGCGCGGGCGCTCGCCGTCGAGCCGGAGGTGCTTTTGATGGACGAGCCCACAAGTGCGCTCGACCCCATTTCGACGGGCAAAATCGAGGAACTCGCGCTTTCACTTCGGAAAACGTATACCATCGTCATTGTGACGCACAATATGCAGCAGGCGACGCGCATTTCCGACCGCACGGCGTTCTTCCTTTTGGGGGAGCTTGTGGAAGCGGATGCGACGGAGCGGCTGTTCGCGACGCCTCGTGACCGCCGCACCGAGGACTATATTACGGGGAGGTTTGGCTGATGCGAAGCCGGTTTGAACAACAGCTTTCCAGATTACATGAGGATATGATCGCCATGGGCGATCTTTGTGAAGAGGCCATTGCCGAAGCGGTGCGCGCGCTGCTTTCCGCCAACCGCGAAGCGGCAAAGCAGGTGGTGCGCGGCGACCGCGAGGTGGACCGCATGGAGCGTGAGATCGAGGAGCTCTGTCTGCGCCTTTTGCTGCAGCAGCAGCCCGTGGCGAGTGATCTGCGGCACATCTCCGCAGCGCTTAAAATGATTACGGATATGGAGCGCATCGGCGACCAGGCGGCGGACATCGCCGAGATCACGCGCCACTTCCGCCTGCCGGAGGACCCCGCAAGCGAACGGCATATCACCAAAATGGCGGACGCCGTCAAATCGATGGTGGACGAGAGCATCGACGCGTTTGTGCACGAGGATGCGGCAAAGGCGCGCGCCGTGCTTGCGGCGGATGATGCGGTGGATCGCTTGTTTTTCAAGCTGCGGCGTGATATAATTGACATGATCTCCCAAAATCCCGCCGGCGGCGAGGAAGCGGTGGATCTTTTGATGGTCGCCAAATACCTCGAACGCATCGGCGACCACGCCGAAAACATCGCCGAATGGGCGCTGTTCACCGTGACGGGCAAGCGCCCCGATGACGCGCAGGAAGCGCCGCCCGAAGAGAAAGGAAACGTATGATCTATTACGCCGAGGACGACAAAAGCATACGCGAACTGGTCGTTTATACGCTGCAAAGCACCGGATACGAAGCGCGCGGCTTCGAAAACGGCGAGGCGCTGTTCGCCGCCATAAAAGCCGAACGCCCGGAGCTGATCCTTCTGGACATCATGCTGCCCGGCGAGGACGGCATCTCGATTCTCAAGAAGCTGCGCGAAGCGGACGCCACCAAAGACATTCCCGTGATCCTGCTGACCGCGAAAGGCTCGGAATACGACAAGGTCAAGGGGCTCGACTGCGGCGCGGACGACTACATCACCAAGCCTTTCGGCATGATGGAGACCGTCTCGCGTGTGCGCGCCGTGCTGCGGCGTTCCCAGCGCCGTGAAGACGGCGAGATCTATCGCTGCGGACCCATAGAGCTCAACGTCAAAACGCACCGCGTGTATGTGGACGGCAGCCCGGTGGAATTGACCTATAAAGAATTTGCCCTGCTCAAGTACCTTTTGCAAAACGAGGGCATTGCACTCACGCGCGACATGCTGCTTGAAAAGATCTGGGGCTATGATTTCGACGGCGAGACGCGCACCGCCGACGTACATATCCGCACCCTGCGCGCAAAGCTCGGCGACGCCGGCAAATATGTCGAGACCGTCCGCGGCGTCGGCTATCGGATCGGCGGTGAAGGCTGATGCGACAAGGCCCGATGAAAATCGTTTTGACCTATATCGTAGCGCTGCTGCCCGGTATCGCGGGACTCATCCTTTTGGCGCTGCCGCTCTATGATGTTTGGGCTTTGGTGTGCGCGGGCGTTTTGGCGCTGTTTTCCTGCATGATGCTGGCGCTCATGCGCTATTGCTTCAAGCTGGAAGCGGATTACGCGAAGCAGTTGAAAGCGCATGATGCGGAAGCCGCAAACCGCGAAAAACAGCTTGCGCAGAGCGTAGAGGAGTTCAACGCGATCGTCGCCGGCATGCCCGACGGGCTGGTCGTATTCGCTGCCGACGGTTCGATCGTCTCTGCCAATCCCGCCGCACGCGAGATCCTGGCGGGCGACGCGACGGGCGGCTATCGGTCGCTCAGCCGCGACAAGCACTACCTTTCCGTGGTGGAAAGCGCACTGGCAGGCAAAACGAAAACCAAAAAAATGAAGCGCGCGGGGCGGGTCTATTCGCTGTCGGCGGCGCCCGCGGCGGGCACGGAGGAAAACACCGCCGCCGTGCTGTTCATTGTGGACGTCACGGATGCAGAGCTTTCCAAAAAAATGCGCCGCGAATTTTCCGCCAACGTCTCACATGAGTTGAAAACGCCGCTGACCTCGATCCTCGGTTACGCCGAGATCATCGGCAACGGGCTTGTAAAGCCGGAGGACATCCCGAAATTTGCGGGACGCATCCGCAAGGAGGCCGCCCGGCTTTTGACGCTCATTGAGGACATCATCAAGCTCTCGCGGCTGGATGAAGACGAATTGCGTGCGGAATTTGCGCCCGTCGAGCTGCACGCGCTGTGCGAAGCGGTGCTCGGCGAGCTTGCCGCAAAAGCCGAAAAATCGCAGGTGACGCTCGCGCTTTCGGGTGGGGAAACGGTGGTCAACGGGTTTGAACCCGCGCTTTACGAAATGGTGCACAACCTTTGTGACAACGCCATTGCCTATAACCGCCCGGGCGGCGGGGTGCGTGTCGTGCTGGAAACGGTGGACGGCAGACCGCAGCTTTCCGTCTCCGACGATGGCATCGGCATCGCCGAAGAACACCTCGGGCGCATTTTCGAGCGGTTTTACCGCGTGGACAAAAGCCATTCCAAGGACACCGGCGGCACGGGGCTCGGGCTTTCCATCGTCAAGCACGATGCCGAGCTGCACGACGCACAGCTTTCCGTGGAAAGCACCCCGGGCGTGGGCACGACCATCCGTGTGTTGTTTCGCGCGTGAGGCGAGAGAAAAAGAATAAACAAAAAGCAAAAGACGGTTCCGTTACCATACGGGACCGTTCTTGCTTTTAGGCGCGTTATGTGCGTGCCGTAGGGAAAGCCCTTGCGGCTTGTCCGTAGATCAGAGTGCGGACATCAGATATTAGGCGCCAGAAATGCGGCAGGGAATTTTGCGAAAGGCGGAAGTTTGCAGAAACCGTGTAGGGCGGGGGCAAAACGGAATCGCCCTATCCCATACGCTCTACGCGGACAGCGTTTTGGCATAGTACAGCACTGTATCGCCATCCTCGACCGTTTCTCTCAAAAATTCCGTGTAGCCCCAGTGCCGGTAAATGGCGCGGGTGCGCGCTTCCGGCGCGGCGACGCCGATGGTCAGGCGCACAACCCCCTGTTCGGCGGCATACCGCTCCATTTCTTTCATGAGCGCCGAAACGTGGCCCTGCCCTTCGTAAGCTTTGCGAATGCGCAGGGCGTTTATGTTTGCCGTGCGTACGCCGTCGGCAAGCCATTCCCGCCCGCGGATTGCGGTACACTGCGGCGAAAACAGAAGCGTTCCCTCGCCGACAGGCGCCTCATTGTACAGGATTGCGAAAGTTGCGCCTGTGCCATCCCGGTTCATCCGCAGGAAGTCCTGCTTCCACGCGCGGTAACGGCGGTCGAACGGGTGCATCCGAATGTTCCGGTTCCAAAGGCGGCAAAGCACTTTTTCAGTTGCTTTTCTGTATTCGAACACATCGAGCGCCCCCTTTTTTTCTTCCATTCTATCCAAAATCTTCCGCGCTGTCAATTTACGGCGGTGGCATGCCTGCGCCGCCAAAAACCGGCAGAAAAAATGGTTGTACAAGCACACAAGATATGGTATAATCTTATAATAACTATACCCATTTCGCAATGGCGTCAAAGGAGCGGACTATGCAGCGGAATGCGAAAAACGAAGATCTCATCATCGGGCGCAACGCCGTAGCGGAAGCGCTGCGGGCGGGCCGCGCGATCGACACGCTCTACGTGCTGCGCGGGGAGCACGCCCCGGCTGTCCGCCGCTTGATGGCGGCGTGCCGCGAAAACGGTGCAGTCGTTAAGGAGACGGACCGCAAAAAGCTCGATGCGCTCTGCGATGGCGCGAACCATCAGGGCGTGGCGGCGTTTGCCGCGGCGCACACCTATGCGACTTTGGAAGAGATCCTCGCCGTTGCCGAAGAGCGGGGCGAGCCGCCGTTTGTGGTCGTCTGCGACGAACTGGAGGACCCCCACAACCTCGGCGCGATCTTACGCACTGCGGAAGCGGCGGGTGCGCACGGGGTGATTATCCCCAAACGCCGCAGCGCTTCGCTTTCCGCCACGGTCGGCAAGACCTCGGCGGGTGCGCTCGAGTACATCCGTGTCGCCCGCGTGCCGAATCTCCCGGCGGCGCTCGATGAGCTTAAAGCGCACGGTTGCTGGGTCTACGGCGCGGATATGGACGGAACGGACTACAAACAAACGGATTTTTCCGGCGGCGTCGCGCTGGTGGTCGGCGCAGAGGGCAAGGGCCTCGGGCGGCTCGTGCGGGAAAAATGCGATTTTATCGTTTCTTTGCCCATGAAGGGGAAGATCAATTCGCTCAACGCCTCGGTGGCGGCGGGCATTTTGCTATATGAAATTTCTTCGCGCAGATCTCTGGAGGCTGAGGTGTAAACCATGTCGCAAAAGGATATCCTGTCGGGGCTTGCGGTGGATAAGATTTTAGACGACGTCAAGCACCTGCACGGCGAAAAAGGGAGCAAGGTCTGGTCGCTTTCCGAAGTGGACGCGCTGCTTGCCGATGAAGAAAAGCCCGCCGCACAAAACGGCAGGGCGGCTTCGCCGCGCCCCGAAACGCCTAATGCGACGCATCCCGAACCCACCGAGCCGCCGCGCAAGGCCGCGCATACCGAACCGTCTGCGCCAAAGGCGCAAGTGAAAGTGCCAGCCGGCGCACAGCCTTCCGAAAAGCCGGCGCCGGAAAAACCGGTGGAGCAGCCGCCGAAAAAGCGGACGTCCTTAAAGGAGGCGGCGCGCCGCGCCGCCATGCTGGAAACTGCCGAAGAATCGTCGCCCGAAGCAAAACCCCATGCACATTCAGACAGACCGCCGCGCGCAGAGGCGGAAGACGGCGAAGTCGAACCTTTGCTTGCGGGCGCGACCCCGCAGGCGGAAAAACCGCAGGAAGAGGCGCAGGAGACCCCGCCCGAGGCGCTGCCGGGGCAGATCTCTATTGAAAAGACCCGCGTATTCAACGAAGTGGAGTCCCATGCCGTACATAACAGCGGGATCGAGCATCAAATCGGCAACCGTGTCTTACGCACCACGACGGGTGAGTTCGATCCTGTGCCCAAACGGCATGTCATGGAAACGGATGCCCAGCGCGACCGTTTTTTGAACCGGCCGCAGCAGAACCTTGAAAAGACGCAGGACCACAGGCGGCTTTTGGAACAGTTGCCGCCGAAGACGATCGAAAAGCCCGGCGTGATCGTGCGGAAGTCGGGGTCGGCAGCCCAAGGCGAACTGGAAGCGATCCCGACCCTCGTAACGCCCGAAGCGGTTTTGAAGGCCGAGCAGGAGAAATCGGACGTGCAGGCGGGTGATTTAAAAGCCTACGCCGCGCCGCAGGCGGATGCGGACGAGCAGCTGGAAAATCAGATGGTGCTGGAAGGCTTTGACAACCGCGAAGATCCCGTGGAGCAGATCGACGAGGAGACGGCGGAACGCTCGCTTCGTGTGCGCCGCCGCGAGCGGGCGAAGGGATTCCGTCTGTTTCCGGGGCTGGAGACAGCGGACGACGCGCCTGCCGCAGGGGAAGCGCCGGTTGACGACGAGCCGACAGACGAGGATGACGCGCGAACCCGCGCCATACCCGATGTGCCGCAGGCGGATGCTGCGGATTTCGATGAAGACGTACCGCCCGAAGACGCACAAACGTCTCGCCGCCGCAGACGCCGCGTGCCGAAGCCCGACAACGAGCCGGTGCGGGTGCTTCGTGAGTTTTACGGACCGAAAGACGCACAAGCGGTTTTTGATATTTTTCTTTCGGAAAAACGCGGCTTTACCGTGCGCCTGTGGCTGAGCCTTGTGTTTTTGCTTGCTGCTGCCGCGTCGGCGCTGCTCGTGCAATATACGGGGAGCTTTGCCCTTTTGGGTGGTAGCCCCGCAGTGTACAGTGCCCTGCATCTGGTGCTGCTGTTTGGCGGGTTCCTCATTTGCCTGCCGCAGTTGAAAACGGCATTTGTCGGGATGGCGCGCCGCCGCGTAACGGCGGAAACCGGCCTGTTCGTTGCGTTGCTGTTCGCGCTCGCGCAGGCAGCCATCTCTTTGGCGTATCCCGAACGGCTGACGGAAATCCCGCTCTATTCCGCGCCGGCGTTTCTGCTTTTGACCCTGTATTTTGCGGGCCGACACCGCAAACTGAAAGAAGATATTGCCGACTTTATGATGGTCGCCGAACGCAGCGGGCGCTTTTCGAGCGTTGCGCGCATCGAGTCGCCGGAGACGGCGTTTGAGATCGGGCGCGGGCTTTTGCTTGGGGACCCGGACGTGCGCTATTCCAGAAAGATCGCATTTCCGTCGGATTTCGTGCGTGTTTCCAAAACCAACAACCGCGATTTCGATGTATACGCAAACGCACTCCCCGCGGTGCTTATTGCCGCTTTTCTCATCGGTGCTGTGACGAGCTTCGTGCGCAACGATGTGTTCGCCGGCGTTTCCGCCATTGCCGCCACGGTGCTCGTGGGACTTCCGCTTGCCGCCGTGCCGGGTTCTGCCGCCGCGTTTGGCAGCGTCAACCGCCGCCTGCGTGCGCAGAACTCGCTTTTGAGCAGCTATGACGCCGCGTTCGATGCGGTCACGGCAAACGCTGTGGTGCTCGATGCCGCCGAGCTGTTCGACGGCTGCCAGTGCCGGCTGTGCGGCATGAAGACCTATCATAAGATGCGCGTGGACGAGGCGCTTTTGTACACGGCCGCCATGACCATCCAGTCGGGCGGGACGCTTTCCGACGTGTTTGATGCAGTCATTCTTTCCAAACGCGAGATTCTGCCGCCTGTTGAATCTCTGGTCTATGAAGAACGGCTCGGCTGTTCGGGCTGGATCTATAACCAGCGCGTGCTCGTGGGCAGCCGCGACCTGCTTTTGAAGCACAATGTGGACGCCCCGTCGCGCGAAGAAGAACAGCGGTTCAAAAAAGACGGCTGCCAGGTGCTGTACCTCGCCGTCGAGGGCAAGACTGCCGCGCTGTTCGTAGTGGAGTATGCGTCCGACAAGCAGATCTCCGTCTATTTACAGCGGCTCGAAAAATACGGTGTGACCATTTTGCTGCGCACGTCGGACCCGAACATTACCGAAGGGCTTGTGGAGCAGTATTTTGACCTGCCGCATAACCTTGTGAAGATCATCAATCCCGTCGCGGGTGATATGTTCCGCGAGCTCTGCGAAGAGCCCCCGCGCGCGGAACCCTGCGCAATTTTGCACAGCGGCTCGACCGCCGCTGCCCTGCGCGCGTTTTTGGCGGCGTTTGTGCTTGAGGAAAAATACCGCCTGTCACAGGTCCTGCTCTACATCGGCGTAGGGCTCAGTGTATTGCTCATGGCGGTGCTCAGCTTTTTCTCGGGGCTCGGGCAGGCGGGCGTTGCCGAGCTTCTGGTATTCGAACTGTTCTGGGCGGCCATCGTGCTGCTGATTCCGAAATTCAAAAAAGTGTAAAGGAGGTGCCCCAATGGAATGGCTCAAAGAAGCCGCGCTATGGCTTTGGAACAACCAGGAATTCCGCTTTGCGCTGGACGCGGCGTGGAAACTGGCTTTAAGTGTCCTGCTCAGCGGCATCATCGGCTTTGAGCGCGAGCACTCGCACCGTCCGGCGGGTTTCCGCACGCACATCCTTGTGGCGGTCGGTTCGACGCTGATTATGCTGACCTCCGTATACATCTCTAAAACCTATGCGAACCAGGCGAACGTAGACATCACCCGTATGGCGGCGCAGGTCGTCAGCGGCATCGGTTTTTTAGGCGCGGGCACCATTTTGCGCGAGGGCTTTTCCGTGAAGGGACTTACCACGGCGGCAAGCCTCTGGGCGGTCTCGTGCATCGGCATCGCCGTTGGCGCAGGCTTCGTAACGGGGGCCGTGGTCGCGACCTTTGTCATCTATATGACGCTCAATTCGCTCAAAAAAGTCGTTGTCCGCGGCAAGGCAGGCAAGGCGCTGTATATCGAGGTCAAGGACCTCGCCGAGCAGGTACCGAAGATCTCCAGCCTCATCAAGCGCACGGGCACGGTGGTGCACTCCATGGAGATCCTTTACGACAACGATTCCAAGTTCCGCAGAAAAAAGGACACCTCCACGATCAAGGCGATCATCTTCCCGAAAACGGACAACGCACTGAAGATCATCGTCTCCACCCTGCAGGCGGACGAAAACGTCGTAGACGTGTATCTGGACTGAAAACGGGCAGCTTCGGCTGCCCGTTTTAGGTATTAGATGTTAGATATTAGATGCGCAAAACCGAAAGCGTGCGTATGTTTGCGCCTTTTCCGCAAAAGCTAATTTGGGTGAACGCCCGAAATCGCGCAAAAGCGGAAAGGAGCACAAAAATGCCAAAGGAAAAGGATAAGAATAAAAAACCGTCGCAGCGCGCGGTCGAAAAGATCAGCGAGGTCACCGAGGAGATCGCCGACATCTGGCACGGCTTTGACACCGAGACCGCCCGCACCGACGTGCTCGGCAGCTACACCGGCACGCCGAAGGACCACACCGAAAACCCCGTGCAGGACGCCGACGACCTGTGAGCGGGAAAAAAGGCTTGCAATTTATGGGCACTTGTGCTATGATGGCAAAGTAAGAATACAGGCTGCGATTGGAGAGTGGGGCGACCCGCTCTCCTCGTTTTGTCAGGACTTTGTGGGAGAAAGGAGACGCGCCGCGGAAGTCGGCGCGCCAAAGACCGATATGGCGGAAAAAAAGCAGAATACGGCGGCGGTGGTCTGGGAGATCGCCGAACCGATCGCAAAGGCGCTGGGACTGGTGCTTTGGGATGTGCGCTTTTTGAAAGAGGGGACCGAGTGGTACCTGCGCATCATTATTGATAAAGAAGACAGCGCCGTCTCGATTGAAGACTGCGTGGCGATGAGTCAGGCGCTCGACGAACCGCTCGATGAAGCGGACCCCATCGACCGCAGTTACAGCTTGCAGGTGCAGTCCCCGGGGATCGAACGCGAACTGACGCGGGACTTTCACTTTGAACGCTACCTTGGTGCGGACGTGATGGTGCGGTTCATCCGTGCGGTGGACGGCAGACGTGAATACAAGGGCGTTCTGGAAGATTACGCGGACGGCGTTGTGACCGTGCAGTGCGACGACGGCGCCGTTCGTATGTTTGACAAAAAAGAAGCATCGTGGGTAAAGCTCGATGATTTTGGAGGTTTTTAAAGATGAACAAGGAGTTTTTTGAAGCGGTCAAAGCGCTGGAAAAAGAAAAGGGCATCCCTGCGGAATATCTATATGAAAAGATCAAGGCGGCGATTTTGGTCGCAGTCAAAAAGGATTACAACGGCAAGGATGTCATCTCCTGCGAGATCGACCCCGAAAATAGCATCATGAACGTGTTCCTGCACAAGAAGGTCGTGGAAACGGTCGAGGACCCGGACTGCGAAATCACCGTCGAAGAGGCGCAGAAGTATAAGCCCGACGCGGCGGTGGGCGACGAGATCCAGATCGCGCTCGAAGCGAAAGACTTCGGCCGGATCGCGGCGCAGACGGCAAAGCACGTCATCCGCCAGGGCATCCGCGATGCGGAGCGCGGGCAGATCATGATGGAATTCCAGTCCAAACAGCAGGAGCTTGTCACGGCGAAGGTGCAGCGCATCGACCCTGTGACCGGCAACGTGACGCTCGAAATCGGCAAGGCGGAGGCGATCCTCCCGAAAGGCGAGCAGGTCCCCGGCGAGACGTTCACCGAAGGCAGCCTGACGAAGGTCTTTATCGTGGATGTCCGCGACACCGAAAAAGGGCCGAAGGCCATGATCTCGCGCACGCACCCCGGCCTTGTCAAACGGCTGTTTGAAACCGAAGTGCCCGAAATCTATGACGGCACCGTGACGATCGAAGCGGTCTCGCGGGAAGCGGGCGCGCGCACGAAGATCGCCGTGCAAAGCAAGGATGAAAACGTAGACGCCGTCGGCGCGTGCATCGGGCCGCGCGGCGCGCGTGTCAATAAGATCGTCGAGGAACTCGGCGGCGAGAAGATCGACATCGTTGTATACAGCGACGACCCGCAGGAATTTGTCGCCGCGGCGCTCGCACCCGCTAAGGTGCTCAAGGTGGAGATCGTGGATGCCGAAGCGCGTTCCTGCCAGGCGACCGTACCCGACAACCAGCTTTCGCTTGCCATCGGCAACAAAGGGCAGAACGCCCGCCTTGCGGCGCGCCTTACCGGCTGGAAGATCGACATCAAGCCCGAAAGTGGGTTTTACGAGGGCTAAAGGCCCGTCCTATTTGCAGGCAACAAGGGAGCTGACAGCGTGAAAACCAAAAACATACCGATGCGCCTTTGCACGGGCTGCGGCGCGCAAAAGCCGAAGCGTGAACTCGTGCGGGTGGTCAAATCGCCCGACGGCGTCATCAGCCTGGACACGACCGGCAAAAAACCGGGCAGAGGCGCTTACATCTGCCCCGATGTCGGCTGCCTTTTGAAAGCGAAAAAAGCGAAGCGGCTCGACCGCGTTTTCGGCTGCACTGTCCCCGACAGCGTTTACGCCGAATTGGAGGAGGCGCTGCAGCGTGACGGATAACAAAGCAAGCGGGCTTTTGGGGATCGCCCGCCGCGCGGGGTGCTTGAGCGTCGGGCATGACGCGGCGCTCGGCGCGATACAAAACGGATCGGCGTGCCTGTGCCTGCTTGCGTCTGACGCCTCTGTGCGTCTCGGCGGGGAGATGGAACGCGCCACAGCTCGTTTTTCCCCGAACACCACGCTGCGCCGCAGCGCATGGACGATGCAGGAGCTCGGCAAGGCGATCGGCGCAAAACCCACGGCGGTGCTCACCGTTAACGACGCAGGCTTTGCCGCGAGCATACAAGACCACATCGGGAGGGAATGATAGGATGACGAAAAAATACAAACTCCATGAAGCAGCTAAAGATTTTAATATGCCCAGCAAAAAGCTGGCGGATTTGTTAGGGAAATACTTCCCCGGCGAAAAGAAGTCGCAGACCGCGCTGGAGGAAAAGGAACTGGATGTGCTGTTCGACGTGCTGACTGCTGAAAATGCGGTCGAGTCCTTAGACAGCTACTTTGCCATGCAGCGCACCGC
Organism: uncultured Clostridia bacterium; assembly: GCA_944384985.1. GTDB lineage: Bacteria > Bacillota > Clostridia > Oscillospirales > Acutalibacteraceae > Fimenecus. Next base: position 106,337 of record CALWVM010000003.1, on the reverse strand, counting down.
CGCACCGAAAAAGGAAAAAGCGCCGGAAGCCCCGAAAGCGGCGCCGGCAGGCAAAAAGGATGCCGCGCCCGCGAAACCGGCGAAGGACCCGGCAAAGCCCATGCAGGCGCGCACGAAAGGCGCGGTGCGCCATGTGGATACGCGCGCGGGCAATGTCGAACTCGACAAATACAACGAGCGCTATGAAAATATCGCGCCCGTCAACAACCGCAACAACGGCGACAATGTCGTGCACAAGCAGAAGCTGAAGCAAAAATCGCAGCAGTACCGCCGGCAGGGCATGCGTTCGCGCAAACGCGAGACCGAAAAAGAGCGCATGGCGCGCATCGCCGCTGAGCGCGCGAAAAAGCCGATCAAGGTCACCATTCCCGATGAGATCACCGTCGGCGAACTTGCCTCCCGCCTGAAAATGACAGCGGCGGAGGTCATCAAAAAGCTGCTCTCTTTGGGGCAGATGGCGACCGTCAACGAGGTCATCGACTACGAGACGGCGGCAATCGTCGCCACGGAACTCGGCGCAAAGGTCGAAAAAGAGGTCGTTGTCACCATTGAGGAACGCATCATCGACGACACCGAGGATGCCGAAGAAGACCTTGTCCCGCGCGACCCGGTCGTGGTGGTCATGGGCCACGTTGACCACGGCAAGACGTCGCTGCTCGACGCCATCCGCCACACGGCGGTCACCGAGACCGAGGCGGGCGGCATCACGCAGCACATCGGCGCATATCGCGTGGATGTGGACGGCCAAAAGATCACCTTCCTCGACACCCCTGGCCACGCGGCGTTTACGGCTATGCGTGCGCGCGGCGCGCAGGCGACGGACATCGCCGTGCTGGTGGTGGCAGCGGATGACGGCATCATGCCGCAGACCATCGAAGCCATCAACCATGCGAAAGCGGCGAACGTCAGTATCATCGTCGCCATCAACAAAATGGATAAACCCGGCGCTTCGACCGAAAAGATCATGCAGCAGCTCACCGAATATGAGTTGATCCCCGAAGAATGGGGCGGTGACACCATCTGCGTACCGGTTTCCGCCAAAACGCATCAGAATATCGACAAACTGCTGGAAGCGATCCTGCTTGTGGCGGAGATTAAAGAGCTCAAAGCAAACCCGAACCGCCCCGGCAAAGGCGTGGTCATTGAAGCGCGGCTGGACAAAGGCCGCGGCCCCGTGGCAACGCTGCTCGTGCAGAACGGGACGCTCAAAACCGGTGACACCATCGTCGCGGGCATGTCGGTCGGCCGCGTGCGCGTGATGACCAACGACCGCGGGCAGCGCGTGCAGGAAGCCGGTCCTTCGGTCCCGGTCGAGATCACCGGCCTTGTGGATGTGCCGCAGGCGGGCGATACCTTTGACGCGGTCTCTGACGAGAAGCTTGCGCGCGAGCTCGTGGAACAGCGCAAACGCGAAGCCAAGGAAGAGGAGTTCAAGCAGTTCCATAAGGTCACGCTTGACAACCTGTTCGCCTCCATCAACGAGGGCGAGATCAAGGAACTCGACATCATCGTCAAGGCAGACGTGCAAGGCTCCGTGGAAGCGGTCCGCCAGAGCCTCGAAAAACTTTCGAACGACGAAGTCCACGTCAAGGTCATTCACGGCGGCGTCGGCGCGATCAGCGAATCCGACGTCATGCTTGCCAACGCCTCGAACGCCATCATCGTCGGCTTCAACGTGCGGCCCGACCCGGTGGCGCAGCAGCTTGCCGAACGCGACGGCATCGATATGCGCATGTACCGCGTCATTTATGACTGCATTGAAGAGATCGAAGCCGCCATCAAGGGCATGCTTGCGCCGAAATACCGCGAAGTACAGCTTGGCCGCGCCGAGGTGCGCAATGTGTTCAAGCTCTCTTCGGCGGGGATGATCGCGGGTTCCTATGTGCTTGAAGGCAAGGTCACGCGCAATGCCCAGATCCGCGTCGTGCGCGACGGGGTGGTCATTGCCGAAGATGCGATTGCCTCGCTCAAACGTTTCAAGGACGACGTCAAAGAGGTCGCGCAGGGCTATGAGTGCGGCATCGGGCTCGAAAAATTCAATGACATCAAAGAAGGCGACGTTTTGGAAGCGTTCGTCATGGAAGAATACCGCGATTAACGCACATACTACGAATACTTTAGCAACGGCAGGGGATAAGGATGGCAGGCTATAAAACAGACAGAACTTCCGAGGACATCAAGCGTGAGTTGGTCGCTCTCCTGCGCGAGCTCAAAGACCCGCGTGTGAAAGAGAAAATGCTCACGGTTGTGCGTGTGGAGGTCAGCCGCGACCTATCGGTGGCAAAGGTATATGTCAGCGCGCTGGAAGGGTTGGATACTGCCAAAGAGGCGGTCAAAGGATTGAAAAGCGCGACGGGCTATCTGCGCCGGGAAATCGGGCAGCGGCTGCATTTGCGCAAAACGCCCGAACTGCGGTTTGTTGCGGATGATTCCGTTGAACGCGGCATGGAAATCTTTGAGAAGATGAAGCACATTTCAGGAGGAAACGATGCGTAACGTAAATGCGGCCGAGGCAGCAGGGCTGCTGGCGCAAAAGGACCGTATCCTCATCTTGACGCACCGCAACCCCGACGGCGATACGCTCGGCAGCGGGTTTGCGCTGCTGCATGCGCTGCAACATCTCGGCAAAACGGCGCGCGTCGTCTGCAATGACGCGATCCCGCCGAAATATGATTATATGCGCAAAGGGATCACGGAACAGGTGTTTGAAGCATCGTTTGTGGTCGCGGTGGATATCGCCGACACAAAGCTTCTGGGCGCAAAGCTCTGCGAAGCCTATGGAGGTCGTGTCGATCTGTGCATCGATCACCACCTTTCCAACACAAAATACGCAGACGCGCTGTTTCTGGAGGAATGCGCGGCGACCTGTGAACTGATCTACCGCGTGATCCAAGCACTCGGGGTGGAGATCACACCCGAAATCGCCGACTGCATCTACACGGGGCTTTCCACCGACACGGGCTGCTTCCGCTATTCCAATGTCACGCCCGAAACGCTGGAGCTCGCCGCCGAGATGCTGCGGAAAGGCGCGGATTTTGATGAGATCAACCGCGTCATGTTCGAGACCAAGACCAAAACCTATTTGAAGCTGGAAGCGCTGGTGCTCGACGCGCTGGAACTGCAGTTCAACGGGTGCTGCGCAATGGTGGTCATCACACAGGAGATGTTCCGCAAAAGCGGTTCAAACGAGTCGGAGTGCGACGGCATTGCTTCGCTTCCGCGTAAGATCGAAGGCGTCGAAGTGGGGCTGACTTTGCGCGAGCGCGAGGATGGCAGCTACAAGGTCTCGGTGCGCACCTACGCGCCGTATGACGCCTCGCGCATCTGTGCGAAGCTCGGCGGCGGCGGGCATGCGCGCGCCGCAGGCTGCGAAATTGAAGCAGGCGCGCTCGAAGCGGGAAAAAACCGGCTTTTGGACGCGGTCAGATCAGAATTGGAAACACCATGACGGGATTTATCTGTATAGACAAACCGCAGGGGATTACTTCGTTTACCGCGACAAACCGCGCAAGGGCGATCCTCGGTGTAAAAAAAGCCGGGCATACCGGCACGCTCGACCCGATGGCGACCGGGGTGCTCCCCGTGGCGCTTTCGGGCGCTTCGCGTTTTATTGCGTTGCTGCCCGCGCATGAAAAAACCTATGTTGCCCGCGTGCGGTTGGGGGTCACGACCGACACGCTCGACATCACGGGCAAGGTGACGGGCGAATTTCCCGTGCACGTCTCGCCCGAACAGGTGCGAGAGGTCGTGCAGGGCTTTCTCGGGGAGAGCGAACAGCTGCCGCCGATGTATTCCGCCGTGTCGCAAAACGGGGTGCGGCTGTATGAGCTTGCACGCCGCGGCGAGACGGTCGAGCGCAAGGCGCGGCAGATCCGGATTTCCGGGCTGGAACTGACGGATCTGACCGAAACCGAATTCACGTTGCGCGTCACTTGCTCGGCAGGGACCTATATCCGTTCACTCGCTTCTGATATCGGGCAGAAACTCGGGACCGGGGCAGTGCTTACGGCGCTGCGCCGCACGGCAGCGAACGGGTTTTCCGAAACGGACTGCGTCCCACTCGAAGAGCTTGAGCGCCTGCGCGACGAAAACCGACTCGGGGAAGTCCTGCATCCCGTGGATGTATGCCTGTCCGCTTATCCCGCGCTGCATGTAACGGCGGCGCAGGGTGTGCGCTTTCAAAACGGCGGCGATTTGCTCGCATCGCGCGTGAACGGGCTGCATGCACCGGGGCTTTACCGTGTATATGCGCCGGAAGACCGATTCTTAGGGATAGGTGAGATGCCCGAAGAAGGGGACAGCCTGCTTGTAAAGAGGGTGTTTGTCGATGGCTGAACCAAAAAACAGCATCGCGTTGGGCACCTTTGACGGCCTGCACCGCGGGCATATGCAGGTGCTGGAGCTTACCAAACGCGGCGGCGGCGAGCCTTCGGCACTGCTGTTTCCGGAGCACCCCGCGAAAGTCCTGTTCGGCAAAGCACCGCCGGCGCTTATGACCGCCGAGGACCGCGAGACGCTGCTGCGCGAAAACGGCATAAACCCTTTATATGTGGATTTTGGCGCCATCCACGCACTTTCAGCGCGGGAATTTTTTGACGAAATTTTGCAAAAGCGCTTTTCGGCGGGCGCGCTTTGCTGCGGTGAAAATTACACGTTCGGCAAAGATAAAGCGGGCAACACAGACCTCCTGCGCCGCTTCTGCGAAGAAGCAGGCATAGAGCTTCGCGTGGCGCAGACCGCCTGTTTTGACGGCGCGCCGATCTCTTCGTCACGCATCCGCCGTGCGCTCGAAAACGGCGAAACCGAACAGGCAACCGCCATGCTCGGCAGGCCCTTTTCCTATGCGTTTTTGGTCGAACACGGCGACCGCCGCGGCAGGCTGCTGCATTTCCCAACCATCAACCAGTTTTTCCCGGACGGCTTTGTGCGCCCGAAGTACGGCGTTTACGCCGCGCGCGTGCAGCTCGACGGCGTGTATCATCCGGCGGTGACGAATTTCGGCGTGCGCCCGACCATCGGCACAAACACGGTGCGCAGCGAAACGAGCATTCTCGATTATGAAGGCGACCTTTACGGAAAACACCCGCGCGTGGAGCTGCTGAAATACCTGCGCCCCGAGCAGAAGTTCCCTTCGCTCGACGCGCTTTCCGCCGCCATCGCCCACGATGCGCAATGCGCACGGGAATATTTGGAAAAGGCTTGCAATATTTGTGAAAATCCTGTAAAATAAATATCAAATTGGCAAATGTTTCTGCCAAAATCAATAAAGGATGGTGCGAAGCTATGTGGGCTTTGAAGGTTGCGTATTACCGCGCATTCCAAAAAATCATGAAGGTATTCATGTACTTTCTCGACTGGTCCGAGCCGCAGCTGCTGACCGGTCCCGGGTGCATCAAACAGCTTCCGGACGTTATCGCGGGCAAAGGTATCCAGAACATTCTGATCGTGACGGATAAGGGTCTTATGAGCCTGCATCTGCTCGACGGGCTTTTTGAAAAGCTGAAAGAAAAGAACATCCATTATGTCGTGTATGACGGCGTGCATCCGAACCCCTCGATCGAAAATATCGAGGAAGCGCGCGAAATGTTCGTGCAGAACAACTGCGAAGGCATCATCGCGTTCGGCGGCGGCAGCCCGATGGACTGCGCCAAGGCCGCGGCGGCGCGTGTGGTGCGCCCGAACAAAACGATCCCGCAGATGCGCGGCGTGATGAAGGTCATGCACAAGCTGCCGCCGTTCTATGCGGTGCCCACCACGGCGGGCACGGGCTCGGAAACCACGCTTGCGGCAGTCGTCTCCAACACGCAGACGCATGAAAAATATGCCATCAACGACCCCTGCCTGCGCCCGAAATTCGCGGTGCTCGACCCGGAACTGACCGTCGGCCTGCCCCCGCACATCACTTCAACAACGGGCATGGATGCGCTTACCCACGCGGTGGAAGCGTATATCGGCAAGAGCAACGTGAAATCCACGTCCGAATATGCGGAAAAGGCAACCAAGCTGATTTTCGACAATCTGGAGGTTGCATATAACGACGGCAAGAACATCGAAGCGCGCAACAACATGCTGCTCGCGTCGTTCTATGCCGGCATGGCGTTTACGCGCGCCTACGTTGGCTATGTCCATGCCATCGCGCATAACCTCGGCGGCATGTACGGCATTGCACACGGCCTTGCGAACGCGGTCATTTTACCCGTCGTGCTCGAGGAATACGGCAGCGCGATCTATCCGCGTCTGGCAAAGCTTGCCGACATTGCGGGTGTCGCCGGCGTGAGCGAAGCGGATAAAGCGTGCAAGTTCATTGAAGCGATCAAGGGCATGAACGCGCGCATGAACATCCCCACGGGCTTTACGCAGATCAAGGATGAGGACATCGACCTGATCGTGGAACGCGCCATGAAAGAAGCACATCCGCTGTATCCTACGCCGGTCATCTTCACGAAAGAGCATCTGTGCGCGATCGTGCGCAAGCTCAAGATCGAGGAATAAGCGTTTCCTTACATACGAAGCAATGAAAAAGGCTCCCTACGAAGGGAGCCTTTTTGTGTGCGCCGCATTTAGTTTTTACACGCGAAGTCCTGCCAGTCGCCGTCTTTCGAGAGCGCCCCGTCCGCCGCAAACGTGTTCATCGCCGCGCGGTCGTTTTTCAAATACGCGTCGAACCATTCCACGGCATAATCGGAGATCTTTTCGGGATTGGTCATGCAGGTGGTGTGCACGCCGCCGGTCAGCGAAGCGTATACGGCGCGGCCCGTTACGGCCGCATACGAGGGTTCGACCCACATGGAGGAGAGCACAATGGCGTCGGACGTGCCGGTCATGAAGAAGATCGGCGTGTTAAGCCCGCGCGCTTCGTCTGCAGAGCTTGCGCCCGCGATGGAGAGCACGAAGCGAATGCGGCTGTCGGCCTGCGCGGCGTTCACCGCGCTGCGCCCGCCCTGGGAGTGCCCTGCCGCACCGATGTTTGACATATCCACTTTGTTGTAGAATGGGCTGCCGGAACGGGTCGCTTCCCCGAGAATATAATCTATGGAATCCCGCTGTGCCGTGCCGTCCGCCGTCATCACAGAGGCGTCTGCCACGACGATATACCCCGCTTCGGCAAAAGTCTCCAGCAAGGCGTTGTATGTCGCCGTTGCGCAGCCCGTGCCGTTTGCCCAGACGATGACGGGGTATTTCCGATCCATGGAGGTCAGGCTTTGCGGATAGTACACGGTCTTGCTGCCGTCCGTCAGGCTTGCTGCCGTTTCCGTCGCTGCGGGCGTGGTTTGGCCGCCACCGGAAGACTGCGCGGAGGCGCTCGGCCTTGCCGCCTGCGTGGCTGCCGCCGTTGTCTCGACTGCGGTTGTGGCAGGGGCGGTGGTCGGTGCGGTCGTCTGCACAGCCGAAACGGTCGTGCCGCTTGCCGGCGCACTGTCCCCTTTTTGTGTCACAACGACCACAACCATCACGGCGACGATCACCACCGCTACAGCTGCCGCCGCAATGGCGACCGGGACCTTATGCGCTTTGAACCAATCTGCCGATTTTTCTCGCATAGCCATACCCCATTTCAAATCATCATTTTACCGATATATGTCTATTGTATCATCTGCGCGAAGCAAAAAGCAACATTTTGTGTGTGTACGGCAGGCGATTCGTGCAAAAATACGGGGAAAAAGTACCGCTGCGCGCGCTTTCCGCAAAAAAAACAGTTGATACTTTGGCGGTTTTCTGCGATAATATAACAGTATACCTGAAATTGCGAGGTGTGAACGGCTGTGACAGACACGCAAAAAATCGCGGAGCTTTTGTTCCCGCATATCCAAAAAACACCCGCCGATCTGGAGGCGCAGTATCCGCCGCGTCGTCTTCCCGAGGGCGCGCGCGTGACCCGCTTTTCACCGAGCCCCACGGGGTATCTGCATATCGGTGGGCTGTTTGGGGCGCTTGCGGATTATATGACCGCGCGGCAGTCGAAAGGCGTTGTGTACCTGCGTATTGAAGATACGGATAAAAAACGCGAGATCGGCGACGGCGTGGCGGCGATCTTAGATGGGCTCGAAGCGTTCGGCATCACCTTTGACGAGGGCGTGACCAAGGACGGCGAGAAAGGTACATACGGGCCATACACGCAGTCCGCGCGTGTGGAAATTTATCAGACCGTCGCAAAGGACCTGGTGCGCTGCGGCCTTGCTTATCCGTGCTTCTGCACGGCGGAAGAGCTCGCAGAATTGCGCGACCGGCAGGAACGCGAGGGGGCGCTTTTGCGCGGATATTTCGGAAAATACGCGAAATGCCGCGACCTTTCGGATGAAGAGATCGAAGCGAACCTGAAAGCCGGCAAGCCCTATGTGCTGCGGCTTCGTTCCGACGGCGACGAATCGCGCCGCATTACGATTGAGGACATGGCGCGCGGAAAACTTGAAATGCCGGAAAACATCATTGACGAGGTGCTTCTCAAAAGCGACGGCGTGCCGACCTACCACTTCGCGCACGTCTGCGACGACCACTATATGCGCACCACGCACGTCATCCGCGGCGAGGAATGGCTGCCCTCGCTGCCCAAGCACATCGCGCTGTTTCGCGCGTGTGGGTTCCGCGTGCCGAAATACGCCCACACCCCGCAGATCATGAAGATCGATGCGGAAACGGGCGGTAAGCGTAAAATTTCCAAGCGCAAGGACCCCGAAGCGGCGGTCAGCCATTTTGCCGAAGAGGGATACCCGGCAGAGAGCGTCAAGGAATACCTGCTGACCCTGCTCAACTCCAATTTCGAGGACTGGCGGCGCGCGAACCCGACCGCAGAACTCACCGCGTTCCCCTTTAACCTCAAAAAGCTTTCCGTGTCGGGCGCGCTGTTCGATATGCAGAAGCTGCGTGACGTCAGCAAAAACTGCATTTCCCGCATGAGTGCCGAAGCGGTATACGACGGCACGCTTGCCTGGGCAAAAGCGTTTGACCCGGATTTTGCAAAACGGCTCGAAGCGAATAAAGACAAGGCCATGGGGATGTTCGCGCTCGACCGCGGCGGCAAAAAGCCGCGCAAGGATATTGCGGCATTCTCGGAAGTGCCAATGTATTTTTCCTATATGTATGACGACCTTTACACGCCGGACTACACGCTGCCGGAATCGATCAATCCGCAGGATGCGGCGGCGATCTTAGAACAGTATTTGACGGTCTGGTCGCCCGAAGATGACAATCCCGAATGGTTTGCCAAGGTAAAATCCATTTGCGCGCCGCTGGGCTTTGCACCGGAGATGCGCGACTGGAAAGCCAATCCGGAAAATTATAAGGGCAATGTCAGCGACGTGTCCACGGTCATCCGCGTGGCAGTCACAGGGCGCACCAACACCCCGGATCTCTGCACGATCCTGCGGCTCTTGGGGGAAAAGACCGTGCGCGCGCGGCTGCAGGCGGCGGCGGACTATTATAAAAGCATTTGACCCCGAAAAACGGAGAATGGCGGCGCGCAGGCGCCCCCAAAGGAGGCTTTCGAATGGCGGCAGAAGAGAGAGAAAACTCCATGCCTTCCAATTTTATACACGATAAGATCGACGAGGACCTGAAAAACGGCGTTTACACCCATGTGCAGACGCGCTTCCCGCCTGAGCCGAACGGCTACTTGCACATCGGGCACGCCAAGGCGATCTGCATCAACTTCGGCACGGCGCAGAAATACGGCGGCACATGCAACCTGCGTCTTGACGACACGAACCCCCAAAAGGAAGACACCGAGTATGTGGAGTCCATCAAAGAGGACATCCGCTGGCTCGGCTTTACGTGGGACAAGTGCCTCTTTGCGTCGGATTATTTTGATTTTATTTACGAATGCGCCGTCAAGCTCATCGAAATGGGTAAGGCGTATGTGGATGACCTTTCCGCCGACGAGATCCGCGAATACCGCGGGACGCTCACCGAACCGGGCAGAAACAGCCCGTACCGCGACCGCAGCGTGGAAGAAAACCTCGACTTGTTCCGCCGCATGACCGCGGGCGAATTCAAGAACGGCGCCAAGGTCCTGCGCGCCAAGATCGATATGGCGTCGCCGAACCTCAATATGCGCGATCCCGTAATTTACCGCATCGCGCACGTCGCGCACCACCGCACAGGCGACAAGTGGTGCGTGTATCCGATGTACGATTTCGCGCATCCGCTTTCCGATGCGAAAGAGGGTGTGACGCACTCACTTTGCTCGCTGGAATTTGAAAACCACCGCCCGTTGTACGACTGGTTCCTGCGCGAGCTTTCGATTCCGAACCCGCCGCGCCAGATCGAATTTGCGCGGCTGAACCTCAATTACTGCTTAACGAGCAAGCGCAAGTGCCTGGCGCTCGTGCGCGACGGCATTGTGGACGGCTGGGACGACCCGCGCATGGCGACGCTTTCCGGTATGCGCCGCAGGGGCTACCCGCCGGCGGCGATCCGCAATTTCTGCGAAAAGATCGGCGTATCCAAGGCGTATTCCGTGGTGGATATGGGGCTTTTGGAATCCTGCGTGCGCGACGAGCTGAACGAGACTGCGCCGCGCGCCATGGCGGTGCTACACCCCTTAAAGCTGATCGTGGACAATTATCCCGAGGGCAAAACGGAACTGCTCGACGTGGAAGTGCACCCCGCGCACCCCGAAATGGGCACGCGCCAGATCGTGTTCTCGCGTGAACTGTTCATTGAGCGCGACGACTTTATGGTCGATCCGCCGAAAAAATATTTCCGCCTGTTCCCCGGCAACGAGGTGCGTTTAAAAAGCGCGTATTTCGTCAAATGCACAGGGTACGATACCGATGAAAACGGCGAGGTGACCGCCGTGCACTGCACCTATGACCCCGCAAGCCGCGGCGGGAATTCCCCCGACGGGCGCAAGGTCAAGGGGACAATGCACTGGGTCAGCGCGGCGGATTGCTTCCAGGCCGAGGTGCGGCTTTACGACCGGCTGTTCTCGGTGGAGAATCCGTCGGACGAGACGAACGGCAGCTTTGAACGCAATCTCAATCCGGATTCGCTCACCCGGCTTACGGATTGCATGCTGGAGGGCGCGCTGCGCGATGCCGCCCCCGGCGATGTGTTCCAGTTCCTGCGGCAGGGCTATTTCTGTGTGGACAAGACCTCAACGACTGAAAAGCCGGTGTTCAACCGGACTGTGGCGCTGAATTCCTCGTGGGAAAAGGCAAAAGGTGCGCAAAAGGCGTAAGCTTTGCGCGCATGTGAATCAGGAGCAGTAAAGGAGAACCGGTTATGGCAAAAACAAAGCAAAAAGGCGGCAAAGAGGTGCTGTACCGCCTGATAATGGCGATTCTTGCCGTGTGCGTGCCGATATCGGCATATTTCAGCAACTTGGTGTATATTTTGACTCAGTCCTCTGCATTTCAGCTGCTTTCGCAGCTGCAGGGCAACACGGCGGACACCGGCGAGACGAAAGAGACTTTAAGCTTGCATAAAATCTTTACAGAGTTTCTGCCGACGCTGGAACAGTATCTGGGCGAAGGGTCCGTGCAGGTGTCGGATTCGCTGAATATCGTGAAGCCTGCGGCGATCTCATTCGTCGTGTTCTTCGCATTGGCGGTGGTGCTGGCGCTTGTGATCCTGGTCTTTGCGATCGTATCAAAAAAGAAAACCGTCCCAATGTGCATCGCAGGCGGCGGGATCCTTTCGATGATCGCGATGTATATTTCGTTCCACTATGTGGCAGCGCCGTTTTTAGACGGGACGCTGAACCTTTCGGCGTTCTTCCCGGAATCGGTCATTGGCGTTCTTTTTGGCGGGTTGATAACGGTCGAAACACTCCGCCTGACGACGGCGTTCTTCCTTATGCTGTTCCTGTTCATCGCCATGCTTTTGTGGGCGGGGGCGAACAAGCTGGTAGAGCTTGGCGACAAGCCGCCGAAGGGCAAAACAAAAAAATCGGCATAAACCAAAACAGAAACATGCAAAAACACCGGGCGCAGTCCACTGACTGCGCCCGGTGTTTTTGTGTTTGATTGCGAATATGCAATATCTAAAATTGAATCTGTCCTGAAAGCACGCCGTATAACGCCACGCTTTCTAACGCGACCATACAGTAGCCGAAAACCTGCACACCCTCCAGCACGTCGCACACTACGCCCTCCGAGGGGCTGCGGCGCAGCCGGCGAGCAATGAGCAGCGCGGCCGCCGCGCCGCTCAGAATGACAAAAACACAAAGAGAAGTCAGCATTGTCAAGCCTTCCTTTCTTCTGCCGGCGCTGTGCCGGGCTCCGCGTCTTGGTCAGGTACGGGCGCTTTTTCTGTAACAGCCTGCGGCAGCTGCGCTTGCAGCTCCTGCTGCTGCGCCTGCGCCGCGGCTGCAAGTTCCGCACCGCCCGAGGCGGGTAAAGATACGGTCGCCTTAAATAGATCGCCGTCGATCTCGAGCTTTAGTTCACCGCCCTGTAATTTGCACAGGTCTTTGGCGATCGAAAGCCCCAGCCCGCTGCCCTCGAGGGTTCGTGAAGCGTCGCCGCGCACAAAGCGCTGGGTCAGCTCCTCCGGGTCGATGTTCAGCGGCTCGCCGGATACGTTTTTGATGCGGAACACGCCGCAATCGCCTGCGGAAAACACATCTACATAGACCCGTGAACCCGGCAGGGAGTATTTGCGTGCGTTGTTCAGCAGGTTGTCGATGACGCGCCAGGTCTTCTGGCTGTCGGCAAACACGACAGGCGCTTCTTCGGGGGTGTTGAGCACGATTTGCAGATCGCGTTCTTCAAAGCTGTCCTCCAGCTCGCCGATCGCCTGCACCGCCAGTTCATAGAGGTTGACGTGCATTTTGTGCAGCGTTATCGCGCCCGACGACGCTTTCGATGCCTCGACCAGATCTTCAATGAGCCGTTTAAGGCGGGTGGACTTTTCATCGAGCACATTGATATAGTCCTGCGCGTTCGGGTCTTGGATGTCGCACTTCTTGAGCAGGTCCACATACGAGATAATGGAGGTCAGCGGCGTTTTCAGGTCGTGCGAAACGTTGGTGATGAGTTCCGCTTTCATCCGCTCTCCTTTGATTGCCTCCTGCACCGCTTTTTGCATTTCCTCCTGCGTGATGCGCAGGTTGCGCGCCAAGTTTCCGAGCGGTTCGGGCATGTGGTCTGCGTCGAGCGGCTTCGGCGTTTCACCGCGCTTGCCCGCCTCGGCCGCATCCATGATTTGATCCAGTGCGGACAGATACCGCCGCACCAGCAGCAGTACCACGATGTTAAAGAGCAGTACCGGGAGGATCATTGCCGAGTTGCCCGTTGCCAGCAGCAGGAAATTGATAAGCAGATACAAAACGACAAACACGACGGTTTTCCTTGTGATGTGCGTCAACCGATGCCGCCCGCCGTACAAGCGCTTACACCAGCGCCAGAACCGCCGTCCGCCGCGAACAAGCAGCATGGAGGCGAAATACGAGCGGTCGGATTTCGCATATTTTGCGACCGATAAGATCCATTCCGTAATAAAGGCATACAGCAGTGCTGCGCAGAGGGAGGCGCCCAGCTGCAAAAGCGAGACGCTGCGGATCTGGTAAGTGGTGTCGTCTGTAACGCCGATGAATTCTTCCATCAAACCGAAAGCCAGAAGCCCAGAGATTGTGCAGAGAATTGCGGAGAACAGAAAATGCACGTCGCCCGGCAGACGGTCTTGCGGCAGGAACTGTACATCCTCGCTCCCGCGCACACGCCCAGCGGTCAGCAGCAAATAGATGGAAAGCGCCAGTGCAACGGTCAGTGTGCTCACCAGCGCCGCCAGCAGCTGGTCGATCTGGTCGGAGCTTTTCTGGAAAGTCTGCGCGGCGTCCCAAAAACTGTCGCCCGCCACAAGTGACCGCGGAACGCCGACATAGATGTCATAGCCCGCTTCCGAAAAATTGGCATCCAGAAACGACGCAAAATTTTCGGAGACGCCCCCGTTCCAGACGTCGTTCAACAGCATCTGCGAAGCGGATTCGGAATAACGGATCAGACCGCTTTCGACCGTGTAGCCGAAAAACCAGTCGTCGTCGGAAAAGGCGTTGAAAAAGTCGTCGGCGGAAGCAACGCCCTCCATGTTGGTTATCCATTCCCCGGTCTGTGTATCGATCAGGAAATACCGAAAGTTTTGCAGCGCGGCAAGCGATTCCTGCGCGCGCAGCACGCCCGCACGGAATGTGCGCTGTGCAAAGCTTAGCTGCGCGTTATACACTTCCGCAACCGCATCGGCAAGTTCCTCTTCGGTCATTGCCGCGTTGATAAAAACGGAAGCGTTGGTGAAATCCCGCAGTTCGTAGGTGGTGGACGCCGTCTGATACGCTTCCTCCAATTCCGCTTGGGTGGGCGTATAGGTCTGCGCCGTCCCGCCCGAAACGGCGGTAACGGGCTCGCCGTATTCGTTATAGACGTAGCGATATTCTCCCGAAAGCTCCTCATATACGCGTTCACGCAGGTTTTGCCGCATCTGCTCGGCGGCGGCCTGCTCCTCTTCAAGCGTGGCAAATGTCGGCAGGGCGTCGGTTTCCCAGTCGTTGTAGATGCAGGCGTTGTATACGTTGAGCACAGCATTGCCGACCTCGTTCTGGAACAGCGCGGTATCCGTGAATACGGGCTTTTCGCGCACCATGGTGTTCTCCCAGCCGAAATCATTCAAAATTTTCAACATGCTGCCCGTGATCCACGCGCCCGAGAACACGCACACCGCTGCCAGCAGGAATGCGATGGTCTTCAGGCCGTAGGAGTATTTAATATTTTTCGATTTTGTAGCCAATGCCCCACACCACCTTCAGATACTTCGGGTCTTTGGGATTGATTTCGATTTTTTCACGGATGCGGCGGATGTGTACGGTCACGGTTTTTTCGGTGGAAAAGGCGGGCTCGTTCCAGACCGCCTCGTAGATCTGGTTCGTGGAAAGCACCCTGCCCATATTTTTCATCAAAAATTCCAGAATCCCGTATTCCGTGGCGGTCAGGCGCACGGGTTCGCCGTCGAGCGTGACTTCCTTGGAATCGGGGTCGAGCGAAAGCCCGCCGGTGGTCAGCACGTTTTCGCGCACTTCGAGGCTCCCAAGCGTAGCATAGCGGCGGATCTGCGATTTGACGCGCGCCATGAGCTCGAGCGGGTTGAACGGCTTTGTGACGTAGTCGTCCGCGCCGAACGAGAGGCCGGTGATCTTGTCGGTGTCCTCGCTTTTGGCGGAGAGCAGGATGATGGGCACGTTGTGGTGCTCGCGCAGTTTGAGCGTAGCGTTCAGACCGTCGAGCCCCGGCATCATGATATCGAGAATGATGCAGTGCAGGGTGTTGCTTGCAGCAGCCGCAAGCGCTTCCTTGCCGTTGGTCGCTTTGATGACCTCGTACCCCTCAAGATGCAGATAGATCTCCAGAGAATCCAGGATCGCCTTGTCATCGTCACAAACCAAAACCGTATACATACTGTTTTCCCTCTTTATCTTCAAATTGCCTACTGTATCATACCAAATTTACCGGCAAAGTGAAAGCCTTTCTCGCCCGTTTTCTGTATTGTAACAAGATTTTCTAACAAAACAAGCGGCAGAATGGTTACAATTTTATTACGGAGCAGCCGCCGGCTGTCCTGCGAGGGGTTGTTCGGGGTGGGCAGATTTCGACAGCTTGCGGCACACGCAAAAAAACCGCCCCGGGTTTTCGGGGCGGGCAGACTGTGGATAAAGTAATTTTTCCTCCCTCTGACGAGGGAGGTGGCACGCGCAAAGCGCGTGCCGAAGGGAGAGAAGTCTTGAAAATTCAAGGGCTTTGACTACCCCTCAGTCTCGCTTCGCTCGACAGCCGCTGACGGCGGCCGTCCCCTTTGTCGCTTCGCGACATTTCCCCGCACCACGGGGATCACCCCTGACAAGGGGAGCAAAAGTTATTTTTTCGACATACTCACCGCCCCGGGTTTTCGGGGCGGGAAAAGAAGCTTGTTGTGCTTTGTACCGTTACGCGGCAGTGCTGGTTTCGGTGCAGGCTTGCGCGGCCGCAGAAGCGGCTTCGGCTGTCTCGTCGTCTGCCTGTGCGTCAGGCGTGGTCGTGTCCGCTTCCTTGGAGGGGGCTGCCGAAGCGCTGCGCTGCAAAACAGAGCCGAGGGAACCGAGCGCGTCGCGGATCTGCCCGGCAACGTCTTCAGCGGCGCTGCGAAGCGTGCCGCCCGTGCTGCCCGTATCCTCTTCCGGCGTCTGCGTAAGGCTTTCCATGGCAAACAGCGCGCTTGCCGTTTGGGACTTTGTGCCCGCATAGCTGTCCATAATCGCCTGCGCGTCCGCGTGCAGGACCATATTGTTCCCGTCCATATCCGCGGCCTCCAGCGCC
The DNA here is from genome assembly GCA_944384985.1 of uncultured Clostridia bacterium. GTDB lineage: Bacteria > Bacillota > Clostridia > Oscillospirales > Acutalibacteraceae > Fimenecus. Next base: position 90,060 of record CALWVM010000003.1, on the reverse strand, counting down.
ACAGCGGAAAGCGTGATGAACGAGCGGACATGCCGCAGCACCAGCCTTGCATCCACAAGGTCCACGCGCCCGTCAAAGTTCACGTCGCCGCGCAGCATCGTCTGGGGCGTGAGCACCTTCGTTTCGGGGTTATAAAGCAGGAATTGCGGATAGGCCGCATTTGAGTGGATGTTGACGGGTGTTTCGGTTGTCATCAGCCAGATATAAAAGTCGCATTGGTTCTGCGCAATGGAGAAGTCCACATGCTTCATATTCTTGATGAACCAGGTCTCATCCGGCAGAAGGCAGGTAGATGCATCGATCATGCGGTCGGGGGAGACGTAGCCGCTGGTCACACCTTCGGGCAGCGTTTCTCCGATGTTCGCGCAGGTGGCAAAGCCGCTCGTGTGCATCGTCTCGATCACCTGGTCACCGGTCATTTCCGACGCGGTGGAGACGGGCGGCATCTGCCAGTTGTAGTTGGAGACGATCGCAACGTTGACACCCGCCGCTTTGGCTGCTTTCAGCGTGTTGCCGACGTTCGCCTGCACCTCGTGGTAGGCGTCGAGCTTCGCTTCCAACGCCGCTTTTTCGGCGTCGGTCGAATCCATGCGGCTGAACATGAACGCTTTGCAGGATGCATAATCCGCCGCGGGCACGAACGACCACATGCCGGGGTTATAGCCGAACGCAGGGATCAGGCATTCCGTAAAAATGCGGTCGCCGCAAGCGGCGTACAGATCATCCACAAGCGCGATAAGGTCGCGCACGATCCCCGTCGAACCGAAAATGCGCGTGAGCACATCCGAACCGATGAGCTGTTCTAAAAGCAGATACAGCCCGTTTTCGTCGATCTCCAGTTCCCCGCGGAACAGTCGCCCGACGTATTCCAGCCCCGTAAAGGCGCTTGAGATCATGGTGACGTTCGAAACGTCCGCTGTGCCGTATTTTGCAAGATACGCCGAGACCATGACGCCGCCCATGCTGATGCCTGCGAGGGAGACTTTTTCGGCGCCCGTCTGCGCTTGGATGTGCTGGACCCATTCGTTTATTTCATCGGCGATGTCCATGGGGTCCAGCCGCCAGTCAAGCCCGTAGACATAGACATTTTCGGCGCCGACTGCATTCACGGCGGCGGGCAGGAGGTCTTTGTCAAAGGCTTCGGGCTGCATGATCGTTTCCAGGCCGTATTCGGCGACCGATTCGGGATATTGGACCGCCAGCCCCACTTCGTTGTGTTTGATCGTGCCGTCCGGATTGCAGGCGATCGGGTCGAACAGCGCGTTCACGACGGGCAGCACCGCGTCGCAGAGCGCGTCGAAGTCCGCTTGCGTCCTGCCGCTTACAAGCAGCTGCAAAAGCGCAGGTGCGGCTGCCGCTACGGTGTTGACAATGTTTTGCGTGTCGGGCGGGAACGCCGCTGTGCCCGTCGTCGTATCCACCAGCGTGTACTCTGTAAAGCCGGTAACGATCAAAAGCGGGTTCTTGCCCTGTTTGTCGGAAGCTGCCAGCGCCGGAACAAACAGCAGCAGAAGAAGCGCCGCCGAAAGCAGCAGGCTGACCGATTTTCTGAAAAGACCCTTTTTCATTTCAAATTCCTCCCTCGTGGAAAGCCCTTGGGGAAATGTACAAATATATCCTAACATATTCCACAAAAAAATGCAAACAAAGCGGACAAAAATTATCTTCTGTCACGCATCTGCATCCGAAAAAACACTTTCCACTGTTTTTACGCACCCCGGCGGCGAATAGACCCAGCGGTCAATGTGCCGGATGTCCGGGTACCGGATGTGCAGCGGCTGTTCGGGCGCAGGGAAATGATCGACTAAGATCAGCTTGATCTTCATGCGCTCCGGCGAGATGCTTTTGATGTATACGCTTGCGCCGTCGCCCGCCTGCACGCCGGGCGACAATTCTGCAAGCCCCGCAAGGTTTGGCGCAAGCTCCACAAAAATGCCATAGCTTTCCACCGAACGCACGATACCGGGCACGGTCTCGCCCACCGAAAAGCGCGCGGCGTTCTCCTGCCAGGTGCCCAAAAGCTCCTTGTGCGAAAGCGTGATGCGCCCCATGTCGTCGCGTCCGCGCACCACGGCTCGGATGCGCTGCCCGGTGGCAAAGCGCACGCTTGGGTGGGGGATGCGTGAAACGGAAATGCCGTCGATGGGCAGCAGCGCCGTCAGCCCCGCGCCGATGTCACAGAATGTACCGAACGCCTCGTTGCGCGTGACGGCGGCGTCGATCACGTCCCCCGCGCAAAGGTGCGAAACATATTGCTGCATGCACGCCTCCTGCACGGCGCGCCGGCTGAGCACGGCAGTGCGTACGCCCGCGTCGTCGTCATAAAACGCGGTAATACGAAAACAGACAGGCTTGTTCACGCGGGAGATCACCGCAATGTCGCGAACCTTCCCTTCCGCAAGCCCCAGCGCGCATTGGGCGTGCGGCATAAAGCCCTTCGTATCGCCCAGGTCCACGTGCAGGTTATGCGCGCGGTCGCACAGCACGGCGCGCGCTTCGAGCACCGCATTTTCATAAAACGCTTCCCGAAGCCGCGGGAAGCTTGCGATCCTTTTTCGGTTTTCCTCCGTCTCAAAGCGGATGCCTTCCGGCAGAAATTCTTGCATATTCGTTCACCCGTTTTCTATTCTTCCGGCGTTTTGCGCGCACGGCTACCAAATATATATGCGTGCGCGCGGCAAAATAGAAACGTACCGTGCTGCTTGCTTTTTCATAGGGAACATGCTAAAATGATGTGCGTAGTTTTGTACGGATACCGAAGCCCGAAAAGCCTTTTGCGGCACAGCGCAGGGGAAGGCCGGACGGCGATTTTATGCGGGAAAGGCGGCATGCAAATGCTTTTCACAGAAGACGTCGCGCCGAGCGGCAAAAATAAGACATCGGCAAAAAAGAATGTGGTCACGATCCTGATCGCCGTTCTGGCGATTGCGGCGGTGCTTGCCGCCGTGTGGCTGTACCGCAATCCGCCGGAAGAAAACGACAGGGTGCTCGGCGACCCGGAGAAGCTCGAAACGGTGCAGCTTTCGCGCACCATCACTTCCATCCCTTATATGTCCACTGATTTTGACAACGTGTTCTATACCGCGGACGCGGCAGGCAACGTGCTGTTTTATGAATTTGACGGCGCGGATTTTGTGGAGCTCGCCGAGACCGGTACAATGGACCTTTCTGTTCCGTTGAGCGGCCAGCAGATCCCCGCGAAGATCCACTACATCGAGCGCGACGGGCACATCTGCGGCTACGGCGTGTTCTCAACGGAAGGTTCGGACGACGAGGACGTCTATATTTACAGCTTTATGATGTTTAAGGTCACAGACCTCCCCGCCGCCTACGCCGCCGACGGGCGCTGCCTGCTGCTTGCGCACACCGACCGCACGCAGGCATATGCGCAAGAACCCGTCTGGGAGGAATCGTATATCGTCAACCGTGCGGACGGCTCCATGACCCGCTTCTTAAGCGAAAACAACCGTACCATCGGGATCAACGGCGGTATGCGCGAGGATTTCTGTATGATCACGGACGAGGCGCTCACCGCCACGGGCAAATCTATCCCGTTTTTCTCCAGCCGCAACCACGAGCAGAGCCAAAACGGCGACACGCCGATCGATATTTACACCAAGGTGGACAACCGCGAGACATCCGCGGCTGTCTCGGTGGCGGAATGCTATGTCAAGCCGCTGGAAAACGATGCGTTTGCCTTCGTGCGCGAAACGAACAACGGTTTCGAGACCGTGCGCTATGAAAACGGCGAGGAAAGCGTGATTTCCTCTTTCTATGCGGGCTACGGTACGTCGTATATCCGCAGCGGCGACTACATCCTCTCCAAAGAGGACGGCCGCGTCTACACCACCTATGACAAAACGGTGCTCACGCCGCAGGACTACAAGATCAACCCGCTTGTGTTCGCCGTCAGCCCCGACGGGAAATATATCGTTATGGGGGGTACGGTGGCAAACGCGCTGGACTACCAGATCTATGTCTACAATACCGAAACGGGCCGGTCCGTCACATACACCGAGACCAACTATGCCGAGCACGGCAACATGCGTTTTATCAATGATACGACGGTCATGTTCTATGTGATCAATGTGGAAGGCTTCGAAAATGTGGTGCTGGATCTGTCGGCGGTTCGCTAAGCTGCCGAGCGTCGAAACCGATATGCCGAAAACACGCCGGCAGCACGAAGAAAGGAGCGGTATTTGCCGCAAATGACTATGATACACCCACGTTACAAAGCCGTGTTGTTTGATTTTGACGGCACACTGGCAGACACCTCAGAAGGGATTTTCAAAAGCCTGCAATATGCATTTGAAGCGGACGGGAAACCATCGCCGGGCCTCGCTACGCTGCGCAAATTCATCGGTCCGCCGATTTATGACAGCTTTCGGACGCTGTTTGGCTATCCGGAGGAGAAAATCGACTTCATGGTGCGCAAATACCGCGAACGCTACCGGGAAAAGGGCTGGCGCGAAGCGCGCATTTATGAAGGCATCCCCGCCCTTTTGCGCACGCTTTACGAAAACGGCGTATCCATAGCGACGGCTTCCTCCAAGCCTACCCCGTATATCGAGCAGATCCTGCGCGAGCAGGGGCTTTTTGAGTATATGAATTACATCGGCGGCACGCGGTTTGACGAAAAACATGTTGAAAAGGCAGCGATCATCCGCGACGCCATGCGGCATCTGGATGCGACCCCGGTGGAGACGGTCATGGTCGGCGACCGCCTTTACGACATCCTCGGTGCGAAGGCTGCGGGGATCCCCTGCATCGCTGTGCTGTATGGGTTCGGCAGCTGCGAAGAATTTGAAAAGTACGACGCGGATTTTGTCGCTGAAACCCCGGCCGACGTGCAAAAATTGCTTTTTGAGGATTGACTATGGCAGCACCGCTGGCGGACAGGCTCCGCCCTGAAACAATCGACGATATGGTCGGGCAGCGCCATCTCTTGGGCGAGGGTGCGCCGCTTCGGAATATCGCGCAGTCCGGGACGCTTCCCAACATGGTGTTTTACGGTCCGCCCGGCACGGGCAAGACGACGCTCGCGCGCATCCTTGCCAGGACAACGAACTTGACGCTGCGCAAGCTCAACGGTACGAACGCCTCCACGGCGGACATCAAGGAGATCGTTTCGGAAATCGGCACGCTCGCCGCACCGAATGGCGTACTGTTGTATTTGGATGAAATTCAGTATTTCAATAAAAAACAGCAGCAATCGCTTCTCGAATACATGGAGAGCGGCAAGATCACGCTGATTGCCTCTACCACGGAAAATCCGTATTTTTACGTCTATAACGCCGTGCTCAGCCGTTCAACGGTGTTCGAGTTCAAGGCTCTCACCGCAAAAGAAATCGAACCCGCCGTGCGCCGCGGCTTCGCCTTTCTCGAAGCCGAACAGGGCGTGCGCATCACCGCCCCGGACGAAGTCGTTGCGCATATTGCGCAGTCTTGCGGCGGCGACGTGCGCCGTGCGCTCAATTTTACGGAGCTCTCCGTCCTTGCCGTCCCGCGTGACGGGGACGGCGGCAAGACCGTTACGCTCGAAGCGGCGGCAAAGCTTACGGGCGGCAACACCTTCCGCTATGACCGGAACGGCGACGAGCACTACGACGTGATTTCCGCTTTCCAAAAGTCCATGCGCGGCTCCGACCCCGACGCGGCGCTCCATTATCTCGCAAGGCTTTTAGAGGGCGGTGACCTGCCCTCCGCCGTGCGGCGGCTGATGGTCTGCGCGTGCGAGGATGTGGGGCTTGCCTACCCGCAGATCATCCCCATCGTTAAGGCGGCGTGCGACATTGCGCTGTCCGTGGGGCTGCCCGAAGCGAAGATCCCGCTTGCGGACGCGGTCATTCTGGTGGCAACCTCGCCGAAATCCAACACGGGCGATATGGCGATCACCGCCGCAATGGAGGACGTCGAGAAAGGCAATTACGGGCGTATCCCGCGCTGTTTGCAGAATCAGCATTACGACGGTGCGGACGCCGCGCACCCGGGCCAGTTTTACAAATACCCGCACGACTTCCCGCACCGCTGGGTCGAGCAGCAGTATATGCCCGACGCGCTTTTGGGAAAGCAGTATTATTTTTACGGCGACAACCGCAACGAGCAGGCCGCCAAAGCGTATTGGGACGCGATCAAAGGGAAACAGCAGGATAAATAACGCAAATGTCCCGCTTAGAAGAGCAGAAAGAACGGCTCTGTGTCAGCAAAGACACAGAGCCGTTCTTTATTTAAGTATCAGAAAAGTTATTCCTGGATGCCCGGGATCTTCGGCAGCTTATCAAAGCCAACCTGTAAATCCGCGTCGGTGGGGGTGTAATCCGTCATTTTCCCTTCGTTATAGGCGGTATAAGCGGTCATGTCGAAATAGCCCGTGCCCGTAAGCCCGAAGAGGATGGTTTTGGCTTCGCCGGTCTCTTTGCATTTGAGCGCTTCGTCTACCGCGGCGCGGATGGCGTGCGCGCTTTCGGGGGCAGGGAGGATGGTCTCAACTTTCGCAAACATGGTCGCGGCTTCGAAAACCTTGGTCTGCTCGACGGCAACAGCTTCCATATAGCCGTCGTGATAGAGCTTCGAGAGGATCGGCGACATGCCGTGGTAGCGAAGCCCGCCCGCGTGGTTGGGCGAGGGCTTGAACTCGCAGCCGAGGGTATACATCTTTGCCATAGGCGTGATCTTGCCCGTGTCGCAGAAGTCGTAGGCATATTTTCCGCGCGTGAGCGACGGACAGGAGGCGGGTTCGACGGCGATGAAGCGCGGGTTCGCTTTGCCTAAGAGCTTATCCTGCATGAACGGCGCGATAAGCCCGCCGAGGTTCGAACCGCCGCCCGCACAACCGATGACGATGTCGGGGTATTCGTCGAGCATCTCCATGGCGATCTTGCTTTCCAGGCCAATGATGGACTGGTGCAGCAGCACCTGGTTGAGCACGGAGCCCAGCACATAGCGGCAGCCGTCGGTCGTGACCGCTTTTTCGACCGCTTCCGAGATCGCCGTGCCGAGAGAGCCGGAATTGTTCGGATCTTCGGCAAGGATCTTACGGCCTGCTTCGGTGGTGTTTGAGGGGCTCGGGATCACGTCCGCGCCGAAGGTGTGGATGATCGCCTTGCGGAACGGCTTTTGCTCGTAGGAGACCTTGACCATGTAAACCGTCAGCGGCAGGTGGAAGTAGGCGCAGGCCTCTGCAAGCGCTGTGCCCCACTGCCCCGCGCCCGTCTCGGTAGTCAGCGAGGTTAACCCCTCTTCTTTCGCGTAGTATGCCTGCGCGATGGCAGAGTTGAGCTTGTGGCTGCCGGAGGTGTTGTTGCCTTCAAATTTGTAATAAATTTTCGCGGGCGTGCCCAGCACCTTTTCGAGATTGTAAGCACGAATCAGCGGCGAGGGGCGGTAGACCTTATACATTTCCAGAACTTCGTCCGGAATGTCCACATAGCGCGTTTTGTCGTCCATTTCCTGATGCGCAAGCGCCTTGCAGAACACGGGGTACAGGTCCTCTTCTTTTGCGGGCTGCAGCGTCGCGGGGTTGAGCATCGGGTCGGGCAGCTCTTTCATATCCGCGCGCAGGTTATACCATTGCTTGGGCATCTGGTCTTCGGTCAAATATAATCTGTGTGGAATTTTTGCCATTTGAATTCTCTCCTTATCCTCGTTTGAAAAGTCGGTTGATTTTTTGATAATAGGCTTTGTCGATCTGCTCGATGGTTTCTTTGGTCGTGCGGAACAGCCAGTTGCCGCCGGCGCGGCCGGGCACGTTCATGCGCGCGTCTGAGCCGAAGCCGCACAGGTCCTGAAAGGCGATGACGGCGAGCTTTGCGCTCGAGCGCCAGACCGTTTCAATGATCTTGCGGCAGGCGGGGCTGTGAAAACCGCCCTCGCCCCAGTTGCCGCCCTCAAAGCCGCAGTAGTCGAGCGCGAAACGGCGGTCGCGTTCCGATGCTTCCCAAAGCCAAGCAAGCAGGGTGTTGTTGTCGTGCGTGCCGACGTAGGCGACGCAGTTTTGCGGGTAATTGTGCGGCAGGTGCGTGGAGTCCGTGTCGGGTGCCAAGCGGAAGTGGATGACGAGCAGCCCGGGAAAGCCCGTGTCCTCCAAAAGCTGCACCACGTCCTCGCCGTAGGTGCCGAGGTCCTCCGCAACAATGGGCACTTCGCCGAACGCTTTTTCCACCGCGTGAAAAAGCTTCATGCCGGGGCCCTGTTCCCAAACGCCCTCGCGCGCGGTCTCGGCGCTTGCGGGCACCGCCCAATACGAAGCGAACGCGCGGAAATGGTCGATGCGCACCGTGTCATAGAGCGTCCTTGCGGTGGCGATGCGGTCGCACCACCATCGGTAATTGTCCTTTTCCATTGCCACCCAGTCGTAAAGCGGGTTGCCCCAGAGCTGGCCGTCGGCAGAAAAGTAGTCGGGCGGCACACCCGAAACGCGCTTGCGCTGGTAGGTGCGCTTATCCAGCTCGAACAGCTGCCGGTTGCTCCAGACATCCACGCTGTCGGCGGAAACATAGATCGGCATATCACCGAGGATTTTCACGCCGTTTTCGTTGGCAAATTGTTTCAGCGCGTACCACTGCGTGCAGGCAATGTATTGTTCAAAAGCGTAAAAATCCGCTTTTTGCTGCAACGCATCGTCCATGTTTTGCAGCGCCTTTTCGTAACAGGCAAAATCCGCGTCCCATTCGTACCACGGCTTACCCCCAAAGTGCTCGCGCAGCGCCGCGAAGCGCGCATAATCCGCGCACCATCGGTGCTTCGCGCAAAAGGCGCGCACCTCTTCGCGCAGTGCTTCGGGCGCGTTTTGGTACGCCGTTTGCAAAAGTATGCGGTGCGCCTCGGCGGCAAAATCATAATTTGCCGTAAACGGCGAACCGTCGTAGGCGGCGCGGTCTGCATCCGCCTGCGTCAGGAGCCCCGCTTTTACAAGCGCGTCCGGGTCGATATACAGCGCCGACACGGCAAACGCCGCGAAAGAAGCGTAAGGCGAACCGTGCATATCGGGCGGGTTTAAGGGCAGCACCTGCCAGTAGGAAAAGCCCATCTCTTTGATTGTGCGCACGAACTGCCGTGTGTCCTCACCGAATGTCCCGCAGCCGTAGCGCGACGGCAGGGACGAAAGCGGCATCAATACGCCGCTCGCTCTGGTGTTTAGCACTGGAAACCCTCCTTTAAGGGAAAAGAAAAACAAAAAAGCCTGCCCTTGTATCATACAAGGACAGGCGAAAATTATACCTGCGGTACCACCTTGCTTGACGGCAAATACGCCGCCCGCTCAAACAGGATACAAACATATCCCTCTTTCGTTAACGGGAAAGCCCCGTCGCATCTTTTCAATGCGCCCTCAACGGACCATTTGTCTGCCGCGTTTGCTGCGGGGCTCTCAGCGCCGCCCGCTCTCTGTAAGCGCGTCGTGCAGTTTTACTTCCGTTTCATCGGTTTAGCTAATTAAAACACAGATTTTTCGCTTTGTCAATCCTTTTTTTCGGAATTTTTGCGCGCCCGCTTTTCGTATCGGCGTTCCAGCACGAACAGCGCGAATACGGCGAACAGCAGGGAAATGAGGGCTTTGAGCGCCGCCATGTCCGCAAGAGAGGTGAAGAAAAACGCTTGAAATTCCGCCGATGTCACACCCGTTTCGGGGAACGACCATTTTATGGGAAAGAAGTAAAAACTCAAAAGCAGCCAGGAAAGCAGCCCCGTGCCGCAAAAGGCGGAAATCTCGGCGATCCGCTTTTTCATTCGATTACGCCCCTTTCCGGGTATTCAATACGCGAAAGCGTCTCGCCCGTGCTTCGGTCAAACGCGACCAGCGCCGTGTCCGAGAGCGTATACAGAGTGTCCCCCGCATAGGTTATGCGCGAGATGGCGTAAACTGTTTTTCCCTTGATGTCTGGCGAATAGGTTTCGATCACGCGCAGCGTGCCGTCCTCGACCGTAAGCACACACGCCTTGCTCGCACCAAACTGCGAGGAGGCAAAAGCGCCTTCATAAACCGGGATGGCGAACGCCCCGTCGGGCAGCGTCAAATAGGCGTGGTGATCCGACTGCGCCGTGCTGGACGTGTATTGCGCATCGTCGAATACGAGCGAAGAAATCTCTTTGGGGCTTTGCATATCGCTGACGTCGAACAGCGAGATTTTCAGCTTTCCATTTGTACCGCTTTCGTCACCGTCCTCGCCGATGCCGATAAGCAAGTTTTCCGCATAAGGGTGCAGGTAGCTGGAAAAGCCGGGGATTTTTAATTCGCCCGTGACCGCAGGATTTGCGGGGTCGCTTAAATCCACAATAAACAACGGGTCGGTTTGGAAGAAGGTTACAAGATACGCTGTATCCCCCATAAATCGCGCGGCATAGATGTCCTCGCCGGGCGCGATACCGCCGAGTTTCCCGACCGTTTCGAGCGATTCGTTTAAAACTGTGAGGCAGCTGCCGTCTTCCGTTGTGGTGGCGATGCGGTAATAGCCGTCGTAGGCGTCCATGGAAAACTGGTTGAGTACTCTGCCGTCGATCTCGGCACTGCCCGTGTAGCGGATGCCGTCCGAAAGCGAAAAGGCAAACAACCGGGTGTCGACCGCACTGCCGTTGTAGGCTGCGATCTCGCCGCCCGCCACGTTCGAGTAGGTGACCGCGTCGCTCCAGTCCGGTGCGGCGACCAGCAGCGTATTCGCGGTGCAGTAAATATCCGTGCCGCCGCCGAGCACTGCCTTCATCTGTGCATTTGTGCCATCGGTAGCTGTGTCCAAAAGCGTAACCGTGAGATAGCTCTGCGATTCGGTGTTTGCCGTCAGGCAGACTGTGTTTGCGGGGAAGCGTGTTTTCACCCCGTCTTTATAAAAGCAGGGGACGCTGGCGTTTTTCAGGTCGCTGTCGTTTTTGTAAAGCGGCACGCTGTATTCCGTCACCAGCAGCAGCGTGTCGTTCATCATGCGCGAGGAGATCAGGCTTCCGTCCACAGCATAAGTGTATCGAAGGACGGGCGCGGCGCGGTCTGTGACGTCATATACGGCGGCGACGGTCTGCGTCGTGCCCGCACTGCCTGCGCCGTAGATGTCCGGCATTTCACCCGAAGCGGGGAATGTGGATACCGTATACAGCACCGTCAGCGTGTCGCCCGTGATAAAAAGCTCCGAGATGTTTGCATAGGTGCCGGTTCCGTCGACCGTCTCCGCGCGGCAAACCTCGAAGCGGGATGCGGAGCGCATTTGCGCCTGGTCGCAGATATCCACGATATCCACATAGCCCGTCTCGTTCGTCCAGCGCAGGACATACAGGTACGAGCCGTCGTTTTTGAGGATATCTCCCTCGTCCACGCCCTCGACCTGTACGTTTGTCGTACCGAAATCGTCGGAACCGCCCGTGCCCGTGTTTGCACTCAGATCTGCGCCCTCCACGCTGCCACTCACGTTATCGGCAATTGCGCTCTTGGTTGAGCCGTTGAAAATTTTGTCAAAAGAAAACCGGTCTTTCGCGGCTTCATCGTCGCGCAGGGTGAAAAACAGGCTTTCAATTTCTTCGTAGCTTTGTGCTGTTTGCAAGTACGCGTCACCTGCATCTGCCGCCTGTGCGCTCTGCGTTTCGGCGGGCGTTTCCAGCGTCGGCGTGCCGCTGGCGAGCCGCCAAACGGCGAAGCCTGCGAGCACAAGCACCACGAACGCCGCGGCGGCGGACACATACCGCGCAATGTGCCGCTTTTTCGGCTGTTGGCTTTCCGCCTGCACACGCTCTGCAATGCGCTCGGGCGCGAGATTTTCGGGCAGCGGCGCGGCGGTTTCGGCTTTGATTCGGTCTAAAATATCTTGATTCGGGTTTTGTCGTTTCATTCGGATTCCCTCCCGGATTCTGCAAGGAAAGGCCGCATTTTGCGAAGTGCGCGCGAGAGCTTGGAGCGCACCGCACCCGCCGTCAGCCCCAAAGCTTCGGCGATCTCCGCAGAGCGCAGCCCCGCTATGGCGGAAAGCAGCACCACCTGCCGTTCGTCGTCTTTTAAGGCGGCGAGTGCATTTTGCAGATCGGCGCGCAATTCTGCGGTATGTACGCCGTCGGTGCTGTCAGGCACAGTCGGCTCGATCTCGCCGGACGCGACGGTCAGCGCCCGCTTTCGCGCAAGTGTTTTTACGGTATTGGAAAGGGTTTTGAAAAAATAGGCTTTGAATCGTTCGGGGTTTCGCACATTGCGAGTGGAACGGTACACGCGCACGCAGGCCTCCTGCACAGCGTCTTCGGCGTCGTGGGGGTTCCGCAGAACGGCGAGCGCATAGGCGTAAAGCTCCTTGGCATACAGCGCGTAAAGCGCGCCGAACGCCTCGGCGTCCGCCGATTTCGCGCGCAAAAGCAGTGCCGCGGCAGTAGATTCCATACAAACGCCCCCTTTGTTTTTTTTCAAAGCCCTTTCATAAAAACAGACTGCGTTATGCGCCAAAGTGTTGCAGGATTTTAGAAAAATTTTTCCGAATGCAAAGACAAAAAAAGGACGCCCTTTTTAAGAGCGTCCCAAAATATTACATGGTGGGGGGCATACCCTGCCCGCCGCCCGCGAGCGCCTGCGCGAACGCGCTGGGCTTTTTCTGCTTTTTGGGCTTGTACGGCGGGGGATCAAGCAGTTTCTTCTGTGCGCGCTTGCCCGCGGAAGAAGCCAGGTATTTGTTGACGAGCACCACCGTCTCGCTCATATCCTCACACATATATTCCTTCGCCGTCTCCAAAAGCTGCGGGTCGTTGTGCATCTCGCCGAGGATAGTCACGGCAATGAGGCTCTGCGTGTCGTTCGAGCCGTTTTCATAGATGTCGTTGAGGATGCGGAACAGCTTGTTGCAGGATTGTTTGTTCCCCTCGCGGATGGTGCCGATGATGCGCTTTGTGCCGTATTCGGTAAAGAATTCTTCCGCCAGGAACTCGCCGTACCGCTCGTAATTTTCATGGTACGGTTCTTTGAGATCGGGGTACATGGCGACCAGCCGGTTGGCGAGCGTGTTGCCGTCGTAGCTTTGCGAACCGCTTTTGGCAGCGGAACGCGAAACGGGCGTGGGCATTTTTGTGGATTTTGCCTTTGCCTTGGCCTTTGCGAATTTTGCGTTGATCGTGTCGTTGAATTCGTTGCAAAGCGACTTGATGTCGCGCTCGTCGAAGCTTTCGGGATCAAAGTAGTTGGTGGAAGCCTTCTTGAGCTCTTCTTCTTCGCCGTTTTCGGCGACGGACGCAAACGAAAGCACCGCCTGGCTGCCGGAAAAGGCAAAGCGGATTTTGCCCTTGCCGCCTTCAAAATCAATATACTTCGTGTCGCCGTCGGTCTGTATCGGGCGTTCGCCCTTTTTCGTGCCCTCGGGCACGACGGCCGAAAACCCGTTGCTTTCTAAGGTCTGCGCCGTGCCGTGCAGCACCATGGACACTGCGTCGTCAAAAGTAAGCATAGCCTTACCTGCCTTATCGTTTTAGAATTGCATTTTATTGTACCACAGAATATGCGGTTTGTCATTATTTTTTTGCAATTCCGATTGCGAAAAAACCGGGCATATGGTATAGTTAATCTGTATATGTATAACCTTGAGGTGAACGAGATGACGAAAACTCTGATCCTGTTCGGCGGTGTTTCCAGCGAGCACGATGTTTCTTGCGTGTCGGCGCAGTCGGTCGTCGAGCATATCCCGCGGGACAAATACGACGTCCTGCTGCTCGGTATTACCAAAGCCGGTGCGTGGCTTTTCTACGAAGGCGACACGGCGGATCTCCCGAAAGACCGCTGGGTCGAAAGCGGCAAATGCACCCCCGCGGCGCTCTCGCCCGACCGTGAAAACGGCGGCGTGCTCGTGTTCCGCGAGACGGGCGTTGAGCGCATCCCCGTTGACGTGGCGTTTCCCGTGCTGCACGGCAAGAACGGCGAGGACGGCACCGTACAAGGCCTTTTGGAGCTTGCAGGGATCCCGTGCGTGGGCTGCGGCGTGCTTGCGTCCGCGATGTGCATGGATAAGGCGGTCACGAACCTTTTGGCGGATACCGTCGGGATTCCGCAGACAAAATGGCTGACAGTTACAGCAACCGAATATCAAAAAGACGAAGCGGCGTTTTGCGCACGCGCAGTGGAAACGCTTTCTCTGCCGTTGTTCGTCAAGCCCGCTAACGCGGGTTCTTCGCGCGGGATCTCCAAAGTGAACCGGGAAGAAGACCTGCCCGAAGCGATCAAGACGGCATTTGCGCACGACCGGAAACTGGTGCTTGAGGCGGCTGTGGAAAACCCGCTTGAGGTCGAGTGTGCGGTGCTCGGCAACGAAGCGCCCATGGTATCCGTTGTCGGCGGGATCGTGCCCTGCAAGGAATTTTATGATTACGAGGCAAAGTACATAGACGAAGGCAGCGTTTTGCAGATCCCCGCGCAGATCCCGCCCGCCGCGCAGGAGGAGATCCGTGCGACGGCGCTGCGCGTGTTCGCGCTGCTCGGGTGCCGGGGGATGGCGCGCGTGGACTTCTTCTATCAGAAGGATACCGGCCGCGTGCTGTTCAACGAGATCAACACCATCCCGGGCTTTACCTCCATCAGTATGTACGCGAAACTTATGGAACAGAGCGGCGTGCCGTACCCGAAGCTTCTGGACCGCCTGTTCAAGCTCGCGCTCGAACAGCGATGAGCGAAAAACGAGCGCGCCGCGCCAAGATCCATGTGCATGCCGTCCAGCATATGGACGGCGCGCACGACACCATGGAGCAGCACGCGGCCGGGATGCTTTTGGAAACGCCGGACGGGTTTCGGGTGACCTACACGCACAAGGACGGCGGCATATCCACGCGCACCACGGTGCAGACCATCGGAAAAGACCGCGTGCTTGTGACGCGCAGCGGCGGCGTGCGCAGTGCGATGCATTTTGAAGCGGGCACGGTGCACAAAACGGCATATGAAACGCCGTATGGCGTGATTGCGCTCGCTATCCGCACGGAATCCGTGGAGAACCGGCTGACGCCTGCCGGCGGCACGCTGCGCTTTTCCTATACGCTGGAGTTCCCGTCGCAGCCCGCGATCCACCACCATATGACGTTGACGGTACGGCCGTCGGAAAAAGAAGAAACAACAGGAGAAAACGATGTCGAAACTGGTCAAAGAGATTGAAAAGGATTTGCATACAAGGATTTTAGACGCCTTAGGCGAGGCGATTGCCGCAGGCGAGCTGCCCGCCGCAGAGCTGCCCGGATTTATTGTCGAGATCCCGCAGGACCGCGCGAATGGCGACTACGCAACCAACGTCGCCTTTGCAGGCGCGCGCGCCTTCCGGATGGCACCCGTTAAAATTGCGCAGGCGGTGGAGGCGCATATGGATCTCACCGGCAGCGCCTTTGCTTCTTGCACCGTGGCAGGTGCGGGCTTTATCAATTTCCGCTTGAACGACGGCTTTTATGCGGATATTGTGCAGGACGTGCTCACGAGCGGTGCGGATTACGGCAAGAGCGATATGGGCCGCGGCGAACGCGTCAATGTGGAGTTCGTCTCGGCAAACCCCACAGGGCCTATGCACATGGGCAACGCACGCGGCGGCGCTTTGGGCGACTGCCTGGCGGCGGTGCTCGAAGCGGCGGGCTACGATGTGACGCGGGAATTTTATATCAACGACGCGGGCAACCAGATCGAAAAATTCGGGCTGTCGCTCGATATCCGTTATCAGCAGCTTTTCAAGGGGGAGGACGCGGTCGAGCTGCCGGAGGACAGCTACCACGGTGCGGACATCACCGAACGCGCGAAGGAATTCGCCGCGCAGTACGGCGACACCTATCTGGACAGGTCCGAAGCCGAACGCCGCAAGGCGCTTGTGGACTTTGCGCTGCCGAAGAATATTCAGAATATGCAGGATACGCTTTCGAAATACCGCATAAAGTACGACGTGTGGTTCCGCGAAAGCGAGCTGCATAAAGGCGCGATCCGGGCGGTTGTGGACGAGCTGACCGAAAAGGGCAAGACCTATGAAAAAGACGGCGCGCTTTGGTATAAGAATATTGAAGTGCAGACCGAGCGGCTGCAAAAACAGGGCAAAACGCCTGAACAGATCGAAAAGCTGGAACTCAAGGACGACGTGCTCATCCGCCAGAACGGCAACCCGACCTATTTTGCGGCGGATATCGCATACCATAAAAACAAGCTTGTGGACCGCGGCTTTTCAAGCGCGATCGACGTCTGGGGCGCGGACCATCACGGCCACGTTGCCCGCATGCAGGGCGCGCTCGATGCGATCGGGCTTGACGGTAGCCGCTTGCAGGTCGTGCTCATGCAGCTTGTCAATTTGATGAAGGACGGCGAACCCGTCCGCATGTCCAAGCGCACCGGCAACGCCGTGACGCTTACCGACCTGCTCGACGAAGTCCCCGTGGACGCGGCGCGCTTCTTTTTCAATATGCGCGAGCCCGGCTCGACCATCGACTTCGATTTGGGGCTTGCCGTAAGCCAGAATGCGCAAAATCCCGTGTACTATTGCCAATATGCGCACGCGCGCATTTGCAGCATCCTCAAAAAGCTTGCCGCCGAGGGCGTTTCCCCGCGCCAATGCACGCGCGAAGAGCTCTTGCAGCTGCAAACCCCCGAAGAGCACGAGCTTATCCGGCATCTGGCATCTTTGACCGGCGAGATCGAGCAGGCGGCAAAGGATCTCGACCCCGCGGGCATCACGCGCTATGCGGTGGGGCTTGCGACGCTCTTCCACAAATATTACAACGCCCAGAAGATCGCTGTTGAGGACGAATCCCTCATGCAGGCGCGCTTGAACCTGTGTCTCGCGGTCAAACAGGCGCTGACAAACGTTTTGACCATGTTTAAGATCACCGTGCCCGAAAGCATGTGAGAAAAGGAGTACGCTTATGCTGCTGCATACCGTAATGTGGAAATTTAAAGAAAACGCCGAGGGACATACCAAAGCGGAAAATATCGCGACCGTGCGCACAGGGCTTGAAAACCTCGTCGGCGTGGTGCCCGTGCTCGACGAACTGCATTTTTATGAAAACGAAGTCGAATGCGGCCGCAACTTCGATGCGATGCTGCAAGTCACCGTCCGCGACGGCGACGCGCTCGAGGCGTATAAAACGCACCCGGCGCACCAAAAAGTCGCCGCTTTTGTCGCCAAAGTGACCGAGGGCCGCGCGGCCGTGGATATCACCAAACCGGCGGATTGAACAAAACATCATATGGGCAATTAACGCACCCCGCAGCCATCCGCCGCGGGGTGCGTTTCTCAAAAGCCGCGTTAGAACGAATATAAAAGTTTTACTCGATTTTTTACAAAAAATCGCGGATTCCAAAGGCGGCGCCTTTGATCGCGCCCTGCGGGGCGCGAAATCTTTTCTCCTAAAAAGCGCAGGAGAGGAGATGAAACAGTCCTGTGGACTGTTTCATCCGGAGAACCCTCGCCGGGGGTTCTCTGCCGTGCCGCGTAGCGGCGCGGAAACTTTACGCGGAAAAACGAAAAACGCACCCCGCAGTATCCGCTGCGGAGTGTCGCTTTAGTTGTTTTATATGCCTTTATTTATCGCGCGTAGGGGCAGTCCTCCACGCCTGCAAAACGGGAAACCGCATACCGCGCGTAGGTACAGGCTTCTACGCTTATGCCCCGAAGGCCTGTAAAATGACACCCGTTGCGACAGCAGCCAAATACAGCAGCCCTACATTCAAAAGGTTGTCTTTCGACCGGCGGTTCTCGCGGAACAGGACGAGAAGCCCTGCGCCGGCGCCCGTGCAAAGCCCCGCGATGACCGAACCGAAGCTCAAAGCGCCTTCCAAATAAAGCTGCGTGAGCAGCACGGATGCCGCGCAGTTCGGGATAAGCCCCACAACAGCCGCTAAAAACGGCTGGAAGAAAGAGTCTGTCAGCAAAAGCCGGGAGATGCGCTCCGTGCCGAGCGCTGCAACGGCGAAGCTCAACACCGCCGTGACGGCAAACAGGAAAGCGAAAATTTTGACGGTGTGCAGCAACGCGGGTACAAAAATTCCCTTGTGGTCGTGACAGCCGCAGTGCTCATGGTCGCAAATATCGTGGATTTGCGGGGTGGGGGCCTGCTTTGCGCGGCGGCGCGCAAAAAAATCCACCACATAGCCGAAAAGGACCGCCACGATCACTTTCGTCAGCAGCAAATACAGGATATCCATGTATCGCTGCGGCTGTGCGGCGAGCAGCAAGACCGCCTCGTCCGAAGTCGAAAGGAACACCGCCAACAGCGTGCCGCGTGAAATGACGCCGCCGGCATACAGGTTCGCGCTCAACACGGAAAAACCGCACTGCGGCACGCAGCCGAGCGCCGCGCCGACGAGTGGGCCCGCACGTCCTGCGCGCAAAAAGAAACGGTTCATTTTTTCGCCCGCGTGCTTTTCCAAAAATTCCAGCAGCAAAAACGCCGCAAATAAAAAGGGAAGGACCTTTAAGGTGTCTAAAAGCGCGTCCTCCAAAATGTGCAAAAGCCCGCTTGCGGAAAACGCGTCTAAGCTTTCGTGCGTGTGCGTCATGTGGCCTTTCCCTCCTTCTTCGCGCAATCCGAGCAAAGCCCGTACAATACGGTTTTCGAGCCGTCTACCAAAAATCCGTGTTCCTTTTGAATGTGCGCAGAAAGCGTGTCGAGATACGCGCACTGCGCATGGATGAGCTTGCCGCACGCCGTGCATTTCAGGTGGTAATGCGCGCGGCAGGCGTCGCCGCCCTGTGCAAGCTGATAGCACGCCCCGCCGTCCCCGCCGAGGAATTTGCGCACCGTGCCGTCTGCGCACAGCTTATCGAGATGGCGGTAAACGGTCGTCTGCCCGATGGAAACCCCCGCTTCCCGCAAAAGACGGTACAGTTCTTCCGCCGTCAGGTGCCGCGCGCGATTTTCCCACAGCAGGCGTTCAATGGATTCGCTTTGTTTCGTTTTGTACGGCATTCCCGGTGCACATCCTTTTCCATATTTGAAAATGAAAACCATTTTCAAATAGAATGGGGATAGTATACTGCAAGCCTTGCCCTGTGTCAAGAAAAATGCTTGAATTTTGTACACAATAACAAAAAATTACAAAAATATGCCGGATTATTTATAGCACGCTGGACAAGGAGGAAGGCGCTGTGCTATACTGTGTTTACCGATTCCGTATTTTATCCGTAAAATGCGCCGCAGACTGCACATGCCGTGCGGAAGGGTGGCATAAGCATAGAAAGATAAAATCCGGTGTGTTAAAACGGCGGAGGGGCGGTTTTCCGACGCTCTGCCTACCGAAAAAATACAAAGCAAAGTTACAAAACAGAAAGGGGATTTTTCATGTTTTGCAGAAATTGTGGGACGGAAATGCAAGGGAATGTGTGCCCGAATTGTGGGTATCAGGAGCCTCAGGCACAGGCCGAGGATGTAAACGCGTCGGAAGCCTCTGCACCGGAGGCTGCTGCACCGGAAGCGGCTTCCACGCCGGAAGTCCCTGTGCCGGACGCCGCATCGAATGCGGACAGCGCGAATGCCACGGCACCCAATGCGGATAACGCAAATGCTACCGCACCCAATGCGGCACAGCCCGCACAGCCGAACACCCCGCCGCAGGGACAGCCGGGCTTTACACCGCCCGCGGGGCAGCCTTACGCACAGCCGTATACGCCGCCTGCAGGGCAGCCGTATGCATATGGGCAGCCTGCGCCTGGCTACGCGCCGGCAGCCGATGACAAGAAATCCGTCGGTCTGAACGTTTTGAGCTTTTTCTTCCCGGTAATCGGCTTGATCATTTATCTGACAACGAAGAAGGATAAACCCATTCGGGCAAAATCCATGGGGAAATGTGCGCTTGCCGGATTTATTGTTGGGATCGTTTTATCCATTGTTATGTTTATTGTTTCATTCGCCGTCGGCATGCGCGCGTTGGAAGATTATGCGGATCCCGGTCTTGTTTTGCAGGACGATGCAACTCCTGCATTTACGCCTGATACGAATTCGCAGAACACCTCTGCTTTGGACTGGCAGAATATGACGGTCGTCATTGACGATGTAGAGATCAGCCTGCCCTGCACCTACAGCGAATTCACACAAAAGACCGGCTATGTGCTGGAAGATTCGGAGAATCTGGCGGGACAGCTTGCAGAATATGAATATACCTATTTAATGTCGGCGGAAAACGCCGCCGGGCAGGAAATGGATATTCGCTGCTTCAACAGCGGCGCGGCAACGGTTTCCGTGCAGGAAAGCCTTGTGGTCGGTGTAGCTGTAGATGCCGGCTGGGGCGATCCCGTAGCGGATATTGTGTTCCCGCAGAACGTCAAGGTAGGCGACGCGTATGATCTCAATGCGTTCCGTGAGAAATTCGGCGAACCGGAAAGCACCTATACCGGGGACAGTGGATACGCCACCGTTTCTTGGGGCGACGACAACGACGTTTATAATGGTTTTGAGATCGTAACAAGCGACGGGCAGACGGTCGAAGAGATCTCGCTCGACGTGTACCCGGCGGAATAAGCCGTAGAACAGCAAGCAAAAACCGCACCCCAACGAGGGTGCGGTTTTTTATGGGAATAAAGCAGAAACGAGAAGTCTTATTCCACCGTCACGGATTTTGCGAGGTTGCGGGGTTTATCCACGTCGCAGCCGCGCTCAAGCGCCATATAATAGGCGAACAGCTGCAGCGGAATCACGTCGAGCGAGGGCTTGAGCATCGAATCCGCCTGCGGGATGGGGATGACATAATCCGCAAGCTCGCGGATCTCCGCATTGTCTTCGGATACCAGCGCGATCACCCGTGCGCCGCGCGCGTGCACTTCTTTGATGTTGCCGAGCATCTTTTCGAACAGCGCGTCCTGGGTGGCGATCGCCACAACAGGTGTGCCCTCTTCAATGAGCGAAATCGTGCCGTGCTTGAGTTCGCCCGCCGCGTACGCTTCGGATTGCAGGTAGGAGATTTCCTTGAGCTTTAACGAGCCTTCCAGCGCGATGGCGTAGTCGAGCCCGCGCCCGATGAAAAACACCTGCTTTGCCGCGGCAAACTGCCGCGCGAGCGCCGCCATGTCGTCGTCGAGCGACAACAGGGATTCGATTTGCGCGGGCAGCTGCAAAAGTTCCTCGCAAAGCTCGGATTCACGTTGCGAGAACGGCGTGCCCATGGCGCGTGCAAACCGCAGCGCCAGAAGATACACAACGGCGAGCTGCGCGGAAAACGCTTTGGTCGTCGCTACGGCGATCTCGGGGCCGGCAAGCGTGTAGATCACGTCGTCGCTCTCGCGTGCGATGGTGCTCGCCACGACGTTGACGATGGAAAGCACATGGGCGCCGCGCGCCTTGGCTTCCCGCAGCGCCGCCAGCGTGTCGGCGGTCTCGCCGGACTGGCTGATGACGATACACAGATCACCCTTGCGCACGATGGGGTTGCGGTAGCGGAATTCGCTGGCGAGATCCGTTTCACACGGAATGCCCGCCGCCGCTTCCAGAATGTATCTTGCCGCCGTGCCCACATGCCAGGCGCTGCCGCAGGCGACGATATGGATGGTGCCGATGGCGCGGATGTCCGCATCGGTCAAGCGCAGTTCGGGGATCGAAACCTTGCCGTCCTCAATGCGCGGCGTCAGCGTGTCGCGCACGGCTTTGGGCTGTTCGGCGATCTCCTTTTTCATGAAATGGGCGTAACCGCCCTTTTCCGCCGACTCCGCGTCCCAGGTGACGTGGTAGACGTCTTTATATACGCGCTGCCCCGCCGCATTATAAAACTTCGGCTCGCCTCTGGTTAAAATCGCGATCTCGCCGTCGTCCAGCAGGAAGCAGTCACGCGTGTATTTGAGGATGGCGGGAATATCCGATGCGAGGAAGTTTTCCCCGCCGCCGCGCCCAACGATGAGCGGGCTGTCTTTTTTTGCCGCGATGATGCGGTCGGGGCGGTCGCTTGTGAGCACGGCTACGGCGTAAGAGCCGCGCACCGTGCGCATCACGCTGCACATCGCCTCGAGCGCGTCGCCTTTATAGTAGTAGTCGAAAAGCTGTGCGAGCACCTCGGTGTCCGTTTGGGAAATGAAGCGGTAGCCCGCCGCCTCGAGCATGGACTGGATCGCTGTGTAATTCTCGATGATGCCGTTGTGCACCAGCGTCACGCGGCCGTTCGTGCTCGTGTGCGGGTGGGCGTTGACGTCGTTGGGCGCGCCGTGCGTTGCCCAGCGTGTGTGCCCGATGCCGACCGAGCCCGTCAAGCCGCCTACTTCCTGCAGCTTGTGGTCAAGATCCGCAATGCGCCCGCGCGTCTTGACTACGCGCACGCCGTCGTCTCCGACCACAGCAATTCCTGCCGAGTCGTACCCGCGGTACTCCAGCTTTCGAAGGCCGTCCAGCAATATCGGCGAAGCACTGTTTTCTCCGATATAACCAACAATTCCACACATATTTGGTTTTTCCTTTACAAACAATAGATTTGTGCGTCGCGCTTGTTTGTGACGGGCATTGCTGCCCGCTTTTGCAAAACACGCGGGAGGCGCGCTGTCTCTTTTGCGCGCCTCCCTGCCCCCGCACTTACGGGGCAAGAAGCATCCGCCGAAATGTTCGATGACTTCTTCCTCGTCACCTGCCTGAATACCGCATGGCGGCAACAGTGCGTCGGTAACCCCTGATACATTGGAAGCGCACGTCTTGATGACATATTTTCCGCCATAGCACACAATCCTTTTTGCTCATACACCAGTATGGGCGGCAAAGGCTTATGCACTCTGACGAAAAATCTGTTCGTCAATCCGCACACGCCCAATGTATCAGCGGTTACCCAGGGCAGGCCCGGCGCTATTTTCGATGGCACCCGAAAATTTCAAAAGGGCGTTCTCCTTTCTTCCGAATTCAGCGGCGGCGCGCACTTCACCCATCCGCTTTATCTGCATTATATACAATAATGCATAGCTTTGTCAACTCAAAAAAGTGGAATTTTGTGGAAAAAAGCATAGATCCATACAAAAAAGGGGCATACTGAATACAGGAAATCCTTTGCGGAGGTGCTTTTTATGACGCTTGCACACGCACGACTTGCGGCGCAAAAACGGATGCTTCAAAATCGGGGGTGCATGACCGCGGTGTGGCTGTTCGGTGCCGCAGCAAAGCTCGTGCTGTTTGCAGGGCTTCTCATCAGCCTATCCATGCTCGCCGTACTGCATCGCTTGATGGACCCCGGTGAAAACCTGTATCTGACCGTTGCGCTGTACGCGCTGTTCGGCCTCGGCGCTCTGTTTTCGGCGGCGCTTTATGCGCTGGTATCCTTTTGCTCGGCGCGCTGGTTTTTTAAAAACGCGGTGCACGTGCAGCCCTTTTCCGCCTATTTTACCCGTCTTTCGCCGCGTGAAGCCATTAAGCTCATGTATTTGTTCTGGCTGCGGCGGCTGCTTGTGCTGCTGCATTTTGCCGGATACCTTTTGCCGTTTCTCGTCGGGGCGGGCGCACTGTGGCTGGCGCTGCGCACGACAGGGCTTTCGCCGCATCTGTTTTACGCTTCGTGTGCGGGGCTTGCCGCATTGCTTTTGACGGGGTTGTATTTCGGATTCGCCGCTGTGCAGAAATACGTTTTCTGTGATGCGCTTTTGACGCTCGACCCTGCGCGCGGCGTGGTCGGAGCGCTGCGCGAGAGCCGACGGCTTTCGCAGGGACTGTGCTTTGCCTGTGCGCGCGAGCGGCTTCGCTTTGCACCGTGGCTGCTGCTCTGTGTCCTCCTTTTCCCGATTTTGTATGTTGCGCCGTATTCCAAACAGAGCATGGCGAGCGTCGCTAAACTCGTTTTAGACAAAAATCATCTAACCCCGCAGACGCAAAAACCAATCGTTTTTCTGCGGCTGGCAAACAGCCCGGCGTAAGGGGAGAGGAGACGCAAACGATTTTGCGGAACCGCGGTGCAGAAACGCTCGACGCCCCTCTACAAGATGCAAAGACTTGTATGCAAAAGCAAAACCCGACGCCATACGGGAAGTATGGCGTCGGGTTTTTATGTGATCCGGGCGGCAGGCTGCTGCTTCTAACCGTGTCGAGGCTGCGCTCCGCCTTGCAAAGAAGATCAAAGCAGCTGCAAAAGCGTCCCCGCAACGAGCAGTACGAGCCCAAAGAGCGCCCGGCGCGACAGGCGTTCTTTTAAGAACACGCGCGAAAAGATAACGGTTACAACGACGCTGAGCTTGTCAATGGGCACAACGACGCTCGTGAGCGCCTGCGGATCGTGCAGGGCGCCGTAATAGCAAAGCCATGAACCGCCCGTCGTCAGCCCCGAAAGCACCAGGAAGACCCAGCTTTTTCGGTCGATGCTGCGGATTTCACGCTGACGGTGCTGCGCAAATACAATACCCCATGCAAAAATAAGCACCACACCTGTGCGCAGCGCGGTGCCGAGATTGGATTCCACGTCCGTGATCCCGACCCGCCCGAAGATCGCGGTCAGGCTTGCGAACAACGCGGAAAGCAGCGCATACAAAAGCCAGTGCGGCTTCGCGGACGGCGATGCGTCGTTTCCCGCGGCTGCAGGCTGTATCTTTTTGGCGGTGCGGTCCAGCATAAGATACGTGCCGGCGGCGATCAGTACAACGCCGACCAGCTGCCAAATGCCGGGGCGCTCCTGCAAAAAGAGCATGGCGAGCAGCATTGTGAGAACAGTGGAAAATTTATCCACCGCGGCGACTTTCGTGACCTCGCCGAGCTGCAGCGCGCGGAAATAAAAAAGCCAGGAACCGCCTGTTGCAAGCCCTGAAAGGATCAAAAACAGAAAAGTCCGCGGGGCGATATCGGGAATAGTGTCCTCCGAGCCGACCACAAACACGATAAGCCAGGAAAAAATGAGTACCACGCCCGTGCGCAGCGCAGTCGCCACATTGGAATTGACATTTTGAATGCCGCATTTGGCAAGGATGGCGGTGGCGCCGGCGAACAGCGCCGACAAAAATGCAAAAACGACCCACATAAACGGTCGGCCTCCTTTTGCTGCATTTTCAGCTACCAGTATAGTCCCCTTTTCAAAAAAGTCAATGCGGCGAAACGAAAGATTTTTGCGATTTTTCGCGCTGCGTGCAAAGCGGATTGTCAAGGGCGCGTGTTTGTGGTAGGATTTATACAGCCTTTGCGCGATCTGCGGACAAAACGCCGCCCGTCGCGTCTTTCTGGTTGTAAGCTTGTTCCAAAGCGGGAGGAATTTTTATGCCCGAACAATACAAGATTGACTCTGTTTCCAACCTCTATCCGGCGATGGGCGGCTATGTGTTCCGCCTGTGCGCGGTGCTGCGTGAAGACATTGACGGGGCGCTCCTGCGCCGTGCGGTGCGGCATGTCGCGCCGCAGTTCCCGATCATGTGCTCACATCTTAGGCGCACATTTATGAGCTATGTCCATGTGGCAGCGTCGGATCTGGACGTAATCTCTTACGGGGAGCCGATGATCCGAAATCCGGATATGTTTGATACCGAAAAGCCGAGCTTCCGCCTGTATGTCCGCGGAAAGCGGCTCGCGATGGATGTGTTTCACGCCAACGCCGACGGCGTAGCGGCAATCACGTTCCTGAAAGCGCTGATGACCGCCTATTGCTGCTTTGCGGCGGGCGAACCCGCGCCGCCTGCGGTTGTGCCGAAGGCGGAGGACCTCGAAGACCCGTACAAGCGGTATTACAAACCCGCCAAGGCGGCGTCCCTGCTCGAAAAGGAATCCTACCGTATGCGCCTGCCCGTTTCGAAAAGCGGCGGATATTATGTGCGTTTTTCCTGCTTTTCGATGCAGGCTGCGGATATTAAGCCTGCTACGAAGCCGCATGGGCTTACGGTCAATGATTTTCTGTGTGCCGCGGTGTATTTTGCCATTCTGCGCGCAACGGATGCCGCGCAAAGCGAGCTGCCCGTGACCCTTTCCGTTCCGCTCGACCTGCGCGCGTTTTACGGCTCGCATACCCAGCGCAACTTCGCGTTCTATACGAACGTCCGGCTCCATGCGACGGAATGCGCAGACGATTTTGTCCGCGCCATGCAGAGCGTGCATAGCCAAGTGCGTGCAGCCGCCGAGGAGAAAGGCGTGCGTGCGGGCGTTGCGACGACATATCTGACCGCCAACAACCCCGGTGTGCGTCTGGTGCCGCGCGCGGTGCGGGAATATGCCATCCGTAAGGTGTATCGCCATGTAGCGGGCAATTCCATCACGACAACGCTTTCCAATCTCGGTGCGCACACGCTCGAAGGCCCGGCGAAGGACATGGTCGAGCGGTTTGAAATCTACCTCGGCGCAGGGTACGGCGGCATCAATACCTCGGCGGTAGGCTTAGGAAAGCAGGTCTCGCTTTGCGTGGCCTGCGGCAGCAACAGCACCGTGTATGAGCAAGCGCTTCTTGACGTGTTAAAAGAGCAGGGCGTGCCCGCATCTTGGGAGCACTTCGCCTACAAAAATTGGGAGCTTGTGGAAGAATGAGCCGAAGCGGCGGCCGGCATTTTGCATTTTTCCCACTTGACAAACGTGCGGTGTTCGCATATAATAAAAAAACCAATAGAATATCGCCTGTCAAAGACTGTGAAGGAAATAAGGCAAATCGGAAGGTTTCAGAGAGCTGCCGTGTGGTGCGAGGCAGTACGGAAGGTTTGCGCATAGCTCGTTCCGGAGTCGCCTGACTGAAAGCATAGGTTAGGACGGTTGACCTCGTTATCCGGTCAGACCTTGTTGGAGGTCGTCAGAGGGCGGCGCTTTCGCCGCTGAATTAGGGTGGTACCGCGTGGAATTTTCCTCGCCCCTGTTTTGCCGAACGGCAGAATGCGGGCGATTTTTTATTGCAAAAAACAGTAAGGAGAAGCATGAGATGAAAACGAACAAGTATTTCCCGTTTGTGCCCGTGGACATTCCCGACCGCACATGGCCCACAAAGACCATCGAAAAAGCGCCGGTCTGGTGTTCCGTCGATCTGCGCGACGGCAACCAGGCGCTGATTGACCCGATGAACCTCGAAGAAAAACTGGAGATGTTCCAGACGCTTGTGGATATCGGCATTAAAGAGATTGAGGTCGGCTTCCCGTCCGCCTCCGAGACGGAATATGAGATCCTGCGCACACTCATCGAGGGGCACTATATCCCCGACGACGTGACCATCCAGGTGCTTGTGCAGTGCCGCGAGCATCTTATCAAACGGACGTTTGAGGCGGTGGAGGGCGCGAAGAACGTCATCATCCACTTCTATAACTCTACTTCGACTTTGCAGCGCAAGGTCGTGTTCCGCAAGGATAAGGACGGTATCACGGACATCGCCGTCAGCGGCGCGCGGCTCGTCAAGAAGCTGTCTGATGAATTGATGCAGCATTCCGATATCCGCATCCGCTATGAATATTCGCCCGAAAGCTTTTCAGGCACGGAGCCGGATTACGCCGTTGAGATCTGCCAGCGCGTGCTCGACGAGCTCGGCGCAACACCCGAAAACAAGGTCATCCTCAACCTGCCGAGCACCGTCGAGGGCAGCACGCCCAACGGCTATGCCGACCAGATCGAATATTTCTGCCGCCATTTGAAAGGCCGCGACAGCGCCATCATCAGCCTGCACCCGCACAACGACCGCGGCACGGCGGTTGCGGCGGCGGAACTGGGGCTGCTTGCGGGCGCGGACCGCATCGAGGGCACGCTGTTCGGCAACGGCGAGCGTACGGGCAATGTGGACCTTGTAACGCTCGCGCTGAATATGTATACCCAGAATGTAGACTGCAAACTGGACTTCTCTGATATCAACCATATTAAGGATGTCTATGAGCGCACCACGAAAATGAAAGTCGGCCCGCGCCAGCCATATGCGGGCGAGCTTGTGTTCACGGCGTTCTCCGGATCGCACCAGGACGCCATCAACAAGGGCAAGGCGTATATGGAGGAAACGCATTCCGACCGCTGGGAAGTGCCGTACCTGCCCATCGACCCCGCCGACGTCGGGCGGCAGTATGAGCCGATCATCCGCATCAACAGCCAGTCCGGCAAGGGCGGCGTGGCGTATGTGATGCATGAATTCGGGTTCAAGATGCCCAAAGCGATGCACCCGGAATTCAGCGCAGTTGTGCAGGAAGCCTGTGAAAAGACCGGCCGCGAGCTGAAAGGGCAGGAGGTTTTTGACCTCTTTATTGAGGAATACCGCAACGTCTGCGGGCCGTATAAGCTCTTGAACCACAAATTCAGCGAAGAAAAAGAGGAGCACGAGACGCTCACCAAGGTCCACTTTTCCGGTACGCTGCAATACAACGGCGACGCGCCCGTGCAAATCGAGGGTACGGGTTCCGGCCCCATCGAAGCGTTCTGCCAGGCGCTCAACAAGGTCGGCTTGCAGGATTACCGCTTTGTGGATTACAGCGAGCATGCCATTTCCCGCGGCAGCGACTCCAAGGCGGTCAGCTATATCCACATCCAAAATCCCGAGGGCAAGGACGTGTTCGGCATCGGCATTTCCCACAATATCAACTACGCGTCGATGAAGGGCCTTCTGTGCGCGATCAACCGCTGCCAGAAAAACTGCGTGCGCGCACCGCAGCCGCCGATTTTTGAAGATAAAGCGGAAAAATAACCATCCGCGCAAACGGATTTTAAAGGAGCAATAGACATGAGAGAACATAAAATCGTGGTGTTAAAGGGCGACGGCATCGGGCCCGAAATCGTAAATGAGGCGCTGAAGGTTTTGGACGCCGCCGGCGAAAAATTCGGCTTTCAGATGACCTATGATGAGCGGCTGATGGGCGGCGCGGCGATCGATGCAACAGGCGTGCCGCTGCCGCAGGAGACAGTAGACGCATGCAAGGCGGCGGACTGCGTATTTTTGGGCGCGGTCGGCGGCCCGAAATGGGACAGCCAGCCCGGCTCCAACCGTCCTGAAGCGGGGCTTCTGGGGATCCGCAGCGCGCTGGGGCTGTATGCGAACCTGCGCCCTGCGACGATCTTCAAGCCCCTCAAGAGCGCATCGCCGATCAAGGATGAGATCATCGGCGACAGCATGGATATCCTCATTGTCCGGGAGCTTACGGGCGGCATCTATTTCGGGAAACGCGGCACGGGCGAGGAAAACGGTGTCACGTATGCCTATGACACCGAGCAGTATTCGGTGCCGGAGATCCGCCGGATCGCAAAAACTGCCTTTGAAATGGCGATGAAGCGCAACAAAAAGCTGACGAGCGTGGACAAGGCGAATGTGCTCGATTCCTCGCGGCTGTGGCGCAAAACGGTCATCGAAATGTCCGCCGACTACCCGGAGGTCGAGCTCAACCACATGTATGTGGACAACTGCGCCATGCAGCTTGTGCGCAACCCGAAGCAGTTCGATGTGATCGTGACGTCCAATATGTTCGGCGATATTTTGTCGGATGAAGCGTCCATGATTTCGGGCTCTATTGGGATGCTCGCTTCTGCGTCTCTCGCGGAGGGCAAGTTCGGGCTTTACGAGCCGATCCACGGCTCCGCGCCCGACATCGCGGGGCAGGGGGTGGCAAACCCGCTTGCCACGATCCTTTCCGCAGCAATGATGCTTCGGTATTCTCTCGACGAGCCGCAGGCGGCAGCGGCGATCGAAAACGCAGTGAATACGGCGCTGGAATCGGTGCGCACGCCCGATATTTACGAAGAAGGCTTCCGCAAGGTCACAACGTCCGAAATGGGCGATACGGTAGCGTCGCTGCTGTAAGACAAGGAAAAGCCAAATAAAAACTGCGGGGACGCTTCATCAAGAAGCGTCCCCGCTTTGGGTATGCAACGATTTGTATTTTGGCTTAGGCGGCTGTATTTTCTGCGAATGCGCAGATTTGATTGAGCGGGAACTTGCCGTCGCTGTATTTTTGCGCGCCGGATTCGAAAATACCCGTCACCGCGCCGTCCTTTATGTCCACACCCTCCAAAAGCGGGGGCAGGCGCAGGGATGCGGTCTGTGCGTCGTTTGTCAAGGCATAAACGGGCACGTCTCCGCCCGGCACCGTCAGATAATAGGCGGGTTCGCGCTTCGTGACGTCTGTGTACAAAAGCAGGTGCGAGTCCGTATTGCGCCCATAGGAGGTGCTTAAAGCAAAGCCGCCGTCGGGCAATCGCGCCATGCCCTGCACAAGGTTCGGCGTGGTGCAGGCGAACGCGGGGATGGGCACGGACCCGTTCCCGGCATTGAAAGCGGCGTTCAGCGGTTCAAGCGCATAGGCGTTCACGCGCGAGAAGTGGATCTCGGTCATCGTCATCTGCATGTGGTGCGTTTTGTCTGTGCCGTAGCGGTCGTCAGGATAATAGGTGTAAAACTCCCCGGCGTACAGGTATTTCCCGTCGCAATGGATATACGAGCAGCGCACGTCCGTGTCCACGAAGCTATCAAGCACGAGCGTGCCGCCGTCCGCGAGCGCATCCGTTTCCGCAATCGAAAAACGGTAGACGCTGTTCCCGGAACACAGATACAGGTATTCGCCGCTGTCGGCAAGCCCGCCCGCGTGGCCGGTGAAGTCCGTGCCGTCGGCGTTTTGCAAATGCAGCGTTTTGGTGCGCTCTCCCGTGGCAGCGTCCACAAAGCTCAAAACGGACGCTTCATCGTCGTGATAATACGAAATCACATGGCTGTTCAGTGTTTCGCAATAGCAATAGCCCTGCGGTACATAGCCGTTTTCCACTTCCGGGATTGCGGCAAGTTCCATGTAACCCGTGTAATCATTATCGCTTTTTACAGCTCCGCGCACGCCGCGCTCGATATATTCCGTTGCGTTTGCCAAAAACGCGCGATAGCCCGTTGCGGCGCGCGGGGTGTTGACACCGCCGATGAAATAGCCCGCTACGCCCACAACGATCGCGCACGCGAGCACAATGGCGATCACTTTCCCGATCTTTTTGCCAACGCCTTTTCGCTTCATGTTCGGCTCCTTTCCCGCCTAAAGAAAAAGGGCGCGCTGGCGTATTCAGTGCTCCCTTTGTTTGTCGAAGAAGTGGTTCCATAGGAACACACAAAAAGTAACCCTATAAATGCGCCGTGCAACGGCACATCGGGGGAAGCCCCGACGAGGGTTCCCCACCGCAAAACGTCCCACCGGGACATTTTGCGCCCCTCCTGCGTTTTTAGAATAGAAAAGATTTCGCGTCCTGCGGGACGCGACGGGGGCGCTGCCCCTCGACCCCGCCGCCTTTTGTAATGGGCGGGCGAAAACTTTACTGTGCCGGATCCTTCGAGGATACGGGCGCACTGTCGGAAAACAGTGCGCCCTTTTGTTTTGTGTTTATTTTGCCAGCGCGGCAACTTCGAGCATATAGGTGCCCAGCTGTCCGCCGAATTCGGGCGCGCCGTCCATAATCAGGCGGCCCTGTTTTACGGCTTCCAGCATGTCATCGGTGCCGAGTAAAATACCCAGTGCACTGTCGAGACTGTCAAAGCGCAGCGTAAAGAACGGCATGGCGCGTTTGTACTCGCCGCGGCCCGCTCTCGATTTGCCTGCCTTGATGCGCAGATATGCCGAAATCTGCGGATACCCGTTGACCGCCCACGCATAGACGCGGTCCGGGCTCTTGGAGGTCCAGTCGTGGATATCCTCGTGCCCCATTTTGTTCAACTGGCTGATGCCGGAGGACAGCAGATAGAAGAAGCACTTGACCATAAGCTCCTTGGTCGCTTCATCCTTCGGGGCTTCCGTCGCGCCGAGCAGCGAAGCCATTTTCAGAAGCGTCATCAAGAACGCCTTGAACGCGCCGAAGTGCTTGACTACACCGCGCATTTTCGGCAGTGTGGCAGGGCCGATTTTGCCCTTAAAGAAAGCATTCATCGCCTCAATGCTCTTGAATTCCAGCTCCACATGGGGGCGGGGGTCCACTTTGTTGAGGTGCACAAGCCATTCGTCGCCGTTGACGACAAAGTGCATCCCGACCTTGCCGCCTTCCGCGTCCGGGTCAAGGGCGCTGACCTGAATGACGGCGTGGACCTTTGCAAACTGCTTTTTCAAAGACGGCACGTCGTGGGCAATGACTTTGACCAGCGGCAGCGCGGCATTGAAAAAGATCTTATTGGAATACAGTTCTTCTTTTGTATGCAAAACTTTCACGCTCCTTTCGGTACTGCAAGGGAAAATCAGACCTCGTCTTCCCAGTCGTCGTCGAGCTCGAAGTCTTTGTGCATGACTTCACGCACGGCTTCGATGATGCCGTTGGCGTCGATGCCGACGATGGACATGATGTCCTCATGCAGCCCGATGGGGGCGAATTTGTCGGGATGGCCGAGCTTTTTGAATGCGCAGCCTTTGCCGGATTCCACGACGACCTCTGCGACTGCGGAGCCAAGCCCGCCGAGCACGCTGTGATCCTCCACGGTGATGATGCGGCGGGTCTCCTGCACGGCTTTGAGAATGGCTTCCTTGTCAATGGGCTTGATGGTGTGCATGTTGAGTACGCGGACCTTTAAGCCGTCGGCATTATCGAGGAATTTCGCCGCCTCGCGCGCCTGGAACACACACGAACCGCAGGCGATGACGGTGATGTCGGTGCCGGGGTGGACTTCCACCGCTTTGCCGACTTCAAACCCGTAATCCTCATTGTCATACAGCACACGGTCGAAGCCGCGGTTGATGCGGATGTAGTAAGGGCCGTAGTTTTCATATGCCGCCTTGACCGCGTTTGCAGTCTCGTAGCCGTCCGCCGGGCAGATGACTGTCAGGTTCGGCATGGCACGCGTCACAGCCAAATCGACGATGGCGTGGTGTGTGGAACCCGCCTGACCGAACGAAGTGCCCGAGTGCGTGGCGATGATCTTGGCGTTGACGTTCTGATAGCAGATGTCGGTGTGCAGCTGGTCCGCCGCACGCAGCGAAGCGAACACGGAGAACGTCGAAGCGAAGGGCACAAGCCCCGCGCGCGCCATACCGGCCGCAACGCCCAGCATGTTCTGTTCGGCAATGCCGACGTTGAACACGCGGTCGGGGCAGGCATTTGTGAAGTCCTGCAATTTTGTCGAGGTGGCAAGGTCCGCTGTGACCGCGACGATCTCTTTATGTTCTTTGGCGAGCTCCGCCAGCGTTTTTCCGTAGATCTCCGAGGTGGAAAGCTCGGGGGTTTCGATGACGTTGTAAACAAATCCTCCAGCCATTACGCAAACTCCTTTCCGCAGCGTTCAATACGCTCGGCGCTGTATTCATCCAAATCCTTTGCGGCGACCTTCGCCATATCCTCGTCGATCGCGCCGTAATGCCACTTGTAGTTGCCCGCCGTCAGCTTGATGCCGACGCCTTTTACGGTCTGCGCCACGATCACGCTCGGCTTTTCGGTGCAGGCGTGCGCGGCGTCGATGGCGCGGCAGAGGTCCACGATGTTGTTACCGTCGCAGACGATCGTGTTGAACCCGAACGCAGTGAATTTGTCGGGCAGGGGCTCGAGCTTCATCACGTCTTCGGTGTCGCCGTCGATCATGTAATGGTTGCGGTCCACAATGGTGATGCAGTTGGTGAGGTTGTAGTGGTGGATGGTCATCAGGCCCTCCCAGTTAGAGCCTTCGTCCAGTTCGCCGTCGCCCGTGACGACATAGGTTGTATAATCCTTGCCAAGGACCCGCGCGGCGATTGCCGTACCGGCAGCGATCGGGATGCCGTGGCCGAGAGACCCCGTGGAAGCGTCCACGCCGACGACTTTATTGGAATCGAGGTGGATGCCCATTTTGGAGTTCGTCAGGTTGAAGGTCTTGAGCTGCTCGGGATCGTTCCACCCGAGGTCGCACAAAACGGGGGCATACGCAATGCCCGCGTGGCCCTTGCTGAGAATAAAGCGGTCGCGGTCTTCCCATTTTGGGTCGTCCAGCTTGATGTTGAGATAGCGGTGATACATAACGGTCAAAATGTCCATGACGCTCATGCCGCCGCCGATATGGCCGCTGCCAGCCCAAACCGTGGTCTGTAAGCAGAGGTGGCGCAGCTCGTTCGCCTTTTTCTCCAGCGCCAGCCACTCGTCCTTGGTCAAAGGTGCTCTTTGCATATTTTTCCTCCCTGGTTTATATTGCTGCGGCGCGTGCCGCTAAACAAGCCTGTTTTTCAGCCCTTGAGTTCCGGATGCCGCTTTTCAACGACGCCGAACGCATCTTCCGCGATCTCGATCGCCTTTTTGATGTCGTCGTCGGTGACGGCGGCGTTCATGAAGTGGTTGTGGTGCGACGCCAAAAACAGCCCGCGGCTGACGCACTCAGCGACCCACTCCTGATGGAGCATCAGGCTGTCATCGTTGGCGATGCGCAGATAAAAGAGCGCCGGCTCACCCGAAACCACAAGGTCAAACCCGTGTTCCGCCGCCGCGGCCTTGAAGCCGTCCGTGAGCTTCGTGCCCATTTCGCGGAACATCTTGGGGGTGTTGAGCTTTTTCATCTTGTTGATGCACGCGATGCTCGCGGCAAACGGGACAGCGCTCATCCAGTACGAACCCGTATAGGTGATGCCCGAAACGGTGCTCTTCATATGCTCGCCGCCGCAAAGCGCCGACATATTGTAGCCGTTGGCAAGCGCCTTGCAGAAGCAGATGAGGTCGGCTTTGATGCCGTAGTAGTGGTCAGAGCCCTGCAAATCGAGACGGAAG
This sequence comes from uncultured Clostridia bacterium, assembly GCA_944384985.1. Taxonomy (GTDB): domain Bacteria; phylum Bacillota; class Clostridia; order Oscillospirales; family Acutalibacteraceae; genus Fimenecus. Next base: position 55,629 of record CALWVM010000003.1, on the reverse strand, counting down.
CCCGTGCGCACGTCGTCGAAAATGAGCACCATGCCCTTTTCGTCGCAGAATTTGCGCACCGCCTGCCAATATTCTTTGGAAGCAACTTCGTTGTCTTTGAAATTGCCGTGGTCGTAAGGCTGCGCGATGAGACCCGCCACGTCGCCGTCGCAGGCGTTATAGGCGTCTTCGAGCGCCTGAAGATTGAACCACGGGACGACCACGTTGTTCGCGACATCCTCGGGCAGAATACCGGGATAGTCCACCTTCTGTGCCCACTGGAAGTCGCCGTGGTAATAGCCCTTCAAGAAGAACATTTTTTTCTTGTGCGTATGCGCGCGCGCCGCCATAACCGCGAGGGTGGTGGTGTCCGAACCGTTCTTCGCAAAGAACGCCCAGTCCGCCGAAGCGATGGTATCTACCAGATTTTCGGCGCATTCCACCATGACCTTCGACGGCGAGGTGGTGCAGTTGCCGAGTTTAAGCTGCTTGAGTGCCGCCGCGTCCACGTCGGGGTCGTTGTAGCCGAGCACGTTCGGGCCGTAGGCGCACATGAAGTCAATGTATTTGTTGCCGTCCACATCCCAGAAATAGGTGCCCTGCGCCTTTTCCGAGAAAAACGGCCATTTCGAGACCGGCACCCAAAGCCCCTCGCCGGGACCGAGATGCCCGTAAATGCCCGAGGGGATCACCTTGATGGCGCGGTTAAAATATTCATGGCTTTTGTCGTGTTTGTATTCCGGAAATTTGCTCATGAGAAGGTCCCTCCTTACGCTAAGTACAATGCAACCCGGTCAAGGATGCGGTTCATGTTGTCCACCATGGAAAGCATCCCGCGGATCTCCACCGTGCCAAGACCGATGCATTCCATCGCGTTGACTTTGCCGTTGAACAGGTCGTTCGCAAGCTGCAGCGAATCGAACTGCATGATCGCGCGCGGCTTTTCCGGCGCTTTCTTGATGGCAAGGAGGCGGTGGTCCTTCACACGCAGCGTAGCGGCGGGACCGTCTTTGATGAGGAACGCAATGTCGCCGTCGAGCATATAGGAAGCGCTGGCGCGCCCGACTGCGTCCTGGTTGCCGATCTGCGCAAGCGCCACGGCGATGGTATAGAAGGTCAGCACCGTGGAAAGTTCAAAGAACGCAGGGTCTTTGAGGTTCTCTTCGCTCGGGCGGAGAAGCTCGGTCAGGCGGTCGGTGAGTGCCACGAAGGTCTTCAGCAGAAAGCCGATTTTCGTAAAGCCCTTGACGGGGATGGGGGTGACGGTGCCGTCGATCATCCCATTGAATTTTTCGCAGGAGGAAAACGGGATCAAAATGTCGTGCGGCTGCTTGCCGTCCTCCATGCGGCAGCCCTTGCAGGTGAATTTGATCGTCGCCGTGGGGCCGCCTTTGACGTCAAAGCAGATGGAGACTGGCTTTTTAAGCTCGTAAAGGATCTCTTTTGCTTTGGTGTCCAGCGCGCACAGGTTTTCGAGCGTACCGAGAACCGCATACAGGTTGACATACGCCATTGTTCTTGAATCGGTCAATGGAATTCCTCCTTTGCGTTTCGGCTGCCGAAAGCGGATTTTACAGCAGCCAACCGAAATAAATAGTTTGTGCGAAAACTATATTTGCAGTATAGCAAAAATTTCATGCAAAGTCAACGAAAACTCGCGTGCAGCGCGGTAAAAATCCGTAGAAAAAGCAGTTGCGCACAAGCCTGCCGCAAATTGGAAAAAAACAGGTGATTTTTTCTTTGCATTGTGGTACAATGTTATATGTATATGGCTGTTTCGGGAAAAGCAGGCTGTTTTGCCCCGAAACCGCCGGAAAGGACGAATCTCTATGTCATTCTTGAAAAAAATATTCGGCGACTATTCTTCGCGTGAGATCAAGCGGATCCTACCGCTGCAAAAACAGGTGCTCGCGCTCGAAGACGAGTACGCCGCTTTGACCGATGAAGAGCTCAAGGCCAAGACCCCGCAGTTTCGCGAGCGCCTGCAAAACGGCGAGACGCTCGACGACCTTCTGCCCGAGGCGTTTGCCGCCTGCCGCGAAGCGGCGGCGCGCGTGCTCAATATGAAGCACTTTCCCGTGCAGATCATCGGCGGTATCGTGCTGCACCAGGGGCGCATCGCCGAGATGAAGACCGGCGAAGGCAAAACGCTCGTGGCGACGCTGCCCGCTTACTTAAATGCGCTTTCGGGCAACGGCGTGCACATCGTCACAGTCAACGATTACCTTGCCCGCCGCGACTCGGAGTGGATGGGCAAGCTGTACCGCTTTTTGGGGCTTTCGGTGGGGCTCATTGTCCATGAGTGCACCAATGAAGAGCGCAAAGCGGCATACGCCGCCGACATCACCTACGGCACGAACAACGAAATGGGCTTCGACTACCTGCGCGACAACATGGTGCTTTACGCCAATCAGCGCGTCCAGCGCGGCCACAGTTTCGCCATCGTGGACGAAGTGGACTCCATTTTGATCGATGAGGCGCGCACGCCGCTGATTATTTCCGGGCAGGGCGACAAGTCCACCGACCTTTACAAAATCGCGGACAGCTTCGCGAAATCCCTGAAAATGGTCACGGTCAAGGAGCTGGACACCAAGGTCAACGCCGAGGATGTGGTGGACGCGGACGGCGATTATATCGTCGATGAAAAGGCGCGCAGTGCGACGCTGACGAAGAACGGTATCGCCAAAGCCGAAAAATACTTCAACGTGGAAAACCTGATGGATGCGGAAAACAGCACGCTGCTGCACCACATCGAGCAGGCGATCCGCGCCATCGGCGTGATGAAGCGCGACGTGGACTATGTCGTCAAGGACGGCCAGGTGCTCATCGTCGATGAATTCACGGGGCGCATCATGCTTGGCCGCCGTTACAGCGAGGGCCTGCACCAGGCGATCGAGGCAAAAGAGGGTGTCAAGGTCGAGCGCGAGACCAAAACGCTTGCGACCATCACCTTCCAGAACTATTTCCGCCTGTACAATAAGCTATCCGGCATGACCGGTACAGCCATGACCGAAAGCGCCGAGTTCCAGGAGATCTATTCGCTCGACGTCGTCGCGATCCCGACCAACAAGCCGATGATCCGCGTGGATGAACCCGACCTGCTTTATAAGACCGAGCAGGCGAAATTCAACGCAATCATCGAGCAGATCCTTGCCTGCCATGAAAAAGGGCAGCCTGTGCTGGTCGGCACAATCAGCATCGAAAAGAGCGAGGCACTCTCGAAAGCGCTGCGCAAACGCGGCATCAAGCACGAGGTGCTCAATGCGAAGTACCACGAAAAGGAAGCCGAAATCATCGCCCAGGCGGGCAAATACGGCGCCGTGACCATCGCCACGAACATGGCCGGGCGCGGTACGGACATCATCCTCGGCGGCAACCCCGAGTTCATGGCGAGAGCGGAAATGCGCAAAAAGGGCTTTGCCGAAGAGCTTATCGCCGAAGCGACCGGCTTTGCCGAAACGAATGACGAAGAGATCCTCGACGCGCGCAAGACGTACCGCGAACTTGAAGACAAATACAAAGCCCAGATCGGCGAAGAAGCCGACGCCGTGCGCGAAGCGGGCGGGCTTTACATCATCGGCACCGAACGCCATGAGTCGCGGCGTATCGACAACCAGCTGCGCGGGCGTTCCGGCCGTCAGGGCGACCCCGGCCGCAGCCGGTTCTACCTTTCCGCCGAAGACGAGCTGCTGCGCCTGTTCGCGGGTGACCGCTTCTATGCGGTGCTGGATTCGTTCAAATCCGTCGGCGATATGCCCATTGAAAGCAAGATGCTGACAAACCTCATCGAGGGCGCGCAGAAAAAGGTCGAATCCAACAACTTCGCCGCGCGGCGCAACGTCCTGAATTTCGACGACGTAATGAACAAGCAGCGCGAGGTCATCTACGGCCAGCGCAACCAGGTGCTCGACGGCGTGGACCTGCACGCGACCATCCAGAAGATGATCGACGATTTCTGCACGGCGCAGGCGGAGTTTTACTGCCCGGCGGCGCTTCCGAAGAGTGACTGGAACCTGCGCGGCATGCAGGCAAAGCTCGGCTGGCTTTTGGGCGACACGGACGTTGAAAAGATCGATTCGCAGGACGCGTGCGCCGACCTGCTTAAAGACCTTGCGAACAAGCGGTACAAAGCGCAGACGGAAAAATACGGCGACGCTGTTATGGGCGAGCTGGAGCGCGCGATCCTGCTGCGGAACGTAGACCTGCGCTGGATGGATCACATCGACGCGATGGAAGAGCTCAAGCGCGGCATCTATCTGCGTTCCTACGGCCAGCAGGACCCGGTCGTTGCATTCCGCCGCGAGAGTTTCGATATGTTTGACGAAATGACTGCCGCCATCCAGGAGGGCACTGTCGTGGGTATCCTGACCGTGCAGCTGCGCACGGACCAGGAGGTCAAGCGCGAACAGCAGGCTAAGATCACGGGTACGTCCGGCGGCACGGACGGCAGCGAAAAACGCCAGCCCGTGCGCAAGGCGAAAAAGCCCGGCAGAAACGACCCTTGCCCCTGCGGCAGCGGCAAAAAGTATAAGCACTGCTGCGGCAAGGACGACTAAGCCAAAAATCGAATCCGCACAAAGCGAGCCCCCGCCATGTGGCGGGGGCTCTTCGTTTAAGGATTAAATTTCTGTTGAAACCCGTCCTCTGCTCCACCAGCCCTTGCCGCCCATACTAATACGTTTTCCCTTTCAATAAAAGCACAGAAATTCAATAGGCTTATTTAGCGGCTTTTTCGCATATACGGTCTACAAAAATGAAAATGCGTGCAACTGCGCTTCTCCTCCGGCAAAATCCGTTCGGCAAGGCGGGCGAGTGCGCCGCCGAACGGGAACAGCAGCAGCGTGCTTGCCACATTAAACAGCGTGTGCATATGAGCGATCTGCGCGGCGGGGTCGCCGGGCGCGAGGGACTCGACGAATGCCCGCAGCGGGATGACCATACATAAGGGCGTAAAAATCGCCGTGCCGAACACGTTGAACAGAATGTGTACCGCCGCTGCACGCTTCGCATTTTGCGACGTCCCAACGGCGGCGAGCGCCGCCGTGATGCAGGTGCCGATGTTCTGCCCGAACAGCACATACACGGCGGCGTCCGCCCCAATGAGCCCGTTGGCGGCGAGCGCCTGCAAAATGCCGACCGAGGCGGACGAGGATTGAATGACCGCCGTGAACACAGTGCCTGCGAGGATGCCGAGGATGGGGCTTTGAAACGAGGTAAGCAGGCGGATAAACCGCGGCGACTGCGCAAGCGGCGCGAGCGCGCTGCTCATCATCGACATGCCGATGAACAAAAAACCAAGCCCCGCCGTCACCTGCCCGCAAAGCCGGAGCGTGCGGCGTTTCGAGAAGACCGCCGGCAATACGCCGCAAATGGCAAAAACCGGCGCGATCTGCCCGATGTCGAGCGCAATGAGCTGCCCGGTGACGGTCGTGCCGATGTTTGCGCCCATAATGACGCCGACCGCCTGCCGCAGCGTCATCATGCCCGCGTTCACAAAGCCGACGACCATGACCGTCGTAGCGGAGGAGGATTGGATAACGGCGGTGACGCCCGCGCCGACGAGCACCCCTGCAAGCGGACGCCCGGTCAGTTTGGCGAGCAGCTTTTGCAGCCGCGCGCCCGCCGCTTCTTCGAGCCCCGCGCTCATCATCTGCATTCCGTACAAAAACAGCGCAAGCCCCCCGAGCAGCCGCAAAACATCCGTCCCCCGCATACGCACCCTCCTTTCGAAACGGGAAGTCGCTATCATCGTATGAAGCGCTGTGCGGCTGTATGCGCAAAGAACACGCCGGAAATAAAAACAGCAGCCGGAAGTCCGAAGACTTCCGGCTGCGCCGGATGGTAAAAAGAACGGAGAAGTTTTCACTTGCTGTGCGGGCAGTCTCGTCGCGTAGCGGCAAGCTTCCGCACCTGCTGCTACGCATCGGCTTAGTCTTTGCTATCTAAATAGTATCCCGCCTGCGCGTCCCAAAGGCGTTTGTATTCGCCTTCGGTATGCACAAGCTGCTCGTGTGTGCCGCACTGCACGAGCGCGCCCCTGCGGAACACCGCGATGGTGTCGCAGAACCGGCAGGAGGAAAGACGGTGTGAAATGTAGATCGCCGTTTTTCCTTCTACAAAGGCATTGAACTGCTGGTAGATTTTGTGCTCCGCCACGGGGTCGAGCGCGGCGGTCGGCTCGTCGAGCACCACGATGGGTGCGTCCTTGTAAAGCGCGCGGGCGAGCGCAAGCTTCTGCGCTTCGCCGCCTGAAACTTCCACGCCGTCTTTGTCCAAGTCTTTGTAAAGCGGCGTGTCCTCACGGCTTTGCATCCGCTGTACGCGCCCGAGCACGTCCGCTTGGGCAAGGCTTTGGCGCAGCCGTTCGCGGTCGGGCTTTTCCCCGCAGGTCAGGTTTTCCGACACGGTCAGCGCGAACAGCTTAAAGTCCTGGAATACGACCGAAAACAGCTTAGTGCAGCACTCCCTTGAGAGTTCGCGCAGGTCTACGCCGTTGACGTAGATTGCGCCGCGGTCGGGGTCGTAAAGCCTACACAGGAGCTTGATGAACGTCGTCTTGCCCGAGCCGTTGCGCCCGACCACCGCCAGCCGCTCGCCCTTGTTGATCTTCAGGGAAATATCCCGCAGCGTGTAATCTTCTGCGGAAGGGTATTTGAACCAGACGTTGCAAAATTCGATTTCGACCGCTTGCAGGTCTACTTCTTTGTCGCCATAGGTCATGTCGGTTTTTGTGTCCGCAATGCGGAAAAAGTATTCGAGGTTCGGCAAAATCTCCGCATGCCGTCCGAGCGTGGTCGCAATGGACGTGATGCCCGTAATCATCTGCATGAACGCGCCGATGTAGCGCACCAGCGCTTCAATGTCAAAAAGCCCAAGCGTGCCCTTCACACCGATAAAGGTGTAAACGCCGAAGCCCACGAGCGCCCCGACGATGGCGATATACGCGCTCGCCGCGGCGGACTGCCGCGAGGTCTCGTGCAAAATGGTCTCGCCTTTGGTTAAAAGCTGCTCGGTCGCCTCTTTTTCGATCAGCGGACGTTCGTTGTAAAGACGCACCTCTTTGCCGGAATTGTAATCTGCCAGCAGGTCACGGTAGCGGCGGAACAGGCGGTTGAGCCTGCCGTAGCGTTCGTTGGATTGGAACCAGATGCGGCTGGTTTTACTGCTTAAATGCAGGATGATGACCACCGCCACGGCGATCCCCGCCCCCAAAACGGCTAAGAACCACGGGGAGTGCAAAAAGCCCTCGCCCGTTTTCGTCACGCCGATTTTCAAAAGCGGAAAGATCAGCGCGACGGCGCAGACCAGCGTCACAACCCCGGTCAGGAAATCCTTGAGCATCCAGCAAAGCTGCACGAACGCGGAGAAGATTTTATCCATGGATTCCGTGTGCAGGTGCACAAGCTCCTGGAACGAGCTGTCCTCGAGCTTCGCAAAATCCAGCTGAAACAGCTTGTGCTCCACGGTCATGCGCTCTTTTTCATACAGGCGGCTGCGCAGCATGTAAAACGTCGGCGTCAAAAAGTCATTTAAGAGCTGCAGCACGAAGTTGAGCCCCAAACACACCGCCACAAGTGTGACGAGCGTGCGCACAGCCTGCGCGCCGGAAAGCTCGGCGACGATGCGCGCCGAGAAATAGATATTGACAAAAGGCTTCACGCCCGCGCACACCGCTAGCAGGACGGCGACGGGGATAAGCAGCGGCTCAAAGCGCGCCGTCTGCCCGAACGCCCGCAGATAAGCGCGTATGTATCGGGTCATATCGCATCCGCCTCCTCCCGGTAGTAGTAGCTTTGCAGCTCATACATGCGGTAGTATTTGCCGCGTTTTTGCATGAGTTCCTCGTGCGTGCCGAATTCCGCGATCTTGCCGTCCGAAAGGAACAGGATCTTGTCGCAGAACCGCGTGGAAGAAAGACGGTGGGAAATGAAAAAGGAGGTCTTGTGCGCGGACAGCGCGCTGTACTGCAAGTAGAGTTCGTTTTCCGCGATGGGGTCGAGCGCAGCAGTCGGCTCGTCCAAAATGAGGATGGGCGCGTCTTTATATAAGGCGCGCGCGAGCAGGAGTTTCTGTTTTTCCCCACCCGAAAAGTCCACCGCCGTTTTGTATACGCTTTTGTCCATCATGCTGTTTTCGCGCTCGGGCAGGCTCTCGACCTTTTCCCGGATGCCGGCTTTCGCAAGGCAGCCCCAAAGCCGCTCGCGGTCAATCTGATCTGCCGGGCACAGCGCGACGTTTTCCGCGATGCTCACAGGCAAAAAGCGATAGTCCTGAAACACAACGGAATACAGGTCAAAGCTGCTTTTCTGTGAAAATGCCGAAAGCGGCTGCCCGTTGATGCGCACTTCGCCGGCAGTGGGCGCATACAGCGCGCAAAGCAGTTTGATCGCGGTCGTTTTGCCCGCACCGTTTTCGCCGACGATGGCGATGTTCTCCCCCGCCTTGACCGAGAAGGACATGCCGCGGATGGTCTCTTCTTCGGCGTCCCGATAGCGGAAATGCACATCGCAAAATTCCACCGAATAGCCGTCCGCCTCCGGCAGGGCGGGCAGCGACACCTGCCCGCGCTCGGGGCTTTCGACGTATTCGCGGAATTTCGAGCATTCTAAGGAACAGCGGATGAGTTGGTTATATTGTGTGGTCAGCATCGTGACATAGCCGGAAAAGCCCGTAACGATGCCGAACAGGAAGATGAAGTCCGAAACGGAAATCGAGCCGCCGAGTACGGCGGAGATCAAAAAGAAATACGCCACGCCGTCGCGCACAGCGGACACCAGCGCCCGCGCCGCGGAAACAGAAAATGAAACGCCCAAATACCGCCCGATAATGCGTGTGTACGCACGCAGAACGTCGGCAGTGATTTTGATGAACCAGTCGCCGAGGCCGTAAAGACGGATGTCCTTGCCGGCCGAGAATTCATGGCTCGTACGGTAAAAGTAGGAAAATTTAACCGAAAGCCGGTTGCGCTCGTCGCGGGTTTTGCGGTCGGCGCGGTATTCGAGACGGTACAAAAGGAACTCGCACACGCACGCGGCGACAATGAGCACCAGCATCAAAGCGGGGAGCGCCGAGAGCAGCGCGACGGAGGAAATGATGCCGAATATGCTCTGCGCGAGCATGCAGACGACTTCGCAGAAATCCTGCGCACCGCTGTAACTGCCGTTCACAAAGGACTGGCTGCGCTCTAAGCGCTCGCGCCCCGCAAGGCTTTCCACGTCTACAAAATCCGCTGTCATGGTCTTGCGGAAAGAAAGCACCGCATAGCGCATCCGCAAAATCTGCGAGCTGCCGATGAGCTTTTGCTGCATGAACGGCGCAATCCAGCTTGCCGCCGCAATGCCCGCGCTCAAAAGCGCCACGCGCAGCACAAGCATAGAAACGGGGACGTGCGCGGTTACGCAGTCCATAATGACCTTCGGTGCATACGCCATGAGCATGGGCACGGCGACGAGTGCCGGAATGCGCGCCGCAAGGTACAAAAAACTGCGCCGGTGCCAGCGGTACCAGTTGCGCAGCATATAGACGGTGTTATCTTTGAGTTGTCGAAGCTCAGGGAATTTCATAGCGAAGTCCTCTTACAGCAGGGGCACGCGCAGAGTGCCGCACCCAAAATCTATGTACTGAACAGAAAGACGGTGAAGCACCCGGCAATGTCCGCAAAATTTGGACTTTCATAATTCTTTGTCAGGGATGCTGCTGTGATTTGGCGCTGAATACCCGCAGCAGCACCGTCCTGCCCGAAAGAATGGCGGAAGGGAGGACGGCCGAGGAGACCGGCACGCCGAGCTCCCCGTACATCGCCGGCCATGCCGCGCCCAGAAGCGAATCCGGCGGCCCCAAACCGATATAAAAGATGCAGATCAGAGTCAAGAGGAAAATCGTCAAACAGCAGCCTCCTTTCCGTTTGTCTCCCTTTATGGAACGCTGCAGCTTATTTTGAAAGGGGAGGGTTTATCTCCAAAACTGGAATGTTCGCTTACTGCGTTTTCCACACTTTTGCCGGAAACTCCATCAGTTCGCGTTCGGTCTGTATTTCTACAGGGGCGGGGTAGGTTTTTGCGCACTTTTCAAACTGCGTGCGGAAAGCAGCTGCTTTGACACTGTCTTTTTCGATATACAGTGCATAAACATAATTCGTGCGCAGTACGGAAGGATCATGTTTCATAGCCTTCATGAAATCCTTTAGTTCTTTGGTCAAAAGAAGCGCAGGCTGTGTGCAGCGGCTTTTCCCGATGATGGAAAGATAGAGCCGATCGCAGCCCAGTGCGCCGCGGTGTACCCCGGCGATGCCGCTGCCTACCACCAGCAGCCGCTCCATCAGTGCATCGGCTTCTCTAAACTGTTTTGCGTCCATGAAACGGCTGCATGTAAGGACGCCAAGAGCAGCAACCATGCTGTTTCCCAACGATGTGTTTTCGGGCAGGACGAAAAACGCATCGGGCATATCCTTGAGACGAATGCCCTGGAGGAGCAGCTCGTTGACTTTCGTCTGTATCCAAAACGCGCGCATGGCTTCCGGTGTTTTTCGAAGCGAAAAGGCGTTATATCCGTCGTTGTTTACAGCGTTCAGCCGCATGGGTACGCCGTTTATAACGGCAAAGAAAAAACCGGTTACGGCAAGAAGAAGCAGGAATGCGGACAAAAGCGGCAGGCGCTGAAAGACCAGAAACAAGAGCAGAAAAACAGTGCCTGTAAGGACATTCATCAGCACGCCGCCGAAATTATAAAGTATGACGGGAAATCTGCCGTTGACCGGTTCCGGCGGCGCCATCAGACATTGCCCGCCGGTTCCTGCGAGAGATAGCCGTTTTAAGCGCAGCTTCCCTTTTTCTTTTATCCAAAGCAGACTGAAAATTCGGAAGGAGCAGAATTTATAACCCGACAGAAGCCCGAACACCAGGTGCCCTGTCTCGTGCAGGAGGATCTGGAGTGCAACCGCAGCAAAAAAGATGGCCAAAAACAGGAACGGAAGTAAAATTGTTTTCAATAACGAGCCTTCCGCTAAAGACTGTTCGAGCAGCGGATAAAACACACAGCCGCAAATGAGTCCGAGCAGGATGTATAATAGAAAGACAAAGAACTGTCCGGCACGTTTTTTCTGTTTTGTTCGGTTTTCCATTTTGTTTCCCCTCTTTGTTGCGCTTAGCTCTCTTGACAAAGCCGTCAGGTTGTATCCCGCACCCACTGAAGCAGCACGACCGTCTCCACATGGTTCGTATGCGGAAACATATCGACGGGCTGGATTTTTTTGACGCGAAAGCCGTTTTTGCAAAGGAATAGCAGGTCACGCCGCTGGGTCTCGGGGTTGCAGGAGATATAGACCACCCGCGCGGGCGCAAGGCGCACGAGCGACCGAAGGAAGGGCAGGCTGCTGCCCGCGCGCGGCGGATCAAGGAACACCACGTCCGCGCGTTCGCCTGCCTGCGCCATATCTGCTAAAAATGCGCCCGCATCCGCTTTGACAAAACGAATGTTGTCGACGCCGTTTCGCTTGGCGTTTCGGCGCGCGTCTGCGACCGCGTCGCCGTTCAACTCCACGCCGACGACCTGCTTTGCGTGCGGGGCAGCAAAAATGCCGATGGTGCCCGTCCCGCAATAAGCGTCGATGACCGTCTGCGTGCCGTTGAGTGCAGCGAACTCCAACGCCTTTTGATACAATACCTCCGTTTGCACGGGGTTGATTTGGTAAAACGCCTTGGCGCTGATTTGAAACGTGCAGTCGCCGAGCTGTTCTTCAATTTTTCCCGGTCCGTACAGCACGCTTTCTCGCTCGCCGAGCACCATCCCCGTGTGCGCGCCATTGACGTTTTGTAAGATGGTTGTGATCTCAGGGTGCTTTTGAAGAAGCGCGCGTAAAAATGCCTGCTTCTTTGGGAAAATGGGTGTGCCTGTGACGAGTACGACCATGATTTGCCCGCTTTTAAAGCCGCGTTTGACGAGCACATGCCGCAAAAAGCCGCGCTTGGTGTCGGGGTCGTATGGCGAAAGGCGGAACTGCCCCAAAAGCGCGCGCACCGTGCCGATGATCTCGTCCGCCTTTTCGTCCTCGATCAGGCAGCTTTCCACCGCCACCACACGGCGGCTCGCCGCCTGGTATACACCGGAGATGATCTTCCCGCCGCGCGTGCGCGCGAACGCCGCCTGTACTTTGTTGCGGTAATGGTAAGGTGTTTCCATGCCGATGATCTCGTCCACATGGCAGAATGATCCAAGCAGGCGGATGCACTTGACCTGCTTGTATTGCAGCTGCTGTGGATAGCTTAGATTTTGCAGCTGGCAGCCGCCGCATTTTTTCGCGTACGGGCAGCGCATCGTTTCTTCCGGCATACAGACACCTCGCTTTTGCCCTTTGCCGCGCCGTGTGTGCCATCGCCGCGCCGGGCTCCTGTTAAGAATAGTAGCATGCTTTTTGCGGAAATTCAATAAAAACCACGCACGGACCTACACACATCTGCACGAACAAAGCTCTCACAAAAACAGAATAAATGTTATTTAGCTAAAAGGAAAGGAACAAGCGGACGGGATGCGTTTATAGGCAAAACCATGGTAAAATGATGCATAGCTTTCGAAAGCAATTGAAAAGTCCAAACAAATATGGGAAAATTCACAAAACCGAGAGTGACTTTTTGTTTAACATTTTCACTGTTTTGTCTTGCCAACTGCAAAAAGGCTTGCTATAATTGGGATGTAAATTTGGGAAAGGAAAGGAGATGCAAACCATGGATTTCAACGCGATTCTGACTTCGATCAACGAAGCGCTCGCGCAGCTGATGGCCCTTCTGGAGGGTGCCGGCCTTCCGGTGGATCAGATCACGGCTTTCTTCTCGGACATCATCGGCAAAATCGTCGGGCTGTTCGCGTAAGCTTGCGCAGCGGGATCGGCGGCGTTTTTTGCGCCGCCGATTTTTCGTTACACAACCGGAAAGGAGGCGCAGGATGCCTGCTATGAAATATTGCCGGGTTGTCGCGCTCTGCGCTGTGCTCCTGCTGCTTTGCGCCTGCGGGAATCGTGCGGCTTCCGGGGAGAAAACCACGACTGCTCCCGCCGTGCAAACGACCGTTGCCGCACAGACTGCACCGGCGGACACCCAAGCGCCTTCCGGCGGCGGGCAAACGCAAGCCGCCGCGCAGACGACCCAGGCAGAAACAACCCTTCCGTATGGGCTGACTTTACCCGAAGAGGACTATACAACGATGTTTACGGACGATCCGAACAACAAATTTATCCGGGCAGTGGCCGAAAAATATGGCTTGGACACGTCGCTTCTTGCGGCAGTCTATACCGAGCCCGCAAGCGACAGCAACCAGGTCTGGCAGTTTGACGGCAAAACCGATGCGTCCGGCAAACGTCTGCGCAACGCCGACACGCTGAAATATGTATACGGCGTTTCCGAGGACTGCACAGAGATCAAACGCACCGGCGGGCTTACCGGCAACGACGGCTACAACGCCGCTTCGGGCTACCTGGTGTTCACAACGACCAAAAAGATGCTGCTGCCGCAGTTCCAGGCGCAGCTTGACGCATAAAATGACGGTATCCGCCCCGCGGCAGCTTCCCGCTGCTGCGGGGCGGTTGTGCAAAATCCATAAAAACCGAAAAAAAGACGCCCCTATTGCCGCAAAACTATAAAATGTACGGAAAAATCAAGAAAACTATGGAAATTCTGAAAAGATTATGGTAAAATAACTGTTGGTTCTCTGTGCCCGGACGCGGCCTGTGCTGCGTTCGGACAACCATAACTTCCCAAGCGTATCAATAAATGGAGGTATTTGCATGAGTAAAAAGTATGTGTACCTGTTCTCGGAGGGGAACAAGGACATGCGCAACCTGCTCGGCGGCAAAGGCGCAAACCTTGCTGAAATGACCGGGCTGGGTCTGCCCGTCCCGCAGGGCTTCACCATCACCACCGAAGCCTGCACGCAGTACTATGAGGACGGCAGAAAGATCAACGATGAGATCAAGGCACAGATCATGGAGTACATCGCCAAGATGGAAGAGATCACCGGCAAAAAGTTCGGCGATAAGGAAAACCCGCTGCTTGTGTCGGTTCGTTCCGGCGCGCGCGCTTCCATGCCCGGCATGATGGACACCATCCTGAACCTTGGCTTGAACGAAGACGTCGTCGAGGTCATGGCGGCGAAGTCCGGCAACCCCCGTTGGGCTTGGGACTGCTATAGAAGATTTATCCAGATGTATTCCGACGTTGTTATGGAAGTCGGCAAGAAGTATTTTGAGCAGCTCATCGACGAGATGAAGGAAAAACGCGGCGTCACGCAGGACGTCGAGCTGACCGCTGACGACCTCAAAGAGCTGGCGGAACAGTTCAAGGCGGAATACAAATCCAAGATCGGCGAAGACTTCCCGACCGACCCGAAGGTCCAGCTCATGGGCGCTATCGAAGCGGTCTTCCGTTCCTGGGATAACCCCCGCGCAAACGTTTACCGCCGCGACAACGATATCCCTTATTCGTGGGGTACCGCCGTTAACGTCCAGATGATGGCGTTCGGCAACATGGGCGACGACTGCGGCACGGGCGTCGCGTTCACGCGTGACCCGGCGACCGGTGAAAAAGGCCTGTTCGGCGAATTCTTGACCAATGCGCAGGGCGAAGACGTCGTGGCCGGCGTTCGCACCCCGATGCCTATCCGTGAGATGGAACAGAAATTCCCCGAGGCGTTCAAGCAGTTCACCGAAGTCTGCAAGATCCTCGAAGACCACTATCGCGACATGCAGGATATGGAGTTCACTGTCGAAGAGGGCAAACTCTACATGCTGCAGACCCGTAACGGCAAGCGTACCGCGAAAGCGGCGCTCAAGATTGCCTGCGACCTCGTGGACGAGGGCATGATCGACAAAAAGCAGGCCGTCGCCATGATCGACCCGAGAAACCTCGACTCCCTTCTGCACCCGCAGTTCGACGCGAAAGCGCTCAAGGCGGCAACGCCCGCAGGCAAGGGCCTCGGCGCTTCCCCCGGCGCTGCGTGCGGCAAGATCGTCTTCAGCGCGGAGGATGCGGAAGAGTGGAATAAGCGCGGTGAAAAGGTCGTGCTTGTGCGTCTCGAGACTTCTCCCGAGGACATCACCGGCATGAAGGCTTCGCAGGGCATCCTGACCGTTCGCGGCGGCATGACCTCCCACGCGGCGGTCGTGGCGCGCGGCATGGGCACCTGCTGCGTCTCCGGCTGCGGCGACATCGTCATGGACGAAGAAAACAAACAGTTCACCCTGGCGGGCAAGACCTACCATGAGGGCGACTATATTTCGATCGACGGCTCCACCGGTAACATCTACGACGGCATCATCCCGGCCGTCGATGCAGAGATCGCGGGCGAATTCGGCCGGATCATGCAGTGGGCAGATGAGTTCCGCACGATGCAGGTCCGCACGAACGCCGACACCCCGGCGGACGCGAAGAAAGCGCGTGAGCTCGGCGCAGAAGGCATCGGTCTTTGCCGTACGGAGCACATGTTCTTTGAAGCAGACAGAATCGCGGCGTTCCGCGAGATGATCTGCGCCGACACGGCGGAAGAAAGAGAAAAGGCGCTTGAGAAGATCCTGCCGTATCAGCAGGGCGACTTCGAAAAGCTGTATGAAGCGCTGGAGGGCAACCCCGTAACCATCCGCTTCCTTGACCCGCCGCTGCACGAGTTCGTTCCCACCGAGGAAGCGGACATCGAAGCGCTTGCCAAGGCGCAGGGCAAATCCGTGGAAGCCATCAAAGCGATCATTGCAGGCCTTCACGAATTCAACCCGATGATGGGCCACCGCGGCTGCCGTCTGGCGGTCACCTATCCGGAAATCGCCAAAATGCAGACCTCTGCGGTCATCCGTGCGGCGATCAATGTCAAGAAGAAACATCCGGATTGGAACGTTGCGCCTGAGATCATGATCCCGCTCGTCGGCGAAGTCAAAGAGCTGAAGTTCGTTAAGAACATCGTTGTTGAGACGGCGGACAAAGAAATCGCAGACGCCGGTGTGGACCTCAAATATGAAGTCGGCACCATGATCGAGATCCCGCGCGCGGCGCTCACCGCCGACGAGATCGCGACGGAAGCGGAATTCTTCTGCTTCGGTACGAACGACCTGACGCAGATGACCTTCGGTTTCTCCCGTGATGACGCGGGCAAGTTCCTGGATGCTTACTATGATAATAAGATCTATGAGAACGACCCGTTCGCGAAGCTCGACCAGAAGGGCGTCGGTATGCTCATGAAGATGGCTGTCGAAAAGGGTAAGGCGACCCGCCCGAACCTGCATTGCGGCATCTGCGGCGAGCACGGCGGCGATCCGTCCTCTGTGGAATTCTGCCAAGAGATCGGGCTTGACTACGTTTCCTGCTCCCCGTTCCGCGTGCCGATCGCGCGCCTTGCGGCGGCACAGGCTGCAATCAAGAACAGCTGAATGCAGTAGACAAATTGCAACAGGCGTACCGCAAAAGTGGTACGCCTGTTTTTCTGCGTATTGTGTGAAAAGAGGAGAGATATATGGAAATCGAAACCCTGCAAGGTGATTTTTCCGTATGCAAAGTGCAGGATTTTTCCGAAGTGGATTTTGAAAAGGCTTTCTGCTTTGCCGCACGCACGGATGCCGAGCACTCTTTGGTCTGCCACACGGCAGATGTGCCGAAAAATACGACCGCGCGCGAGGACGGCTGGCACGCATTCCGTGTGCGGGGAACATTGGACTTTTCCCTTGTTGGGATTTTGTCTGCCATATCCGCGCATCTTGCGGAAAACGGCATTGGGATTTTCGCCGTTTCCACCTATGATACGGATTACATTTTTACAAAAACGGAAAACTTCCAAAAGGCGTTGGATGTGTTGTCCAAAGCGGGATATGCCGTGCTTTAACCTGCTCCTTTTATAGATAGCAACAGCCAAGCGGCTACATGGCCGCTTGGCTGTTGCTGCTTATATTGCGGGGGTGTCTCTCACACGTTCCAACTGTGCAGGTACGCTTCCTGTTCGGGGGTGAGTGTATCCACCGAAACGCCCCATGCCGTGAGCTTGCGGCGCGCCACTTCCCGGTCGATTTCCTCGGGCACGGCGTGGACGTCCGCCGAAAGCTTCCCGGCGTTCTGCGCGAGGTACTGCGCAGACAGTGCCTGAATGGCAAAGCTCATATCCATGATCTCCGCCGGGTGCCCGTCACCTGCGGCGAGATTTACGAGCCGCCCCTCGGCGAGCAGGTGCAGCACACGCCCGTCCGCCATGCGGTAACCCGTGATGTTTTTACGGCTTTCGTAGGTTTCCACGGCGAGACGTTCCAGATCGCCGACGTTGATCTCAACATTAAAATGGCCCGCGTTGCAAAGCAGTGCGCCGTCTTTCATGCGCTGCATGGCAACTTCCGTAATGACATCGCGGCAGCCCGTCACCGTGATGAACAGATCGCCGATTGCGGCGGCCTCTTCCATGGGCATCACGGTAAACCCATCCATGACCGCCTCCATCGCCTTGACCGAGTCCACCTCGGTGACCACGACCTTTGCGCCGAGGCCTTTCGCCCGCATGGAAACGCCTTTGCCGCACCAGCCGTAGCCCGCGACCACAACGGTTTTGCCCGCGACAATCAGGTTGGTCGTGCGGTTGATGCCGTCAAACACCGACTGCCCCGTGCCGTAGCGGTTGTCAAACAGGTATTTGCACTTCGCGTTGTTGACCGCCATCATCGGGAAACGCAGCTGTTTAGCTTTTGCCATGGCGGCAAGACGCAAAATGCCTG
The DNA here is from genome assembly GCA_944384985.1 of uncultured Clostridia bacterium. Classification (GTDB taxonomy): domain Bacteria; phylum Bacillota; class Clostridia; order Oscillospirales; family Acutalibacteraceae; genus Fimenecus. The sequence goes on along the minus strand of CALWVM010000003.1, from coordinate 37,925 downwards.
TGGTCGTCTCCTCACAGCCGCCGATGACGTTGCCGAGCAGTTCCGGATGTTCGTTGTGCAGCAGGTTTACAAGATCGCCGCCGTCGTCAATAATGAGGTTCGGACGATGCAAAATGACTTGTTCCAAGTGCCGGTGATAGGTCGGCTCGTCCGCACCGTGTACGGCAAAGACCTCCATGCCGCCGTGCACAAGAGCCGCAGCAATGTCATCCTGTGTCGAAAGCGGATTGCTGCCCGTCACAAACATCTCCGCGCCGCCGATTTGCAGCACACGGCAAAGGTAGGCGGTTTTTGCCTCCAAATGGACGGAAAGCGCCACACGCAGTCCCGAAAAGGGCTTGCTTTCGGCAAAATCCCGCGCAAGGCCCGACAAAAGCGGCATATACCCCATGACCCACCGGATTTTCTGCTCACCCGACGGATACAGCCCGAGGTCCCGAATCTCGCTCAATTTTATACGCTCCCTTACTCCGGCAAGGGAATTGAATCCCCTTCGCCTTAAAAATTATTTTCAGCGTAGCACAAATCATGGAAAAAAGCAATAAATATTGACAGAAGTGCTGATTTGTGCGATAATGGCGCTGTAACGCCAAAAAGTATTGTGCATAAGCTACAAAGGAACGCGGGCAGTCTCCCGCGCGGGAATGAGAGAGGAAAGGTTGGTTTTATGCGCTTGAACGGAAAACGGATCTTTGCAGCGATACTCGCATTGGCATTGGTCGTGTGCACTTTCGCATCCTGCGGGGACAACGCTGACGAAGCGGAGATCACCCGCGGCACAAATGCGATCGCAGCGCCCGCAACGACACGTGCGGCATCTGCAACAGCCGGCACGACCACGACGACCGCCCCCGCGACCACGGCGCCTTCTACCACGCGCAGCGCAAGCAGCGGGAACAGCAACAGCGGCGGCGGAAACAACAGTTCCGGCGGGATGAATGTGGGGGACATCGCATCAAGCAGCGGTGCGTCGCTGTCTTTGGTCGCGAACCTCATCAACGCGTTCGGTTACAATTATGACCCCGATCAGGGCATCTTCTATACTGAGATCGACAGCTGGCAGCGTTCGGCAAACTACATACAGCACTATGACGCACTGGCGCCCTTGGGCAACATGCGCTTCCAGACCACCCGCATTGACTTCACTACCGGTGGCTTAGATTGGCGCATCCAGCTCTGGAAAGGGCAGTACGGCGTGTTCGGCGGCGCAGAGATCGGCATTTACAACAAGGCGCCCGGCCAGACCGACGAGCTCTACTACTGCGTGGATGACGACCACATGATGTATATGTCCTACACGATGTATCTCACCCCCGCCGACTACCGCAGCGGGAACGCCTATTTTACCCGCAGTTGGCAGCAGCACTGGTGGCTGACCGGTTTTAAGGTGGGTACGGTCACGCCTGCCGAAATGGTGATGTCCGCTCGCATCCGCACCTTCAACGGCTCTATGGCGAGCGCGATGGAAAGCGGCCTCAAGGCGGCGGGCTTCAAAGAGGGCAACGCAACCACGCAATACGACACTTACCGCCGCAGCGGTTTTGATTTCTATATCCTCTGGTATCACGCTGGCGCACTGAACTATTAAACGATCTGAAAAGCCCGCTTTCGGCGGGCTTTTCTTGACGCGCTTTAAGAAAAACAGCAAGGAGAAACCGGCCGCAAATGTGGCACGGCATACTTTGGAAACCATGAAGAACAGTTTTTTTGCTTACCTTTCCCGCATCAAATACATCAACCGCTGGGCGCTCATGCGCAACACGACTTATGAGACGCTGAGCCAGCATTCCTACGAAGTCGCCGTGCTCGCGCATGCGCTGGCGGTCATCGGCAACCGGCGGCTTGGGAAAAACTATGACGCCTCGCGTGCCGCGCTGTTGGGACTTTATCACGACGCTCCCGAAAGCATCACGGGCGATATGCCCACGCCGGTCAAATATTTCAGCGGCGATATGCGCTCGGCGTTTGCCGAGGTGGAAAAGAGCGCGGGCGCGCGGCTGCTTGCCATGCTGCCGGAGGATCTGCGCGCGGAATACGACCCGCTGCTCGTCGCGGAAGAAGATGACGCCCCGCTGTGGGCGCTTGTGAAAGCGGCGGATAAGCTTTCGGCATACATCAAATGCATTGAAGAACGCAAGGCGGGCAACACAGAGTTCCGCGAAGCGGAAAAATCGACGAAAAAGCTGCTTCAAGGACTTGCGTGCCCTGAAGCGGAGATTTTCCTTGCCGACTTCCTGCCGGCATACGAGCTGCCGCTGGACAAGCTGCGCTGAGCGGCCTTATAGGGAACTTGTGAACGATTTGTAAATTTTTGCAGATAACGCTTTCGGAAGTGCGAATTTGCACCGCCTTTTGTGGGATTTTTCACATAACCCGGCGGCTTTCTGCGGAATATGGCTTGACACGGGAAATGGCTTGTTGTATAATTACAAGGCATTTTGATAAAGTTAAGGGAGGGAATCAGATGAGCCAGGTCAAGGTCAAGGAAAACGAATCCCTGGATAGTGCGCTTCGCCGCTTCAAACGGCAAACCTCTCGTGACGGCGTTATTCAAGAAGTGCGGAAAAGAGAGCACTATGAAAAGCCTTCCGTTAAGAGAAAAAAGAAATCGGAAGCCGCTCGAAAGAGAAAGTATAAGTAAGTAGACCGAAAAAGTAAGGCGGGCTTTCAAGCCCGCTTTTCTTTTTCAGACGACGGAGAACGAAATGGATAAGACTTCCCTTCTGATGCCGAAATACCGCTTTAAAAGCGTGCTGGACGTAACGCCGGAGGACCTGCGCAAAATGGGTGCCAAGGCGGTCGGGCTGGACATCGACAATACGCTCGCGCCGGACGGGACCATGAAGTTCATCGAGGGCGCGCAAGCGTGGATCCAAACGATACAGGAAGCCGGCTTTCCGATCATCCTGATCTCAAACGGCACGATTCTGCGCGTGCGCCCCATTGCCAAGCGCTTTTCGCTGCCGTATGTCTCACTTTCCATGAAACCGGGCACACGCGGGCTGCGCCGTGCGGCAAAGCGGCTTGGGGTGGAGCTTCCCGAGCTTGCCATGCTCGGCGACCAACTGTTTTCGGACGTCAAGGCGGCCAACCGCTGCGGGGCGATCGCCGTGCGCATTGACCCCATCCCGATGAAAAGCTTGTACCCGCTGTACTACAAATGGAAAGAAAAACGCGAGAAACCAATTTTGGAAGCCTTTGAAAAACTGCATGGGTATGGTGTTTATGAAGATTGAACAACTGCAATCGCTGCTGCGCCAGAGCAGCGGCATGGACGGCGCGCTGCTTGTCTCGCCGGAAAACCGGCGGTATTTTACGGGTTTCCCGTCAAGCGACGGGTATCTGCTCGTGAGCGGCGACCGCGCTGTGTTTGTGATCGACAGCCGGTATTTTGAAGCGGCGCAAAGTGCGGTGACCGATTGCGAGGTCGTGCTGCAAAGCACGGACCGCACCCAGCTTGCGGCGATTTTTGCCGACATGGGTGTTACGCGCATCGGTGTGGAAGCGTCACGCATGAGCCTTTCGGCGTTTTCGCGGTATGCAGATCTGCTGCGCCCCATGGAACTTTTGGCGGACAACACGCTCGACATGATGATTACGGCGCTGCGGGCGGTCAAAACACCGGAAGAGATCGAACGCATCGAACGCGCGCAACGCATCGCCGAGCAGGCGTTTGCGCATATTTGCAAGTTTATCGAACCCGGCAGGACCGAGCGCGAAGTGGCGCTGGAACTGGATTTCTTTATGCTTTCGCACGGCGCAGAGGCGCTTTCGTTCGAGACCATCGCCGTCAGCGGCGCAAATTCCTCGAAGCCCCACGGCGTGCCGGGTGATAAAAAAATCGAAACCGGCGATTTCGTAACCATGGACTACGGCGCTGTGGTGGACGGCTACCATTCCGATATGACCCGCACGGTCGCGGTCGGAACGGTTTCCGAAAAACAAAAGGAAATTTATGAAATTGTGCTCGAAGCACATCTGGCGGTGCTGCCGAAGCTTATTGCAGGGCTGCCCTGCTTTGAGGCGGACGCGGCGGCGCGCGACGTGATCGAGCGCGCGGGCTACGGGGCATATTTCGGCCACTCCACCGGGCACGGCGTGGGCATTGAGATCCACGAACGCCCGAACCTTGCGCCGCGCGCCAAAGACGCGCTCGTGGCGGGCAATGTGGTGACCGTGGAGCCGGGCATCTATCTGCCCGGGGAATTCGGCGTGCGCATCGAGGACATGGCGTTCATCACGCCGGAGGGCTGCCGGGATTTGACGGACTGCCCGAAAGCACTTCTGGTTCTGTAAAAAAAGCCTTGAAAAACGGCGCGCAATCATATACAATATTAGACGAATGAGAAACAAACCTGCGCCGCAGTGCGGCGGGGCGTAAAACGGAGGATGTATTTTATGATTACAGCAGGCGATTTTCGCAACGGCGTGACGTTCGAAATGGACGGCAACGTCTATCAGATCATTGAGTTCCAGCATGTCAAGCCCGGCAAAGGTGCGGCGTTCGTGCGTACCAAGATCAAAAACGTGATCGCGGGCAGCGTGGTGGAAAAAACCTTCAACCCCACCGAAAAGTTCCCCACCGCATTCATTGAGCGTAAGGATATGGAATATTCTTACAACGACGGCGACCTGTATTATTTCATGGATCCCGAGACGTATGAGCTCGTGCCCATCAACGCAAGTGACCTGTCTGACAATTTCAAGTTCGTTAAAGAGAACATGGTCTGTAAGGTGCTGTCCTACAAGGGCAAGGTGTTCGGCGTCGAACCGCCGACCTTTGTCACACTGCAGGTCACCAAAACCGAACCCGGCTTTAAGGGCGACACCGCAACCAACGCGACCAAGCCCGCCACGCTCGAAACCGGGGCGGAGATCAAGGTGCCGCTGTTCATCAACGAGGGCGAAATGATCAACGTCGATACAAGAAGCGGCGAATACATGTCCAGAGCGTAAGTAAAAACTTTACAGGAGGTATTACCATGACTGTTACGGAAAAGGCCGCCTATCTGCGCGGGCTGTTCGAGGGGCTTGACCTCGAAGAGAAGAAGGATGAGACCAAACTGTTCAAGGCGATGCTGGACGTCATCGACGACCTCGCCATGACCGTTTCCGACCTCGAAGACGAGCTGGCGCTCGTCAGCGAGCAGGTGGACGCCGTGGACGAAGATCTCGACGACCTGGAGCAGTATGTGTACGAAGATGACGAGTGCGACTGCGACGACGAGGGCGTTTACGAAGTGGAATGCCCCGCGTGCGGCGAGACCGTCTATTTTGATGAAGCGGACATCGACAACGGTTTTGCCGCCTGCCCTGCGTGCGGCGAAAAGCTGGAGTTCGACTTGGACGACGCGTGCGGCTGCGAAGGCTGCGCCGCCGAAGAAGACGACAAGGACGAATAATTCCGGAAAGCAACTGCGGCGGCGCCCGAAAAGGCGCCGCCGCTTTTTGCTGTCCGTTCAAGGATCTGCGGGCACAAGCCCGCGCATAGGTGCTTTCAAACGGATTCCATATTCTTTTCCGGCAAACCATGATAATCCGTAAGCAGATCTTCCAGCGTAATGCGCTTCAGGCTGCTGCATAGGTCGTTTCGGACCTTTTGATAGGAGCATTCCAGTACATGATGGATATTTCTGCCAACCGGGCATAAGGGCGATGGCTGTGGATGCACGCCGATCAGCTTGGAAAGAAAATCCGGCTCAATGGCTTTGCATATGCGGTACAGTGTGATTTCACCGGGCGGGCAGAGCAGGGTAGCGCCGCCTGTCCCGGAGCGTATCGACAGTATGCCGTCTTTTTTCAATGCGCTCAAAAGGTTCCGGATGGTGACCGCGTTCACGCCCGTGGAACGGGATAACAATTCGCTGGTGACTTTGGTCTTTTCCCCATATTCATGGATAAAAACCAGGCAGTGGATTGCCACCGAGCATTTTGTACTGATATGCATAAATAGGATCCCTCATTTTTTGTCACCGTTTTCTCTATTATATTGCAAATTTTCTCTCCTGTAAACATTGACATTACACCTCGTTCGGATTATAATTGCTGTAAATTTAAATATTACATGAGGAACCCGTATGCGTGTGATTCAAATCGTTTTCAGCCCGACCGGCGGCACACAACGTGTTGCCGACACGATCACCGATGCGTGGGGGCAGCCCGTCGAGAAAGTGGACCTGTCCGACGCAAAGGCGGATTTTGCTGCAGTCCGTTTGGAAAAAGAGGACCTTGTGCTTCTTTCCGTCCCTTCTTTCGGCGGCCGCGTGCCGGCGCTGGCTGCGCAGAGGCTTGCGAAACTGCAGGGGAATGGGGCGCTGTGCGCGGCGGTTTGCGTATACGGCAACCGGGCGTATGAGGATACGCTTCTGGAGCTGTCCGATGCTGCAAAACAGTGCGGGTTTCGGGTGATCGCCGGCGTTGCCGCCATAGCGGAACATTCCATCATGCACCAGTATGCGACCGGTCGACCGGATGCGCAGGATAAACAGGAATTGCAGGGCTTTGCCCAAAAAATTCTGGAAAAGGCCTGCTCGTCCGAGCTTTCCGAGCCGCAGATCCCGGGCAACCGGCCCTATAAAAAAGCGGGCGGGACAGCTTTGATTCCGAAAGCGGATGACAAGTGCATTTCCTGCGGGCTTTGCGCGGCAAACTGCCCGGCGCAGGCGATCCCCAAGGAAAATCCGAGGGAGACCGACAGCAAAAAGTGCATTTCCTGTATGCGCTGTGTGAAGCAGTGTCCACAGTCCGCACGCAAGGTGAACAGCGCCATGGTTGCAGTTGCGGCTTTGGCAATCAAAAAGGCTTGTTCAGTCCGGAAAAACAACGAATTGTATATCTAAGGCTTTTATCCGCCTTTCCCATTGGACCCGGGGCGACAGCATTCCGCTGCCGCCCCGACTGCTTTGTGCGAAAAAGAGGCAGCCTTGAAAATTTCGGCAAAATATGCTATACTTTCTTTAATATATGCTTTTGAACCTGTGAAAAGCTTCGCCGCCAAAGCCGTGCGGCGCGCGGCGTTTGTGAGGAAAAACATGTTTGACCGTTTTTACAGAAACATTTATTATTTGGGCTTGAAAAGCGGATACCTGCTCCGCAATTTTTGGCGCTGGCTGTTCCGGCTGCTCAAAAAGCCGTTTCAGGCGCTGCACACCGTCCTGACCGCCCTGCTGGTTACGGTGGGCGGGCTGTTCATGCGCGCCGCCAAGCGGCTTGTGCGCGAGATCCGCGACCTTGCGGGCGATATGCGGCGCGTGCATGCGCGCATTTGGGACGTGCTGAAAAACGACCGCAAAGCAGCGCCCGCCATGCTTAAAGCGTATATGCGCAAAGCGTTCCGCCTGCACGGCGCGGTGTTCCGATTCGCCGTCAATGTGGTGCTGCCGTGCGCCGCTTTTGTGGTGCTTTGCCTGACGGTCAGCGCTTTCAGCGGCAGGACTTTGGCGTTGGAGGTCAAGTATAATGACGCGGTGATCGGCTATGTCGAATCCGAAGCGGTCTACCACACCGCCAGAGAGCAGGCGGAAGAACGGCTTGCAACCGCCGCGGCGGTCGACACGGGTGACACACAGGCGGAAAACGTCAGTTTCGCGATCAAACCGGTCCGCCTGACGGAGCTGCGCGACGAGACCGTGCTTTGCGACGCCATCATTGAGCACAGCAACCGCCAGGTGACCAACGCCTGCGGCATTTATATTGACGGGGAATTCCTGTGCGCGGTGAAAAATGAGACTGACGCGACCACGGTGTTTGACACGATTCTGGATAATTATGATGTAGACGACGCGGACGCAGTGGTCAGCTTTGTTGAAGATATCTCCTATGTACAGGGCCTGTACCCCGACAGCGAGGAGACCATTTGGGATGCGCAGCGCCTTTCGCAGCGCCTCAACTCCAAAAAGAGCGCCGCGCAGTATTATACGGTCGTGGAAGGCGACACGGTGTCCGGCATCGCGCAGAAATTCGGCCTTACAACGGCAACGCTGTACGCACAGAACCCCGGCCTTACCGAGGAGATCCACATCGGGCAGGAGGTCCTGATCACACGTGAGGTCAACTACATTCAGGTGCAGGTGACCAAGACCGAAACGCGCACCGAATCCATCCCGTATGAGACGATTCGGGAGGAGACCTCCAGCCTGTATTCCGGCACCAAGCGCACCAAGACGAAGGGCGTCAACGGCGAGCAGGAGGTCACCGAGCTTGTTACCTATGTGGACGGTGTTCGGACTTCCGCCAAAGAAGTTTCGCGCGTGACCACAAAAGAGCCGGTCAACGAAGTCATCCAGGTCGGTACGAAAAAAGCTTATGGCTATTCCGGTTCGTACTCCACGACCAGCTACGGCGGCAGCTTGATTTGGCCCGCGGTCGGCGCATATAATATTTCGTCGGGCTACGGCTCAAGAAGCTCCGGCTATCACCGCGCCATTGACATCACCAAATCCGGCGGCGGCAGCTCAGGGCTGCTGGTTGTGGCAGCGGGCAGCGGCACGGTGACCACGGCAGGCTACCATTCCAGCTATGGCTATCATGTCATTATCAACCACGGCAACGGGTTGTCTACCCTGTATGCGCATATGCAGCGCGGCTCTTTGAAGGTGTCCGTCGGCGATCATGTCGCGGCGGGGCAGGCGATCGGCAACATTGGTGCGACCGGTAACGTGACGGGACCGCACTTGCACTTTGAAGTGCGCGTCAACGGCAACCGCGTGAATCCCTTGCCGTATCTCGGCCGGTAAACGGCAATCGCTAAAAAATATCCGCTCTCCCCAAAACGGGGAGGGCGGATTTCTGTTTTATGGCTTTTGCTTGCTTACATCTGCACCAGTTCGTAAAGCTGCGGCAGGAACGTGCCCAAGATATAAGGCAGGGCATAGGCGAATGCCGCCGACGTCAGCAGCGTCACGCCCCATTTCTGCAAATACGAACCGGCATACAGCACGGCGAAGATGGGTGCGGCAATGATCTTGACAAACAGGTTGGATTTCCCTTTGGCATAAATCAGCTCTTTTAAGGTGAGCGCGTCCTCCGTCTGCGGGAACAGGTTTGTCAGCGCGGAAACGCCGACCCACAGGAACAGGAAGTTGAGAATATGCACCGAGCCGCCCGAGGTGAAGAATTCCCCGAGATACAGCACGTTGACCGCGCCGACGGCCGTGAGCATCAACCCGATAAGCAGGTTAAACAGGAAAGGGAAAAAGCAGATCCCGAATGAGGTCGAGCGCTTGCGCACCAGCTCGTGCTCCACGTGCCCGCACATCTCGTTGGGGCGCAGATAGCGCCCTTCCTCGATGAGCACTTCATAGACCCGGCAGGTCAGATGCTCGAAAAACGCCTGCAAAAATGTGCCGGGCAAGGTCAAATACCGAACGATCAGATAAACGATTTTCATGTGACGTCCAAATCCCCTTCCGTGAAGATGCTTTCCAGCGTGCACGTCCCGGCGCGGTACGCCAATACATCGCCGGAAACGGCGTAGCCGTTGCTCGTCAACAGATCTTCCAGGTCTGCATAGGCCTCTTCTTCGCCTGCGGCGGAGGCAGCCAGCGCCAGGGTGTTGATGAGTTGGATCGACGGGTTGGTCGTCTGGAAGCCCTCGTTGATCTCTTCATACGCCTTTTCATAGTCGCCCTGCAACAGGAAGCAAAGTCCGATCTGGCGATACAGTTCCGATGCGTTTGCATTGCCGTCGGCGATCGCCGCTTCGCTTTGTGCGACGGCTTCGTCATAATCGCCTGCCGTGCGCAGTGCGATCACACGCAGCAGCGCGGGTGTGTCGTCCTCAGCATTGACTTCGAGCATCTTCGCGCAGATCGGCTCAATGTCGCGCCCCGTCTTGGCGTATAACTCGCCGAGCAGCGTGGCATAGATCCAGGTCTCCTCCGGCTCAAGCGACTGGATCTCCTCCACAAACCCGAGCTGTGTTTCCAGGCTCTGGTTGGAGATCAGCGCGAGATAATACTGATAAAACGCGACCATCGCGGTGTTGTAGCCGGTGTATTGCGGCGTATAGGCATCGCTGTCCGACGTGCTCCCGTCTTCAGCTGTCGTCTCTTCGGGAGAGGCGGTCTTGAGCGCCTCGAGCTCGGCGAGCACGTCGTCGTAGGGAATGTCCTGCGCGAGCGTGGAACTGTACGGCGACAGGATCTCCATTGCGGCGTCCCCCGTAGCAAGGAACTGCGCCGCGCGGTCCAGCTGTGTCTTGGTCGAGCGGAAATGCGGCAGATTCAGCTCCCAGGCGTTGATGTTCTCCCCGGCTTCGGCCGCGTTGGCCATGTACCCGAGCCGGTACATGACGCGTATAGCGCGCTTATACACCAGTTCCCCGTGGATGCGGTCGGCGGACATGGCGTCCTGAGCCTCGATATAAGCGTTCCATGCGGAATACAGTTCTTTGTCTGAAGCGAGCGTGTCCGCTTCCACCGCCTTGACAAACACTTCGGTGTGGCGGGCAAACTGGTAACCGCCGTAAAATACGAATACCAGCAGGACCAGCGCCAGCAGCACGTTCAGGAAGTCGAACGGATAGTGCCGCAGCCCCTCGTCGCAGACCGAACAGTAGGGGGAATCCGGATCTTTCTGCGTGCCGCGCGGCCGTTCGCCGCAGCATTCGCAAAGCGCCTTTTCCTTTTCCGGCTGTTCTTCGGCCGCCTCTTTCGCCTGTGCTGCCGCGTCCGGCAGATCGTCAAGCCCCTGGATCAGGATGCCCGGCGCGTCCTCCTCGCGTTCGGCATCCGCCGCAGCTTCCGCTTTTGCGCGATCCAGTTCCTCCTGAAAGACCCGCGCCAAGTCCTCCAACTCGTCGTGCAGGGACTGTTCACGGCTTTCTTCCGGTTTTCCCGCGGCATTCGGCTCTGCTTTTTGTGCCGCGTTCGGTTCCGGCGCGCCGCCGCGTTTTTCTTTTTGGTCGTCCAAGGCAATACCTCCTTGCAACAAATGTCCTTTATATCTTATCACGAACCGCACTGTATTTCAAATAAAATCCTGCCCTCGTGAAAAATGTTTACAAAACCGTCAAACAAGGCTTTACGCCGCCGGGAATTTATGCTATGGTAGAGAAAATACGAAGAAGGGGAGCGGCAGAATGAAACGCGTGTTTGGCAAAGCGGGAAAACGGCTTTTGGCAGCGCTTTTGTGCGCCCTGCTTGCGGTGGGCGGTATTGCCGGCTGGTATTTCGGTGTGTATACAAAAGATTTCAAAGTGACCTCAGGGGATGTGTTTTCAGAAGTGTATGAGGGGGATTTTTATGCGAAGATCCCGTATGATGACTATCTTTCCGATGCCGAAGCCCCGGCGGGCGCATACACGGTGGATATCCGCGACTGCGGCGCCGTGCCAAACCGTACGGAACTCAACAACCGCGACGCAATACAAACGGCGATCGATGAGGTATCGTCCCACGGCGGCGGGACGGTGCTTGTGCGCGGGGGCAGCTTTCGGACCGGCAGCCTGACGCTCAAAAGCAACGTGACGCTGTTTGTTGCGCGGAATTCCGCACTGGTTGCTTCCCGTGACCGCGAGGATATGGATAAAGGCTGCCTGCTGCTTGCCGAAAACGCACAGGATATTGTGCTCACAGGCGGCGGCAAGCTTTGCGGCGAGGGGAACTACTATTCGCTTGCGCCCGATCAAGCACCGCAGACCGAGCCGTTCCCTGAAACGCTCGGCGTGTGGGAGATGCGGCAGGCGTACCGCCATCGCGTGCGCTTCGCACATGAGAGCAAATACGGCGGCTTGGTGCGCCTGGTCGGCTGTACGGGTGTGCGCATTGAAAATTTCATGCTGGAAAATTCCGCCGCGTGGACGCTGGAGCTCAACGGCTGTACCGGCGTACAGATTTGCGACTTTGTCATCGACAACAACCGCCATGTCGCCAATACCGACGGTATCGACGTGGCAGGTTCTTCGAATGTGGTGATCGAGCATTGCTTCGTTTCAACAGGGGACGACGGCATTGTGCTCAAAAACAGTGCGGGACTCGGCACGGGCGGCGAAATGCAGGACATCACCGTGCGCGACTGCCGCGTAACCTCCTGCACAAACGCTTTTAAGATCGGCACAGAGACGAGCTGTGACATTGCAGATGTGCTCGTGGAGGACTGCGCGTTTTTCCTCAATGACATCTATCCCGGCGGCGTTTCGGGGATTTCGATCGAATCTGCCGACGGCGCGAAAGTGCAAAACGTGACGGCCCGCAATATTGAAATGGACGGCGAGACCTGCCCGCTGTTCATCAGCCTCAACAACCGCAACCGTGACGGCAACAAGGACAACGCCGGCGCGATAGACGGTGTGACGGTGGAAAACATCCGCGCGACGGGCGTAGAAATCCCCGTGATCGTGACGGGCACGAAGAAGCTTACCGTGCAGAACGTGACGCTGCGCAACTTTACGCTGGAATACGCGCCCGGCGAGGACTACTACGATTACCGCCCGTTCGTCCCTGCCTATGCGGATACCTACCCCGAGTGCAACCGCATGCGTAATTTGAACGCTTACGGGCTGTTTGCGCGCTATGCGGAAAATCTGACGCTTGAAAACTTCGTGGTCACCCCTCGCGAGGGCACACGCCGTGAAGAGGTGCTGCTCAAAGCGGTTGAAAATTTTGTGCGGGTCTGAGCGCAGGAAAATTCGTTTCGAAAATGATACAGCAGGGCGGGAGCTTGCTCCCGCCGATTTTTTATGCAAACAGGGAAGCGGAAAACCGTCCAATGAACCGCCCAATCAAAATTCACAAAAAATTCAAAACTTTTTATCGCGCACGCCTTGCAAAATGGGAAAAAGAGGTATATAGTATATTTTAGCACTCAAAGCTTATGAGTGCTAAAACGTTTCGGAGGCTTGCAATATGGCAAAAAAACAGTTTAAAACCGAATCCAAGCGAATGCTGGATTTGATGATCAATTCCATTTATACGAACCGTGAAATTTTCCTGCGTGAACTTATTTCCAACGCAAGCGACGCAATCGACAAGCTGTATTTCCGTTCCCTGACCGACGACAGCGTGCAGCTTTCGCATGATGATTTTAAAATCGATGTGAAAATTGACAAGGAAAACCGCCTGTTGACCGTTTCCGATAACGGCATCGGCATGACCGAAGAAGAACTGGATAAAAACCTCGGCACGATCGCCAAGAGCGGTTCACGGCAGTTCTCCGCCGAAAACGAAACAGACGGCAGCGATGTGGACATCATCGGGCAGTTTGGCGTCGGATTCTATTCGGCGTTCATGGTTGCCGACCGCGTGGAGGTCGTTTCTCGCGCATTCGGCGCGGACAAGGCATACCGCTGGCAGTCTTCGGGCGCGGACGGCTACACCATTACCGAGGCTCAAAAAGACGGCGTCGGCACGGACGTGATCCTGCACATCAAGGCAAACACGGACGAAGCAAACTATGACGAATTTTTAGATGCCTACCGCATTTCCGAGCTTATCAAGAAATATTCAGATTATATCCGCTTCCCTATCAAAATGGATATGGAGCATACCCGCAAAAAAGAGGGCAGCGAGGACGAATACGAGACTTACACCGAAAACGAAACGGTCAACAGTATGGTCCCGCTTTGGAAAAAACCGAAAAACGAGATCACCGAAGAAGAATACGAAAAATTCTACCACGAGCGGTTCCATGCCTACGACAAGCCTTTGCGCGTGATCCATCAGAAGGCGGAAGGCACTACCAGCTACCAGGCGCTGCTGTTCATCCCCGAAAAGGCGGATTATAACTATTATTCCAAGAATTACGAAAAGGGTCTGGCGCTGTATTCGAGCGGCGTCAAGATTATGGACAAGTGCGCAGACCTTCTGCCCGACTGCTTCAGCTTTGTCAAGGGTGTGGTCGATTCCGAGGATCTGTCCCTGAATATTTCGCGTGAGACGCTTCAGCAGGACCGCCAGCTCAAAGTAATTGCACACGCCCTTGAAAAGAAGATCAAAAAAGAGCTCAAGGACATGCTTGAAAAAGACCGTGAAAAGTATGAACTGTTCTGGAAAGCGTTCGGCCTGCAGCTCAAATATGCTCTGTACAGCACCATCGGCGGCCAGCGCGACCTGCTCGAAGATCTGCTTTTGTTTACGCGCGCGTCCGACGGCAAGCTGTGCACGTTGAAAGAGTATTGTGACGCGATGCCCGACAGCCAGAAGTACATCTACTACGCTGCGGGCGAGAGCGTGGAAAAGCTGAATATGCTGCCGCAGGCGGAAATGGTCCGCGACCACGGGTATGACATCCTCTTTTTGACCGACGATGTGGATGAATTCCTGATGCAGATCCTGCACGCGTACGGCGAAAAGGAATTCCGTTCGATCTCCGGCAACGACCTGGGGCTTGAAAGCGAAGAAGAGAAAAAAGAACACGAGGAAAAAGCCGAGTCCGGCAAACCCATGTTCGAAGCCATGCAAAAGGCGCTCGACGGCAAAGTCAGTGAAGTGAAGCTCTCGTCCCGCCTGAAAACGCATCCGGTGTGCCTGTCCAGCAAGGGCCCGATGTCCATTGAAATGGAAAAGGTGCTTGCCGCCATGCCGAATGCCGAAAAGGCGCCGAAAGCCGAGCGCGTGCTCGAACTCAACGGCGACCATCCCGTGTATACAGCGCTTTGTGCGGCGTTTGAAGCGGGCGACACGGAAAAGCTCGGGGAATACGCTAAGCTGCTGTATGACCAGGCGTGCTTGCTGGAAGGGCTTTCTGTGGATGACCCCGTCGCCTTCTCCGAAGCGGTCTGCAAGCTGATGCAGTAAAAAAGAGAAAAAGAAAAAGCGCACGATGTCCCACAACGAAGTAAACCACGAACATTTTTTGTTCGTGGTTTTTTTTATAGGGATTTGTATATCAAAATCCGATGCTCGCTACAATATTATGTTTACGGTTGACGCAATAAATCGAAAATTGTCCATTATTTATGGTTTAAAGCTGTCTTTTTCCACTGCCTCATATAAGTCTTTGCCCATTTTTTGCTCAAAATAATCTTTTAATGCTAAATTTGTATTCCATTTGTCCGAATCATAAGCGCCATAGCGCATCCTGACATCATTCATTCTATCCACAATATTCATTACACCTTCTGCACCGGATATTGCATCACAAAGCTGTATCAATTTATCATACTCATCAAATTGCACTTCCCGTAATTTAGTTCTTATAAGCGTAGTTTCCTTCTCTGTGGTATCAAAATCACCTATATCCTTCTATCTTTTGTTCATTGAAAGAATGCGTAAGACATATTTTTGCCACATCATCATATCCCAAAGACATCATATAAGTATATCCATCGGAAACATGCCCTAAATGTCTCTTCCCAAACCGCCTGCCAATGTCATGTAATAATCCAAGTACGTATGCTTTGTCTGGATTCATACTGGATAAAGCTGCAATTCTTTCAGCACAATGTGCAACCGTCCTGCTATGATCTCCCCATGGCCCTGGATTTAATTTTTCTGCTTCTTTTAATAAATTTATCGCTTCTTCTCTATTTGGATACATCTAATGTTTTTCTCCTTTGCA
Source organism: uncultured Clostridia bacterium (assembly GCA_944384985.1). Classification (GTDB taxonomy): domain Bacteria; phylum Bacillota; class Clostridia; order Oscillospirales; family Acutalibacteraceae; genus Fimenecus. The sequence goes on along the minus strand of CALWVM010000003.1, from coordinate 22,427 downwards.
AATTTCGATGACTCTGTTAATCGAATAATAGCATAAAATAACCCAAAGAACAACATCATCGTTCTTTGGGTTGAGCGTGTTCAAAAAATGCCTTTTGCTCCCCTTGTCAGGGGTGATCCCCGTGGTGCGGGGAAATGTCGCGAAGCGACAAAGGGGACGGCCGCCGTCAGCGGCTGTCGAGCGAAGCGAGACTGAGGGGTAGTCAAAAGCCTTGATGTTTCAAGGCTTCTCTCCCTTAAGTCACGCGCGAAGCGCGTGCCACCTTCCTCGTCAGAGGGAGGAAAAGTCTTTATTGACAGTCTGAAAAGCGCACTGCTCCATGGCAGTGTGCTTTTGGTTTATACGTTTTTAATGCGAGTCGGCATTTTTGCGGCAGGCGGTCTTGCCATTTTCACTGCAAAGCCCGTTTCCGCTGTACGGGCAGCTGCTGCAGTGGCTGCCGCCGCGCTTCTTGCGCAAATAGACGCGCCGTGCCGCCCACAGGGTGTAGAGCAGCAAAACAGCGACTAAGAACCAAACGATCACAGAAAAATCGCTCCTTTCAGGGGGTCAGTATCAGACGACCAGCAGCCCGATCCGATACACAGCGAAGGTGACGACCCATGCAACCACCAGCTGGAAGAGCGCGGTAAAGCCCATCCATGCCCAGCTGCCGGACTCCTTGCGGATGGTTGCAAGCGCCGCGGCACAGGGAATATACAACAGGCAGAAAACCATCAGGCAGAACGCGTTGAGCGGCCCGAAGCCGATGCCCTCGAGCGCCGCCGCAAAATCCACCATGCCGGCCGGGGCGCTTGCATTGACGATACCAAACAGCACCGCGCAGCTTGAAACGACGACTTCCTTCGCGGAAATGCCGGCGATCAGCGCCACGGCGATCTGCCAGAACCCAAGGCCGATGGGGGCAAAGAACGGGACGAGCCATTTGCCGATCACAGCGCCGAAGCTGTTCGACGCATCGGTCACAAAGCCCTGCGGGCCCAAGTTGAGCAGCGCCCAGATAATCAGCGTGGCGATAAAGATCGTCGTGCCCGCTTTTTCCAGATAATCTTTGACCTTTTCCCAAACGTAGATGCCGACGGTCCGCGCATCCGGCGCTTTGTATTCCGGCAGCTCAATGAGCAGGTAGTTGACGCTCTTTTTGCGGTCGATCAGGTGGATGACCGCCGAAACCAGAATGGCGACGACGATCCCGATCAAATACATGGAATAGGCGACGAGCATGGCGTTGTCGCCGAAGAACATTTCAGAAAACAGGATATAGATCGTCAACCGCGCGTTACAGCTCATAAACGGCGTAACGAGCATGACCTTGTAGCGGTCGCGCTTGCTTTCGAGCGCACGCGACGCCATAATGGCGGGCACGGTGCAGCCGAAGCCCAAAAGCATCGGGATGAACGCCTTGCCCGAAAGCCCCAGCTTGCTCATGATCCCTTCCATGACATACGCCACGCGTGCCATGTAGCCGCTGTCCTCCAAGAGCGCCAGACACAGGAACAAAATAAGAATGTTGGGTAAAAAAGTGATGATCGTTCCCACACCGCCGATGATGCCGTCCACCACAAGGGAGGTCAGCAGGTCGCCGGCGTTCACGGCGATAAGCCCGGATTCCGCCATGCGCGATACCCAGTCGATCGCGAGTTCAAAATAGCCCTTGATCCAGTCGCCCACGGTGAAGGTCAGGAAAAAGATGACCGCCATAACGACCAGAAAAACGGGGATGCCCCAGACCTTGCTTGTGAGCACTTTGTCTACGGAGTCGGTCAGCTTGTCCTGCCGCTGCTTGTGCAGCATGACCTCGTCCATGATCTCGTCGATGAAATCGTATTTCTGGTTGATGATGTCGGATTCATAACTGCGGTCGAGCACGTCGGGCAGGTCCACGGGGTATTTTTCCGTGATTTCTTTGTCGCCCTCTAAAAGCTTGATGGCGTGCCAGCGGTAATTCGTCAGATTCGGGTAGTGCTCTTTCAGCGCCGGGATGATCCAGTCGATCTTATCCTCGATTTCATCGGAATACACCATCGCGAATTCTGCGTGATGGTTGTGCCGGTGTTTGGAGGTCGTTTTGTGTTCATGGATAAGGCGGTCCGGCGCTGCGTGGCCTTTGTGATGGATGGCGGCGTGCAGCAGGGTGTCAAGCCCACGGCGCTTGCGGGCGGAAACCGGGACGACGGGAACGCCCAGCATCTCCGGCAGGCGGTGCATGTCGATCTCCATGCCGCGCTTTTCCACAATATCCATCATGTTGAGTGCAAGCACCACGGGCTTGCCCAGTTCCAAAAGCTGTAAGGTCAAATACAGGCTGCGCTCGAGCGCGGAGGCATCCACAACGTTGATGATTACATCCACTTCGTCGCTTAAAATGAAGCGGCGCGAGACGGTCTCCTCCATGGTGTAGGAAGTCAGGCTGTAAGTGCCGGGCAGGTCTACCAGATGGATGGTCATGTCGTGATCCTTGATCGCGCCTTCCACCTTTTCCACCGTAACGCCCGGCCAGTTGGCGACCTTCAGGTTTGCGCCCGTGTAAGCGTTAAACAGGGTTGTCTTGCCGCAGTTGGGGTTCCCGATGAACCCGATCGTCATTTCATTTTGCATTCGGACCGCCCTCCCGCACTTCGATATTTTTGGTGATCTGCAGCCCCAAAGCAAAGCGTGTGCCCCGCAGCTTGATGATCAAAATGCCCTTTCCCTTCCGGTTCACGATCGAGATCGGCGTGCCGCGCGTCATGCCCAGCGCCTCGAGCCTGCGCTCCATCTGGAAAGGCAGGTGGATCTGTTCCACGGTGCAGGTCTCTCCGATTTTTGCGTCTTTCAGAAGCATTCGGATTCCTCCAGTCTAAGTGGCTTTCTGCCGTCGCTGCACTTCAGCGCACAGCAATACGGATGTTATATAGAAAAGAGGCAAAGCGTTTCACTCTGCCTCCGGGGTGCGAATGGGTCCCTGTTGCCGCGATCAGCGTGTGCCGGCCGCCTGCTTCGTGATGGCGGCCATCTCGTCCGCTTTTTGTTCCATATCCCGGACGAGCGCAAGCTGCGTGCGGCAGCGCACCAGGTTGTGCTCCGGGTAGGCGATCTTGAAATAGGTATCGCCGTTCAAATAGTCGGTCAAAAAGCGCATGCCGCATTCATAGGTCATCAGCTTTGCGGAAAACGGCAGGTATTCAATCTCACACGCCGTCAGGCTCGCACCCGCCGCGCCAAGATACCCGCGCGTATACGCCTCGTAAAGCGGCAGGCTCAACGAGACTTTGGAAACGTCCTTTTCGTCTTCACTTGCGGTGTTTGCACCGAAACGGATGCTGTCGCCGAAGTCATAGAGCGCAAGCCCCGGCATGACTGTGTCGAGGTCGATGATGCAGATGCCCTTGTTCGTTTTTTCGTCAAACAGAATGTTGTTGAGCTTGGTGTCATTGTGCGTCACGCGCACGGGCAGTTCGCCCTTGCCGAGCAGATCGAGCAGCACATGCGCATCTTTTTCGCGCGCCCGGTAAAAAGCGATCTCTTCTTTTGCCGAAGCGGCTCGTCCGGCGACGTCCTCTTCCACAGCGCGTTCAAAGTCCGCAAAACGGGACACCGTGTTGTGGAAGTTCGGGATCGTTTCTGCAAGCGTTTCGCCCGGGTAATCGGCAAGCTCGTTCTGAAAGGCGCCGAACGCTTCGCCTGCGTTGTAGAAAACGGTTTCACTGTCTATGGTATTGCAGGTGTAAACGCCGCCGACATGGCGGTAGCAGCGCCAGCAGTCGCCAGCGTCGTCGCGGACATAGTATTTGCCGCCGGCCGCCGGCAGGAAATTGAGCGTTTCGCGCCGGACATCTCCACCGCGCGCCGCAATCTTTTTCTGCAAGTGCGTCGTCACGCCGACGATGTTCTGCATGAGCGCGTCCGGATCTTTAAAAACGTTTGTGTTGATCTTTTGAACGACATATTCTTCCCGCGTACCGTCCGCTTCGTTAAAGCACAGATGATACGTCGTGTTGATATGCCCGTTGTTGAGCGCTTGGACTGTGCCGCATTCCCCCGGCAGCGCAAAGCTTTGCTGTATAAACAGCGGGTCTAAAAGCTTCTGTTCCAATACGTACACCCTTTCGGCTGTTTTCCCCCGTCGCATACCGCAGGCGGCAACGGGAACATTTGCTCTACATTATAAACTGTTTTTCGCTTTTCGTCAATAAGCCGTCGGGAAAGGCACGTTTTGGCAAAAAAATCTCTTTACAGGACCGCCTTTATAAGCTAAAATAAATACGATAAAGTCGGAACGGAGGCCCCGATATGGAAGCGATTTATAAACGCATTTTACTCAAGCTCTCGGGCGAAGTGCTCGCGGGCAAAGAAAAACACGGGATTGACTTTGACACCATGCAGGAGATCTGCCGCTGGGTCAACGAATGCGCCAAGCTCGGCGTGCAGATCGGGCTTGTTGTCGGCGGCGGCAACTTCTGGCGCGGCAGAAGCTCGGGCGACATGGACCGCACCCGTGCGGACCACATCGGTATGCTTGCCACAGCCATGAACGCGCTCGCACTTGCCGACGCGCTCGAACAGTACGGTCTGGAGGTCCGCGTGCAGACCGCCATCGAGATGCGGCAGGTCGCGGAACCGTATATCCGCAACCGCGCGATCCGCCATCTCGAAAAAGGGCGCGTGGTCATCTTCGGCTGCGGCACGGGCAACCCGTTCTTCTCCACGGATACGGCAGCGGCCCTGCGTGCGGCGGAGATCGACGCCGACATCATCTTTAAGGCGACGAATGTGGACGGCGTCTATGACAAGGACCCCAACCGCTATCCCGACGCGAAAAAATACGATGTCATCAGCCATACCGAGGTCTTGAGCCGCGGGCTTGCCGTGATGGATGCGACAGCGGCGTCCCTGTGCCGCGATAACGACATCCCGATCCTCGTCTTCAACCTTTCCGACCCGCAGAACATCGTTCGTGCCGCCAAGGGTGAAAACATCGGCACGATCGTGAAATAACCTATACACAGGAGGCGTCATTATGCAGGAGATCTTTGATTACGCACACGAAAAAATGGAAAAGAGCCTGACCGCTCTGCACAACGAGTTCGCGACCATGCGCGCGGGGCGGGCGACCACGTCGCTGCTCGACCGCATCTCGGTGGATTATTACGGCGTACCCACGCCCATCCAGCAGATGGCGGCGGTGTCCGTTTCCGAAGGGCGGATCCTTGTGATCCAGCCGTGGGACGTGAGCACGATTTCCACCATTGAAAAGGCGATCCAGGCGTCGGATCTCGGCGTCAACCCCCAGGACGACGGCAAGGTCATCCGCCTGATTTTCCCGCCGCTTACGGAAGAAAAGAGAAAGGTGCTCGCAAAAGACGTGAGCAAGCTCGGCGAGGAAGCCAAGGTTGCGGTGCGCTCCATTCGCCGCGACTGCATGGAGAAGCTTAAAAAGCAGAAGAAAGACAGCGAGATCACCGAGGACGACCTGCATGACGGCGAAGAGAAAATGCAGAAGATCACGGACAAATTCATCAAACGCATTGATGAAATGGTGGACGAAAAAGAAAAAGACATCATGGCCATCTGACAGCGGCCAAAGCGCCAGCTTTGTTGGCATCAAGCGGTTTTGGGAGCAAAAGTATGGATAAGGCAAACCTGCCGACGTTTTCCGTCCTGCCGCGCCACGTCGGCATTATTATGGACGGTAACGGCAGATGGGCAAAAAAACGCGGTCTGCCGCGCTACAAAGGGCATGTCGAGGGGGCAAAGACCTTTCGAAAAATCGGCGAATTTGCCGGCGACCTCGGCATCCAGTATCTGACGTTCTATGCGTTTTCGACCGAGAACTGGTCCCGCCCGCCCGAAGAGGTCGCGGCGATCATGGATCTGTTCCGGGACTACCTGCGCGAGCTTGATGAACGCAAGGCGGAAAACGAGGAAAAAGGCATCAAGGTCCATTTCCTCGGCGACCGCCACGGTATTCCGAAAGACATCCAGCGCATGATGGGGTACAGCGAGCGCATCACGCGCAAAAAGCACCATGTCATTCTGAATATCGCCATCAATTACGGCGGGCGCCAGGAAATTTTGCACGGCGTACAGGCGCTTGCGCACGAGGTTGAAAAGGGGAAGCTCAGGGCGAAGGACATCACCGAACAGATGATTTCCGACCACCTCTATACCGCTTCAATGCCCGACCCCGACCTCATCATCCGGCCGAGCGGCGAGTACCGCCTGTCCAACTTTTTGCTGTGGCAGTCGGCGTATGCGGAATTGTGGTTTTCCGACGTGCTCTGGCCCGACTTCACCGAAGAAGATTTTGTGGAGGCGCTGCGGGCTTACGAGCACCGCAACCGGCGCTTCGGCGGGGTGTAAATTCCATCCGGGCGGAGAAAGAGAAACCTATGGAGGCATAATCCTATGCTTAAACGTATTATTGTCGGCGTGATCGCCGCAGCACTTGCGATCACGGTCATCATCTTCCGGGATACGCCCGCTATGCCCATTGTACTCGCCATACTCGCGTGCATCGCGACCTATGAGATCGAAAAGTGCGTGCAGATCAAAAATAAGGCGATCGAAGTGGTCAGCCTTGTGTTTTCGGCGGTCGTGCCGCTGTATTACACCTATGCGGATGTCCTCGCAGAAGCGGGTTTTAACCCGCCGGTTACGGCTGTGGTCGCGCTGTATACGCTGCTTTTGTTCATTTTGATGCTCGTTAATTACGAACACACCAAATTTGAGGACGTCGCGGCGGTTTTGGTCGCTAGCCTCTTTGTCCCGTGGGCGTTCTCGACGCTGGCGATGCTTTCCGCGATCGACAAACGCTTCCCCGAGGAGTTCGACGGCTACCACGGCCTGTTTTTCATCCTGTTCGCGCTGTTCTGCGCGCTGATCACCGACACATTCGCCTATTTCACGGGCAAGTTCTTAGGGAAGCACAAGCTGACGAAGATCAGCCCCAAAAAGACCGTGGAGGGCGCCGTGGGCGGTGTGATTGGCGGGATTTTAAGCAGTGTGATCCTGTTTGCGGTGTTCGATACTTATTTCTTCACCGTACATAGCATCGGTTATTTGGAGATCGTGATCCTTTCCACCGTGCTGTCGATCATCGGCATGTGCGGTGACCTGACCGCGTCGGTGGTCAAACGCAATTTCGGCGTGAAGGATTTCGGCAAGCTTTTTCCGGGGCACGGCGGCGTAATGGATCGCTGTGACAGCGTCCTGTTTGTTTCGACGGCGCTCTATGCCCTGATTCTGCTGACAAGGACGGTATTCTGATGACAAGGTCGTTATGTATATTGGGCTCGACCGGCTCTATCGGCACGCAAAGTCTTGACGTTGCCCGCCTGCGCGGGTATGCCGTCGAGGCTTTGACTGCTTATTCGGATGTAAAAACGATGGAAGCGCAGATCCGCGAATTCCGCCCCCGGTTTGCCGCCATGGCGGACGAAGCGGCTGCGGCGGACTTAAAAACGCGCGTCGCCGACACGGCTACCCGGGTGCTTTCCGGGCAAAAGGGCGTGGAATTCTGCGCGGCGCAAAGCGCGGCAGATACGGTTCTCAATTCAATCGTCGGCATGGCGGGCCTTGCGCCTACGCTTGCGGCGATCCGTGCCAAAAAGCGCCTCGCGCTCGCCAACAAGGAAACGCTGGTCGCGGGCGGAAAATTGGTCATGGACTTATCCAAGCAGAACGGCGTGCCGATTTTGCCCGTGGACTCCGAGCACTCCGCGATCTTCCAGGCCCTTCAGGGGGCGCCGGCGAACCGTGCGCTCAAAAAGATCATTCTCACCGCTTCCGGCGGGCCGTTTTTCGGCAAGACCGCCGACGAGCTAAAGAATGTGACCGTTAAGGATGCCCTGCACCACCCGAACTGGTCGATGGGCGCGAAGATCACGGTTGATTCCGCTACGATGATGAACAAGGGGCTGGAGCTCATAGAAGCGGTCTGGCTGTTCGGCGTATCGCCCGATGCGGTGCAGATCGTCGTCCACCGCGAAAGCATTTTACATTCTGCCGTCGTATACGATGACAACTCCGTCATCGGGCAGATGGGGCTTCCCGATATGCGTATCCCGATTCAATATGCGCTGACCTATCCGGAGCGTTACGCTTCGCCTGTTGGGGAGCTGGATTTTGCGGCGTTAGGCAAGATGACGTTTTATGAGCCGGATTATGAGACGTTCCGATGCATAAATCTGTGCCGGCGCGCCATACATAAAGGTGGGCTTCTTCCTGCGGCGGTCAATTCCGCCAATGAACAGGCGAACGCCATGTTCCGAAAAGGCGAGATCGGCTTCCTCGAGATCGCCGAGCGTGTGGAGCGGGTGCTTGAGACCGCGCCGCAGAAAGAGGACTACACGTACGAAGATATTTTAGAAATCGACCGTTTCGCGCGCGAAGCGGTGCGAGGGGACACATGAGAGCACTACTTTTGGAAATTACAGTGTCATCCGTCTGGAACAAGGTGTGGACGATTGCAGTCGCACTGCTGTTTTTCGGGCTGATGATCATGCTGCACGAGTTCGGGCACTTCCTTTGCGCAAAGCTCTTCAAAGTCAAGGTCAATGAGTTTTCGCTCGGCATGGGGCCTGCGCTCTTCAAGCGCAAACGCGGCGACACGCAGTATGCGGTGAGGCTTTTGCCCATTGGCGGCTATGTTTCGATGGAGGGCGAGGACGCCGACAGCGAGGATGACCGCGCCTTTGGCAAAAAGCCCGTTTGGCAAAGGATCATTATTGTCGCGACGGGCGCGATCATGAACCTGCTGCTGGGGATTTTGCTGATGATTTTGATGCTTTCCACAAGCGGTGAGCTCATCGGGACCAACGTCATCCATTCTATGACAGAAAATTCCGTCAGCGCGCAGTACGGCCTGCAAAAGGGTGACCGTATTTTAGAGATCGATGGGCACCACGTCTGGTCCGAACAGGATCTGACCTTCCTGCTTTCGCGCAGCGATGACGGGGTGTTCGATTTCGTCGTCGAACGCGACGGCGAAAAAGTCTCGCTTCCCGACGTGCATTTTGCCACCGAAGAGGTGGAGGGTGTCACGCTCGTCCACTATGATTTCACGATAATCGGCGAAGAACCGAACTTCTGGAACGTCACCAAAAACGCGTTTACGCAGTCTGCCTCCATTGTGCGCATGGTGTGGCTGAGCCTGTTTGATCTGGTGACGGGGCGCTACGGGCTTTCACAGCTGGCGGGTCCCATCGGCACCATGGACATCATTTCCGACGTGACCGCGACGGCGGCATCCTCCGGAAATATCGGCAACCTTTTGATGATCCTCGCGTTCATCACCATCAACATCGGCGTGGCAAATCTTTTGCCCCTGCCCGCGCTCGACGGCGGCCGGCTGCTCTTCTTAGTGATCGAGGGCATCCGCCGTAAGCCGGTCAACCCGAAATACGAAGGCTATGTGCACGCGGCGGGCATGGTGCTGCTTTTGATTTTGGTGGCGGTTGTGTCCTTAAACGACATTTTGCGCATTGCGCGCGGCGGATAGGGTGAAGGATATGGCAGAACGAAGAAAATCCAAGGCGGTCAAAGCCGGGAATTTGCAAATCGGCGGCGGTGCACACGTCAGCGTGCAGTCCATGCTCAATGTCCCCGCGGAAGATGCGGCGGGCAATGTGCGCCAGGCAAAGGAACTGGAGGCGGCGGGCTGTGAAATGGTGCGTCTGACCGTGCCGAATTTGGAAGCGGCACGCACGCTTGCGGCGGTCAAAGAGGCGGTCTCCATCCCCGTGGTCGCCGACATCCACTTTGACTACAAATGCGCGCTCGAAAGTGTGGCGGCGGGGGCGGATAAGATCCGCATCAACCCCGGCAACATCGGCTCGTCCGACCGCGTCAAGGCGGTGGCGGACGCCTGCCGGCAAAAGGGGATCCCGATCCGCATCGGCGTCAACTCCGGTTCGCTCGAAAAAGATCTGCTTGCGAAATACGGCTCGCCCACGCCCGAGGCGCTTTGTGAAAGCGCCCTCCAACACGCCGCGCTTTTGGAACGCTTTGATTTTGACGACATCGTCATCTCCATCAAATCCTCCAACGTCCGGCGCATGGTCGAAGCCTACCGGCGCATTGCCGAATTGTGTGACTACCCGCTGCACCTCGGCGTGACGGAAGCAGGCACGGAGCATATGGCGCTCGTGAAATCCGCGGCTGGCATCGGCGCGCTGCTCTTAGATGGCATCGGCGACACCATCCGCGTGTCCATGACCGCCGATCCCGTGCGCGAAGTCGCGGCGGGCTTTGACATTCTCAAAGCGGTGGGCTTGAAAACCGACTGCCCGCAAATCGTCTCGTGCCCGACCTGCGGGCGTACGAAAATCGACCTGATTTCGCTTGCAAACCGGGTGGAGGAAGCGCTGCGCGGCTGCAAAAAGCCCATTACCGTCGCGGTGATGGGGTGTGCGGTCAACGGACCCGGCGAAGCGCGCGAAGCGGACATCGGCGTGGCGGGCGGCGACGGCTGCGGCCTGATTTTCCGGCACGGCGAAATTTTGCGAAAAGTCCCCGAATCGGAAATCGTTGATACATTATTACAGGAAATTGAAAAATTATAAGGCATATCGATAAGGAACATAAGCATGACCCGATTTTACGACCTGTTTCCCGACTGCCGGGCGTCGCTCGAACCGTTTGAAACGGCGCTGACGGCTGCGGAAGTTTTGAAAATCGAACACGATGGCGAACACCGTCACCTTGCGGTGACGGTGCGCTTTGCGCATCCGGTGTCTTCCCGCATGCTCGATGCCGTCACACAGCGTGTCGCCGCGTCGCTCGGCGATACGGTGCAGGTGGAATTTTTACCGCGATTTGACCGCGCGCAGCTGGATGATGCTTATGCCCCGGAACTGACTGCGTATCTCAAAAAACGCGTCGCCGTTGCCAACGGTTTTTTAGATGACGCCGAATGGGATATTTCGCTCGACGAGATCTGCGTGACGCTGCACCACGGCGGTAAAGAGATCCTCGAACGCGGCGGTTTTGCCGAAACGCTGCGTGGTGTTTTGCGCGAACGCTTTGATGCAGAGCCGTCCGTGCAGCTTCGGGAAGCGCAGGTGGATGTGGCGCAGTCCCTGCAAGACGCGCAAAAGAGCATCGACGCGCGCGACCGCGCCGCCCGCGCTGCGGCGGCAAACGAGCAGAAATACGGCAAGGGCGCAAAGGTGCAAAAGTCGGAAAAAGCATCGGAAAACGAGCCCCCGCGCGAACATATCGTAAAAGAGGGCATCCCCTATTATCTCGAAAGCGTCCGTCCCATTTTCGGCAACATCATCCGCAGCGAACCGATCCGCATTGCCGACATCGAGCTGCCTGAAACCGAGCAGGATGAGATTCCCGTGACGGTTTGGGGGCGTGTGTTCAGCTTCGAGGAGCGTACCAGCAAAAAGGGCAGGCATAAAATCATCAATTTTTATATCACCGACGGCAGCTATTCGTTCCCCATTTCGATGATCGTGAAAATTGAACAGAGTGAGGCTTTGCTCGAAAAGCTCAAAAACGGCGTACATATTCTGCTGCACGGCAACGTGAAGTTCGATTCTTTCAAGCGCGATTACATCATCGACCCGCGCGCCGTGAGCATGACCGAAAAAATTGAGAAAGAGGACAACGCCCCCGAAAAGCGCGTGGAGCTGCATCTGCATACCAACATGTCCCAAATGGACGGCATGACGCCCGCAAAAACGCTGGTGGAGCGCGCTATCCGCTGGGGGCACAAGGCCGTCGCCATCACTGACCACGGCTGCGTGCAGGCGTTCCCCGATGCGATGAACGCCGCGAAGGGCAAGATCAAGATCATCTACGGCGTGGAATCCTATTTTGTGGACGACTTAAAAGAGCCGGGCAAAGATTTCAAGGAGCTGCGCTCGTACCACCAGATCATTTTGGCGAAGAACCTGACCGGGCTTAAAAATCTGTATAAGCTCATTTCGCTTTCCAACACCAAATATTTCTACAAGCGGCCGCGCACGCTCAAATCGGAACTCATCAAGCACCGCGAGGGCTTAATCCTCGGCTCGGCGTGCGAGGCGGGCGAACTGTACCGCGCCGTGCTCGAGGAGCGACCCGAAGAGGAGATCTTGGAGATCGCGAATTTTTACGACTATCTGGAGATCCAGCCCACGGGCAACAACCGCTTCATGATCGCCGCCCACTCTGACCCGAACGCGAAAAATCCCGAGCGCAACCGGGAGTTTGATAAAATCACCTGCGAAGCGGATATTGAAAACGTCAACCGCAAGATCATCGCCATCGCCGACCGTCTCGGCAAGCCTGTGGTCGCGACCTGCGACGTGCACTTTATCGACCCGGAGGACGCGAAATACCGCGAGATTTTAATGGCGGCGCAGGGCTTTTCCGATGCCGACCACCAGGCGCCGCTGTTCTTCCGTACCACGGAGGAAATGCTCGCCGAATTCCAGTATCTCGGCGAAGAGACCGCCCGCGAAGTGGTCATCGAAAACCCGAACCGCATCGCCGACATGGTCGAGGTCATGCGCCCGTTCCCCGACGGCACCTATCAGCCGTCCATTCCGGGGTCGGAAGAGCAACTGCGGGAGATCTGCTGGAACAAGGCGAAAGAATGGTACGAATTTGAGGGCAAGATCCCCGAAATTGTGGAAACGCGCCTGAACCGCGAGCTCGACTCAATCATTGAAAACGGCTTCGCGGTGCTGTATATCATCGCGCAAAAACTGGTGTGGGATTCCGAAGAACACGGCTACCATGTCGGCTCGCGTGGGTCGGTCGGCTCGTCGTTCGTCGCAACCATGGCGGGGATTTCCGAGGTCAACCCCTTAGCCCCGCATTACCGCTGCCCAAAATGCCGCTATTCCGAATTCTATACGCACAACGAATACGGTTCGGGCTTTGATATGCCGAAAAAGAACTGCCCGCACTGCGGTACGGACATGGTGCGTGACGGGCATGAGATCCCGTTTGAAACGTTCTTGGGCTTCCACGGCGACAAAGCGCCTGATATCGACCTGAACTTCTCCGGCGAATACCAGGGAAAAGCGCACCGCTACACGGAAAAGCTGTTCGGCTCTGCAAATGTCTTTAAGGCGGGCACCATCGCCACTGTCGCGGATAAGACCGCTTACGGCTTTGTAAAGAATTATCTTGAGGAACGCGGCTTGCACGTCAACCGCGCCGAGGAACAGCGCCTGGTGGACGGCTGTACGGGCGTCAAACGCACCACGGGGCAGCACCCGGGCGGCATGGTCGTTGTGCCGAGCAATTTTGACGTCTGGGATTTCACGCCCGTGCAATACCCCGCCGACGACGTGGGCAGCGACATGGAAACCACGCACTTTGACTTCCACTCCCTGCACGACACAATCTTAAAGCTTGACATCCTCGGGCACGATGTGCCCACGCTTTATAAGCATCTGGAGGATCTAACGGGCATCAACGTTATGGATGTGGATGTTTGCGACCCGCAGATTGTCCGTCTTTGCACGAGCCCCGAACCACTGGGCGTAACAGAAGACGATATCGATTGGCCGACGGGGACGCTGTCCATCCCCGAAATGGGCACGTCTTTCGTGTGCCAGATGCTTCTCGAGGCGCAGCCCAAAACCTTTGCCGATTTGCTGCAAATTTCGGGTCTTTCCCACGGCACGGACGTTTGGACGGGCAACGCGCAGGAGCTGATCCACAATAATGTCTGCACGATTTCCGAGGTCATCGGTACGCGTGACAGCATTATGACGTACCTGCTGCACAAAGGGCTTGAACCGAGCATGGCGTTCAACATCATGGAAAAGACCCGTAAGGGTATCGTCGCGAAAGTCGGCTTCCCTGAGGGCGCGGAAGAAGCCATGCGCGAGCACAATGTGCCGGATTGGTATATGGATTCCTGCCGCAAGATCAAGTACATGTTCCCGAAAGCCCACGCCGCCGCCTATGTCATCGCGGCGCTGCGGCTCGGATGGTATAAAATCTACCGCCCGCTCGAGTATTACACGGCGTTTTTGACCGTGCGCGGCGGAGATCTCGACGCCGAGGTCGTCGTGCAGGGGCATGAGGCTGTGCGCCGGCGGCTGCAGGCGCTCAAAGCCAAGATCAAGGACAAGTCCGCAACCGCCAAGGAAAAGGAGCAGTACACCGCCATGCAGGTCGTCAATGAGATGATGGCGCGCGGGGTCGAGCTTCTCGGCGTGGACGTTTACAAATCCAAAGCGACCGCTTACACCATTGAGGATGGCAAGATCCGCCTGCCGTTCTCGGCGCTTTCGGGCATCGGCGACAGCGCGGCATATCCGCTCGAAACGGCGCGCAGCGATGGCGAGGGCCCGTTCATTTCGGTGGATGATTTCGCACGGCGTGCAAAGGCGGGCAAGAGCGTCATTGAAATGCTCGACAAATGCGGCGCGTTCGGCAATATGCCGAAAACCGCGCAGATCTCTTTGTTTTAATTGCGATTTGCCGTATGCCGCGCAGGCTGCACAATATTGTAACGCGCCCCGCGCGTGAAGCCGTGCAAAATGCGGGATTGACAGGCTTGCTTTATCATGCTATCATAGTAGCACGCTAAAGCGACGAGGGCGGAGAAGTCCGCCATTATGCGTAAGAAGATTCCCGATTCGGAAAGGATACCGATATGAAAACCTATGCGAAGCTCACCCCCGAGGGCACGCGCGACTTTTTGTTTGAGGAAAGCGACGCGCTGCGCACGGTGGAACGGCAGCTTGCCGACCTGTTCAAATCGCGCGGCTACCGCAAGATCATCACGCCGACCGTCGAATTTTTCGATGTGTTCAACCGCGAAAGCGCGGGCACGCTGCCCGAATCGCTTTACACCATGACCGACGCGTACGGGCGGCTTTTGGTGCTGCGTCCGGATTCCACGCTGCCCATTGCCCGCGTCGCCGCCACGCGGCTTCGCGGTGCGCGGCTGCCCTTGCGGCTCTATTATAACCAAAACGTGTTTGCACGGCGGCCAAAGCTTGCCGGATATAGTGACGAAACAACACAAAGCGGCATCGAACTGCTCGGCGCCGGGGGGCTGCGCGCCGATCTCGAGGCGCTCACGCTGGCTATGCGCGTCATGGAGCAGTGCGGTGCACCCGATTATAAGCTGGAGATCGGCCACGCGGGCTATTTCCAGTCGCTGTGCGAGGCGCTCGGTGCATCCGGTGAAACGGTGTCGGAAATCTATGCTTGCGTCGAAAGCAAAAATTTCGTCGCGCTCGATACAGTGCTTGACGCACTCGGCGATACGCCTGCTACCCGTGCGGTGCGCGAGCTGCCGCGGATGTTCGGCGACGCGCGTGTGCTCGACAAGGCGGCGCAGGCGCTGCAAATGCAGGACGGCGAGACGCACGAGGCGCTCGCTTACCTTGCCGCGGTCTATGAGCGGTTGGAAAAAGCCGGACTCTCCGAGCATATCACGATCGATTTAAGCCTTGTGCACCGCACGAATTACTATACGGGGCTGATGTTCCGCGGCTATATTTCGGGCAGCGGCGAGACCGTGCTCACGGGCGGCCGGTATGACCGCCTGATCGCGGAATTCGGCGAGGACCTTCCCGCCGTAGGCTTCGGCGTCCAGACCGATGCGCTCGCGCGCGCCAAACTGCAGCGCGGTGAAACGGAAAGCCCGCCCGCGCCGCAATTCCTCGTGTTCGGCGAAGAAGGCTTTGAGACCGACGCGCTGGACTTGCAGGCGAAATTGCTTGCAGAGGGCAAAACCTGTGAAAACAGCGTGGCGCAAAGTGCCCAAGAAGCCGCCCAATATGCGCGGCAGTGCGGCATTCCCACGGTGTATATCGTGGATGCAAACGGTGTGCGGGAGGTGCGCGTATGAGAAAGCTGCGTATTGCGCTTACCAAAGGCAGGCTCGAAAAGCAGACCGTAGAGCTGTTTGAGCGCATGGGGCTTGACTGCACAGAACTGCACAACAAGGGCAGACGCCTGATTCTCCCCGTCGGGGACTATGAAGCGGTGCTTGCCAAGGCGGCGGATGTGGTAACGTATGTCGAGCACGGCGTGTGCGACATCGGCGTTGTGGGCCGCGACACCATCGTCGAATACGGCAAAAGCTTTTACGAGGTTTGCGACCTGGGGCTTGGCAAATGTGACTTCTGCCTTGCCGGCAAAAAGGGCGTGCCGTTTTACGGCGGCTACAATGTCAAGCGCATCGCCACAAAATACCCAAACGTCACCCGCGCATTTTTCCAAAGCAAGGGTATGGATGTCAACATTATCAAGATCGAAGGCTCGGTAGAACTCGCGCCGCTTTTGGAATTGTCCGACGCGATCGTCGATATCGTGGAGACCGGTACGACCCTGCGGGAAAACGGGCTGGAGGTCTATGAAAAGATCATGCCGATCTCGGCACGCGTCATCGTCAATACAGCCAGCATGAAGCTGCGGCGCGACGAAATTGACGAATTTGTAGAAATGATTGGAAAAGCATCGCAGGAGGCGAAAGTATGATCCAGATGGTTCACGCGGACGGTGTGTCCGAAAAACGGCTGATCGAGGAGCTCAAAGCGCGCAGCGGCGAGATCGACCGCGCAGTCACCGCGTCGGTCACGGAAATTCTCGACAATGTGCGGCGCTTTGGCGACACCTCTGTGCGCGAATACACGATGAAATTTGACGGCAGCGTCCCCGAGGAGGCGGAAATTCCCGCTTCGGCGCTCGAGGAAGCGGTGCAGACTTGCGACAGCGAGTTTATCTATGCACTTTACAAGGCGGCGGACAACATCCGTGATTTTCACCGCCGCCAAAAGCAGCAGAGCTGGCTGGAACCCAAACCCGACGGCGTGATTTTGGGGCAGCGCGTGCGTGCGCTGCGGCGCGTGGGGCTGTATGTCCCCGGCGGCACGGCGGCGTATCCGTCCAGTGTGCTGATGAACGCGATCCCGGCGAAGATCGCGGGCGTGGAAGAGATCATCATGGTCACCCCGCCGCGAAAAGACGGTACGCCCAACCCCGACATCCTCGCCGCGGCGAAGATCGCGGGTGTGGACCGCGTGTTCCTCATGGGCGGCGCGCAGGCGGTCGCCGCACTCGCCTACGGCACGCAGACTGTCCCGCAGGTGGATAAGATCGTCGGCCCCGGCAACATCTATGTCGCTACCGCGAAAAAGCTGTTGTTCGGTACGGTGGATATTGACATGATCGCCGGACCTTCCGAGATTTTGATCGTTGCCGATGATTCCGCAAACCCGAAATTCCTCGCCGCCGACCTGATGAGCCAGGCGGAGCATGACAAAATGGCGTCCGCCGTGCTCTTAACCGACAGCGAGCGCATTGCCGCGCGCACCGTTGAAGAGCTGGAGCGCCAGGTGCAAACGCTTTCCCGCCGCGACATCATTGAAGCTTCCTTGCGGGATTTCGGCGCGGTCATCATCTGCGATGACATTGCACAGGCGGTGGATTTTGCCAATACGCTTGCACCTGAGCACCTCGAAATGGCGGTACGGGAGCCCTTGGAATACATCGGCAGGATCGACAATGCCGGCAGCGTGTTTCTGGGGCAGTATGCGCCCGAGCCGCTCGGCGACTATTATGCGGGACCGAACCATGTGCTGCCCACGGGCGGCACGGCGCGGTTCTTCTCGCCGCTTTCAGTGGACAGCTTTATCAAAAAGTCCAGCTTCATCTACTATACGGAGGACGCGCTTCGTAAGGCGAAGGACGACATTGTCAAGCTTGCTGAGACCGAGGGCCTGACGGCGCATGCCAACGCCATTAAAGTCAGATTTTAACTATACGGCGCTTTAAAGTCAATTTTTAACTAAGGAAGTTTTTATCTGTATGTTTGAGCTCAATGAAAAAGTTCGGAACCTGAAACCGTATGACCCTATCACAGGCAAATACCAGATCCGCCTCGACGCGAACGAATCTTTTGTAACGCCGTCGCAGGAGCTGCGCGAGCAGATCGATGAGGAACTGCGGCACATCCATTTTAACCGTTATCCGGACCCGTTTGCGAATGATGTGCGTAAGGCGTTTGCCGATCTGTATGGCGTGCCGCGCTCGTGCGTGATGGCGGGCAACGGCTCGGATGAGGTGATTTCCGTTGTGATGAATGCCTTTTTGCAAAAAGGCGACACGGTGGTCACGCTGTCCCCCGATTTTTCGATGTATGCGTTTTATGCCTCGCTGGTCGAATGCCGCGTCGTCACCGTTGAAAAAAATGCGGACTGCACGGTGGATGTGGACCGCGTGATCGAAACGTGCAACCGCGAACATGCACGCATGCTCGTGTTCTCGAACCCCTGCAACCCGACGTCCCTTGTGCTCGCACGCGAGGCGGTGCGCAAGATCGTCTCGTCCGTGCAGGCGCTCGTGGTGCTCGACGAAGCGTATATGGATTTTTCCGACCAGAGCCTGCTCTCCGAATTTGCGGGATACGATAACCTCCTGATCTTAAAAACCTGTTCCAAAGCGCTGGGCATGGCGGCCATCCGTCTGGGCTTTGCCGTGGGTACGGAAAAGCTGATCGACGTTTTGCAGGCGGTCAAATCCCCGTATAACGTCAACACGCTCACGCAGGCGATCGGTACGGTGGTGCTTTCAAACCCCGGATATCTGAACGCGGCGGTGCAGCGGATTCTCGAGTCGCGCGACGAACTGTATGAAGGCTTTTTGCAGTTGCAGGAAGCGCACCCCGGCGCGCAGTTGCGGATTTTCAAACCGGACGCCAATTTTGTGTATATCCAAACGCCGAAAGCGGCGGAGATTTTTGAATATCTTAAAGAAAAGGGCATTATCGTGCGCCTGACCGGCGGCTGCCTTCGCATCAGCGCGGGCAGGAACTATGAAAACGAAGCGGTGCTGCGCGAGGTGGGCGAATATCTGAAAGGAGCGAATGCATGAGAACGGCAAGCTGCAAGCGGACCACAAAGGAAACCGACATTTCCGTTTCGCTGTCTTTGGACGGCGGCGCGGTCAAGGTGCAGACAGGCATCGGTTTTTTTGACCATATGCTTACGGCATTCGCCGTGCACGGCGGCTTTGGTCTGCAGCTTTCCTGCAAAGGCGATTTGCAGGTGGACTGTCACCACACCGTTGAGGATACGGGCATCGTGCTTGGGCAGGCGTTTTGTGAAGCGCTCGGCGACAAGGGTGGCATTGCGCGCTACGGCAGCTTTTTTGTGCCGATGGACGAAGCTCTCGGTTTTTGTGCGGTGGACGTCAGCGGGCGGCCGTTTCTTGTGTTTGACGCGGAATTCCCCGAAGCGCGCGTCGGCGAATTTGACACCTGCATGGCGCGGGAATTCTTCCGTGCGTTTGCCACGAAAGCGGGCGTGACGCTGCATTTGCGCGCGCCCTACGGCGACAATTCCCACCACATTTTGGAAGCGCTGTTCAAGGCGTTCGGGCACGCCATGCAGATCGCCTGTTCTGAAACAGCGGGCGGCACGCTGTCCACAAAAGGGACGCTCGATTAAACAAGACGGAGAAGCCAATGATTATTTTTCCTGCAATCGACATCAAAAACGAGACCTGCGTGCGGCTGTGCCGCGGCGACATGGATTCCGCCGAGCAGGTCGCGGAAAGCTACCTCGCCGCAGGCAGAGCTTTTCAAGCGGCGGGGGCACAATGGATCCACATGGTCGACCTTGACGGCGCATGCGCGGGCGAGCGCAAAAACGCGCATGTCTTTTTAGAGGTTGAAGAGGCCACGGGGCTCAACATCGAGGTCGGCGGCGGCATCCGCACCATGGCGGATATAGAGTATTACCTCTCGCGCGGGATCGCGCGCGTCGTGCTCGGTTCCGCGGCGGTGAAAGATCCGCCGCTTGTGCGTGAGGCGTGTGCGGCATACGGCGACAAAATCGCCGTCGGCATCGACGCTCGAAACGGCTTTGTCGCCACCGAAGGCTGGGTGGAAACGGGCACCGTCCACTATCTGGAACTTGCGAAAGCCATGGAAGCGGCCGGCGTGCGCACGATTATTTTCACGGACATCGACCGCGACGGTATGCTTTCCGGCCCTGCGCTCGACGCGCTGCAACAGCTCAATGCTGCCGTCTCCTGCAACATTGTAGCCAGCGGCGGCATCCGGGATATCGCGGACATCCGCGCGCTGAAATGTGCCGGGCTTTACGGCGCGATCTGCGGGCGTTCGATCTATAAAGGTACGCTGTCACTTGCAGAAGCCATCCGCGAAGCGCAGTAGGGGGGCAAACCAATGGATTTGGAAAAATTTTTTAAAAAGGGTGACTTGATCCCCGCCATCGTGCAGGAGCAGGGCACGGGCGAAGTGCTGATGCTCGCCTATATGAACCGCGAATCCCTGCAAAAGACGCTGGAGACGGGCTATACCTGGTTTTTCAGCCGTTCGCGGCAGAAACTTTGGAACAAAGGCGAGACCTCGGGGCATAAACAGCGCGTGGTTCGCGTGGTCGGGGACTGTGATGACGATACCCTGCTTGTCACCGTCGTGCAGACGGGTCCCGCCTGCCACACAGGGTCGAAAAGCTGTTTTTTCAATACGATCTGGGAGGAGAATGCGCAATGAACGACGTTCTGGATGAACTGTACGCCATCGCCGAGGCGCGGCGTGCCGAAAAAAAAGAAGGCTCTTATACCTGCTACCTGTTCGAGCAGGGGCTTGACAAAATCCTAAAGAAGGTCGGCGAGGAGTCCGCCGAAACCATTATCGCCGCCAAAAACGGCGTCAAGGCGGATACCGTCGGGGAAATCTCCGACCTGCTGTTCCACCTGGTTGTGATGATGGCGAATGAGGGCATCACGCCGGACGATGTGAAAGCGGAGCTTGCCCGCCGCCACCAAAAGGAGGGCAACCTCAAAACCTTCCATCAAGTCGATAAGAATACATAATAAGCGTAGAGCAGAAAAGAGGGAGCACTATGTGGGTCCTGTGGACGATTTTAGGAATTATCGGCGCGTTTTTGCTTATTACACTGGTGCGCGCGGCATTCTGGACACCTGAAAAGCCGGTGAGCGAGCCGCTGCCGGACGAAGCGGTAGATGTGGACAAATACCGGAAGGATTTAAGCGATGCCATCCGCATCAAAACCATCTCTAACGTTGATCCCGACAAGGTGGACTGGAGCGAGTTTGAAAAGCTGCACAAGCTTTTTGAAGAGCGTTTCCCGCTGGTGCATAAGCACCTAAAGCGAGAGGAAATTTCACTGGCAAGCTTGCTGTATACGTGGGAGGGCACGAATCCCGACCTCGAGCCCATCGCGCTGTTGGGGCATCAGGACGTCGTGCCCGTTGCTGAGGGCACGGAACAGGACTGGACGCATCCCGCCTTTGACGGCGTGGACGACGGCGAGTTTATCTGGGGGCGCGGCGCGCTCGACATGAAGAACCACCTGATCGCTGTGCTCGAAAGCGTGGAAACGCTGCTTGCCGAAGGTTTTCAGCCGGAGCGCACCGTATACTTGTGCTTCGGGCATGATGAAGAGATCGTCGCGGCGAAAACTTCAGGCGCGGGCGCGATCGCTGATGCGCTCAAAGCGCGCGGTGTGCATCTCGACAGCGTCATTGATGAAGGCGGTGCGATTCTGGATCTGAAGGTCGGCTCGATTCTCAACAACCGGCTTGCGGGCGTGGGCATCGCCGAAAAAGGCTATGCTGACTACCGCGTTTCCGTCAGCGCGAAGGGCGGGCATTCCTCACAGCCGCCCGCGCACACCGCCGTCGGCATGCTCGCTGATGTGGTGCGCGACATCGAAAGCCACCAGTTCCGCGCGACCATGCCCGATTTTGTCTATGACCTGTTTCGCAAGATCGGCAAAAATTGCAGTTACCCGGCGCGCATCGTCACCTGCAACCTGTGGCTGTTAAAGCCCTTGATTACCTATGTGATGAAAAAAATCCCGCCCGCTGCGTCGCTGATCCACACAACTACCGCCGTCACCATGGCGAGCGGCAGCCCCGCGGCGAACGTTCTGCCGCAGAAAGCATCGGTAACGGTCAACTTCCGCATGATGCCCGGCACAACGCTCAAAGACGTTGAGCAGCATATTCGTCAAAGCGTGCGCAATAAGGGGATCGAGATCGAGTATCTCAAAGGCAAGGAAGCCTCCAAGGTCTCGCCCACCGACAGCCGCTCGTTTAAGATCCTCGAGTCGCTTTGCACACGCACGGATTCGAGCATGATCGTCGCACCGTATCTCGTGATGGGCGGCACGGACGCCTACCATTACGAAGAGGTCTGCGACTGTATCTACCGTTTCGCACCGTTTGTGATGGATACAAAGCTGCTTTTGACCACCCACGGTACGGATGAACGCATCCCGATCGCGTGTATGGGCGATGCGCTCAAGTTCTTCAAACGCTATATCCGCATGATGTCCGCGGAATAAAGACAGAAAACATAAAGCGGCAGCCGGCGCAACACCGACTGCCGCTTTATGTTCGCAAAACAATGTAGGTTTGTCAATGATGTGTTACAGAATTGTGGAAAGAAAAAAGGACTTGTTTCGGGGAACGCCAATTAAGAG
>CALWVM010000002.1 GCA_944384985.1 uncultured Clostridia bacterium | reverse complement strand
CGGTTGGCGTCTGGAATGCGTTTTGGATCACGGAGGTGATTACTGCGATCATTTCCATTTGTGTTTACCGCAAGGCAATAGCAAGGCCGTAATCAACTATGCTGTCCGAGGTAAGATTTACCAGTTGCATCAGAGGGAAAAATGGGAGATTTCTTTATGGCGTATCAATAAGCGCCTCAAGTTGCTCCGCAGTGCTTTTTCTATTGTGCAAAAAACACCCGTGTCACTTCTAAGAAAAAGCGGTGCGGGGAGAACCTTCTGTGTCAAAAGTGGTGTTGTAGACCAATTATTAGAATTGGCCTTTTTCCTCTCATTTTCCCCATTGGTGCAATCTGATCTCCAAGCAAAGCCTGAAATAATCTAAAAGAGTGCAAAAAAATGGGACACCCCGTTATTTACAGGGGTGTCCTATAATTCCTCGCCGCTATGCGATATCCATAGACGACGTCATAATCTGGTGCGGATAACAGGACTTGAACCTGCACGCTTGCGCACAAGATCCTAAATCTTGCGTGTCTGCCAATTCCACCATATCCGCAGATCTTTGTGCAGATATTATAACAAATCCGTGTTCAATTTTCAACATGGAATTCCAAGTTTTGGATAGACAAAAACCGCCGCATGGTATACAATACATATAAAAGAATTCGTGAAAGGACGTGTTTTGTGTGAAATCCGTCTGGACTGACAAGGTTGACAAAACCTGCCCGCTGCCGGAATATCCCCGTCCGCAGCTGGTGCGGGAGAATTGGCTTAATTTAAATGGTACATTTTCCTATGCCATTCTGCCGCAGTCACAGCAGTGGCCGGAGCATTACGACGGTGAGATCGTGGTCCCTTTCGCCGTGGAGTCTCTGCTCTCCGGTGTTGAAAGGCCGTTGCTTCCGAATGAGCGGCTTTGGTATCAAAAGCGGTTTACGCTGCCCGAACGTATGGCCGGAAAAACCATCCTTTTGCATTTCGGCGCTGTCGATTGGAAGTGCCGCGTGTTTATTAACGGCGCAGCCGTCGGCGAACATGTTGGGGGATACTGCGCGTTTACCTTTGATATCACGCCGTATTTGCAGCCCGGGGAAAACGAACTGGTTGTCGGCGTCTATGACCCGACGGACAACGGTTGGCAGCAGCGCGGTAAGCAGGTGATCCAAACGCACGGCTTCTGGTATACCGCGACTTCGGGCATCTGGCAGACGGTCTGGCTGGAAGCGGTCAGCGACTGTTATGTAGAGTCCGTTAAACTGCTGCCGGATATTGATAAGGGTACGCTTTCTTTAAAAGCCAAACTCAACGATGCAGATGGCGCAACTCTCAAAGCCAGCGTGACTTTCCTCGGGGAACCGGTGTTCTCTGGCGATATTTCGATGGATGCTGTGCTTGCGATCCCGAACGCTAAGCTTTGGAGTCCGGAGGAACCGAATCTGTATGACATCAAGCTTGAGGTTTACCGGAACGGCGTGTGCACGGATACCGTCACAAGCTATTTTGGAATGCGCAAGTTCCATGTAGCAAAGGATTCCGCAGGCATTCCGCGTCTGTTCCTCAACAATCAGCCCTATTTCCAGAAAGGGCTTCTCGACCAGGGCTATTGGCCGGATGGCGGGCTGACGCCCCCTACGGACGAAGCCATGATTTTCGACATTTCAGAAATGAAACGCCTGGGCTTTAACATGCTGCGCAAGCATATCAAGGTGGAGCCCTTGCGCTGGTATTACCACTGTGACCGGCTCGGTATGCTTGTCTGGCAGGATATGGTCAGCGGTGGGGAGTATATCGGCAATTTTTATGCGGGTGTGCTGCCGAACATCGGCATATTGCATGTAAAGGACAACAAAAACTACGCCCGGTTCAAACGCACAAAGCCTGAATGGCGCGAGGATTTCCGCCGCGAGCTTTCTGAGATGATCGACTTGCTTTACAATACGGTTTCGCTGTATGCCTGGGTCCCCTTCAACGAGGCTTGGGGGCAGTTCGATGCGCTGGAGATTTGTGACCGGGTGCGCAAACAGGATCCAAGCCGCGTTATTGATCATGCAAGCGGTTGGTACGACCAGGGCGGCGGCGATATCCAAAGTATGCATAAGTATATTCTGCCGATCCGCATGCGTAAACTTGACAACCGTGCGTTTGTCATTACGGAGTTCGGCGGTTATTCGCGCAAGGTCGAAGGGCACACCTGGAACCCGAAAAAGGCCTTCGGCTATCTGATGTTCCCAGATAAAGAAAAGCTGACCGACGCATATGCAAAGCTTTTGCGTAAGCAGGTGATCCCTTTGATCAAAAAAGGGCTTTCCGGTACGATCTACACCCAGTTGAGCGATGTGGAAAACGAGGTCAACGGGATGTATACCTATGACCGTGCAGAATTGAAACTGGATGAACAGACCGTGCAGGAACTCAACCGGCAGATGACGCTGTAAACCTGCATAGGAGGGGGTACATATGGCGAATTCCAAGCTGAAGCTGCTATATATTCTGGAACTGCTTTACAAAGAAAGCGACGAAAATAATCCGGTGGATACGGATCGCATCCTGTTGTATCTGCGCAATCATAATCTGGAATGTGAACGTAAATCTGTTTACAGCGATATTGCGGTGCTTAAGGATTTCGGTTTTGATATTTTGCTGAGCAAAGGCGCTTCGGGTGGGTATTTCCTTGCGTCACGTGAATTTGAGACCGCCGAGATCCGCCTTTTGTGCGACGCAGTGCAGGCGGCCGGCTTTATCTCGCTGAAAAAGAGCCGACAGCTTATCGACAAGATTCTCACACTTTTGAGTGCCCCGCAGGCGGCGCAGATCAAAAGCCAGGTCTATGTGGATAACCGCCCGAAATCTGCAAATGAAGAGATTTATTATCACGTGGACAAGCTCAACCGTGCGATTCAAAACGGCTGGCAGGTGCAGGCGCTTTATCGTCACCGCAAGATCACCGACCAAAACGAAGTGGAATATGACGAACGAGCGCACGTCGTCAGTCCCTATGCCATGATCTGGGCGGATGACCACTACTATTTGGTCTGCAATAAGGCAAAATACAACAATCTGATGGTCCTGCGCATTGACCGCATTAAAAAGCTGGAAGTGCTTGAGGGTACGCGCGTGCGCCCGTTTTCCGAGGTGTCGCCGTATAAAACCTCCTTTGACTCGGCGGATTATGCAAAGCGGCATTTTCATATGTTTTCTGGCACACCTGAAAATGTGGAACTGATTTGTCAAAATGATCTCATTGAGCAGGTGTTAGACCGCTTTGGAGAAGATGTACGTCTTTACCGTGCCGGGGAAGAGAAATTCGGCCTGCGAACGCAGGCCGCTGTCAACGACGGATTGGCCGCATGGATCATGCAGTTTGGCTCGAAAATCCGCGTCAAAAAGCCGGAAAATTTAAAAAAGATGCTGCTCGATAAGGCACAGGAGATTGAAAGCGTGTATAAAATCTGAACGCTTGTGCACAATAGACAAAAATTCCCTGCGAATCTTAACGCATTGTCCGGTCTGGCACTTGCAAAATATGGAAGATTGTTATAAAATAATCAAGGTTGCGGAAAGCCCGCTATAAATCGGAAAGGATGAAAAATATGAGTAGTGTATTGAACAAGAAAACGATTGAAGATCTCGACGTAAAAGGCAAACGGGTCCTTGTACGCTGCGACTTCAACGTCAAAATGGAAAACGGTGTGATTACCAGCGACAAGCGAATTGTTGCTTCTCTGCCGACCATTCAGTACTTGATCAAACATGGCGCCAAAGTCATTCTTTGCTCGCATCTCGGAAGACCGAAAGGCGAGTATAATCCCGAATTTTCCATGAAGCCGGTTGCTGAGCGTCTGTCTGAGCTTTTGGGTCAGCCCGTAAAGCTTGCCAAAGACGTGGTTGGCGAAAGTGCACAGTCGCTTGCGGCGTCGCTCAAAGACGGCGAAGTGATGCTTCTTGAAAACGTTCGCTTTGAACCCGGCGAAACGAAAAACGATCCCGAGCTTTCCAAGAAGTTTGCAGCGCTTGCGGACCTCTATGTCAACGATGCGTTTGGTTCTGCGCACAGAGCCCACTCCTCGACGGCGGGCGTCGCGGAATATCTGCCGTCCGCGTGCGGTTATCTGATCCAGAAAGAAATCCAGTTCATCGGCGGCGCACTGGAAAATCCGAAGCGGCCGCTGGTTGCAATCCTCGGCGGCGCGAAGGTGTCTGATAAAATCGGCGTTATCACCAATCTGATTGACAAATGCGACACGCTGATTATCGGCGGCGGCATGGCGTATACCTTTATGAAGGCTCTCGGTCACAACGTCGGCAATTCGCTGCTGGAAGAGGATAAAATTGAACTTGCAGCCGAAATGATGCAAAAGGCAAAAGACAAGGGTATAAATTTCCTGATCCCTGTGGACAACAAGGTCGGTAAGGAATATAAGCCCGACACGGAAGCGATGGTTGTAAATTCCGACGAGATCCCGGACGGCTGGATGGGTCTTGATATCGGTCCCAAAACGCAGAAACTGTTTGCAGATGCCATTCAGGGGGCAGGCACGGTCATCTGGAACGGGCCGATGGGCGTTTCTGAGTGGAACAACTTTGCCGCGGGGACCATTGCAGTGGCGACCGCTATTGCAGAAAGCGGCGCGATTTCCATCATCGGCGGCGGCGATTCCGCTGCTGCGATCGAGAAGCTCGGCTTTGCCGATAAGATGTCGCACATTTCTACGGGCGGCGGCGCTTCTCTGGAATTCTTGGAGGGCAAAGAACTGCCCGGCATCGCTGCGCTGGACGATAAAGACTAAACAAAAATACAGGTGGGTGCTTGCGCTCACCTGTATCTCCATTTCAGATAAGGAGTATGTAACATGAATAAAGCAAAACGTTCGGCGGTCATCGCCGGCAACTGGAAAATGAACAAGACCCCTTCCGAGGCGAAGGCGCTGATCGAAGAAATGAAACCGCTTGTGAAGGACGCGGGCTGCGATGTGGTCCTGTGCGTGCCGTTTATCGATGTGCCCGCCGCTGTGGAAGCCGCCAAAGGCTCGAATATCAAGATTGGCGCGGAAAATGTCCACTTTAAGGCGTCCGGTGCATATACGGGTGAGATTTCTGCAGAAATGCTCACAGAAGCCGGCGTAGAATATGTTGTGATCGGTCACAGCGAAAGAAGAACCTATTTCGGCGAGACAGATCAGACCGTCAACCTGCGCACGCTTGCGGCGCTGAATGCCGGACTGAAAGCCATTGTCTGTGTCGGCGAGACGCTGGAACAGCGCGAACTCGGCTATACGGAGACGCTGCTCAAATTCCAGACGAAAATGGCGCTTACCAATGTGACAAAAGAACAGCTTAAAAATGTTATCATTGCATATGAGCCGGTATGGGCGATCGGTACGGGCGTTACCGCAACGGCAGATCAGGCGGATGAAGGAAACGGCTTTGTCCGTGCTGCTGTGGCGGAAGTCTACGGCGAGGAAGCCGCACAGGCTTTGACGGTGCAGTACGGCGGCTCGATGAACGCGGGCAACGCTGAGGAACTGCTTGCAAAAGAAAACGTAGACGGCGGGCTGATCGGCGGCGCTTCACTGAAAGCACCCGATTTTGCTGCTATTGTTGCCGCCGCATCGAAATAAAATCGGAAAGAGGAAGCAGATACCATGAAAAAACCCGTAGTATTGTGCATCATGGACGGCTTCGGTTACAACCCGTCCGATTACGGCAATGCCATTCGCGCCGCGAAAACGCCGCGTTTGGACGAATTGATGCAAAACAATCCCATGACCTATATCGGGGCTTCCGGCCTGGATGTCGGGCTTCCCGACGGGCAGATGGGTAACTCCGAAGTTGGTCACACCAATATCGGCGCAGGCCGCATCGTTTATCAGGATCTGACGAGAATTACAAAATCCATTCAGGACGGTGACTTTTACCAAAACGAGGCGTTCCTCGGCGCTGTGAACAACTGCAAGGCGCACGGTACGGCGCTGCATTTGATCGGGCTTTTGTCCGACGGCGGCGTACACAGCCATAACACGCATCTGTATGCGCTCTTAAAGCTCGCCAAGGATAGCGGACTTTCCGATGTGTATGTGCACTGTTTCCTGGATGGCAGAGATGTGCCGCCGTCATCCGGTGTCGAATATATTCGTGAATTGCAGCAAAGAATGCAGGAGATCGGTGTCGGCAAAATTGCTACCGTCATGGGTCGTTTTTATGCCATGGATCGCGATAACATCTGGGATCGCGTCGGCATGGCATACAACGCCATGGCTAACCGTGAGGGGATTCAGGCGCAGGATGCCGTTGCGGCGGTGGAGAAGTCCTATGAAACGATTGACGGCGACGGCAAACACTTGACCGACGAATTTGTAATGCCGACTGTAATAGAAGGCGGTGCGCCGATTTCGGAAAACGATTCGGTCATTTTCTTCAATTTCCGTCCTGATCGTGCCCGTGAGATCACTCGTGCATTTGTGGATTCTGATTTCACCGGCTTTGCGCGAAAAGCATATTTCCCGCTTTACTTTGTCTGCATGACGCAGTACGATGAGGAAATGCCGAATGTGCACGTCGCTTTCGGTCCCGAACAGCTTGTCAACACCTTTGGCGAATACCTTTCCAAACTCGGAAAAACACAGCTGCGCATTGCCGAAACGCAGAAATATGCCCATGTTACGTTCTTTTTTAACGGCGGTGAGGAAAAGGTATATCCGGGCGAAGACCGGATCCTGATCGACTCTCCGAAGATCTCCACGTTCGATCTCAAGCCCGAAATGAGTGCCTATGAGGTCTGTGACGCAGCCTGCAAAGAGATCCTCAGCGGGAAATATGACGTTGTGATCCTTAACTATGCGAACTGCGACATGGTTGGGCACACCGGGATTTTCGATGCGGCGGTTAAAGCGGTAGAAGCTGTGGATACTTGTGTCGGAAAGTTAACGGATGCCGTGATGCAGATGCATGGTGTGATCCTGATTACGGCTGACCACGGTAACGCCGATCAGATGTATGCGGAGGACGGCTCGCCGTTCACGGCGCATACCACTAATCCTGTACCGTTGATTGTGGTGGGCAAGGAATGCAAGCTCAAACCTTCCGGCGGTAGGCTTTGCGACCTTGCGCCGACGATGTTGGATATCATGGGTCTTGAACAGCCCAAAGAGATGACGGGTGTTTCGTTAATCGAAAAATAATCGTACAAATATGGCGGACAGCAAAAAGCTGATTCCATCGGCACACAGTGCACAAAGCACCGTGTGCCGAATTTTTTTGACGCCGACTGCACCGTAATACACTGTAACCGTATAAAATGTAGTCTCTGTGGATCCTGCAATAACGGAAGCAGTTCGGCCGATAAAAGAATCAGGACCGTATTTCGCAAGCAGACTTTGAAAGGCGCTCAGGGAGCCGCTGCCGGAGATGGGAGACAGAATGCAAAGCGGCAAAACCTCTGCCGGAAAGCCGATTTTGGAAAGCAGGGGTGCGAGCGCCGCAGTCAGTGCATCGGCAGCGCCGCTGGCAGTCAGCATATGTACGGCCAGAAGCAAACCGACAAAAGCGGGCAGAATGGAAAATGCACACGATATATTTTCCTTTGCGCCTTCCAAAAACACATCAAATACCCGAACACGCTTGCATGCGGCATATATCAGGATCCCGCCGATACAGCTTAGCAGGATATAAGTGCCGATCTTGTTCATCCACGTTTTCTCCCTAAAATTTTTGCCAAAAGCACGGCGCCTGTGCAACCGAGCAGAGACACACAAAGCGTTACCGGTAAAATTTCCATCGGCGCGTTCGATCCGCTTTCATACCGCAGCAAGGCGATGGTGGTAGGAATCAGGCGAATGCAGGCAGAATTCAGCACAACGAACAAAATCATGTCATTGCTCGCCGTGTCCGCGAACGGGGCGTGTCTTCTTAAACGCTTCATGGCTTCAATCCCAAGCGGCGTTGCGGCGTTTCCAAGCCCGAACAGGTTGGCTGTGATGTTCATGGAGACGGCGCTTTTTGCAGCCGCATCATTTCGGATTTCGGGGAACAGGCGGTCTAAAAGGGGAGAGAGAAGTTTTGCGATGCGGTCGGTCAAACCGGCCTGCTGTGCAACACGCATCAAGCCGCCCCATAGGCAGAACATGCCGAGCATTTTGAGCGTTACGCTGACGGCATCCTCCGCGGCAGAAAATACAGCGTTCGATACGGCTTGTGTATTCCCGCTGAAAACGGCAAAGACAATTGAGAGTAAAATCATGCCCGCCCAGATGGTATTCATCATGCTGCATCACCGGTATAGTCTATTTCTCCGGCAATGAAATTATGCTAATATTGACAAAAATGTCAAAAAATGCAATAATGATACGAAAGCAATTTCAATTTGTAAATGGAGGTGCGTCGATGAAATCAACCGGGATTGTCCGCGGGCTGGATAAAATGGGCAGAATCGTGTTGCCTATGGAGATTCGGAAGCTTTTGCATTTGATAGACGACAAAAGCTATGTGGAATTTTACACCGAAGCCGACAGTGTTATTTTGAAGAAATATGTGCCTGCCTGTATTTTTTGCGACAGCGCGGACAATACGGTGGAGTACCACGGCATGAAAATCTGTAGAGACTGCTTGCATAAACTCAACCAACTTGCAGAAGAATTGCCGCCGGATGCCGAATCCGGTAACAGCGAAAGCTGAAAAAAGGACATAATTGTACAAAAAAGGACCGTGTAGACAAAATCTATACGGTCCTTTTGGATGTACTTTACAGATTATTCAGATGGTAGCTGAGCGTCATCAAACTGTCGGAAAGGTGAACGTTTTCTACTGCGACGTTCGGATAATTTGCCGAGATGTCATAATGCGTGAAATTCCAAAACCCTTTCACACCGAGCTCAACAAGTTCCTGCGTTACGTCGGCGGCGCTTTCGCTCGGAATGCACAGGACCGCGACAGTCGGGGAATTTTCACGGCAGAAATCATATAATCCATCGATCTGCCGAATCGGCAAACCCCGTACCAGCTGCCCGGCGAGGGCTTCATTGCGGTCAAAGATCCCAATCAGGTTGAAGCCGCGTTCCTCAAAGGACATATGCGCGGCAACGGCGCGGCCGAGATTGCCTGCGCCGATGAGCACAGTTTTGGCTTTTTTGTTGACACCGAGGATCTTGCCGATTTCCGCATACAGTTGGCTGACGTTATAACCGTATCCCTGCTGACCGAAGCCGCCGAAGCAGTTCAGATCCTGACGGATCTGCGAGGCTGTGAAGCCCATCCGTTTGGAAAGCTCACTGCTGGAGATCCTCTGCAGGCCGTTTTTCTTCATTTCACCCAAAAACCGGTAATAGCGGGGGAGCCGCTTGATGACCGAAAGTGAAACGTCGTTTTTTGGCATCTATCTCACCTCATTCGCTCAGACGCCGAACGGTTTCCATCACATAATCGCCGAACGCACTGCAGGTTGCACCGTCCTCGCGGCCGGTGATCTGCAATTTCTTTTCTTCAAACATACAGATGTCCAGAGCACGTTCCAAAAGGTCTGCCTGTTTTTGCTTGCCAATGTGTGACAGCAGCATTACACTTGCGCGCAGCATGGAACAGGGATCCGCGTATTGCGCGCGCCCTTCGCGCACCATGCGCGGCGCAGAGCCGTGGATCGCTTCAAACATGGCGTATCGTTTGCCGAGGTTGGCGCTGCCCGCCGTGCCGACGCCGCCTTGGAACTCGGCAGCTTCGTCCGTGATGATGTCGCCGTACAGATTGGGAAGAATAAATACTTTAAAGTCGCGTCTGCGTTTTTCGTCGATCAGCTTAGCTGTGGTAATGTCCACATACCATTCATCTGTAGTGATCTCGGGATATTCTTCGCCGACCTTTTTGCAGATGCGCAGGAATTTGCCGTCCGTAGTTTTAATCACGTTCGCTTTGTTGATAATGGATACACGGTCTTTGCCGTTCTTGCGCGCATATTCATAGGCAAGTCGAGCAATACGCTCCGTACCTTCGCTTGTGGTGACGACAAAATCCATTGCAAGGTCGTCATCCACTTCGATCCCCTTGGAGCCGACAGCATACGCACCTTCTGTGTTTTCGCGGAAGAACGTCCAGTCGATGCCGAGTTCCCGTACTTTGACCGGTCGGACGTTTGCAAACAGGTCCAGCGCTTTGCGCACGGCGACGTTTGCGCTCTCAATATTGGGCCATGGATCGCCCGCCTGCGGCGTGGTGGTCGGGCCTTTCAGGATGACGTGGCAGGCTTTCAGCTGTTCAAGCACATCGTCGGGAATCGCCTTCATCGCCGCGACGCGGTTCTCAATGGTCAACCCGTCAATATTGCGGAATTCTACTTTACCGGCTTTTACATCGTCCGCAAGCATAT
The DNA here is from genome assembly GCA_944384985.1 of uncultured Clostridia bacterium. Taxonomy (GTDB): domain Bacteria; phylum Bacillota; class Clostridia; order Oscillospirales; family Acutalibacteraceae; genus Fimenecus. The sequence continues at coordinate 239,543 of CALWVM010000002.1, read as the reverse complement.
AGGCGAGCACGCGTGCGGATTCTTTTGTGATGATCGGGCCGATGCCGTCGCCGCCGCAGACGCCGATGATGATCTTGTCAAGTTTCTCAAAGTCAACAAAATCCTTTTCGGCTTTGATGCGGTCGGAGCGCGCCGACTGTTCACGAACCAGCGCTTCAAAGGATTTGAGCGCTTTTTGCAAATTTTCTTCTGTCATGGTTGTCCTCCTTGGCTTATAAGGATTCTCTCGTATAATTCAGCAGACCGCCTGCGAGCAGAATATCCTTCTGCCGCTCGGAAAGCGAATAGGTAAGTGTATAGCGTTCGCCGGTCGTTTTGTTTTCCAGCGTTACGGGAGCGCCACTTTGCAGTTCTTCTTTGATGTTCGGGAGACTCAATACGTCTTCCTGCGAGATCTTGTCATAATCCGCTTCGTTCTGGAAGTTCAACGGCAGGATACCGGCGTTAATAAGGTTTGCGCAATGGATGCGTGCGAACGATTTGGTGATGACCGCTTTAACGCCGAGATACAGGGGAACGAGCGCAGCGTGCTCACGAGAAGAGCCCTGCCCATAATTCGCACCGCCGATGATGATGCCCTTGCCTTCTTTTTTGCAGCGTTCTGCAAACGTTTTGTCACAGACCGCGAAGCAGAATTGCGAAAGATAAGGAATATTGGAACGATAAGGCAAAATTTTTGCGCCGGCGGGCATGATGTGGTCGGTCGTAATGTCGTCGCCGACCTTGAGTACGGCTTTCGCTTCAATTGAATCGGGAAGTTTTTCCGTCGTTGGGAACGGCTTGATGTTCGGCCCGTACAGCACTTTTACGTCTTTTGCTTCTTCGGGGGAGGCGGGGAGCTCAATCATATTGTCATTGATATCGAATTTTTCAGGCATATCAATGTGCAGCGGCTCGCCGAGCTCGCGCGGGTCAGAAAGTACGCCTGTGAGCGCCGAATACGCGGCAACTTCGGGGCTCACAAGGTAAATGCTCGCATCCGCTGTACCGGAGCGCCCTTCAAAGTTGCGGTTGAACGTGCGCAGAGAAATACCGCCGGAATTCGGTGATTGTCCCATGCCGATGCACGGACCGCAGGCGCTTTCCAGGATGCGCGCGCCGGCATCGATCATATCGGCAAGCGCGCCGTCTCTGGCAAGCATATTGAGCACCTGTTTAGAACCGGGTGCAATGGAAAGGCTGACGGTGGGGCAAACGGTCTTACCTCTTAAAATAGCGGCGACCTTCAGCATATCCATCAGAGAAGAGTTCGTGCACGAACCAATGCAGACCTGGTCGATTTTGATCGGGCCGATCTCGGTGACGGATTTCACACGGTCGGGCATATGCGGCATAGCAGCCATCGGTGCAAGCGCGGAGAGATCGATTTCAATCGTTTCATCGTAAACGGCGTCCTCATCTGCTTCCAAGACCGACCAGTCTTCGGCACGTCCCTGTGCCTCCAAAAACGCCTTGGTCACTTCATCGGACGGAAACACGGAGGTCGTTGCGCCAAGCTCCGCACCCATATTCGTAATGGTCGCACGCTCGGGGACAGAAAGCGTTTTGACGCCTTCGCCCGTGTATTCAATGATCTTGCCGACGCCGCCTTTCACGGTCATGCGGCGCAGGACTTCCAAAATCACATCTTTCGCCGCAACGTAGGGTGAAAGCTTGCCGGTAAGATGTACGTTGACAATCTTCGGCATGGTGATGTAGTAAGTCCCGCCGCCCATGGCAACCGCGACGTCTAAGCCGCCCGCGCCCATGGCGAGCATGCCGATGCCGCCGCCCGTGGGGGTATGGCTGTCCGAACCGATCAGCGTCTTACCGGGCTTGCCGAAACGCTCCAGATGAACCTGATGGCAGATGCCGTTGCCCGGGCGCGAAAAGCGGATGCCGCGTTTTTTGGCAACCGATTGAATAAAGCGGTGGTCGTCTGCATTTTCAAAGCCGGTTTGCAGCGTGTTGTGATCGATATATGCAACGGAAAGCTCCGTACGCACACGCTCAATGCCCATTGCTTCAAATTCCAGATATGCCATCGTACCGGTGGCGTCTTGTGTCAGCGTCTGGTCAATGCGAAGCCCAACCTCGCTGCCCGGCGTCATATCGCCCGAAACAAGATGGCTTTGAATCAGTTTCTGTGCAACTGTCAATCCCATTATCTGAGTCTCCTAACTTTTTCAAATTTTTAACAATCTTACGGTCATATTTTAATACCTGCGCATAAGTTTGTCAATGAATCATCAAAGATTTTAAGAAGAAAAATGAATAAATAAAGCGTCTTCGTAAAATACACAAGAAAGCACGCTGTATTTGCTTATTTTTTCGGGAGAACGGGTGGGGGATTGATTCATTTTCGCGTTTGTGCTACAATACTTGCGCGCAATAAAACCCATGTGCGCTGCGCATACTATGGATAAAAACAGAAATGCGAGGGTACCTAAGTATGCGCACCAAAAAACAGTCGAGTTTGTTTCAAACGATGATGGCGGTAGCTTCGTCCGAAGCGCCCGCTGCGGAAGAGGACAGCCAGGAACATGAGGAGACTTCGCCGATCCGTGAGATCGTAGAAACGGGTTCCATTACCGTTTCCAAAGACGGTCACCTGATCCACTGCCTGACCGTGATCGGGCAGATCGAGGGACATTATATCCTTCCTGCTCAAAATAAGACTACGAAATATGAGCATGTGATTCCGCAGCTTGTCGCGATCGAAGAGAGCAGCGAGATCGAAGGACTTCTTGTGATCCTCAATACGGTCGGCGGTGATATTGAAGCCGGGCTTGCGATCGCGGAGCTTATCAGCGGGATGCAGACGCCGACGGTTTCTTTGGTGCTCGGCGGCGGCCATTCCATAGGCGTTCCGCTCGCAGTTGCCGCGAAACGGTCTTTTATTGTTCCGTCGGCAACGATGACGATCCATCCCGTGCGAATGAACGGTTTGGTCTTGGGTGTGCCGCAGACATTTTCTTATTTTCAAAAAATGCAGGAGCGCATCGTGGAGTTCGTTGCACGCAATTCCAATATGCCGCCAAAGCGGTTTCGGGAATATATGCTGGCAACCGGGGAACTTGCCACAGACGTTGGCACGGTGCTCGAAGGCAAGCAGGCAGTGGAATCCGGCATGATCGACTGCCTTGGCGGGCTTTCGGATGCGCTCGATTGTTTATATTCCATGATTCTAAAGCGTGCGTCGGGAGATCCCGCGCCTAAATAACCTTGGAGGGAATTTGATGGCTGCACCATCCGGCAAAAAAAGAAATACGGCTTCCGGCAAGAAATCTGCCGCACAGCGCGCAAACGAGCAACGAAAATATGCGCAAAAGCAGATTGCCGCAGTCGTTTTGTTTTGTGTGGCGCTGTTGCTTTTGTGCCTTTGCTTTATCCCTGGCGGTGGGCTTTGGGGCGCGCTTCGTAGCGGGTTATTCGGGCTGTTTGGCTTCTGCTCGTTTGTCTTCCCGCTGTTGCTGATATATGTCGCGGTCATGGCGACCTTGGACAAAGCCAATGCAAAAGTCGGCGCGAAGGTCGCGGAGGCATGCATGCTGATCGTGCTGATTGCCTCCGCCATACATATTTTTTCTTTCTCCGGAACTGTCGATTTTGGGCAGGACGTCGTGGATGCATTCAATGCATTTCGCTTGGAGGATTCCTTTACGGGCAGCGGCGCGGTCGGCGCAATATTTGGCGGGCTTATCCTGCTTGCAACCGGCAGTGGTAAGGCTGCGGCGATAGCGATCGTTTTGATTCTGATTTTCCTTTGCGTAATGCTGATGACGGGACTTACGTTAATAAAACTCTTCCGCGGTGTGGCGAAACCGGTGCAAAAAGCGGGCGAGTACCGTGAGGAAAAACTGGAGGAACTCGCGCAAAAGCGCGAGCGGGAATACAATGTGGATGTGGACCTCGGACCCGAACCCGTGACGGAAAACACCACCAAAAAGAAGCATGCGCGCAAAAAGGACGAACCCGTTGTTTCTCAGGTGGTTACGGATGAGGAGCAATCGCTGCAAGAGCCGGCAGAGGATACCGGAAAGAAACCTGTTTTGCTGGATGACATTATCAATAAGATGAAAGAGCCAGAACCGAAGCTGCCGGCAGACGGCATCGTTCCGATTTCGGCGGAAAAATTCGGCACCGATAAGCCTGAAAATCCTGCCGAAGCCGAGACGGAAAGCGAGGCACAGGCGAAAACCTATGTTAAGCCCCCGCTGGATTGCCTTGCGCCGCCTAAGGCTACGCGCAATTTAAAGTATGAGGATGAGCTGAAAGCGAATGCCACAAAGTTAGTGGATACGCTCAAAAGCTTCGGCGTCGAAACGCGTATTGTAGATATCTGCCGCGGCCCATCGGTCACGCGGTACGAGATTCAACCCGCAGCCGGTGTTAAAATCAGCCGCATTACAAATCTGACCGATGACCTTGCGCTCAACCTCGCCGCCGGCGGGCTGCGCATTGAAGCACCGATTCCGAACAAGGCGGCGGTAGGCATTGAAGTGCCGAACAAAAACCGAGCGACGGTCACTTTGCGCGAGATCATTGACACCGATCAATACCGCAGTGCGAAATCCAAATTGTTTGTCGCGCTCGGTAAGGATATTGCAGGCAACTGTACATATGCCGACCTCGCCAAAATGCCGCACCTGCTTGTCGCTGGCACGACGGGGTCCGGTAAATCGGTCTGCTTAAATTCCATGATTGTAAGCTTGCTTTACAACGCTACGCCTGACGAGGTCAAACTTTTGATGATCGACCCGAAACAGGTAGAATTCACAGTCTATAACGGGATTCCGCATCTGATCGTTCCGGTTGTGTCCGATCCGCGTAAAGCGTCGGGTGCGCTTGCGTGGGCGGTGACGGAAATGCTGACGCGCTACAAAGCGTTTTCTGACAATAACGTACGTGATATCAGCGGCTATAACAGCATTTGCGAGAGCATCGGCGAAAAGAAAATGCCGCAGATCGTAATTTTTATCGACGAGCTTTCCGATTTGATGATGGCGGCGCCACACGAGGTGGAGGACTCCATCTGCCGTCTCGCACAGATGGCGCGTGCGGCGGGCATGCATCTGGTCATTGCCACGCAGCGTCCGTCCGTAGATGTTATTACAGGGCTTATCAAAGCGAATATTCCGAGCCGTATTTCGCTGAAAGTATCGTCGCAGATCGACTCGCGAACCATCATTGATTCCGCCGGTGCGGAAAAGCTACTGGGCAACGGCGATATGCTGTTCTACCCCGTCGGCATTGCAAAACCGATTCGCGTACAGGGGTGCTATCTTTCCGATAGCGAGGTCGAAAAGGTCGTTGACTTCATTAAAGGGCAGCAGCAGTCGGCGTATGATGACGATGTCATGCAGGAGATCGAGCGGCAGGCGGCCATGGAGAAAAAGAAAAACGGCGGCGCTGTGACAGGCGATGCCGATGATGATTCCGAAGCCGATGAGATGATCCCGAAGGCGATCGAAGTTGTGGTAGATGCGCAAATGGCGTCAACAACACTTTTGCAGCGCAAACTCAAACTCGGCTATGCGCGTGCCGCGCGTATTATCGATAATTTGGAAGAGCGCGGCATTATCGGTCCGTACGAGGGCAGCAAGCCGCGCAAGGTATTGATTTCCAAACAGCAGTGGTATGAAATGAATGCGCTTGCACAAGGGGGCGCAGGACGCGATTATTCTGCAGAGGAAACTCCTGCTCCCGGGGCAGATTCACCGGATGCGACATCTTGATGATTGGAAAGGGGAAGAGCACGTTTGGCTAAGCGAAAACTGCCGAAGCCGATTCGAATCGTATCGACGGTTGTTATTGCTTGTTTGCTGCTGGTTTCGGCACTGATTTCATTTTTCCCGCAGCTTGGCCTTCCGAGTTGGAATGAGATCTTTCGAGCGACAGGGCTTAATGAAACTGTCTCCGCCGAAGAATACCCCTTTTCTGTGCATTACATAGACGTCGGCCAGGCGGATTGCAGTCTGATTGTCTGCGGCGACGATGCGGTTTTGATCGACGCAGGCGACGTAGATGCATATCGCACGATCGATGCATATCTGCAATCTCAGAATATCACAGAGCTTCGATACCTGATTTTGACCCATGCGCACGCAGACCATATCGGGAGCGCAGACGAAGTCCTGAAAAACTATAAGGTCGAAAATGTAATCATGCCGCGCTATACGGAGAAGAATATGCCGACGACGCAGGTGTATGAGGACCTTTTGTATGCGCTGGATGCAAGCGGTGCAAGGGCCATTGCGGCAGAACCGGGCAAAACCTATGAACTGAGCGACTTTTGCTTTACTGTGCTTGCGCCGAATCGTGACTACACAGAGCTCAACGACACTTCCGTTGTGGTGCGTGCGGTTTATGAAGATACTGCGTTTTTATTCCAAGGTGATGCCGAATCCGCATCCGAGGAAGATATTTTGAAGACCGGTCTTCCTGTGCAGGCGGATGTTATAAAACTCGGCCACCATGGCTCTAAGACCTCGTCAAGTGAAGAATACCTAACCGCCGTTCATCCGAAGCTTGCCGTAATTCCCTGCGGGGCGGGCAACAGCTATAACCTGCCGAGCGCCGAGACCTTGGTTCGGTTAGACGCAATGGGGATCGACTATCGACGGACGGATCGAAACGGTACGATTGTGGTTACAAGCGACGGCAGCAAAGTCGGCGTCCAGACGGAGAAGTGATATGCAGCTTTGGATTGTAGATCGCACAGAGGGCGACACCGTGATTCTTGAGACGCCGCAGGGCAAATTTGTCGGTATCCCGCGTTGCTTGTTTCACACACAGGCGCGCGAGGGCGATGTATGCAAAAAGGAAGAGGACGGCAGTTTTTCCGTCCTGCCGGAAGAAACCGAAAAACGCCGCAAAAAACTTGAGGCGCTTACGAAAAAAATCTTCGAAAACAGGTAAAAAAAGGCTTGCATTCCGGGCCTTTCAATGGTATAATCCTATACGCAATTCGCACGCGTGGGGATTGCGGCAAAATTGCACGCTTTTGTGTCTTGCCGTCAAGCTGATCTGCGCGGAGGTACAAATAAGGAGGAAAATTATGTCAGTCGTATCCATGAAACAGCTGCTCGAAGCCGGTGTGCATTTCGGGCACCAGACCAGAAGATGGAACCCCAAAATGGCGCCGTACATCTTCACCGAACGTAACGGGATCTACATCATCGACCTGCAAAAAACGGTTAAGAAGCTGGATGAAGCTTATATGTTCGTCCGTGACATCGCGGCGAACGGCGATGAGATTCTTTTCGTCGGCACCAAAAAGCAGGCTCAGGAGTCCATTAAGGATGAAGCGACCCGCTGCGGCATGCCGTATGTCAACGCAAGATGGCTCGGCGGTATGTTGACCAATTTCGTTACCATCAAAAAGAGAATCAAACGTCTCGGCCAGTTGCAGGCTATGCGCGAGGACGGCACGTTTGACATTCTGCCGAAGAAGGAAGCTGCCAAACTGCAACTCGAGATCGAAAAGCTTGAGAAATTCCTCGGCGGCATTACCGAAATGAAAAAGCAGCCCGCTGCAATGTTCATCGTTGACCCGCGTAAAGAGCGCATCGCCGTTGCGGAAGCCAGAAAGCTCGGCATCCCGATTATCGCGATTGTGGACACCAACTGCGACCCCGACGAGATCGACTACGTGATCCCCGGCAACGACGACGCAATCCGTGCCGTGAAGCTGATTTCCGGCGCAATGGCGGATGCCGTCCTTGAAGGTAAGCAGGGTATGCAGGGCGCTGCCGCTGAAGAAGCGGAAGAGGCTCCCGAAACCGCAGAAGAAGAGAAATAAGAAATCAAAAACTGCCCGTGCGTATTTCAGTAGTACGGGCAGCTTTACAAAGATTTAGATTCGGAGGAATTGATTATGGCGTTTACCGCAGCAGATGTCAAGGCGCTTCGCGAGAAAACGGGCGTCGGGATGATGGATTGCAAAAAGGCTTTGACCGAAGCCGACGGCGATATGGAAAAGGCGATCGACGTTCTTCGTGAAAAGGGTCTTGCCGCTTCTGCCAAAAAGGCAGGTAGAATTGCCGCTGAAGGCATTGTTTATGCGTATACGGATCCGGCAAAGAAAGTTAGTGTGCTTGTAGAGGTCAACTCGGAGACCGACTTCGTGGCGAAGAACGAAAAATTTGTCAACTATGTTGCCGCAGTCGCAAAAACGATCGCAGAGACCGATCCCGCTGATGTGGATGCACTTCTTGCTACACCGCTTTCGGGTGATACCCGTACCGTGCAGGAGAACCTGCAGGATATGGTCCTTTCCATCGGCGAAAATATGAAGATCCGCCGCTTTGAGCGCGTGGAGGGGATTGCTGTGGAATATATCCATGGCGGTGGCACCGTCGGTGTGCTGGTTGTGTTTGATACCGATGACGCAACCGCAGCAAAGGACGCTTTTAAGACCATGGGCAAGGACGTTGCCATGCAGGTCGCCGCGATGAGCCCGGCGTATCTGGACGAAGCAAGCGTGCCCGCCGATGTTCTGGAGCATGAAAAGACCATCTTGAAGGCCCAGCTTGCCGAAGATCCCAAAATGGCGAACAAACCCGAGCAGGTCCTTTCAAAAATCGTCGATGGTAAGATCGGTAAGTTCTATAAGGAAAACTGCCTGCTGGATCAGGCGTTCGTTAAAGACGGAGATCTGTCGGTCGCGAAATATGTTGCCTCTGTGGCGAAAGAACTCGGGGCTGACATCAAAGTGACGCGTTTTATCCGCTATGCAAAGGGCGAAGGCCTGGAAAAAAGAGAAGACAATTTCGCTGAAGAAGTTGCCAGCATGATGAAATAAAGCGTTAGGATCCTTGCAGCACACGTGGGTTTGCGTGTGCTGCTTTTTTACGGAAAAATTTAATGCCCGGCGGTTTTTTCCTATGAATCTCTTGTCTTTTGCGATACAATCGTCTATAATAATTTAAACGTTGACCGCATAGTATTTTCGGGGTGATTCTATGCGGAAAAAAGCACGTTTGCAAATGGCTGCGGCAGTGCTTTTGCTGCTCATCGGCTTTTCTTATTTTCTATATACTTTTCACGCTGCGAACATCGCTTCTTCCGAATCCACGGACCCCTCTGGGGACATAACGGTTCTTATTGACGCCGGGCACGGCGGGGTGGACGGCGGTGCAGTTGCGGGTGATGGGACGGAAGAAAAGTATATCAATTTGCAGATCGCTGAGCTTTTACAGAAACAGCTTGATGCTATGGGCGTGAAAACCGCTATGACGCGCACGACGGATGATTCCATCCACGACAGCAGCGCACAGACCATCCGTGAGAAAAAAGTATCGGATATCCATAACCGGATGCGCATGATGGAGGAAACGGATCCCTGTATTTTTGTAAGCATCCATCAAAACAAATATTCTGACAGTTCTTTACACGGCACACAGGTCTTTTATTCGCCGAATACCACGGCGAGCGCACAGCTGGCGCAGTCAATCCAAACCAGCGTCCACACGCTGTTGCAGCCTGAAAACGAACGAGAGATCAAAAAGTCCGGAAATTCTATCTATCTTTTATATTATGCCAAAAAGCCGGCGGTGCTTGTAGAATGCGGCTTTCTTTCCAATGCGGAAGAAACAGCGAATTTGAAGGATGAAACCTATCAAAAGCAGCTTTCGTTTTGTATCGCTGCCGGAATTTTGGAATATCTAAATGCTTAACAACAGGGGAATGATGTATGTCGGCTTCCGCAAAAACCGTATATGTTTGCTCTGCTTGCGGGTATGAGTCCTCCAAGTGGTACGGGCAGTGCCCGTCGTGCAGAGAATGGAATACTCTTGAGGAAGAACTGCGCGCACCGTCGACACCTGCGACGAAGCGACGCGGAGCAGCCGCTGCACGGACGAGCCGCAGCGTTGTGCAGAAGCTTTCGGAAATTACGGCGGACACCGAACACCGATTCGACACGGGGCTGCACGAGTTAAATCGTGTACTCGGCGGCGGGTTGGTCAAAGGCTCGCTTGTGCTTTTGAGCGGTGACCCCGGCATCGGGAAATCGACGTTGCTTTTGCAGATCTGCGAGCATTTGGGGAAATCTATGCGCGTGCTGTATGTGTCCGGCGAGGAGTCGGCACATCAGCTCAAACTGCGTGCGGCGCGGCTCGGCGTCACAACGGACAACCTCTCTTTGCTTTGTGAGACGGACGCGCAGTATATTTGCGAAGTGCTCGCTTCCGAAAAGCCGGACATCGTGATGGTGGATTCTATTCAAACCATGAACATTCCGGAACTCAATTCTTCATTCGGCAGCGTAACACAGGTCCGTGAGACAACCAACCTTTTTATGCGTACGGCAAAGACACTGAATATTCCGATCGTCATTGTCGGGCATGTCAACAAAGACGGAAACATTGCGGGGCCGAAAGTGCTCGAGCACATTGTGGATGCGGTTCTGTATTTTGAAGGGGACCGAAACCTCTCTTATCGTATTTTGCGTGCCGTTAAAAACCGTTACGGTTCAACCAACGAGATCGGCGTGTTCGAAATGCAGGACAAGGGGCTTGTTGAAGTCGAGAACCCGTCTATGATGCTGCTTTCAGGACGGCCGAAAAATGTGTCCGGTTCGTGTGTTGCTTGCATTATGGAAGGTTCACGTCCGATCATGGCGGAAGTGCAAAGCCTTGTGACGCCTACGGGCTTCGGAACGCCCCGCCGTATGGCGACGGGTGTGGACTACGGTCGCGTTTCTATGCTGCTCGCTGTGCTCGAAAAGCGTGCAGGGTATTTTGTCGGCAACATGGACTGCTATGTAAATGTTGTAGGCGGCTTGAAAATCGATGAACCTGCTTGTGACCTTTCCATTGCGCTGGCTGTGGTTTCAGGGCTTAAGGATGTGCCTGTGCCGGAGGACGTTTTGGCTTTTGGGGAGATTGGGCTTGGCGGTGAGATCCGTTCTGTTACCGCGTGCGAACTGCGCATCCGTGAAGCGGAAAAGCTCGGCTTTCACAAATGCGTCGTGCCGCGTTACAATCTGCTGAAATTGAAAAAATCGCTTCGTGCGAATATTGAGGTCGTCGGTGTCAGCAATATCCGGCAGGCATTTGAAGCGATTATTTAAAGAAACGGACAAGCAATCGGGAGGCATCGTATGCGTAAAACCAAATGGCTGAATTTTCAGGGTGCGGTGCTCGCCGGCACTACGCTACTTGTGACTGCTGCGGCATCACGACATGTTCAGAAAAAGTACGGCGAGAAATACAGCGCGTTTCGTGCGGATCTCTCGCACCTTGCCGGTTATGCTTTTGACAAATTGGTATTAGGCAATCCAAAAGTCGTTGACTTTCTCTCTCCGTATTTTGCGGAAGAGACGGAACATAAAACTATGGAGGAAACATTATGAAAAATTTCAAAGGCGTTTATGCCGCTTTGATGACGCCGTTTCACGAGGACGGCAGTCTGGATAAAGAGGCGCTGGTGCGTCTTGCTGAACATTGCATTGGTGCGGGACTTACCGGTCTTTATGTCGGCGGCAGCACGGGCGAGGGCTTTTTGCTGACTGAAGAGGAGCGAATGGAAGTTTTCCGCACCGTCGGCAAGGCGATGGCAGGGAAGTGCAATCTGTTTGCACACGTCGGCGCCATTTCTACGGACAGCGCTATCCGCATGGCAAAAGTTGCGGAGGAAAGCGGCTTCGATGCCGTCAGCGCAGTCGCGCCGTTTTATTATTCGTTCCCGCTTGAGGCAATCAAAGGGTATTATGGGGACATCATGCACGCAACATCGCTGCCGATGCTGATGTATAATTTCCCGAACGCAGGCGGCTTTGACGGAATGCTCGATGTAGTGAATTCCTTTATCCACGATGAAAAGCTGCTCGGTATCAAGCATACTTCGCAGAATCTTTTTGAGCTGGAACAGTTTAAGCACTTAGATCGTGATCTGTTTGTGTTCAACGGTTTTGACGAAATGCTCGTTGCCGGCCTTTCTATGGGGGCGGACGGTGGCATCGGCAGCACCTATAACTTTATGCCGGAAATCATTCTGGATATTTATAACAATTTTGTAAAAGGTGATATTCAGGCTGCGCAGGCTGCGCAGGAAAAGGCCGACGAGATCATAAAGGCGATCATTCCGTACGGTACGTTCCAGATGGAGAAGGAGATCCTTAATGATCTCGGCATTCACGTCGGCGGCTGCAGAAGACCGTTCCTGCCGTTGAGTGCGGAGGGCAAGCAAAAGGCCAAAGAAATTGCGGATATGCTTTCAAGCGGGGTGTAAGCGTTGGCACATATCAAACCGGGAAGCCTGATTATTAGCTGCCAGGCTGTAAAAGGGGAGCCGCTTTACGGGTATAATATCATGCACCTAATGGCAAAGGCGGCGAAAGAAGGCGGCGCCGACGGAATCCGCTGCAATTATGTTTCCGATATCAACAGCATCAAAGCGGAAGTCGATCTGCCGACCATCGGTATCATCAAAGCCGAGTATCCTGACAGCGAGGTCTATATCACGCCGACTTTAAAGGAAGTCAAAGCGCTGCTCGAAGAAACGGACACGGAGGTCGTCGCGCTCGATGCCACGCGCCGTGCCCGTCCGAACGGTGAAAAGCTGGAAGATCTGGTGCGCTATATTCGTGCGCATAAGCCCCAGGTTGAAATCATGGCGGATATTGCAGACTTGGACGATGCAAAATATGCGGATTCGCTCGGCTTTGACTATATCGGCTGTACGCTGCGCAGTTATACGGCGGCGACAAAGGGGATTGCAATCCCGGATTTTGCTTTTATTGCGCAGCTTGTCGCAACGGTAAAAGCAAAAGTCATCGCGGAGGGCGGTATCTGGGAAGCTGAACAGCTTAAAAAGGTCTGGGCGGCAAAACCCTATGCCGTTGTGATTGGATCGGCGGTTACGCGCCCGCGGGATATTACCGCACGTTTCCGCCGTGTGACAGACGCTTGCTTTGCCGAAGGCGCAAAAGAAAAGGCAGATTAAACCACCACAACAGGAGATTTTCCGTTTTACATGATTCACACTGTATTATTTGATTTGGATGGCACACTGCTGCCCATGGATCAAAAGGTTTTCGTTCACGCCTATTTTTGTGGGCTGGGTGAAAAGCTGCTGCCTTATGGCTTTGATCCAAAAGAACTGGAAGTCGGTTTGTGGAAAGCGGTTGGGGCCGAGGTGCAAAATGACGGCAGATGTACCAATGAAACAGCATTCTGGCGTGTTTTTACCGGAATTTTCGGTGAGCAGGTCGTAAAGCTTAAGCCCGTTTTAGAAGATTACTACAAAAACGAGTTTCAAAACGTTGCAAAGGCTTGCGGGTTTACGCCGAAAGCCAAAGAACTTGTCGATTTTGTAAAAGCCAAAGGCTATACGCCGGTTCTTGCAACCAATCCCGTTTTCCCGCGTATTGCAACGGAAAGCCGTATCCGCTGGGCGGGGTTGGACCCCAAAGATTTTGCTTTGTATACCACTTACGAAAATTCCTGTTTTTGTAAGCCAAACCCGAAATATTATCTTGAGATTCTCGAAAAACTTGGTTGTCAACCGTCGGAATGCATGATGGTTGGCAATGATGTAGATGAGGATATGGTTGCCGAGACGCTCGGCATGAAGGTTTTTCTGCTGTCTGATTGTCTGATAAACCGCAGTCAAAAGGATATTTTGCTTTTCCCAAACGGCAGCTTTGCCGCGCTTCATCAACTTCTGGATACCATATCCAGTATCTCCTAAGCGTCAAAAACACAACGCCCGAGAACAAAGAGTCTCGGGCGTTGTTTAGCATCTTTTTATTTCAATAACTCGACCCACTTGTCTTTTTTGACATTTTCTTTGTAAAAATAATGTTCGGAAAGCTTGTCCTCTAAAAAGACTTTTAGTGTCATCGGCATACCATCTGCCAAAGGCAATTCCAAAAATTTTTCCAGAGGCGTCCAAAAAACTTCTCCTTCTTCGGATGAGCGCAAGTCTCCGGAATACGTATCGGTTTTATAAAGGAGAATCATATACCGTGTGCCGTCGTCCATCATCCAGTCTTTCAAGCCACACAGTTGCAGGTTTGAAACCGTCAGCCCTGTTTCTTCGAATACCTCACGGGCCATCGCATCCGTAAAAGATTCGCCGTATTCTACATGCCCGCCGGGAAACGTGATGCCCGGCCAGTTTGGATTTAAGCGATCCTGTACAAGCACATTGCCTTTGCCATCCGAGATCATGCACATATTCGTAAAAAGTACGGGTTCCGTTTTGCTCATTGTTTTTCCTCCAAACGTTTATGCAGCTCATATAAAGCTGTGCGGTTGGAATCCCAGGTGAGTTTCTCCTGCGCCGCTTCATAGGGCAGCCAAACACAAGCGTCATGCTCTTCGGAAAGTCGAATATCTGTTTCACATAAAAATCCAAAAGCGTACTCCGGTACAACATAAGTATCAGCCGCCCAGTTTTTTAAATATTCTTCTGGGAATATGTTCGTTGGAATACTGCAAACCGATTTTAACGGCAACAATTCGACGACTTCTATGCTACATTCCTCAAAAATTTCTCGTACTGCGGCATCGGCAGGGGATTCATTGTCTTCGCCGCCCCCAGAAACAAATTGCCATTGATCGCAGTCGGCACGGTGGAAGATACAGTAAAGCCGTTGTTCAGCGTTTAATCGGTATGGAAGCGCAAGAATCTGAAACGGTGCACGCATTTGAAATCTCCTTTCATATATTTTACGAAACCAAAAGGGGAGTATCCATCATTTTATTTCTGCAGTTAGAATGCAGCGTTATAAACGTCTTATGCGTTTTAACATGAATTTTATTTGAGTACTTTCGTTGCTCAGCCGTAATGTAAAAACTATCTAACACATACAGAATTCAAGCAGAGCAACACGGCGGAGCCTATGCCGTAAATACTTGTTTTGCGGTTCATTTTATTTTGGTTCATGTCATTCAGCTGGCTTACTGACGTGCTGTATTCTTCAAATAAGCATCCTATATTTACAATAGCATAGCAGAGATAAAAAATCAAATAGTTGCTTCTTTTTCACTTACTTCTACTAATAGGGTAGATTAAAGAAACGCAAATAATTATACAAAAGAAATATTTTGTATAATTTAGGGGAGGAGTTGGACGATTTTGCTTAAACTTTGGGAAAAACAGGTTTTGGGCATAAGCTTTTAGCTAATTTATTATACATGTTCATTTTTCATATGAGCTGAGTTTTTAGCTAATAGTTTTATATCGCTTAATTTTCATTCCTTTGGCTTCGTTTTAATCTTTTTACTTACGTGCATGTGCTTAGATTTTTATTTCAACGCAGATGGATATTTCCTGCAAAATGAGCTTTTTCTTTTCTTTCCGACGAATCTATCTTTGTCGTAAAAATTTCCATCGGCTGCGTTTGATATTTTACGTGCGTCTTGGCTCATAAAACGGATTTACCTTGTATCTACCGGGATTGATTTTAAGCATAAATTTTTGATTGGTTTTACACAATTAAGGTTATTCGCTTAATGTGAAAATTTTGTTGTTTTGAGGGTTGACGCTTTATAAAACTTGTCCACTAATATTCTCACCCTTTTCGCAGTTTTAGATGACAAACTTCCAAAATAATGCTATGATATAAATTAGAATTCTTTATGAATTCTGGTTACGTCTCGTTAACGTGAAACAGTTTCACATCGTAAGAAGGTGAAAAATTTGCCACTAAAATATGCCAATTCTCCGGATTTGCCGCAGCTTTTGAAGGATTTTGTCAACCATGAGTATGCCATTCGAAACAAATCTGCTCTCACTGTTGATGAATATATACTTGATCTGACCTTGTTTTTTCGCTATTTAAAATGCCAAAGGTCTGGGTCTTCCCCTGCCCTGGCGCTCGAAAAAACAGATGTTTCTGATCTGGATATTGACTTTTTTCGCTCCATAACGCTCGGAGACGCCTATGCGTTCTTGTCCTATTGTAAAATGGAACGCGACAACGACGCCGCTGCGCGTGCGCGTAAAACCAGCAGTATTCGCGCATTTTTTAAGTATTTGTCCGTGCAAAGGAAACTTCTGGATGAGAATCCGATGCAGGAATTGGAAACACCAAAACTGAAAAAGACACAACCGAAGTATCTGACTTTGGAGGAAAGTCTGCGGCTTTTGGACGCTGTGGATGGCAAATATAAAGAGCGCGACTACTGTATTTTAACGCTTTTCCTGAATTGTGGTTTGCGCCTTGCCGAACTGGTTTCCATCAATTATACGGATATTAAAGACAACAATACGCTGGTTGTAACCGGCAAAGGCAACAAGCAACGCACCATCTACTTGAATGAGGCTTGCGTTGCCGCGATCAAAAATTATATGGCGGTTCGTCCGGTGGACGGCGTTGCGGCAGCAGACAAAAACGCTCTGTTCTTAAGCAGCCGTTTAAAACGTATCAGCCCAAAAACCGTGCAACATATGGTTTATACATATCTCGAAAAGTGCGGCCTCGGCGATCGGGGTTTGTCTGTGCACAAACTTCGTCATACGGCGGCGACATTGATGTACCGCTACGGCGATGTCGATGTGCTTGTGCTTAAAGAAATTCTTGGGCATGAAAACCTCGGGACGACACAGATTTACACACATGTAGTTGATGAGCAACTGCAGGAAGCTTCCAAATTGAATCCGCTTGCAAAAGTACGGCAGAAAAAGAATACAGACGAATCTGATTCTAAAGAAGCGTGATCCTTGTGGAGAAAAATGCAGCGAGCACCGCTCCAAGCGCTGCGGAAAATACCATGCTTGCAAACAGTACCGTGTACCGCAGAAAATAGAGCCGCAGCATTTCACCGCCCATACCCGTATGTTCATTTTTCAAAAGGATGCGGTTTAAGTCCCGCGTCATCAAAATACTTTCATTGCAGCAGAACAAAAAGCTTGCCGTTGCAATGACGGACGGAAGCAGGAACACGGCGGAAAAATATAACATCCCGTTAATCGTATAAGTCTTATACAAATAAGCGGCAATAAGTCCTACGCCCATGCCCTTAACCAACGGAAGCGCCCATAAAAGCGGTTCTCCCGCAACACATAGTCCTGCAACCAGCGCAACGAGCATATACAGCGTTTCTGTTCCGAGTGAAGACAGAAATTTTTTCCATATCGGCTGTCCTGCGCCGGTGCGAATCTCATTTTCGAGTACCGTTCGCAAGGCTTCGGCAAGCTGTTCGTTTGGATTGCGCACCGCAACGGCGCCCAGGAATAAACCGCAGATCAAAACTGCGGTCAACAGGATCAGTTTTGGATGATTCTTCAGAATAGGCGGCTTGGCGCGGCTGCGTCGATGCAGTCCGGTTGCAATGATGGTGGCGCGTCTTTTTCTTCGCTTCATGGGTTCCAGGCTCCTTTGCTTTTCACTTACGGCTTCGTACAAGCCCGTTCAAAGCATATATATGCGCCTGTTTTACAGAACATGCAAACGGGTTCAAAGCCTTTTCCCGAGCAAGCCGCCAGCAATCGGCAAAAATAACGCAAGGCCGAGAACAACAAGTATATACAGCGAAAATGCACCTCTGGAAATAAGCAAAAGAATCGCTAAAATAACCAGCAGTAAAAACAAGGATGCAAGCAATCCGACCTGTGCAACCGGAAACGTATTGCGCCGGCAAGCGAGCAAACCGCAAAGAAAAAATGCAGCAGCACAGCTTCCGGTTGCAGCAATTTTCAGGAAGAGGTCTGAAGGCTGCTGCTTCAGATAGATTGCGGCGGATAGCAACACGAGCAGCAAAAAAACTACCAGTGAGATTCCCGCAGCGCGAAGTGCACAAAACAGCATTTGGCGAATCCCTTTTTTCGTATCATGGCTCTGCACGGAACGCTTTTTTCTTCTTTTTGGCATAAAAACACCCCCGTAACCTATTTCATCGGTATGCGGGGGGGTTGTTTTTTATGCGGTTTGCGTTTAAGACTTCGCGGAATCGTCTTTTTTACCTGCTTTTTTGCCCTTGTTTTTCTTAGCAGCAGCTTTTTCTTCACGCTCTTTGGCAGCGGCAGCCTTGGCAGCCTCCTGTTCGGCGCGCATCTTTTCGGTAGCGGTATTGTTCACTTGGATCGCCCAGCGCGCAATTTTCATCTTATTGCGGTCCGCGCCGGTCTCAATAATCAGCGAATCTTCTTTAACCGTTACGACGCGGCCCATGATACCGCCGATGGTCGTAATCTCATCCCCGACCTGCGTGCTTTCGCGCATTTCCTGGTCCTTTTTCTGTTGCTTGCGCTGTGGACGGATCATCAGGAAATACATACCGACGACCATTACGACCAGCAGCAAGATCATGCTGATGGAGCTGCGCGAAGAACCGGAAGCAGCGTTAGTAGCCTCCAAGGTGAGCAAATCAAACATAGTTTTTCCTCCAAATTAAAATTCAGCTTACCCATTATACATAGAATTTGTCCAATTTGCAAGCAAAATGCAAAAATTAACAGTTTATACACACATGTCCTTTGCTTCAGATCCGTGTATCCAGAATATCTACATACTGCCGCTTGTATTCGTCGAAATTTCCCGCCTGCAGCGCGGCGCGAATCTCCGCGAGAAGCGTATTATAAAACCAGAGATTGTGCATCACGCAAAGACGCATGGCAAGCATTTCCCCTGCTTTGAAAAGGTGGCGGATGTATGCACGTGAATGGCGGCGGCAGGTCGGACAGCCGCAGGTCTCATCAATGGGGGTAAGATCGGCTTTATACCGCTCATTGTGAATATTGATGATCCCGCGTTTCGTGAACAGGTGCCCGTGACGGGCGTTTCGACTGGGCATGACGCAATCAAACAGATCTACGCCGCGGCTGACGCCCTCCAGAATGTTTCCGGGCGTGCCGACCCCCATCAAATAACGCGGCTTGTCCGCAGGCATATACGGCGTGACCGCGGAAATGATCCGATACATATCTTCCTTCGGTTCGCCGACCGCAAGCCCGCCGATGGCGTAACCGTCTAAGTCCAGTTCCGCAATCTGCTGCATGTGTTCAATCCGCAAATCATCGTATATGGATCCTTGATTGATACCGAATAAAAGCTGGCGCGGATTCACTGTATCCGGGAGTGCGTTCAGCCGCTGCATTTCGTCTTTGCAGCGCACAAGCCAACGTGCGGTCCGTGCACAGGATTCTTTTGCGTAGGCATGCTCAGCGGGGTTTTGCATACACTCGTCAAACGCCATGGCAATGGTGGAGCCGAGATTGGACTGGATGCGTATGCTTTCTTCCGGTCCCATAAAAATCTTACGCCCGTCCACGTGGGAATTGAAAAATACACCCTCTTCGCGAATATGCCGCAGCTTTGCAAGCGAAAAGACTTGAAAACCACCGCTGTCTGTTAAGATCGGGCCGTCAAATCCGGTAAAGCGATGCAGCCCGCCAAGTGATTTAATCAGTTCATCGCCGGGGCGAACATGCAGATGATAGGTGTTGCAAAGCTGTACCTGACAGCCAATGTCTTTCAAATCATACGCCGACAGCCCGCCTTTGATCGCACCAGCCGTTGCAACATTCATGAACGCCGGCGTTTGCACTTCTCCGTGGACGGTGGTAAATCTTCCGAGTCGCGCATTGCCATCCGTTCGCAAAACTTGAAACATCTTCCTGTTTTTCTCCTTGCTTACAGCAGTAGCATCGCATCGCCGAAAGAGAAAAATCTGTAATTTTTCTGTACGGCGGTCTTGTATGCCTCTAAAATCTTCTCACGGTCGTAAAAGGCGGAAACCAGCATAATCAGCGTACTTTCCGGTAAGTGGAAATTGGTCAGCAGCGCATCAATACAGCGGAACTTATAGCCCGGATAAATGAAAATGCTGGTCCACGCGTCCGCTTCCCGTATCTCCCCATAAAGTGATGCCACGCTTTCAAGCGTGCGGCAGGCTGTCGTACCGACGGCGACTACGCGCCCGCCGTTTGCCTTAGTATCACGAATCAGCTTGGCGGTTTCTGCGGAAATGTGGTAATGCTCAGAATGCATTTTGTGATCCTCAATATTTTCCGCTTTGACCGGCCGAAACGTCCCGATACCGACATGCAGCGTTACATAACCGATCTGCACGCCCTTATCCGCAATTTTCTGTAAAAGCTCTTTGGTGAAATGGAGCCCAGCCGTAGGCGCTGCCGCAGAGCCAAGTTCTTTAGAGTAAACGGTCTGGTAGCGTTCGCTGTCCTCCAGCTTTTCTGTGATATAATGCGGCAGCGGCATTTCACCGATTTTTTCGAGCACGGGGAAAATGCTGTCACCGTCATATTGGAATTGAGCAAGGCGGTTGCCGTTTTCCAGGACCTCAAGGATTTCTGCTTTTAAGATCCCGTCGCCGAATGTAAACCGAGCGCCTTGTTTTGCGCGTCTGCCGGGACCTGTGATGACCTCCCAAACGTCGTTTGCTTTTTGGTTTAAGAGTAAAAATTCCACATGTGCGCCCGTATCCTCTTTGACACCGTAAAGCCGCGCCGGCAGCACACGCGTATTGTTCAGGATCAGACAGTCGCCGGGGTTCAGATATTCGACAATATCGTAAAAATGCCGGTGTTCAAGTTCACCTGTATCACGATGCACGACCATCAGTCGCGAACTGTCACGAGGTTCAGCGGGCGTCTGGGCGATGCGGTCTTTTGGTAAATCATAATAAAAATCCTGCTTTTTCATGCCGTTTCTCCTGACAAACAGCGCGTTCTTCACAAATCTTTGTAAAAAGATTGACGAACGCGCATAAAAATGCTATGATGACAGTAACTGCGATAGAGGTGCGAAACGCATCAGTAGCGCGTTACAGGCAGCCGACTGCCGCAAGAGCGCGTGAAAGGGCGTTTTGCCGAAGACTGTGCACGTCGGTGTGTGCATCGGTTTGGGGGCGCACGGCGAAAGCTGCGTCACTGTCATCAGAATTTGGTGGAGTGCTATCGCAATCACAAAAGATTGCTGTGATTGCATTCCCTGCTTCTGATGACCGGTTTTGAGCCGGTCTTTTTTGTGCAGAAAATAGAATAACACGTTTTGGAGGGAAACACAAGTGAAAAAAACGTATAAAGTAGGTGTAATCGGCGCAACGGGTATGGTCGGACAGCGTTTTTTAACGCTGTTAAGCTCCCACCCGTGGTTCCAGGTTGAGGCGATTGCCGCCTCCCCGCGTTCAGCTGGCAAACCGTATCACGAGGCTGTCGGCAAGAAATGGTGCATGGATACGGATATTCCGGAAAATGTGCGCGATATGATCGTGATGGATGCAACGGGCGATGTGGAAAAGATCGCTTCCATGGTGGATTTTGTGTTCTGCGCTGTGGACATGAAAAAAGACGAGATCAAAGCGCTTGAAGAACGTTATGCAAAAGCAGAGTGCCCCGTAGTCTCGAACAACAGCGCGCATCGCCACACGCCGGACGTCCCCATGGTCATTCCGGAGCTGAACGCGGAGCATATTCAAATCATTCCCGCGCAGAGAAAGCGTCTTGGCACAAAACGCGGCTTTATTGCCGTAAAATCCAACTGCTCGCTGCAAAGCTATGTCCCAGCGCTCTATCCCCTGTCGCCGTTCGGCGTGCAGGATGTTTTGGTCTGCACCTATCAGGCAATCTCCGGCGCAGGTAAGACGTTTGAGACCTGGCCTGAAATGGTGGACAATGTCATTCCCTATATCGGCGGCGAAGAAGAGAAGAGCGAACAGGAGCCATTGAAGATCTGGGGCAAGATCGAAGGCGATGTGATAAAACCCGCGACTTCCCCGAATTTTACGGCACAGTGCTTGCGCGTGCCGGTTTCAAACGGCCACATGGGCGCAGTGTTTGTTCGTTTCCAGAACAAGCCAAGCAAGGAAGAAATTCTTTCTGTCTGGAAGAACTTTAAGGGCAGAGCGCAGGAACTTGAGCTTCCCAGCGCACCGAAACAGTTCCTGCACTATTTTGAAGAAAATGATATGCCGCAGACAAGGCTCAACCGAATGCTTGAAAACGGCATGGCGATCTCTATCGGCAGACTGCGCGAAGATACGCAGTATGATTATAAATTTGTCTGCCTTTCGCATAATACGCTGCGTGGCGCTGCAGGCGGCGCGGTGTTGCTTGCTGAATTGCTGTGTGCAGAAGGCTATATGGATTAACAGGAGGAAGCGATATGAAGCAACCGATCTTTACCGGCGCGGGCGTTGCTATTATTACACCGTTTACTGCGGAGAACAAGGTGAACTACCCCGCCCTGAAAACCATTTTGGAATATCAGATCGCACACGGTACGGATGCGATCGTTATCTGCGGGACGACCGGCGAGAGCGCGACACTTTCGCACGAGGAACACACGGAAGCGATTCGTTTTACGGTGGAGACCGTTGCGCACCGTATCCCTGTCATTGCGGGTACGGGAAGCAACGATACAGCCTATGCGTTGCATCTCTCCAATGAAGCGGAAAAAATCGGTGTAGACGGTCTTTTGATGGTCACGCCTTACTACAATAAAGCTTCGCAGGAAGGGCTTGTGCGGCATTACACGTATCTTGCCGACCGCGTATCCACGCCGATCATTATCTATAATGTGCCGAGCCGCACGGGGTGCAACGTACAGCCGGAAACCTATGCTGAGCTTTCGAAGCATAAAATGATTTACGGCGCAAAAGAAGCTTCCGGTAATATTTCCGGCATCGCGAAAACCATTTCGCTTTGCGAGCCGGATTTCACGATTTATTCCGGGAATGACGATCAGATCACGGCAATCATGTCGCTTGGCGGCAAGGGTGTGATCTCTGTGCTCTCGAATGTCGCGCCGCAAGTTGCGCACGACATTGCCGCAGCGGCGCTTCAAGGGGATTTTGAGACCAGCCGCAAGTTACAGCTTCAGTATCTTGAACTGTGTAACGCGCTGTTTATGGACGTCAACCCTATCCCCGTCAAGCAGGCGATGCGTATGATGGGCTTTGATGCAGGTCCGCTGCGGATGCCGCTTTGCGATATGTCGGATGCGAATACGGAAAAACTGCGCTGTGTCATGCAGAAATATCAGTTGATTTAACGCACTGGATTATAACGGGATGTGAAAAAGCAATGACAAAGATTCTTTTAAGTGGCTGTTTCGGAAAAATGGGCCATGTTATCACATGCTGTGTTGCCGAGCGAAAAGATTGTGAAATCGTCGCAGGCGTAGACATTGGCAACGGTGAAGCAGCGTACCCTGTCTACAAGACGCTTTCAGATGTTCGGGAAATGCCGGATGTTTTGATTGATTTTTCCAATCCTTCGGCGCTGGACGGGATTTTAGCGTATGTTACGCAAAAAAAGATTCCTGCCGTTATGGCGACGACCGGATATGCTCCGGAGCAGATTGAAAAACTCAAGTCTGCAGCAGATGTGATCCCGCTTTTTTTCTCCGCCAACATGTCGATCGGCGTAAACCTGATCGCAGAGCTTGCTGCCAAAGCGGCGCGTGTTCTGGAGGGCTCTTTTGACATCGAGATCGTGGAAATGCACCATAACCAGAAAATTGACGCGCCGAGCGGCACTGCGCTTATGCTCGCGGATACCATATCTGATGCACTGCAGACAAAGCCGCATTATGAATTTGACCGCCATTCCAAACGCGCCAAACGGGATAAGAACGAGATTGGGATTCATTCCGTGCGCGGCGGTACGATCGTCGGCGAGCACGAAGTGATTTTTGCCGGTTTGGATGAGATTATCACCATTTCACATTCGGCGCGGTCGAAGGAGCTGTTTGCCGTCGGTGCGATCAATGCAGCGCTTTATTTGCAGGGGAAAGCTCCCGGGCTTTACTCCATGCGTGAACTGATTGATGAAAAATGATCGGAGGAAACGCAATGAAAACCGTTCAAAGCATTTCAGTTGTTGAAGATGTCGCTGTGATCTCCCTGCATGATTTGCAGGCGGACATCAGCGCTGTTGCGGATATTTTTGCGAAACTTGCAGAAGCCGGTGTGGATGTGGATATGATCTCGCAAACACCGCCGCACCGCAATATCCCGGATATTTCCTTTACCGTTTCCGGCGAGGATATGGGGCGTGTGATGGCGGTTTCTGCAAAACTTCGTGAACAGAACCCGAACTTGAAGCTTTCCGTCAGCGGCGGGCACTGCAAAATTTCTGTATTCGGCGAAGCCATGCGCGGCTGCCCTGGCGTTGCCGGTCGTGTGTTTGCAGCGGTTGCAAAGACGCATGCGGACATCATCATGATTACTACTTCAGAAGTGGATATTTCCCTTCTTGTTGCCAAAGAAGATATGGAAAATACGGTGGACGCCATCGAAAAAGAATTTGCATAAAGCAATTTCTGCAATAAAAAGCGGCGCGGGTACCCATGTATCCGCGCCGCTTTTTGCCGCCTTTTTATAAACTATTTTGCAATCAGTTCTTTTGCCTGCTTGCCGGTCAAATGTTCAATTTGGACCTCGAGCATTTCCACCTGTGCAAAGAAGCGGTCGATCTCTGTTTCTGTCCCATCGGGGTCGTTTGGCATATATTTTCTCCCAAGCAGTCTGAGCGCACGTCGTTTTTCCTCAGCATCCGTTAAAATGCGTGCTTTGCCGAATGCGATCACGCTTTTAAAATACGTTGTGAATTCTGCGGGGTGAACATCATCCTGCACAATAACGCAAAACGAAACTTTTGGGTCTTTTTGAATTGCATCAAGCTTGTGCCCGGCAGCAGCGCAATGAAAATACAGCTTATCTTCCCCGTCAAAAACAAAACTGAGCGGTACGGCATAAGGATAACCGTTGTCCCCGGATACAGCGAGCACGCCTGAGGTGGCTGTGCGCAGGAGCTGCTTGCATTCGTCATCGGTCAGGGACTGTTTGTTGCGCCGCATAGGTCGAAACATGGGTACGCCTCCTTTTTACGCGGAATACGTCTCTTTTTATGCAAGTGTAACGCGGTAAAATACTTTTTTCCCTTTTTTGAGGATCAGGTCGCCGTTGGCAAAAGCGTCGGCGGAAATGGTATAAAGCGGGTCGGAGATCTTTTCATCCTGCAAAGTTACACCGCCTTGCTGAATGAGGCGTCTCCCCTCGCCTTTGGATTTAATCAGCCCTGCACGCAGCATCACGTCGAGAAGCTGGATCTTGCCATCCGTAAATGCATCCTGCGGCAGTTCGACAAACGGCATATTTTCGCTGCTGCCTGAACCCGTGAACAGCGCGCGCGCTGCTTCCTGCGCTTTCTGCGCCTTTTCTTCGCCGTGGACAAGTGCCGTCAGCTCATAGGCCAAAATTTCCTTTGCACGGTTCAATTCGCTTCCCTGCCAGGCACCCATTTTTTCGATTTCTTCGAGCGGCAGGAAGGTCAGCATCCGAATACACTTGAGAACGTCCGCGTCATCAATATTACGCCAGTATTGATAGAATTCAAACGGAGAAGTTTTGTTTTCATCCAGCCAGACCGCACCGGACTGGGTCTTACCCATTTTTTTCCCTTCGGAATTCAAAAGCAGCGTGATCGTCATGGCATAGGCATCTTTTCCAAGCTTTTTGCGGATCAGTTCCGTACCGGCAAGCATATTGCTCCACTGGTCGTCACCGCCGAACTGCATATTACAGCCGTACTTCTGATACAGTTCATAGAAATCATAGCTCTGCATAATCATGTAGTTGAACTCTAAAAAGCTCAGTCCCTTTTCCATGCGCTGCTTGTAGCACTCGGCGCGCAGCATATTGTTGACGGAAAAACACGCGCCGACATCCCGCAAAAGCTCGATATAGTTCAAGTTGAGCAGCCAATCCGCATTGTTCACCATCAGCGCCTTGCCGTCGGAAAAATCAATAAAGCGACTCATCTGCTTTTTAAAGCATTCGCAGTTGTGCTGAATGGTTTCCGGCGTCATCATTTGGCGCATGTCGCTTCTACCGGACGGGTCGCCGATCATGCCCGTACCGCCGCCGATCAGGGCGATCGGCTTATTGCCGGCCATTTGCAGACGTTTCATCAGGCAAAGCGCCATGAAGTGCCCGACATGCAGACTGTCGGCGGTCGGGTCGAATCCGATATAAAAGACCGCTTTGCCGTTGTTTACAAGTTCGCGGATCTCCGGCTCATCCGTGACCTGCGCAATCAGTCCGCGCGCTTGCAGTTCTTCATAAACTCCCATTTTTCTGCCTCCTGAAAAAATAATAACAAAAAAGCCCTCTGCATTTGCAGAGGGCGTAAAATACGCGGTACCACCTCATCGTTCGCCGTTTCCTCACGGAAAAGGCCTTTGCGAGTGACCAACATCACTCTGCGATTAACGCTCGCGCACGGCGGGGCTTACTGGCATATGCGTTTTTCCCCGCGGCTCAGGGACGTATTTCAAGCAGGGCTTTGCGCTTTCTCGCACCAACCGAAAGTTCTCTTTGCCAAAACGTCTGCTTTACTTCTTCCCGTCAAAGCTGATAGCAGGATTATAGCGGCTTTTTACGGCTTTGTCAACCTGTTTTTTTGAATTTCCGCATTTTCAAGCATTTCTTCCGCATTTTTCAGTTGAAGTTCCGTTACGGTCAAGCCGCCCAGGATACGCGCGAGCTCATGCTTTCGGCCAATGTGGTCGAGTGCAGTAATATCTGTAAACGTCTGGCCGTCTCGCTCGGTCTTTTCAATTCGGAAATGCGTGTCGGCAAAAGCGGCAAGCTGTGCCAAATGCGTAACGCACAGGATTTGGTGTGATTTTGAAAGTGCAGCCAATTTGATTGCGATTTTTTGCGCGGCGCGTCCGCTTACGCCCGTGTCCACTTCATCAAAAATCAGCGTGCCGACTTCGTCTTTCTCGGCAAGGACGCTTTTGATTGCCAGCATAATGCGGGAAAGCTCGCCGCCGGAAGCGATTTTTGCGAGCGGCTTCGGCGCTTCGCCGGCGTTGGCGGACAGAATAAATTCCAGATTATCCGTGCCGTTCTCAGTTAATTCTCCGGGCGTGTTCCGCACATAAAACTGTACAGAGGGCATGTCCAGAAAGTTTAGTTCCTCCCGAACATTTTTGCAAAACAGATCGGAGGCGTGTTTGCGTGATTCGGACAATGCGCTTGCTTTTTCCTCAGCCTCTGCTTTTGTTTGTGCAACGAGAGTTGTCAATTCCTCCCGAATTTCATCGGACATCTCGATCTGTTCACGCTCGTGGATGGCGTTATCGAGGAAGGCAAGCATTTCGCCTTCGGTTTCGCCATATTTGCGGCGAAGCGTATAAAGCGTGTCCAGCCGATCCTCGATCGCGTCTGCAGCGGCAGGGTCAAAGTCATCGGAGAACAGGGCATCCCGCAGGGTGTCCGCATAGGCGGAAAGCGTATAGGCAGCTTCACGTACCCCGGATGCGGCTTCGGTAAATTCCGCAGAAAACCCCGCTGCACGGTCCAATGCATCCGCCGCAGAGAAAGCGAGGGAAGCCGCGCCGCCTTCCCCTTCAGTGCCGTTCAAAGCGGCGTGTGCCTGCTGCAGAAGCTCAGAAATATGCTCTGCGTTGCGCAGAATATTCAGACGCTCTTCTAACTGCTCGATCTCGCCTTCGGTGATTTCCGCAGCCTCCAGTTCCGCAATCTGGTAGCCTAAAATATCCAATCGGCGCTGCTTTTCACTTTCATCGGTGTTGAGTGCCGCAAGACGCTTTTTCGCATCGGAATAGGCATCATATGCTACCTTATATTGCGCACGCAGCGCATCGTTTTGTGCAAGGCTGTCAATGTATCCGCAGTGATATTCCGGCGAGAGCAGCGTTTGGTTGTCCGACTGCCCGTGTATGCTTACCAGAAATTTGGCGAGCTGGCGGATAGCTGAGACCGTCACCGTGACACCGTTGATCTTACAACTGTTGCGTCCGTCGGCAAATAGCCGCCGCTGTATGAGTACAGAGCCGTCTTCCTCTGCCGGGACGTCTAAATCGTGTAAAATGGAGCTTATACGCGTGTTTTTGGTGAAAAACAACGCGGAGACAAATGCACTGTCGCACCCTGTGCGGATCAATTCACGCGAAGTGCGTTCGCCAAGCACGGCGTTGATTGAATCAATCACAATAGATTTACCCGCGCCGGTCTCGCCCGTCATAACGTTGAAGCCGTCCGTAAAGTTAAGGACAGCTTCCTTAATGACAGCGATATTTTGAATTTGCAGTTCACTGAGCATTCGACTCACCGCTTAACATGGTATCAATTTGTTTTTTCAGGCGTACGGCATCCTCTGGCGTGCGGCAAAGCACGAATACCGTGTCATCGCCTGCAAGCGAACCGACAACGCCGGACAGTTCCATAGCGTCGATCGCCGCACCCGCCGCGTTGCCCGTGCCGGCATAGCATTTGACAGCGCAAAGATTGCCTGCGCTGTCCGTTGAAAGTACGGAGCGCGAAAAGATCTCATAAAATTTTCCGAAACGGCCTTCACTTTCCCGCTCACTGACTGCATATTTCGCCGGTCCGTTTTTGGAAGGTGTTTTGACAAGGCGCAATTCTTTTATATCGCGGGAAACGGTAGCTTGTGTTACGTCAAATCCATTTTCGCGAAGAAGCCCGAGCAACTCCTCCTGCGTTGTAATTTCATGCGACTGCACAAGCTGCAAAATCAGCGCGTGTCTTTTCTTTTTCATCGTTACGCCCTCCTTTGCGAAAGCTTGCTGTTGAGTACGTCAATAAAGGAGTCCGGTTTAATCCGGATGAATTCCGCGCTTTTCTCCGCACGCTTGACGGTCAGGGTGCTGCCGGGCGCAACGCGCACGGATTCGTCGCCGTCGCAGGAAATATAAATGTCCTCGCCATCCGGTGGGATCTCCACACAAATCTCTGCACTGCTTTCAAAAATCAGAGAACGTGCAAACAGCGAATGCGTGCAGATCGGCGTGAGCAGAATGCTTTCAATGCGCGGATCCACGACCGGACCGCCAGCGGAAAGCGAATACGCCGTTGAGCCCGTCGGGGTGGAAAGGATAATACCGTCCGCATAATAACGGTTGACAAGCTTCCCGTCCGCCGTGACCTTCAAGTCGATCAGTTTGATTTGCTCGCCGCGCGCTACGACAACATCGTTGATGCAGTGCCCGAGATACTGCGTAGTGCTTTCCCCTTGGAGACGGCTGTATACGTCAAGCATCATGCGCCGGTCTGTGGTATACTGCCCGCAGATCAGATCCCCAAGCAGGTTTAATTCGTTTTTCTCGACACCCGCCATAAAGGCCAGGTTGCCGGCGTTTACGCCGAGAACCGGTTTGTCATATTCCACGGCTTTTTTCGCGGCGTGGATCAGCGATCCGTCGCCGCCGATAGCAATGACTGCGTCACAGCCGGAAAGCAGCGTTTCGGTCGGCAGGAAACTGCCGCGGACAACCAGCTTGCCGCGCAGCGTTTCTTCAAAGCCGTAGCGCACACCGAGCGAATCAAGATAGGCGCACACATCGTTTGTGACCTGCAAAGCACAGCGGCGAGTCAAATTGGGCAGCAATGCGATTTTCAACGATATTCACCTGCTTTTATGTAAGATGAGAGCGCGCAACAAGCGCATTAAAATCCACGGACGCATAGGTTTTGTTGCCGTCTTTGCGCAGATACAGGAGATATTCAATATTCCCTTCCGGTCCGCGAATGGGCGAATAATCCGCACCAAGTACGGAAAACCCGTGTTCAAAAGCAAAGTCAGCTATGGTTTGCAGCACGTCTCGATGTACTTCCGGGTCGCGCACAACACCTTTTTTGCCAACGTGTTCACGGCCGGCTTCAAACTGCGGCTTGACAAGGCACACGCAGGCGCCCTCGTCCTTCAGAATAGTGTAAAGGACCGGCAAAATGATTTTCAAGGAGATAAAAGAGACGTCTACGCTTGCAAAATCCGGTGTTTCAGGGAGATCATCTGCAGTCAGGTATCGGAAATTGGTACGCTCCATATTGACCACGCGCGCGTCGGTGCGCAGTTTCCAGGCAAGTTGACCGTAACCTACGTCGATGGAATAGACCTTTCTTGCGCCGTTTTGCAGCATACAGTCTGTAAATCCACCTGTGGACGCACCGATGTCCATGCAGACAAGTCCGTTCAGATCCAAAGAAAATACATGGATCGCCTTATCGAGTTTCAGCCCGCCGCGGCTGACGAACGGCAGCTTCTCGCCGCGTACGTCGATCACGTCCGTCGGCACTACCGGCAAACCCGCCTTGCTCGCTTTCTGACCGTTAACATAGACCTGCCCCGCCATAATGAGGGCGGCAGCTTTGCTGCGGCTTTCGGCAAGCCCGCGCGAAAATACGGCGGCGTCAAGTCGCTCCTTATTCTGCGCCATAACCGTTTTCCTCCACAACGCCGAGCATGCCCGCATAATCCAGCTTGTATCGTGTAAGCTGTGCGTCTACGGACGCGTGCTGTACGAATTCATCGGGCACGGCAGTTAAATGAAAGCGTGGTGCGTTTTCGAGTTCCGAAAGCCGGGCGGCAAAGCTTTCTCCGATGCCGCCCGAACGGATCCCCTCTTCAAAAAAGAACACGTCTTTGGCCTTTGCGGAAAGATCAATGGACGACTGCAAAAGCGGAACGATCTGTGTCAATTTCAGAACGGCGCACGAATATCCGCGCTCCAGCAGAGTGCTGCGAACTTTCAGCGCTTCAGAAAGCACCCTGCCATATGTAACCAGCACGCATTGCGCGTCTTTATCACCGATCCACTCATATGGGGAAAATTCTTCTTCAATCTGTATTTCAAAGGTGCGTTCACATCCACGCGGATACCGCACAGCTACTACGCCCGAGCGGTGATAGATGCCTTCGATAAAAGCATGCTTGAGCCCGTCGTATGTGCACGGTGCAAATACGGTCACATTTGGAATAGCGTTTAAAAACGCAGTATCCAGAATCCCCTGATGCGAAATCCCATCCTCACCGACAAAACCCGCACGATCGATGGCAAACAGCATATGCAGCCCCTGCATGGCGCCATCATGCACAAGCTGGTCGAAGCTGCGCTGCAAAAATGTAGAATATACAGCAAAAATCGGGATCATCCCACCGCGGGCAAGCCCGGAAGAAAAGGTCACGGCGTGTTCTTCAGCAATTCCGACATCAAAAAAGCGTTTCGGGTAAGTCTTTCGAAAATCCTCCAGACCCGTTCCCAGAGACATGGCGGCAGTGACAGCACAGATGCGCTTGTCTTTCGCAGCGATCTCACAAAGGAACTCGCCGAATTTTGCTGAAAAATTGGCACCGGAATACAGCGGTTCGCCTGTATCGATATTGAATTTGGAAACGCCGTGGAACGTGCTCGGCGATTTTTCGGCGAGATCGTACCCTTTTCCCTTCACCGTGTTGATATGCAACAGAACAGGTGCGTTGATAGTTTTTGCACCCTCCAACGCCTCAGTCAAAAGCGTTATGTTGTGGCCGTCAATCGGGCCCATATAGCGGAACCCGAGATCTTCAAAAAATGTGCTTTTGTAGATCAGATTTTTTAACCGGGTTTTGACCTTGAACACAAACGAAGAAAGCTGCGGCCCTACAAGCGGTATTTTTTGCAGAAAGCTTTCCGTGGTGGCTTTCAGGCGGAAGTACCCCGGCTTTGTACGCAAAACAGCCAGATAACGCGCGACAGACCCCACATTTTTGGAAATGGACATTTCGTTGTCGTTTAGAATTACAATCAGGCGCTTTCCGGAACGACCGGCATTGTTGAGCGCCTCGTATGCGAGCCCGCCGGTCAATGCACCGTCACCGATGACTGCGATTGCCGTGTGCTTATCCCCGCTGAGCGAATGCGCCGTGGCAAGGCCGAGCGCTTCAGACACCGATGTACTGGAATGCCCGCTGAAAAATATATCATGCTCGCTCTCTCTCGGAGAAGAAAATCCGGAAAGCCCATCTTCCTGCCGCAGCGTGGAAAAGTCCTTATAACGCCCTGTAAGCAATTTATGCGTGTAAATCTGATGCCCAACGTCCCAGACGATCTGATCTTTCGGGGAATCGAACACCCGATGGAGCGCAATGGAAAGCTCTACTACGCCGAGGTTCGAAGCCAGGTGCCCGCCGGTGTGCGAAACGGTGTCGATAAGCACCTGTCGAATTTCTGCGGCAAGATCAGGCAGCGCCGAAGAATCCAGCTTTTTTAAATCGGCCGGCGACTGTATTTTATCCAAATACTTCATTCTCACAACTCCCGAACAGGAAAGAAATTATTTCTTGCGCACGGCAAGCTGCTTGGCGAAATTCGCAAGGAAAGTCGTGTCGCCGGGAATTTCCGTCAACGCGCTAACAGCGCGGGCCGTGAGCTTGTCCGCAAGTGATTGGCACTCCTGCAGTCCGAGTAGCCGCACAAATGTTACTTTCTGGTTCTTTTCATCGCTGCCGATGGGTTTCCCGAGTTCAGCTTCATTTCCTGTCACATCTAAAATGTCGTCCACGATTTGGAACGCAAGTCCAATACTTTGTGCATAAGTCTGTGCCGCACAAAGCACGGTTTCATCCGTTACCCCTGCAGCAATGCAGCCGAGCAGAACGGCGGCTTCCATCAGCGCGCCGGTTTTCAGCCGGTCGATTTTCTCAAGCAGCGCATAGTCCGGCGCGCTTTCCTCTGAGAGCAGATCCAGCACCTGCCCGCCGATCATGCCGCGTATCCCTGCGCAGGCGGCAAGTGTCCGAACAGCACGGCAAATATCGGATTCGGGAAGTTCTGCACGGGTGAGTGTTTCAAACGCAAGCGTCAAAAGTCCGTCACCCGCAAGCAGTGCATAGCTCTCGCCAAACTGTTTGTGGCAGGAGGGCTTTCCACGCCGGAAATCGTCATTATCCATGCAAGGCAGATCGTCATGGATGAGAGAATAGGTATGCACCATTTCCAGCGCGCAGGCAAACGGCAGCGCGGCGGAAGGGTCTTTCCCGCACACGCGGCAGAACTCCAGTGTAAGCATGGGGCGCACGCGCTTTCCGCCGTTTTCTACACTGTACCGCATTGCCTCAAGAACAATATCCTGACCGTCGGATACATCCGCAAGATACGTCTCAAGCGCGCGGTTGACCGCATCCAAATAGGTGCTTAGCTCTGTCATGTCGCATCCCCCTTCGCATCTGCTTCCGCCTCGGAAAGCGTGCGGATCTTCTGCTCTGCGGCGTCCAGCGTTTTGCTGCAAAACGCCGCAAGACGCGTCCCTTCTTCAAAAAGCTGGAGGGAATCATCCAGCGAAGCCGTGCCGCTTTCCAAAAGTTTCACAATCTCTTCAAGCCGTGTAACGGCTTGTTCGTAGGTCATTTTTTTCATAGGAATACCTCGTTTATTTGGTCAAAAGCTGTGTATCCAAAACGGCGCAGGTTGCTGTTCCGTCTGTAAGGCGTACGCAAATGCGATCGTCTTTATGCAGTTTCGTTACAGATTTCAACGGTCTACCGCCCGGATCGCTTGCCAGCGCATATCCACGCGAAAGTACGGCAAGCGGGCTTAACGACTGCAATTTTGCAGCCATTTCTCCAAGTTTTACACGAGCGGCGTGCAGTCCGGTTTGCTGCACATGCTGAAAGGTACTGCAAAGCGTAAGCAAGCGCATCCGCTTTTCGTCAAAAAACAACTGCGGTTGTGAGAACGCTCCACGGCTGCACAGCAGGGCAAGCGAACTGCGCCGCTCGGAGAGCGTATCTGTCATGGCTTTTTGCAGTTCTGCCGTCGTTTGTCGCAACTGTGTTTTTAACGCCGCGCGGTCCGGTACGGCAAGCTCGGCTGCGGCTGAAGGCGTCGGTGCGCGCAGATCAGCAACAAAATCGCAAATTGTAAAATCCGTTTCATGCCCAACGGCAGAAATTACGGGAATTTCAGAACGATAGACAGCGCGCGCGAGCTGCTCATCATTAAAAGCCCACAGGTCTTCGGCGGAACCGCCGCCGCGTCCTAATATCAGAACATCCGCGCAGCGCAGACGATTAAAAGTCTCCAAAGCGGCAATCATCTGTGCAGGCGCATCCTCCCCCTGCACGGCAACGGGTGCAAAAATTACCTGTGCCGCCGGATACCGACGCTGCAGAATACGCAGGATATCGTGCACGGCGGCGCCCGTTTCGGATGTTATCACGCCGATGGTGTGCGGGAATTTCGGCAAAGCACGCTTGTGCGCAGGGTCAAACAAGCCTTCACGCGCGAGCTTTTCTTTCAGCTGCTCAAACGCAAGACTGAGTGCTCCGGCGCCGTCAGGCTGCATATCATCCACAAACACCTGATAAGAGCCGCCTGCCTCATAAAGTGATACCCGTCCGCGCACGAGCACCCGCATACCGTCCGAAACCTGAAACCGCAGACGCGCTGCGGCGCTGCGAAACATTACGGCGCGCACCTGCGCTTCCTCATCTTTCAGGGTAAAGTACAGATGCCCGGAGGTGTGGTGCTTGAAGTTGGAGATCTCCCCGACCAAGAAAATATGATTCAGATTTTCGTCGGCATCCATTTTGGATTTCACATAGCGGTTAAGCTGTGCGACCGATAAAACCAGCGGGGTGTTATAAAGCATTCCATTCAAATCCTTCGTGATACAGCGCGGCAAGCACGGCTACACCGGCGGCATTGTCTGCGGAAAAGGCCGGCTCGGCAAAGAGAGCGCCATAGTTTTCAGAAAAATAGGTGCGCAGTGCACGGTTGGAGGAAACACCGCCGGAAAACAGCACAGGCATCTCCCCAAATTCCCGTTTCAGCGCTTGTAACATGCCCTCGAGCGAAACGCGGACGCTTTCCAAACAGAATTTTGCGATGTCTGCTGCCGATTCCCCGACGGAAAGCATGGCCATACAGCGATTTTCAATGCCGGAAAGGCAGCAATTCGTTCCTTTCATGGAAGGCTTGATGTTAAAACTGCGGTCGCTTTGTTCGGCAAGTTTTTCAAGCGCCGGGCCGCAGGGGAACGACAGATCAAGCATCACGCCGACACGGTCGATTGCCTGCCCTGCGTGCAGGTCCAACGAACGTGCGACGCACTTGGCCGCGAAAATACGGCTCTTATGCGGTGAGACAAGCAGGGCTTCTGTTGTGCCGCCCGACACATGAAACGCCAAAAACGGCGCGCTGACAAGCGAAAAAGCATCGGCGGAATACAGCGCTGCCGCAATATGACCTTCCTGATGGGAGACCATGGCGCACGGGATCCCGCACGCAAGCCGGATCGCTTCCGAAGCGGACTTCCCCACCAAAAAACAGGGCATATAGGATCCTTCGGCACGGCGTGGGAAAACGGATACGCCTACGCCGTCTAAGTGGACCGTCTTGTTTTCGAAAAGCTTGCCGAGCACCTGTGGCAGCTGCACCGTATGGTGGAACACCGCGTCACTTTGCCGAAGTCCCCGCTCCCCTTTTTTGACGGGTAACGGCAGCTTCTGCTGTTCGACCGTGCCGCGCACACTGTCGTAAAGCGCGGCAGAGGTGGTGTAGTTACTCGTATCAATCCCGAGATACAGCATCTTGTTCCCTGCTTCTGATAAATGTACCGAGGATACCGTTGATGAATGCTGCGTCGTCCGTCGTGGCATATTTTTTGGCAAGCTCCACCGCTTCATTGGCAGAAACGCCGCTCGGAACAGAATCCACAAACAGAATTTCACAAATTGCGAGCCGTAAAACCGAAAGCGCCACTTTGGAGATGCGTTCCTTTTTCCAGCCGATCGCGTATTTTTCGATCACTGCGTCAATATCGGTGAGTTTTTCATAGGTTTGTTTAAAAAGATATGTTGAAAACACCGTTGGCTCCAAAAGCCGCGCTTCAACGGCATAGCCGATGATGTCATCTTCCGGCACATCCATATTGAACGCTTTTTCGAAAATCAGGACAAACGCCTGTTCCCTTTCTTCACTTCTGGTCATGCACATCCTCCTGTAAAAGCCAAACAAGCCCTCCGCCTAAATTGCGGAGAGCCAAAAGGTTTGGTTTATGATCTGTTCGTATCGTCGGCGTCAAAGTCAATGCCCTGCACGCTGACATTCACTTCGCCGACAATTTTACCGGTCATGCTCTGCACAGCGTTCTTAACGCTCCGCTGTACGGCACTGCTGACTGTTTGAATGTTCGCGCCGTCCTTCACACGCAGATATATGTGAATGTGTATGCTGCCGTCCAGATTGAACACGCGGACAGCTTTCGCACCGCTCTCGCTTTTGTGCAGACGGGAAAGCAGATCCGGCGTTTTTGCAACAAACGCGCTGACGCCCTCCACATCCTTTGCGGCATTGAGCGCGATCGAAGCGATGACATCGTTGGAAATCACGATCTCGCCGCCGGCGGAGGTTTTCTCATTTGTACGCATAGGGAAAGCCCACCTTTCTTTTCCCTATCATACCATCTCCGCAAGCTCGCAAGCGCGAAGCAGGCATGATACAATATTCTCTAAAACACTTGGAAGTTTTACTTCTGTGGTGTTTCGTGAGATTATTATACCACAAACTGCAAAATACTCAACTATTTTGCTTCAACAATCGTAATTTTTTCTGCTGTCAGTCCTGTTTTATTGATCACGATTTCCTTCACCTGTACGGCGCTCGTGTCATTGAGCGTGCCTGCGGCAAGCACAACTTCCGCCGTGTCCCCAAGTGAAACCAGCGCTTTTCCGCCGGTTTTTGCCGTAATCAGATTTTCGATCTCCGCCTCCGCTTTGATATTCGCAGAAAGCTCTTCCAGAGCGGATTGTGCTTCTTGTTTGCTTTCTGCGTCAGCGTTTGCATCGTCGATGACCGCCTGCAAAGTTGCTTTGGCTTCATCGTGTGCCTTGGAACGGTTGAGTTCCGCAGTTGCAAAATAGTCCTCGCCGCCTTCTGCATTGACGTATTGCGCCTGCCCAAGGTTTGCTTCAGCGGTCGTCTCAGCCTGTACGCTTTGCTGGATCTCATTTACGGGGCGCGTATAGTACCAGTTTACATAAAGTGCAGCGCCGAGCGCAATGACCAGACCGAAAAAAACGATTTGGCGTTTGCTGATGGTTTTGGACATATTTATTCCTCCTCAGGTTTCATTTTCAATACGCTGACGCGGTCTGTTCCGACGCCAAGCGCCGTACTGACCGCCCGGGTGACCTGGCTTGCAACCTCCGGCAGGTTTGCGCCGTCGCAGACGACGATCACGCCTTGCACCTTTGGCGTCT
The DNA here is from genome assembly GCA_944384985.1 of uncultured Clostridia bacterium. GTDB lineage: Bacteria > Bacillota > Clostridia > Oscillospirales > Acutalibacteraceae > Fimenecus. Next base: position 202,577 of record CALWVM010000002.1, on the reverse strand, counting down.
GTGTTCGCAGGACCATGCCGGAATCGCCCCCGGAATCATCGATAAGCACATATTCCGAATCCCGTCTTTCCGAAACGGTATCTCCCTCCTGTTCGCTTTGGACGCTGACGTCTGTGGCGTATATGGTTTCGGCGGACCCTTCAAGTGTGAGCAGCACACGTACCCGCCCGACATTTTCCACATCGGCAATGACTGCGGATAAGCGGTTCTCAAGTTCTGTGCAATATGCCGCATCGTCGGTCGAATTGACCGCTGTTTCAACAGAGGATTCCTGTTCCTGCGGCAAAAATTCGGAAAGTGCCAGCAGTGCGATGCCCAAAATGCCGATACAAACAGGAATCCATACCTTTTTTTCGTTTTTCAATCTTGTTTTCAGCTTCTGCAGCGCTTCCATAGTTCACCTTTCGATCGTGACGATTTCTTCAGGTATCCCGAGAGAATTCTCCAGACACGCTCGGATTTCATCATCGTTTTTATCAGAATCGGTTACCAGCCGTACCTCGGAAAGCACCAGATAATTTTGCGTATCCAGTTCCGTTTGCAAAGCGATTTCCTCGATCTCGATTCCTGCGGCGGAAAGTTGCTCGGTGATGGTCTTTTGGAGCGCGTTTGCATATACTTGTTCCTGCCCGACTTCATACACATCTTCCTCCTGCAGTTCGGGAAAAGTCAGCTGCCCTGCGCGAAACAGCTTTGCAAAAGGACTTACCAGCATAAAGACCATCAACAGCGCAATAAGCGTTTCACCTGCCCGCTTGACGTTTCCGGCCGGAAACAGCATTCGGAACAGCAAAACCAGAACGGAAAAAACGCAGATCGTAACAGCCCAGCTTCGAATGGTATCCATTTTGTCATCCCTTGAATTGCAAAATAACGCCTGTGGAAATAATCAGCAGAAACCCGTTGAAGATCACAAAAATATTGACCAGCGAAACGGTAGCGGCAATGCCCTCCAGCAATTTCTTCACTTGCGTTTGACCGAGTACTCCGCCGATTGCTGCTGCAAAAGTCAGCGCAAGATACCACAACAGCAGTTCCAGAATAACCGGCAGATGCATGAGCACAATGACCAAGATCCCAAATACACCAACGGCGTTTTGAATCAGCCCCATAGACCCGAGCACAGAGGTGTAAGCTTCCGAAAGCGTGCTGCCGACCACGGGCAGCGTTCCGCTGACAAGCATTTTGACGCCTTTAACCGTTACACTGTCCCCGGATGACGCGAGCGCACCTTTGATGGTCAGCAGGCCTGTAAAAATGGTGGAAGCGAATCCGAGTACGATACAGATGGCACGCTTGAGAAATGCGGTAATGGAGTCAAAAGCATATTTTTCGTGCAGTGATGAAACGACATGTAGCATAAAAAATGCCTGCACAAGCGGCAAAAGCGCTTTGCTGTTTATAAAGGACAACAGATTGGAAAGTCCAAGCATCATGGAACTGTATGCGGCGGAAAGCAGTGGCTTCCCGCTCATAGCAATGACGCCGGTAAAGGCGGGTATGTATGCCAGTAAAAAATCTGCGCCCAGTTCTACGGCGGAAAACGCTTCGACCATGCTTTCGGTGATCGGCTGCAAAACAGTCAACACGATCCATAATACACAAAACAGGGAGAAAACCGTGCGTACGGACGCTTTCTTTTGTAAAAAACCATCCGCCGCCGCTCCGAGTACCAGAAATGCACAAACAAATCCGACACAGCGAAGCGGCTCGGCAGCTTTACCGGTTAACAGGTCGAGGATCGCCGTAATAACCTTACGCGGCGAAAGGGAAGCCATTTCCTCATAATTTCCGGAAGTTACGCCGATCTCCTCGAGCGCTACTTGCGTCTGTTGGTCCAGTGTATCATAAAGTTCCGAAAAAACAGCCTCTGCTTCGTTCTGCTCGCTTTCCGCCGCACAGGCAGGAAAGACAGTGGCGGTTAATAAAAAAATGACAACGGCTGCTGCCAGCGCAAATTTTCGCATGCGCATGTTTATACTTCTATCCATGAAAGGCTCCAGGAAATCAGCTGCGCGGCAAGCGGAAGCGCCATCAAAAGAATTGCGCCGCGTCCCAAAAGCTCTATGGCGCTTGCAAGAGCGGATTCCCCGCTGTCCTGACAGAGGTTTGCCGCAAGCTGGGCGGTCAGGCAAAGTCCTAACGCTTTAATAAGCAGCATGAGCACGTCGCTGTCGATCCCGGCCTGCGTGCCCATTTCCTGCAGCTGCCCGACCGCTTCCGCTGCTATGCCTACAACGGACATGCCCAAAAGCAGTAGCACAGCGAGCTTCAGGAAAAACGCATATTCCGACCGCACATTTTTCAAGATCACGATGACGGCAAGCGCCGCCGTACACATTCCGATGATTTTAAGCATTTACAAATCAAATGTCGAGCGCACGATCTCATACAGATTGCTCAACTGCGGCAGGAGCATGACCGCGATCAGGATGATCCCGGCAAGTACGGTCAACATAGCGTATTCCTCTCGTCCGGATTTGGAAAGCACCTGATTGAGCAAAGCTACGATAATGCCGATCGCGGCAATTTTAAAAATAAATTCGATTTCCATATTTCCTCCGACCGCTTACGTATTACAAGAAGAGAATCACCAAAAAAACGCCGCCGAGCACGCCAAGCATGCGGTAAAGCCCGGATTTCTTTCGCCTTGCTGCTTGCGCCAGTTCTTCGCGCGCTTCCAGCTGCGCAATGAAATAAGCGCAATTTGCGCTTTGTCCGGCGCGGTCCGTACTGCCGAAAGCGGAACAAAATGCACGGATGAGCGCGATCTCCTCGTTATGTAATGCACCGGAATTTTGCAGTTCCTCCACGGCGCGCGCCCAGGCGCGCTGTAAGGTCTCACCGTTCTGGAACAGGCGGTTTACAGTTTGAAGAAAGCGGAAATCCGAAAACTCCGCTTGCGAGGCCAGCTTTTGAAGCAGCGCACCTGTTGGGCGAAGCGCAAAATCGATCTCGCTTCGGATTGCCGTAAACAGCCGGATAAACCGTTCAATTTCACGCGGACGTCTGCTTACCTGTGCGGAAAAGTAAGCGCCCGTCCAAATGCATATTGCCAGAATCAGCAAAAGTCCCGCCGCTTTGAGCATCCTGTTCACCAACCCGAACCGTTTTGCGGATCTTGCCAACGTTCACACCCGTCCCTAAAAACAAAACGGTTTGTATGCAGCCGTCGGCAAGCAGTTCCCGTATCCCATCCCGCTTTTCGAGATCTTCCGGCGTCTCGGCGTGCGCAGTCGCTGCAAAATGAACACCGCTGCGGCATCCTTGCAGGATTGCCTGTGCGTCTTCACGCGAACCGATCTCGTCGCAGAATACCATATCCGGCGAAAGGGTGCGTACTGCCTGCGCAATGCCTTCCGCTTTTTCGTAGCCATATAAAACGTCTCCGAGGAAAGCTGAGGACAAATCACCGCCGATGTTTTCCGGGAACAATTCGGCGCGAGCATCGATTACGGCACAGGTGTAAAGACGTCCGGAAAAACCTTGGGAGATCTGGATTGCCAAATCGCGCAGTACCGTGGTCTTACCGCTCATCGGCGGGCCGGCTAAAAGGATATTTTGAAGGCCTGCCTGAAAACAGGCGTGCAGGACCTCCTGCGCCGCGCCACGGATGACTCTAGCAATGCGAATGTTCAGCGCAGTCGGGCTGCGAAGCCCCGCAACGCTGCCGTTTTGCCGCACGGCGGTGCCGCAGACACCTATGCGATGCCCGCCCGGCAGTGTTAAAAAACCGTTTTTCAGTTCCTCCTGGTGGCTGTGTACCGAAAATCCACAGGCGCGTGCGACAATATCGGAGATCTCAGCTTCTGAAACGGTTGGCAGATTGTCGGAGCAAATACAGGTGGTTTTTCCGCCGGCTGTCAGGAAATACTGATTTTGCGGTGTCACGAGCACAACGGGCCGACCGCTGCGCAGACGGATCTCTGAAAGAGAGGCAGCCATATTGCTGCTGACGCGACGAAGCATTTCCTGTAAGCGTGCCGGCAGGATCATAAGCACCTGTGAAAGCCCGGTTTCCTCTTGCATGCTCATTCTCGTTCACCTCACTTCAATATATGGTTACTTGTCCCGAAATAGAACAAGAATTTCTTGCAAGAGAAAGCCGCCTGTGGTATACTGAAAACAAGTTAATTTCGAGGAATGTGGCTATGGCGAAAGAGAAAGTGCGAACCGAAAAATCCGTTTTTTACCGCAACCGTTTTGTGTTCCTTGCGGGGCTTTGCGCCGCCGGGATTATGACACTTGTGTATTTTTGCTTTGATTTGGTTCCGTTTGGGGATATGACCATTTTGCGTATGGATCTGTATCACCAGTATGGTCCGCTGTTCGCTGAACTGTACGACCGTGTTACGGAAGGCGGCTCGCTTCTGTATTCGTGGGAATCGGGTCTTGGCGGCAATTTCCTCGGGAACTTTCTCAACTATCTTTCGAGCCCGTTTACCCTGTTGATTTTCCTCTTTGGGCATGAAAATATTCCGGAAGCGATCTCTTTGATGATTCTGCTCAAATCGGTCGCATCCGCCTGCACGTTTGCATATTATCTCAAATCCACCACAGGGCGTGAGGACGCAAGCATTGCTGCTTTCGGCGTTTTGTATGCCTTTTGCGGATATTTTGTTGCCTACTACTGGAACGTAATGTGGTTGGACGCCATGTATCTGTTCCCGCTGGTGATTTTGGGGATTGAAAATATCATCCGCCGCGGCAAACCCGGGCTTTACTGCATTTCTCTGGCGCTATGTTTTATCACAAATTATTACATGGCATATATGGTCTGCATATTCGCGGTGCTCTACTTCCTGACGTTTTATTATTCGAAATATTCTCTGACTGAAAAATTTCACCCGGTCCTCGAGGGCGAACCGAAGCCTTCCATCGTGAAAAGGTTAAAAAATTCTGTCTTTTTCTGTGCGGGCTGGAAATTCGCATTTTATTCGGTCCTTGCCGTGTCCTTGTGCTGTGTGTTGCTGTTCCCGCTGATCGAGGTGCTGTCCGCCAGCTCGGCAACGTCGGGTTCAGCGCCGGAAAAACTGCAAAAGTATTTTTCCGTATTCGATTTTCTTGCCAATCACCTTGCGGCGACCGACCCGACCATCCGCAGCAGCGGTACGGACGTTCTGCCGAACGTTTATTGCGGTATTTTAACCCTGATCCTTGTTCCGCTGTATCTGTTCTGCAAAACCATCCCTGCACGCGAAAAGGCGGCGCACATTTGCCTGCTCGGTTTTTTATATTTGAGCTTCGACGTCAACGTCCTGAACTTCTTCTGGCACGGGCTTCATTTTCCGAATGATTTGCCGTACCGGTTTTCGTTTATGTATTCGTTTATTCTGCTGCGCATGGCTTATCGTGCATTTACGCAGATCCGTACTTTCTCCATGCGGCAGATCCTCGGCGCGGGTGTAGCGCTTGTGATATTCATTATCTTCGTTGAGGAATTGACATCCAAAAACGTTGACGACATTTCGCTGCTGTTAAGCCTTGTGTTTGCAGTAGGCTATGTGGTTATTCTGCGCATATTCCAGAATAAAAAATATGCGGCTTCTGCCGTCTCTGTTCTGTTGCTATGTACGGTGCTTTCAGAGATCGCGCTTGCCGATACCAATAAATATTCGATGAATCAGTCCAAAACCAATTACACGTCGGATTATCAGGATTTCCGCGAACTGAAATCGCAGTTGGACGAATATGACGGCGGTTTTTACCGTATGGAACTTACAAATCTGCGCACGCGTATGGACCCGAGCTGGTACAACTACAATGGTGTATCTGTCTTCTCTTCCATGGCATATGAAAAAACGGCAAATTTGCAAAGCGACGTAGGGCTGTTCAGCAATTACATCAACAGCTATACCTATCACCTGCAAACGCCTGTTTATAACGCGATGTTCGGGCTGAAATACATTGTAGACAACGATAACAGCGAGATGAGCACCCAGTTTTATCGCCGACTGTTCTCCACGGAAGGCTTTACCGCCTATGAAAATCTGTATGCCCTGCCGATTGCGTTCGCGTGCAACGCGGATGTTGCGTCCTGGGACGCCGGCACAACGGATGACCCGTTTGAAGCGCAGCAGAACTGGTTTGCAGCGGCAACAGGGATTCCGTCTGTATTCCAGAAACTCCATGTGGATTACATCAGCTATAACAACATTGAAGAATTTTTAGAGGGCGAAGTGGAAAACGGCTTCATCACCTATCGCAAGATTTCGGAGTCTGCCGGCGCTGGTTTCACCTTAGAATTTACGCCGCAAGCCACAGGAAATGTCTATATCTATGTTCAGTCCGATAATGCGGAGTCGGTCACTTTCTCATCCAACCTCTTTTCCAAATCTGTTACCCCGTCGGAGGGATATATTCTGGATCTGGGTGTGCACAACGCCGGTGAAACGATTTATGCCGATGTTTCCTTAAAAAGCTCGGTGCAGGACGGGACCATGGAGTTTTATGCATACACACTGGACACCGCCGCTTTTGAAGCTGGATATGAAACGCTCGCAGACGGCGCGTTGACGCTGGACGCTTACAGCGACACGTATTTACACGGAACGCTGACAGCCGGTGAAAACGAGATTGTTTATACTTCTATCCCCTACGATAAAAACTGGCAGGTCTTTGTGGATGGCCAGCCGGTTTATGATGCGGATATCCTCGCCGTCTCCGAAGGACTTTTGGGCTTCAGGATCGGAGGAGGCGAACATGAGATCACATTGCGCTATGTTTCTGCCGGGCTTTACACCGGCAGCATCGTAACTTGCATTGCGATCATATTCGGAACATTCCTCGTGATCTGCCGCCGCCGTGAATGGCTTTGGTATAAGCCGAAATACACAAAAAAATGGGATTCACTTTCAAGTGAAGAGACGCTTCCATCGCCAGTACGCAAAAATAAAACGGATGACTTCATCGCGGAATATCTGGATCTGGATATTATTGTTGAGGATCCAAAGAACGATTCCAATCCTAAACCATGATCTCATTTCATAAAAGCAGATGAAAAAGAGCACCGACAAAATGCCGGTGCTCTTTTTTACAGATAATTGAATTTTTTACAGGCTTCTTCCCAGTTTGATCTCCGCGAACTGCCGGATCGCCTGCGCAGTTTTGTCAAAACCAATACGGCCGCTGTTGACGCAGAAAGAATAGTTGCGCACGTCATTCCACTCGTGACCTGTGTAGTAGTGGTAATACTCGCTTCTGTGTTTGTCGATCTTTTTGATCTTACGCTCTGCTTCTTTGCTGCTTAAGCCTTCAATTTCCATGATGTTCTGCACGCAGTTTTCAAGCGGAGCCCAAACGAGCACGTCTACAAGATTCTCATAGCCCTTTAGCACAAAATCTGCGCAACGTCCTACAATCACACAGGTCTGGCGGTTTGCAAGCTCCCGGATGATTTTAGCCTGGTAATTGAACAAGTTTTCATCGGAAACAAAATCGCTGCTCTCCGGTGGGATCAGACCACCTGTATATTTACGCGTAGACGGAGAAAAAAGACCTTTTCGAACCTTTTCATCCAATTCCCCGAACAGCGAAAGATTGATGCCACTGTCCTCCGAAGCAAGATAAAAGAGCTCACGGTCATAGAATGGGATGTTCAACTGTTCGGCCAGCATTTTGCCGACGGTTCTTCCGCCGCTGCCATATCCTCTTGCAATGGTGATCACATAATTTTCGCCCATAAACACCATGCCTTTCTCGATTTATTCGCCCAGATAGGCTTTTTGCACGGAGGGGTTATGCATCAAATCTGACGCTTTGCCGGAAAGCGTAATCGTGCCAGTCTCCAAAACATAGGCACGGTCTGCAATGGCTAATGCCTTCTTTGCATTCTGCTCAACCAGCAGGACAGTTGTACCGCTCTCGCTGATTACGCGGATAATGTCGAAAATTTCAGAAACCAGCAGCGGGGAAAGCCCCATTGAAGGCTCATCCATCAAAATGATGCGCGGATTGCTCATCAAAGCTCTGCCCATGGCAAGCATTTGCTGCTCACCGCCGGAAAGCGTGCCTGCGATCTGGTTTTTGCGTTCCTCAAGACGCGGAAAGCGCGCATATACTTTTTCAAGCGACTCACGTACTTCTGCTTTGTCCTTGCGTGTATACGCACCGAGGCGCAAATTTTCCAACACAGTTAACTGCTGAAACACACGTCTGCCCTCTGGAACGTGCGCCATACCCATCGCCACGATTTTGTGCGCGGGTGTTTTGGTAAGCTCTTTTCCTTCAAAAACGATACTGCCGCTTTTTGCAGGAATCAACCCCGTGATAGTGTGCAAAATCGTAGTTTTTCCGGCGCCGTTCGCACCGATCAAAGCGATGATTTCTCCCTGTTCGACCGAGAAGGAAACACCTTTGACCGCGCGGATAACGCCGTAGCAAACCTCCAGATCCTTGACTTCAAGCATTGCCATGTCGTTACCCTCCTTTACTCGCCGAGATACGCGGTAATAACTTCCGGATTTTTCAGCACTTCCGACGTCTCGCCGCAGGCGAGCACTTTGCCAAAATTCAAAACCGTCAGCTTCTCACAAATACCGGAGACCAGATGCATGTCATGCTCGATCAGCAAAATGGTCATATGGAACTTTTCACGCACGAACTGGATGGTTTTCATCAACTCTGATGTTTCATTCGGGTTCATGCCGGCAGCTGGCTCGTCAAGCAGCAACAGCTTTGGGTTGGTTGCCAGTGCGCGCGCAATCTCCAGTTTGCGTTGTTTGCCGTAAGGAAGATTAGACGAAAGCAGATCGGCGTCGTCCTGTAAATCAAAAACGGAAAGCAACTCCATCGCCTGGTCATCCATCTCCCGTTCCTTCTTGAAATAGGAAGGCAGTTTGAGCACACCGGCAAGCGTGCTGTACTTGATCTGGTTATGCAGCCCGACTTTTACATTATCCAGTACGGACATCTGCCGAAACAACCGGATGTTCTGAAACGTTCTCGCGATCCCCATACGGTTGATCTCGATCTGTTTTTTGCCGACGATGCTTTTTCCGTCCAGAAAAGCCTTACCCTCTGTCGGCTTATAAACACCGGTCAGCATATTGAATACCGTAGTCTTCCCGGCGCCGTTTGGTCCGATCAGCCCGTAAAGCTCTCCTTTTTCGATTTCCAATGAAAAGTCGTCTACGGCACGAAGACCGCCGAATTGGATACCGAGGTTTTTCACTTCCAACAAAGCCATCAGGAATGCGCCTCCTTATCCAATTTGTTGCCCTGCTTTTTATTTTGCAGTAGGTTCATAATAGAGATCTTTTCTTTGAAGAGGTTGATTTTCTCATTGTTGTTTGCAAGCATCATCAAGATCAGGACGATAGAATAAATGAGCATGCGATAATTGTCCATCCCGCGCAAAACCTCGGGGAGTGCCGTCAGAATGATAGCAGCGATAATGGAGCCGCGTGTGCTGCCGATACCACCGAGCACAACAAACACCAAAATCGTGATCGACATGTTGTAGCCGAAGTTTTTCGTTGTTGCAGTCAGGGAGGACAAATTATGCGCATACAAAACGCCTGCGATCCCTGCAAAAAACGCCGAAACGCTGAAAACAATCAGCTTGTATTTTGTAACGTTGATCCCGACGCTTTCAGCGGCTATGCGGTTGTCGCGAATGGACATAACCGCGCGCCCCGTGCGGGAATGGATCAGGTTAAGCGAAACAAACACGGTAATAAGCAGTAAAATGAACCCGATCAAAAAGGTCGAATCCCGTGGTGTACCCGTGATGCCGAGCGCACCTTTTATGAGCACCCGTCCGTTTTCGGTAAGCCCAAGCGCAGACGTGCTTTCCATGGAAACATGCAAACCGTTTTCGTCAACACCGACATACAGAAGGTTTACGATATTCTTAATGATCTCGCCGAAAGCAAGCGTCACGATTGCAAGGTAGTCGCCTTTCAGACGCAGCACAGGGATGCCGATCAAAAGGCCGCAGATCCCCGCACAGATCCCGCCGAGCAGCAATGCAATCAGGAAGCGCAGCCAGTCAGGCTGAATCGTCTGCTCAAAGGTAACAGAGAAAAATGCACTGACATAGGCGCCGACACACATGAACCCGGCGTGACCGAGGGAAAGATCACCAAGAATACCGACAACCAGATTCAGCGAGACCGCCATGATAGAATAGGTGCACAGCGGAACAAGCAACCCTGTAAAGAGGCTGGACATGCTGCCGGTCGCCGTCAAAATCTGTACGACAATAAACATAACGGCGAGCATGGCATAGGTGATCAAGTCATTTTTGGTAGTTGCTTTTAACGTTCTGTTTTTTGATGCCAAGACGATCACCTCACACTTTCTCGCTGATTTTTTTGCCCAGAAGGCCTGTCGGCTTGATTAGGAGCACCAAAATCAAAACGGCAAAAACGATTGCGTCGGAAAGCTGCGTGGAGATATAGCCTTTGCTCAAATTTTCAATGATACCGAGCAAAACACCACCGAGCATAGCACCGGGAATCGAGCCGATACCACCGAACACAGCCGCAGTAAACGCTTTAATGCCGGGCATGGAACCGGTCGTTGGGGAAAGCGCCGGATACGCCGAACAAAGCAGCGTGCCGGCAACCGCTGCAAGCGCCGAACCAATGGCAAAAGTCAACGTAATGGTTGCATTGACGTTGATGCCCATGAGCTGCGCTGCGCCGCGATCCTCCGAGACAGCGCGCATCGCTCTTCCGGGTTTTGTCTTGTTGATAAAAAGCGTAAGCGCTATCATCAAAATAAGCGAAACCACAATAGTAGCAATCGTTTCGCCGGAAATGTGCAAAGCGCCGTTAAACAGCGTAATCGACGGCAGGGTGATAACCGAGGTAAAGCTTTTCGTATCAGAACCGAAAATCAGCAGCGCAGCATTTTGCAGTAAGTAGCTCACGCCGATCGCGGTGATCAAAACCGCCAGCGAAGAAGCGTTGCGCAGCGGTTTGTATGCGACTCTTTCAATGACAACGCCCATCACCGCGCACGCAACAATCGAACAGAGCACACTGACAACCGGCGGAACACCAGCCGTCGTAGACAGCGTGTAAATGATGTAAGCGCCGATCATGATAATATCGCCATGTGCGAAGTTCAGCATCTTGGCAATGCCGTAAACCATGGTGTATCCCAAAGCAATCAGCGCATATATACTGCCAAGACTGATGCCGGAAACCAAATAGGAAACAAATTCCATATCCATCCTCCCATATGTGTTTTGAAAAGTCGCAGGAGATGCAATTTTTCAAAACACACATGTTTTCACAAAATTCCAAAGTATGCCGTATGGAGGATTTCCATACGGCATACTGGATGAAACTCAATCGTTACTGCAACACGGTGTAGTCGCCGTTTTCAATGCGGACCACGATGGGCGGCTTAGACGGTTCACCGTCTGCACCCCAGGTAATGCCCTGGCCGGTCACGCCTGTAAAGGTGATGCTGGTCATGGCGGTCTTCATCGCGTCGCACATTTCGGACGCCGACATATCCGGCGTAATGCCCGCCTGTTCAGCAGCCTGCTTGATGATATAGATTGCATCATAGGCATCAGCAGCAAACTGGTTCAGCGTTGACGTATCCTGATATTTTTCCGTGTATTTCTGCACAAAGTTCACAGTGTGTTCGTCCGTAGAAGTTGCCGTGAACGGGGTCAGAAGCATAACACCCTCCAGCAGAGAGTAGTCATAGTTCTGGATACGAAGCAGGCCATCCAAACCGTCGCAGCCAAACCACATCACGTCAAGACCGGCAGCGTTTGCTTGTTTGATGATCAGAGACGCTTCGGTGTAATAGATGGGCAGGAACACAAGTTGCGCACCGGAGGACTTGATGCTCTGAAGCTGTGCAGAGTAGTCCGTCTTAGTGTCCGCCGTGAAGGACTGCTCAGATAAAATCTGTAAGCCTTTTGTTGCTGCTTCAGCGACAAAACGATCACGGATACCAGAAGAATAAGCATCGGAAGAGTCGTAGATCACAGCAACTGTAGTTGCAATGTTGTGGTCGGCAATGTAGTCAGCCGCCTCAACACCCTGCTGCGGGTCGGAGAAGCAAACACGGAATGCGTTGTCGCCGGAAATGGCTTCCACGGCCGTTGCAGACGGCGTCAAGACGAACATATTGTCCGCCTCAGCAAGGCCTTCAAACGCAATGCAGGCGCCGGAGGTCACAGTGCCAAGTGAAAGCTGCATGCCCCAGTCTTTCAAGGTGTTATACGCATTAGCAGCTTTTTCTGCGTCTGCTTCGTCGTCTTCCATCTTGAATTCAATTTGATGGCCGTTGATGCCGCCGGCAGCGTTGATCTCGTCTACGGCAAGCTGCGCACCGTTCTGAACACCGATACCGTACTGCGCGTTATTACCCGTTAACGGGCCGCTCAGACCGATCTTGATGGTGTCGCCGTTCGTAGATCCCGAACCGGCATTGTTGGAGCCGCATGCTGCAAAGCACAGGACCACAAGGGTCAGCGCCATGAGCACGGCAAGAACTTTTTTCATCTTCATAAAAAAGCCTCCCAATATAATTTTGCAGGAAGTTCAATGCATTCCTGCATATTGGACCATTTCAGAATGGAATAAGTATAAACGGTTTCCGCATATTTGTCAAGAAATAATGCAGATTTTGCAGAGAATTACTGTGGAATTTGCAAGAAATAACACAAATAATTTTGTGCTGTTTTACTAACTTTATGTACTATTCTGCAATACGGCCATCCAAAAGGAGATCTTCATACATCGTGTCAAATCCGTCAACAGCGCCATCTCCGTTGAGATCCATTCGAAACTGCGCTTCTTCCGAAAGCGATGCACGTTCGGCTGACTGCCGGGCAATCAACATATAATCATCCCGGTCTGCATCCTCATCCGCGTCCACATCCCCTTTTAGAACGATAAGGACCTGGAAGGAAACACGATTTTTCCCGCTGCGCACAGTAACGGTAGCAACGCCCGGCACATCAGACTGAAAGCCGCTAAGTGCATATTCTGACAGCACCTCCTGCGCACCGCCCGGATATGTGGCTGTCACACGCAAGCCATCCGTATTTAATGCATCACCGCAAAAATAGTACTTTTGGGTTGGCGCATTTTCCAGAGTCAGAGCAGTTTGCGAAACAGTAATATACACAGGATCTGCCGTAAGCCCGCCGATCGGGTTGTCGTTTGTATCGATGGCTTCACAAACTTCCAAAGAAAGCTCGGCCGTTCCAAAAGCGCCTTCTGCAATTTGAAACATAAGCTCACAAAACGGCTCTCCGTTGGTTTGAATATCCTCCTGTATGGTTGCAAAGGTCAATGCAATGCTGCCGTTCTCTGTCGGGGCAACATAAGCGACACCGCCGCAGTCGGAAACTGTACTGCTTTCATACCGCAGAAACGTGTCATCATAATGCAGCAAAAGTGAAAATCCACCGAGATGCCGCCCGCCTTCTGCATATACGCGCAGGCGAATCATACCGCCGTCCTCAATAGAGCCTACAGAAAGAGAAAAACCGTTATCTGCAGCGCCGGCTGACAAAAAACAGCCGCAGCACAGAAGCGAAAACAGAAGCAAAAACGCCGCAATGCCGGCAAAGCGTTTACGAAAGCGTGTCATGTTTGAAATCTCCTTGGAAGACAGAAATCCGTTAATAGCCTTTTGCACCGTCCAGCGACTCGTCATCTTCGATCCACTTTTGGACGTTGATGATCCGGTAATCATCCTTGGTATCTCGAATAATCACATGCATAATGCCGGCGTTGATGACCTGCCGTTTGCACATGGGGCAGCTGCTCGCGCTTTCTACATAATCTCCTGTGTCACACTCGACGCCCACGAGATACAGTGTACTGCCGATCATCTCCTTACGCGAGGCGCTGATGATAGCATTTGCTTCAGCATGCACACTGCGGCAAAGCTCATAGCGCTCGCCGCGTGGGACATGGAGAGCCTGCCGCACGCAATAGTTTAGATCGGTGCAGTTCTTTCTGCCGCGCGGTGCACCGTTGTACCCGGTTGAAATCACTTCATCGTTCTGGACGATTACCGCGCCGAAATGGCGGCGCAGGCAGGTGCTTCGCTGGGAAACCACTTCAGCAAGGTCCAGATAATAGTTGATTTTATCCCGTCTTTCCATTCGTATCACTCCCGACATCCTTTTGTTTATTGTAGCATATTCATGCACAGCACACAAGACAATTTTACGAAAAAGGACACCCCGGCGCGGGATGTCCAAACTGGATTTAATCCAGATAATCCTTTAATTTTTTGCTTCTGCTCGGATGGCGCAGCTTGCGAAGCGCCTTGGCTTCGATTTGGCGGATTCGTTCGCGTGTAACGCCGAACGCACTGCCGACTTCTTCAAGCGTGCGCGGATGCCCGTCTTCAAGCCCGAACCGCAGGGAAAGCACTTTTGCCTCGCGGCGCGTTAACGTCTTAAGAACTTCGGAAAGCTGCTCTTTTAAGAGCGTCATAGAAGCTGCGTCCGCAGGGGCGAGCGCGTCTTCGTCCGGGATAAAGTCGCCGAGGTGGCTGTCCTCTTCCTCGCCGATCGGCGTTTGAAGGGATACCGGTTCCTGTGAAACGCGTAAGATTTCGCGCACCTTTTCTACCGGCATATTCAGCTCTGCAGCAATCTCTTCTGCCGTCGGGTCGCGACCGTTTTTGTGCAGAAGCTGCGTGTTTGTCTTTTTGACCTTGTTGATGGTCTCCACCATGTGCACCGGGATGCGGATGGTGCGTGCCTGATCGGCGATCGCGCGGGTGATCGCCTGCCGGATCCACCAGGTCGCATAGGTCGAGAATTTGAAGCCCTTTGTATAGTCGAATTTGTCCACCGCTTTAATAAGGCCTAAATTCCCCTCTTGGATCAGATCCAAAAACTGCATTCCGCGGCCGACATACCGCTTGGCAATGCTTACGACAAGCCGCAGGTTCGCTTCCACAAGGCGCTGTTTGGCCTGCTGGTCATTTTGGCTGATGCGAATGGCAAGCTCAATCTCTTCTTCCGGGGTTAACAGCGGCACGCGCCCGATCTCTTTGAGGTACACCTTCACAGGATCATCCATGGCGGCTGTACGGCTTTCCGTTGTGGCCGCAGCGGCTTCCTGACCTTTAGGCATTTCGCTGTCAAAATTCAGGTCCTCGAGCGCCGATTCGTTCATATCGTCGATGATCTCGATATTCTGCGCCTCAATGGTTTCATAGAGCTTGTCCAGCTCTTCCATGTCGAGATCCATTTCCAGAATTGCGGCATCGATCTCCTGTGTCGTCAGCTTGCTCGCCGCTTTCCCCTTTTCCAGCAGCGTGTGCAGGGACGATTTTTTATCGTTCTTATCCATATAAACTCCTTACATCTTATGTAAAGTTATCCACATAATCTTTCAGCTTCTTACTGCGCGTCGGATGGCGCAGTTTGCGAAGCGCCTTGGCTTCGATTTGGCGGATTCGTTCGCGCGTGACGCCGAATTCACTGCCGACTTCTTCAAGCGTGCGCGGATGCCCGTCTTCAAGCCCGAACCGCAGGGAAAGCACTTTTGCTTCGCGGTGGGTCAGGGTTTTGAGAACTTCGGAAAGCTGCTCTTTCAACAGCATCCGCGATGCGGCATCTTCCGGGGCGAGCGCGTCTTCGTCCGGGATGAAGTCGCCGAGGTGGCTGTCCTCTTCCTCACCGATCGGCGTTTGCAGGGATACCGGTTCCTGTGAAACACGTAAGATTTCGCGCACCTTTTCTACCGGCATATTCAGCTCTGCAGCAATCTCTTCTGCCGTCGGGTCGCGCCCGTTTTTGTGCAGAAGCTGCGTGTTTGTCTTTTTGACCTTGTTGATGGTCTCCACCATGTGCACCGGGATGCGGATGGTGCGTGCCTGATCGGCGATCGCGCGGGTGATCGCCTGCCGGATCCACCAGGTCGCATAGGTCGAGAATTTGAAGCCCTTTGTATAGTCGAATTTGTCCACCGCTTTAATAAGGCCTAAATTCCCCTCTTGGATCAGATCCAAAAACTGCATTCCGCGACCGACATACCGCTTGGCAATGCTTACGACAAGCCGCAGGTTCGCTTCCGCAAGGCGCTGTTTGGCCTGCTGGTCGTTCTGGCTGATGCGAATGGCAAGCTCAATCTCTTCTTCCGGAGTTAACAGCGGCACGCGCCCGATCTCTTTGAGGTATACCTTCACGGGATCGTCCATGGCGGCTGTACGGCTTTCCGCTGCCGCTTCCGCTGTTTCCTGGCCTTTGGGGATCTCGCTGTCAAAATTCAGATCTTCAAGCGCCGACTCGTTCATATCGTCGATGATCTCGATATTCTGCGCCTCAATGGTTTCATAGAGCTTGTCCAGCTCTTCCATGTCGAAATCCATTTCGAGAATTGCAGCATCGATCTCCTGCGTCGTCAGTTTGCCCGCCGCTTTTCCTTTTTCCAAAAGAGCGGTGACAGTCGACTTTTTGTTTGTGTTCTCCATAGTCTCTCCTCACACAAAAATACAAGCTCCGAAGTCAGTTCGACCGGAACAGCTTTAAGAAATCATCGTCCGAAAGCGACGCCGGATCTTCGAGACCGACCTTCGCTTTTTCCTGCGCCAAAACACGGATGCAGTCGCGGCATTCCTCGGGTGTATCGGCAAGATTCGGGATCAGGGTTTGGATCGCTGCCACCGCGCTTCTTTCCTCAGCTGTAAAGGAATCCTCCAGCATGGAAAGCGCAAAGTGCCCATATTGCGCGATACAATTTGAAACAGCATCGAACACACGCGCATTGAACGAGGTTACAAAATCTTTTGCAGTGACTTCTTCCTTAATTTGACTGAAAAACTCCGGATTATGCATAAAAGACGCCAACAGCATCTCTTCAGCCTTAGCTGCGCGCAAATGCTTTGCCCGTTCCGGATTTACCGTATCTACAGCCTTTTGTGCGGGTGCGGACAACTCCCGAATGTCGCGAAGCCGGTTTTTGCGTTGCTGTTTTGCATTGCCCTTGCGGATCATTTCTGTCCGCGAGAGAATAGCCTCTTTGGAAACAGACGTTTCTTCAGCGAGCCGCGCAGCGTAAATGTCACGCTCCACGGGACTCAGTACATCGGAAAGAATGTTGCAGGCATCCTCCAAAAAAGAAGATTTCCCATCCGAAGTCGACACGTCATGCGCTGCCCGCGCCTGTAAAATACGGTATTCTACATCGTTTGCAGCATCATTCAGCAGTGCGCGGAACCGTTCCGGACCATGTGTTTTGATGATCTCGTCCGGGTCTTTGCCCCCTTGCATTCGAATCACTTTCACATGCAGAGTTGTCTTTTCTAAAATGGAAAGCGCGCGGCGCACAGCCTTCTGCCCGGCTTCGTCGTTGTCATAGCAAAGCAGAACTTCCGAAGTGTAGCGGGAAAGCAGCGACGCCTGCTGTTCGGTGAGCGCCGTGCCGAGGCCCGCAACAGCATTGTCAAAGCCAGCCTGATGGAGCGCCACAACGTCCATATTGCCTTCACAAAGGATCAGATTTCCGGCTTTGGACTTGCGCGCAAAATTGAGTGCGAACAGGTTTTCCCCTTTTTTATAGACCAGCGTGTCGCTCGTATTGACATATTTGCGCGGTGCGCCGCTGACGAGTGCGCGCCCGCTGAATGCCAAAACATTACCACGCAGGTCGATAATGGGGAACATGACGCGCTCGGAAAAAGCATCATAATAGCTCTTCAAACTGCCGCGCTCGCGCATACGAAGCAGGTTTGCCTCATAGAGCTCACGTTCTGAAAAGCCTTCGTGGTTTAAGTATCGGCGCAGGTTTTCCCACCCTGCAGGCGCAAAACCCAGACCGAATTTCCGAATCGTTTTATCCGTAAGCCCGCGTTCATGAAAATAAGTGAGCCCCGCTTCCCCTGCCGGGGAATACAGTGTACTGTGAAAAAAGCGGGCGGCAAGACGGTTTGCCTCAAACATTCTGCGTCGCTTTTCATAAAGCCCCGCATCATAGCGGTTGTCCTGCGGAACGGCAAGACCGACGCGGTCCGCAAGCAGGCGGACCGCCTCCGCATAATCCAGATTTTCAATATTTTTGATGAATGTGATAACATCGCCGCCGTTGCCGCAGCCGAAACAATAGTATGACTGCGTTTCCGGGTATACCGTGAAAGACGGTGTCTTCTCATTATGAAACGGGCAAAGTCCAGTTAAAATCCTGCCCCTGCGCTTGAGGGTCACATAGGAGGACGCCACGGATTCCATATCCGCGCGGGAACGAAGTTCGGACAAAAATTCTTCGGAAAAAGCCATGGCGTATCACCTCTTTTCAGCAACCTGAATATCCATTATCCGAAGCCTTTTTCCAGCCAAGCCGTCGGAATAAACAAACGTTGATAAACGCTTAAAACATAACTGTCGGACATACTGGCAACATAATCGCACGCGGCGCGTGCAGCGCCCTCTTCAATCACCGTCTGCCAGCAAGAGGACGGCATGAGGTTTGGATGCTCCATAAAATATGTATACAGGCTTTTAATGAGCGCTTCCGCCTTTTTTTCCTCCCCCTTGCAAACAGGATTGGTATACACGTTTTTGAACATGAAACGGTTGAGCTCAGAAAGCGCCTGTTCCACGTCGAGCGCCATGGCGATCGTATCCTCGCTGTTGTCGATCACGGAGCGTACCAGCGTATCGATACGCTTGGATTTGCTTTCACCGAGGGTCGTACGCACATCCAGAGGGATGTCGCTCTCCGCCATAACACCCGCGCGCACCGCGTCGTCAATGTCGTGGTTTAAATAGGCGATCTTATCGGCGAGCCGCACAATGCGTCCTTCCAGTGTTTGCGCCTGTGGACCTGTCGTATGGCAAACGATGCCGTCTCGAACTTCAAAGGTCAAGTTGAGCCCTTTTCCGCCTTTTTCAAGCTTATCGACCACACGCAGGCTGTGTTCATAATGGCGAAAGCCGCCGTCGTATACTTCATCGAGCGCACGTTCCCCGGCATGACCGAACGGCGTATGGCCGAGATCATGCCCGAGCGCGATTGCTTCGGTCAGGTCTTCGCTCAAGCGAAGCGCCCGCGCAATGGTACGCGCGATCTGGGCGACTTCCAGCGTGTGCGTAAGACGGGTGCGATAATGGTCGCCCTCCGGTGAAAGAAAGACCTGGGTCTTATGTTTGAGCCGGCGAAACGCATTGCAATGCAGGATCCTGTCACGATCCCGCTGGAACGCCGTACGGATATCGCATTCCGGTTCCTCACGCAATCTGCCGCGGGTATCTGCACAATGGCAGGCCTTTTCAGAGAGAATACGATTTTCAATTTCCAGAGTTCTTTCCCGAATGGTTTCCGCCAAGCACAATACCTCCTAAATCCATATCTAATTGTATATACGCAGAAAAAATGATTTTCCCTTTATTTTTCGGCAAATTTTTCGCCGATCTTTTCAAGTTTGACCGCACCTGAAGAAAGATCGAATACTTTTGCGTCCAGTTGATCTGCCACCTCGGAAGGGAGCACAATCTCAAGGGTGACATTTTGCTCGAACGCCGTCTTGATGACCTTTGCGCCGAAGCCTTCCAGCAGATTTAAAAGCTTGCCGTGAAATGCATAATCCACTTTTGCACGAAAAACTGTCTGTTTTTCCAGGGTGACGATTTTCCCCGCCGTGAGCGCCAGATGCGCCGTGTGCGAATACGCGCGCACCAACCCGCCGCCGCCAAGCAGGATCCCTCCAAAGTAGCGCGTAACCACGATCACGGCGTCAAACACATCGGCTTTTTCCAAAACATTCAAAACAGGGACGCCGGCCGTCCCCTGTGGCTCGCCATCGTCGCTGTATCGTTTTATGCCGCCTTCGCGCAGCCGATAGGCAAATACGTTATGTCGCGCGTCACGATGCCTGCGGCGGATTTCCTCAATAAACGCCTGTGCCTGCGCTTCGTATGAGACAGGCGCGATTGCACCGATAAAGCGGGAACGTTTTTCGGTGAATTCGGCTTCGGTTTTGATTTGAACGGTTTTGTATGTTTCGCCCACAAGGTCACCCCAAAGAAAAAAGCGGCACATCTCCTGCACCGCTTTTTGCTTATTTCTTTGCGTCCAGATTGAATCTTCTGTTGAAGCGATCCACACGCCCGCCGGTATCTACAAGCTTTTGCTTGCCGGTGAAGAAAGGATGGCATTTGGAACAAATATCCACACGCAGCTCCGATTTTGTGGAGCGGGTCACGAATTCATTGCCGCAAGCGCATTTCACAGTAGCGGTTTTGTACTCGGGATGAATACCCTGTTTCATTTTCATTCACCTCTTTCGGGATTCCATCAAATCAGCATAGGGATTTTACCACACCGCCGAAAAAAAAGCAAGCCTTTTTTTCGAAAAGCACTTAAATATTTACAAGGATCGCTTTTCCAAGTGCAAAGGAGTACAAATAAGCCTCCCTTACCTCGGTCTCAAACAGTTGTTTCGCCGCATAGGCATAAACGCGCAGCTGCGTGGTGTACCGTTCGATAAGTTCTTCAGGCGTTCGCACACGATCCGTTTTATAATCCAACAGCACTACGCTGCCGTTTTCGCCAAACACGCAATCCATGACGCCTTGCAGCAACACCTTTTCATTTTGTAGAGCCGCATCTTTCATACCGGTCACTTCTTCAGCAGGCAGAAATACGGTAAATTTTTGTTCCCGGCAAACAAAATCTGCGTGTTCTATACGTGCAAGCAGCGGCGAGTTCAAAAATGTTGTGAGTGCCGCACGATCCAGCACTTCGCAATCTTCCTTTGTCAGCTTTCCGGCGTCCGTAAGGCGGCGAATTTCCGATTCCAAATCCTGTTTTGCGGCGGCAAAATCGCAGAACTGCGCAAAAGCGTGAGTTGCAGTTCCCCGCATAGCGGGCGTCATACCGCCTTTGCCGAGGAAAGCCGGACGCGCTTCTGCAAAAAACGAAAAAGCGTCATCACGTGCGTTTAACGCAGAGGCACTAACCTTTGCAGGGCAGGCGCGCAAGGGCAGATACGGATAGGTGTATTCGATTTTTGTCTTTAGTTTTCGCAGCAAAGCGGGATCCACAGCAGCGGCCGTGTGTATTTCCTCTTCGGCTCGTTCTTCTTTTGCGGTTTCCTGTGGTAGAACGATTCGCAGATGGAAGTCTGACTTCCCTTCCCGCTCCCCTCCATATTCGGCGAGCTTTCGGAGCGCTTCGGCGTCCGGATGTTTCATCCACGCGGCGCAGATCCAGGAAAGATAGTTGTTTGCATTTTGCACGAACGCGGTCGGCACGCCATTCTCCCCCAGTACGGCGTTTGCCGCAGAAGATGCAATGCTCTGTGTACTTGTACGCGCATTCCCGCTTCCCACTAAAATCAGCCGCTCTCTTGCGCGTGTCAGCGCTACATACAGCACGCGGAGTTCTTCCGCCTGTGCATCGGCTGCAATCCCGAGCTTTGCCGCTATATATGGTACAGACGGATAGCTGCGTCGTCCGTCCCTATCATAAATTTTCAACCCAAGCTTCATTTTCGGATGGATAAGCAGTGGTTTCCTGCGATCGGCTGCGTTGAACGACGCGCCGCACTTCGCAAGGAAAACCACAGGAAATTCAAGCCCCTTGCTTTTGTGAATGGTCATGATGCGCACAACGTCCGCATATTCCGAAACGCCCGTGGCGGCTTCCACATTCGCTTCATTTTCACGCAGGCGTTTGAGGTAGCGCAAAAATCCAGACAAACTGTTTTTCCCGTTTTCCGCATAGCTCTCGGCGTAGCGCAGCAGCAATAGCAGATTCAGCTTTCGATTGTCACCGCCGGGCATCGCGCCGGCAATCGCCATAAAACCGGTTGTCTCATAGATGGTGCGCAGCAGCGCCGCAGGCGTCAGCACAGTGGAAAGTGCATGCAGCTCGTTATAGTCGTTCAGAAAACGGCGGCATTTTTCGGAATCCATATTTGCCATTTTGCGGAAAAACGGTTCGTCGCGCGACGACATTTTGATTTCGGCAAGGTCGTCGGGTGTAAATCCCCAGATCTGAGAAAACAAGCATGCGCAAAGCGGCACGTCGTCGTATGGGTTGTTCAGCGTCTCCAGAAGCGAGACCATTACACGAATCTCCCGCATGGCGAAAAAGCCGCCTTTCTTTTGATAAAACGCAGGAATTCCCGCTGCTTCGAGCGCTTCAAAGTATTTTTCGCCGCCAGACAGTGAGCGCATCAAAATGCAGATGTCGCCGTAACGCATCGGACGGGAGCTGCCGTCTTTACCGGTCACGGTTGTATTTTCGTCTATTAAATCTTGGATGCACTGCGCGATATGCGTCGCCTCCGGCGGGATCTGATCTGACCCGTTCGCACCTGAAGGGAGCAGGTGCAGTTCAATCGGCGCGTCATCGGCCGGATCGTAATCAGCGGAGGCGTACAGGCGCTCGGTATCGCCGTATTCCACGCCGCAAGTCGCGTCGGTCATTAGTTGCTCAAACAGCCGGTTGATCCCGTTTGCAACCGTTTTGCGGGACCGGAAGTTGTTGCCAAGCGTGATGCGAGCAGGAAAATGCACGCCGTCATAATCGAAGCTTGCAGCTCTGCGGCGCAGAAAAATTTCAGGCATAGCAAGACGAAAGCCGTAGATGCTCTGCTTTACATCGCCGACACAGAACAGATTTTGCTCGTGATCGGAAAGAGCCGTAAAAAGCATCTCCTGCGCTTCGTTTGTATCCTGATATTCATCCAAAAGAATTTCCGTATATTGCGCGCGCAGCGTATCGGCAAGAGGTGTGCGATGGAAACTGCCATCCGCTTGTATCTCAACAAGCAGTTTCAACGCCATGTGCGAAATGTCGCTGAAATCGTAGGCATTTTCTTCCTGCTTCGCCTGCAAAAGTCGTTTGGAAAAATCCAGAACGGTATCGGTGAGCACTTGTACCATCGGGCGCAGCGCACGCATGTCCTCTGCGTTCTCCGCCTCGGTTGCCGGCAAGGCCTCCTGCAGCTTTCCAAATATGGATTTGACTTTTTTTCGCAGCGCCGCAACCGTATCTTTCACGCGGTTTCCCGTGTACCCTTTGGGCGCGCGGTGAAACGCTTCGGCGGTGTAGGATTCTGTCAGATCTTTCGTCTTGTCCCAATCGAGTGTGCGCGCAGCATCCAAAATGGCGTTTGCAAAACACAAATCCACCTGTAATGCCGGAGCGTATGCATCCGCAAGCGGCGGCTCTGATTCCAAAAGCTGCAATGCTTTTTGAATCAGCCGTACACAATCCTCCGCTTGAATCACGACATGCTTTAGGATCATTTTTCCCCAGACTGTTTTTGCAGGCGGCGTTTGCGCATCATAAAAATCCGGAATGCTTTTTAGCCAAAACTCAGCATCCGGGTATGCCTGCGCATATCGATACAAGTCTAAGACCGCCTCTTCAAGCCTGCGGTCGTTTGCGCCCTGCAGCAGTAACCCGGAAAGCATCTGAAACGCAGGCGTGTTACCGTCGTAAAGGGTCTGCAGGCAGCTTTGCGCTGTCTCCTCTTCCATGGCGCGACGCTCGCTGTCGTCTAAAATACGAAAGTCCGGCGAGACATCCGCTTCATGAAAATACGTTTTGACAAGCGTATTGCAAAAGCTGTCCATTGTGCAGATCTGCGCGGCTGGCAGCAGCATTTGCTGGCGCAGCAGATAAGCGCTGTTCGGGTGTTTGGCAAGCTCAGTTTCCAACGCCTTGCCAATGCGTTCACGCATTTCCGAAGCCGCCGCTTTTGTAAAGGTTACGACAAGCAGACGGTCAAGCGGGCACGGGTTGTTTTCGTCGCACACAAGACGGATAACGCGTTCTACAAGCACGGCGGTCTTACCGGAACCCGCAGCGGCAGACACGAGTAGCCCGCCGCCGCGTGCAGTGATGGCGTTTTGCTGGTCTTTGGTCCAGATACGCTTGCTCATGCCTGATCCTCCTCTTTTAAAAGCTTTTTCACGTCGTCAAACTTGCCGAACGAGACAAGCTGCCGCGCGTTATCGCCTGATTCATATCCGCAGATACTTGCGTAATCGCAATAGGTACAGGCAATATTTTTGCCGCTCTGCACAGCCGGCAGCACAGGAATACGTCCATTTTGCAGGGCGCTCGCCATGTCGCACAGTTTGCCGTCTACCTTGTCTTTCAAAGCGGAAAACTCCTGCCTGTCAAGCAATTTCCCGACAAACCGTTCCCCGCGCGCACTGACCGGAATAAACATACCGGAAACGCTCGAATCCATCCCAAGGATCACATCCGCATCATCGAGTACAACGCCGTTCATGCGGCTGTTTTGCAGCTTGGCTTTTTCAATATCATTTATATCGGCATTGCGCGGGAGCTTGTCCTCCACAGACTTTGCCGGTAAATACAGGACGCCCGCTGGGACGATCTCCCCGAATTTTTCCGCGCCGTTTTCGCGAATAGCATATAAATATATAAGCATCTGCATGTTCAATCCGGAAAGCACTTCGGAAAGGTCAAAGGTCTTTCCGCCGGATTTATAATCCACAACGCGAAGATACGTTTTTCCGTTTTTCTCCATCGTGTCCACGCGATCTACCGAGCCTACGATGCGCAGCGACCCGCCGCCCTCCAGCGGCAAGCGATACGGAGCGATCTCACCATCCGGGGCAATGGAGAGTTCAAACGCAGTCGGCACAAAGGCGCTGACGGCAAATTCGCTGACCAAACGTCCTAAAACGTCGGTTACCGTATCTGCAAGGCGTCGAAGCATTTGTACAAAGCGCGCATCTTTATTCTGTGTGCCGCCGAGCCTTGTTTCGGCATACTCTTTGAGTGCTTCTTCCACTGCGCTGTGCAGTTGCTGCTGCGACATTGCGGCAAGCGATTCCCGGTCATAACGGGAAAGCACCGTTTCCAGGCAATAGTGAATCACCGTCCCGCTTTGTGCAGGATCAAGTTCCGCCTTTTTTAGTGGTTTGAGTTTCAGTCCATATTTGCAGAAATAAGAGAATGGGCATTTATAATAGGTCTCAGCACGCGAAGCGGAAATTATCATGTCCTTTCCAAACAGCTTTGTAGAGACGGATGCATCGCAAAATGCGGTCTCTTTTTGTGAAACGGCGCGTTCAAGCGCCGAAAGACGCGCAGCATACGCGGAATCCTCACGGAAATAGGCGCATAATGTTTCGGAAAGTGTATCGTGCCGCGAAAAGCCTTCAGCAAGCGTTTCAAATGCAGAAGCGGCGCTTTGCGCGCGATCTTCTGGTGCGGTTTGCGATTCGTCCAGGACTTCGACAGTTGGGAAAATCTCCTGAATCTCTCGTACAAGCGAAGACGGGCGCATCGAAGCACCGTTGTAGTCGGCAAGCGCCCACGAAATATACAGCCGCTCGCGCGGGAAGGTTAGCGTATCATATACAAAATTGCGTTCATCCACCGTTTTGTATTCCGCCGTATCCGAAAGCTCCACCCCAAGCCCGAGCAATGTTTTGCGGTCCGCGTCGCTGAGTACGCCGTCCGTCGGCGGATTTTCCGGAAACACTTCGTCGTTTGCACCGACGACGAAAACAACACGCGGCGCATCCATTCGAATGCGATCCGCTGTACCGATGGTTACGGTATCGAGCCCCTGTGGGAGTTGCCCGACGTCCGCGCTGTCAAGCAGAATGCGGAACAATTCATAAAAGCGCGCCGGTGTGATTTCCCCTTCCCCGCAGGCGGCGGCAAGCGCGTCAAGCATTTGCATGAGCATTTCCCAAATCGTGTTCTGCTGTTCTGCAAGCGCATAAAAGTCGGCGTCCAACAGGTCCTTAGCAAGCTTTTCCAAGGTCTGTGGCACTTCCATACGCATCAGGCAGTCATACAAGGCGCGTGCTTTATCTGCACCGCTGCCCTCTGCAAATATCTTTCGGAAATGCAGCACAGGCGCAACAGCACGCTGCCGCAGTTCGTTGAGCTTTTGCAAATGCTCCAGGTCACTGTCCTGCATTGTGACGCCGAGTCCCGACGGGTTTGACGTAAAGTCAGAACGCCAATCAGCACGCTCTATGCCCCAAAGCACGGCATAGCTTTCCAAAGCGGCGATCTCCTCGGCGGTAAGTCCGCCAAGCCCTGTCTTCAAAAAGCGCAGAAGTGCTTCGGTGGTGATCCCCTGCACCGCCATCGACAGCAAACAATCAGTAAACTGCATCAAAGGCTCGGCGGCAACCGGCTGACGGCGATCTTCAAAGTACGGCACGCCGTATTTGCGAAAAGCCGCGCATAAAGCCTGATCATAGGTGTCTTTCCGACGCTGGACCACAGCGATATCGCGCGCGCGGAACCCTTCATCTCGCAACAGTACGCGGATCTGCCGCGCCACACAATCGCTTTCCTGTGCACGATTCGGAGCTGCACAAAGCGAAATGCAGGCAGCATCACCGGGAAAGGATGTTTTTGTGCAGCAATACAGATTTTTTTCCAAATAGATAAGCGCAGGTGTCTTATTATCCGGTGCCGCAGAAAACCAAACCGGTTTTGCTACCGGCACAGACTGCCGTGCAGCAGCCGTTTTCAGCATCTGCATTTCCCGCATTATATTATCGAATACACAGGCATTTTGTTCGCTGTCATCGGCTTGCGGCACACAAAGCGTGACATACACATCCCGGCATGCGTGCATCAACGCTTCAAGAACGTTGCGCTCCTGCTTTGTAAAGCCTGCAAATGCATCAACAAAAACGGTTTTTTCGGAAAAATGTGCGCTGGTTCGCACCGTTTCGGCAAGTTTAGTCAGTTGATCGGCATCATCGGAAAAGCGTTCATGTACCAGAGCTTCATACATCTGCACAAGCAGCGTCAACTCTTCAAGCTTTTCTTTCAGCGCACCGCTTGCAAGATGTTCTCCTGCATTCTGAAGTTCCGGAACAGAAACGGAACACTGCTTTAATTCCTTAGCAAACGCGACCAGAGTATGTAAAAGATTAGGATGCTTGGCATAGCGCTTGTAAATGCGGGTGTGCTCGCCGAGGGCGTCAAGCGCTAACCGCATGAGCACCGCGCGCATGCCATCATCGATTTCCGGTTTGGAAGCCGGCTGCACGCTATTTAAAACCGTTTCGGCAAGGCGAGAAAAACTGAGGATCTCAAGACCCTGCATATATTTTGCCCCTACGCGCGCAAGCATGGCACGTTCCGACGCATAGGAAAACTGCTCGGGCACGAGCAAAATAAACCCGCTCTCCCCTGCTTTAAGGCGCTCAGCAAGCGTATTTCGCACATAAGTTGTCTTCCCGCTGCCGTTTCTGCCGAGTAAAAAACGAAGCATGCGTCCGCCTCCTATCTTTTTGGCTATTTTACCACAGGGCGTTTTGTTTGACAACTGCGGCAAACTGCATAAGACCGAAAAAACGTACATACTATGCAATCGGCAGACATTGAAAAAGAGGCGGGATTGTGCTATATTGAACGCGGTGGTTTTTATGCGAAGACAATCAAAAAAAATATTGCGGCTTTTGCTTGTCGTCTGTTTTTCGGCAGCGATTGTGCTTTTCTGCATTACAGCCGTCTATCTGCAATCCCAAAAGGAGGCGGAGATCTCGGTTTGTCTGGACGCCGGACACGGCGCACAGGATGTTGGCGCTGTGAACGGCGATCGGTATGAAAAAGACGATAATTTGCGCCTGGCGCTCAGCGTGCGCGATGCGTTGGAAGCCAAGGGCATCAAAGTGTATATGACGCGCTCTGACGACACGTTCCTGTCGCTTGAGGAGCGTTGCAATTTCGCAAACAAACGCAGCTGTACGCTGTTTGTCGCCCTGCACCGCAACAGCGCCGAAAGCGGAAACGGTGTGGAGATCTGGGTGCAGAACACACCGGGAAAAGTCGATTGGGCGCTGGCGGAAAACATTTTATTCCAAATGGAAAATGTCGGTATTTCGGAAAATCGCGGCGTAAAAACAGGCTACGTCAAGAATCCGGACGGCAACTATTATGTGAATGCACACACGAATATGCCAAGCTGTCTTGTTGAGGCGGGCTTTGTGACCAGCGACGTGGACAACGACCTGTTCGATGAGCATTTAGATGCATACGGCGAAGCGATTGCGCTCGGCATTTACGAAACGCTGACCGATTTGCAGTCCGGCGCGCTGCCGAAAGAAGAATCTTAATTTTCAAAATATGAAACCGGACGCTCCGACAAAAACAGTCAGAGCGTCCGGTTTTTCCTTCTGCGCGTTTGCATTCTACGGCAGGCTGCAAATCGTTTGCACAAGCAAAAGCAGGATCACGCCCGGTGTCCCGCCGAGTGCGGCGACGGCAAGGCTCGGCAGATTGAGCGGTAGAGATACGCCGAAGAAATCTCCGATAAAGTTTGCGGCAAAAAATGCAGCTGCGCCTTGCAGCACTGTCAAAAGCAAGGCGGAAACAAATCTTCCGCTGCGTACCATGGCAATCAAAATACATACGCCGCTAAGGCCTAACGCGGCATAGATCCATCCTGTCAATTCAATCGTCTCCCGTGCTTTTTGTATATTTTATGAAAGACGAAAAATGATTTATTCCGATTGTTTATTTCACCCGAGAAAGAATATACTTTAATAAGACTAAATTGCGGAGGGATTTTATGCGCAAAGGGATTGAAACGTACGAGCAGTTCTGTGTAATACGAAACCGGAATGTGCTTTTGGAGGAGCACCATTATGAAGACGGTACCTGCGCCATTTTCTGCAAACATCGGGACACCTGTGACGACAAGGAATGCAAATGCATCCGGCAGCTGACACAGAGTAGACAAATTACTAAAACTTTTCAAAAATAATCGGAAACGGTTGACCGAATATAAAAAATTTAGTAGAATAAATAAGAACTATTTAAGTTTTCTGCTTTTTATATATATTCGGTGAGAAACATGAAGAAAATTGTTGACTTTGAAATTATTGATATTGTTCCCTTTTCCTGCGGCATCCTGTTCCCCAAAAAAGAAATCTTGCCGGACGACAAATGCAAAGTAACGTTTTATGGCTTTGATATGGAAAAAATGCGCAACGCCCCTATTACAAGAAGCGTCTATATGCTCAATAAATTCGGGAACGGTTATCAGCGCATCGTCGATGAGATCGGCGACTATCTCAACTGTGACGCAGACAGTTATGCGGGCAACGGGACTGTGATTGTTTACCCCACCGGGGAGACCGGTGTTTTTGACTATGAAGGCAAGCCCATCTGGGCGGGTGATCTGCTTTATCACGGGTCGCCCGTGCAGGATGTTGCGTCCGACGGCAATCAGATCTGGTGCACCGTTCCCGACCAGAACGCCATTATCAGCTATTCCATTGCGCATAAAAAATTTTATATGCGCATCGGCGGAGAGAACTCCACGGCATTCAGCCACCCGGTTTCTCTTTCCAAATACGGAAACGAATTGTTTATTTGCAACGCCGGGTCTTATAAGATCCGTTCTGTCAATTTAAAGAACTATTCCGTCCGTGATTTTCGCTCATTTGACGAGCCTGTGCGCCGCTATGTGCGCACCTGCGGTAAGGAAGTCGTACAGCTTGATTCCGGCGTTTATATTTTATGAGAAAAACAATCAAGCCGCGGAAAGCAAATGCTTTCCGCGGCTTTCTTCATTGCTTATTTTAAAGCGGGATACCTAACGTGAGGATTTCAAACGGTTTGTACGCAATACGGTCGCTCTCGCCCTGTTCGTCCTCCAGCATATTCAATATACGCACCTTTTTTGGCAACTCCAACGTACCGCGATGGCCTTCTGTCTCCGTTAAGCGGACAACCACCATTTTGCCGTCTTCTGAAAGCTTCATGGTCTGCAAAAACAGCCCCGGGAAGGTGTTTTGGCAGGAAACATCCGCTTTCACAATCGGAATGTTGTATTCCAAAGCAATACGGTTGATGTGCGCGTCCACGGCGGAACCCGCGTGCGGTAGGATCATGTAGCAGAAGCGGTGCAGCCCCATATCGCTCGTTGGATCGGGTCGGATGGTTGCACGCAGCAGACTTAAAGAAATTTTATTTTCATCAAAGCCTACACCGTATTTGCAGTCATTTAGGATTGCAATGCCGCCGTCCGTTTCAGCAAGGTCGCACCACTTGTGGTGACAGACCTCAAAACGCGCCTGTTGCCAGCTTGTATTTTTATGCGTTTCACGGCGGATAAACCCTGCGCCAATGTCGCAAAGCGCCTCACGCGAAAGAATATTGCAGGAAAATTCAGCTTTAACAAGCCGGTGCTTTTCACGCCAGTCCACCACATTCTCCACTTCGATCCCGCGCGACAGACGGAACAAGCGAATAAGACGCTTCCAGGTGCTTTGGCCAATCTTCAACTCGGTTTCAAATACCGCAACCTCATCATTCTTTTCGGTCAGGTGCAGTGGCGAAAGCACTTCAACGGGGATACGGCGATCTTTATAGTTTGGTAGAATATCCCAGGCGTCGTATACGCCGGGCTTGTCCTCATACACGCACAGCTCGTTAAAGGCACCGTCTGTCCAATCACGTGCAAGGGTTTTGTCATAAAGGCTGCGAATGCTGCCGTCCTCGACAAAATCCACCACATAAAACTGCGTTTCCACCTTGTCGCTTACAAAGCACCATTCTTCTGCCGTCCCGGCACTGCGGCGGATCTCCCCATGCCCAAGCGCCGGCAGGTTCGGCAGGCACCAATACCCTTTTTTGCCGTATCGGGTGCTGTCCCCGTTTTCGTTTTCAATAAAGGTGAGCGATGTGCGTGGGAAGTTCAGGGAATTGAAATACTGTTCCCCACTGCCGAGGATTGCGTCGAGCCTTTTATCGATTTCCGCATAATCCGCCATGGTATCGCGGTACACAGGGGTAATGTGGCTGCCCGGCAGGATATCATGGAACTGATTAATCAACAGCTTTTTCCAGCAGTCTTTCAGCTCTTGTGCAGGATAAGCCGCGCCGCCGAGCGCTCGAAGCGTTGCGACGATCTCCGCCTCGCGCAGTTTGAATTCCAAACGGCGATTCGCTTTTTTGACCTCAGCTTTCGTTGTAAACGTACCGCGGTGCATCTCCAGATACAGCTCGCCGTCCCATTTGGCAAGCTTGTCATTGCCCTTCAGGTTCTTTTCCAAAAATTCCGCCGCACCCACATGCTCGGTTTTCGGCATGACAGAGACTTTTTTGAAGCGGCGCATCAGTTCGAGCATTTCTTCCGTACAGCCGCTGCCGCCGTCGCCATAACCGAACATGGAAAGCGTCTGCCCGCCCGTATTCTTATCCTGGTACGCTTCCCAGTTTTCCTGAATCTGTGAAGGCATGTTCCATGTAATGAAATGCGTCGGCGGTACGCAGGCATATACTTCACTGCCGTCGATGCCGCGCCAGATAAAGTTATTGTGCGGGAAACGGTTTGTGTCATTCCAAGTGGACATTTTATTGGAAACAAAATAGTCCACACCGCTTTTTTTGAGAATCTGCGGCAGGATCCAGCTGTTACCGAATACGTCGGGAAGCCAACAGTTGTGAACCGTTATGCCGAATTTCTCGCGGAAATACTGCTGCCCATACAAGCACTGCCGGATCAGGCTTTCTGCCGCAGGGATGTTGCAGTCAGGTTCGACACACATTGCCCCCACCGGCTCAAACCGCCCTTCGGCGATGCGTGTTTTGAGTTCTTCAAAAACCTCAGGATAATATTTTTCGAGCGTTTCATAAGTAAAGGCTTGCGTATGCGTGTATTTGAATTCGGGGTAGCGATCCATCAAACGCAGCTGGATAAGCACCGTGCGCAGATTCTTCTGCACGGCATGGATACGCCGCCAGTAGTAGGCAATGTCCAAGTGCGAATGGGCAAGAAGTGCTACATCGCCACTGCCTTTGTAGTCGTCATTTGCATAGATGACCTCATCGACATACCGTTTTGCGTCGGCAAGCCCGGGCAGTGTTTCATCTTCAAAGTCGATCAAATTAAGGGCGTTGTTCAATTCGCGATTGAGAAAAGCGCGATAATCCTCTGAAAACAATTCGCAGTCCGCAATGTTTAGAAACAGCTCCAAATCGTATACAAGATCCTGCACAGCATGATCAACAACAGCGAGATATGCGCCCTCAAAAATCTGGCGGCATCCGCGCACGGAAAGAGACTCCGGATTGCGTTCATCGTCGGGCTTGGAGCGGTTATACCCCTGCATTTCAAAATGGAGCTTTTGCGTGCCCGGCTCCAGATACGGCGAAAGCAGGATTCGTTCACGGTTTGGATCCACACCGCCTACGTATTTGCCGTTTACCTTGACAATGATCTCAGCTGCCGTTTTGAGCGTCAGCCAAAGTTCTTCATCGAGATAATCGTCGGGAATGACAATATCCCCGCGGATAAACGCTGTGCCGTCGGGCGTAAAATACATGTCCCCTTTGCAAAGCGGCGCATAGTCATCGGTATAATATTCGAATTCCATTTCGGAAATCTGCCGTGCTTCACGGATCTGCAAAGTCTTGATCTCATATTTCTTTTTATAGATATGCCGCTTCAGCCAGCCGAAGCGAAGCCGCGTCCACTCTTCGGGACGCATACTGCGGCGGACAACTTGTATATGTGCCATGCTTGCTCCTCCTTATGTATCCCAGAAAAAAGGTTTTTTGCGGACGGCGCGCACGGTAACAGACTCGCCTAAATCCCTTTGGATTTCCGATTCGATCCAGCGCAGGCAGCGGTCTAAGATCAGACATTTAGAGCACTCTCCCTGAAAAACCAGAGTAAGTTCACCGTCGCGGCATTCAGCATACTGCACTTCACCGCCGTCGCCCTGAATTTTCGGGCGGATCACAGTTTCAATGTAGGTCTCCAAATCCATATTCATTCCCCTATCTCCTCGTGGATCATCCTGCGCAGCGCATCCAGCCGTTCCTGCGCCGCATCCTTTTCAGAAGCGCGCACCGAATAATAGATCTTCAGTTTCGGCTCCGTCCCCGAAGGACGAACGGCGAGCCAGCTGTCATCCTCAAAATAAAATTTCAGCACATTTTCTTTCGGCAGATCTCCAATGCCGGTTGAATAGTCAAGCACTTCCCGCACACCGTCAAAAGCAGCAGACCCGGCTTCGCGGAACGCCTGCATAATGGAGCGGATGCGCACGGCGCCGTATTTTCCCTTGAGGGTGATCGAATCCAAAGCGTCGAGATAATACCCATAAGCATCAAACAACGCCTGTAATGCGTCCACGAGCGTTCTGCCGTTGGCCTTGTGGAAAGCGGTCATTTCGCAGATAAGCATAGAGGCGACCACAGCGTCCTTGTCGCGCGCATGCGTACCGGCAAGATAACCGTAGCTCTCTTCATATCCGAAGACAAAATACCGATCGCCGCTTTGTTCAAATTTTGTGATCTGCTCACCGATGTATTTGAAACCCGTAAGTGTTTCAACAATCTGAAGCCCATACTTTCTGCCGATATTTGCCCCGAGGTCGTTTGTCACAATGGTTTTCACAAGCGTGGCGCCGTCATGCAGGCTGTCCTTTTTGAAGCGGAGAATAAAATCGGCAAGCAGCGCACCGACCTGATTACCCGTCAGCTGCACATAATCGCCATTGTGACGGACGGCAATGCCAACACGGTCACAGTCCGGGTCAGTGCCGAGCACCAGATCGGCCTTTTCGCGTCGAGCCTGTTCGAGTGCAAGCGTCAGCGCGTCACGCTCCTCCGGGTTCGGGGAACGGACCGTCGAAAAATCACCGTCCGGCTTTTCCTGTTCGGGCACAACGGAAACATCATAGTCGGCGAGAATGCGGCGCACCGGGATATTGCCCGTACCGTGCAAAGGCGTGTAAACCACCTTGATGTCCCGACTTTCCGCATACAGCGATTGTGTTTTTACAGCCGCAAGAAATGCATCGAGCACATCGGGGCTGATAAAGCGGACAAGGCCGCTGGATTTTGCGACCTCAAAGTCAAGGCGCGGCACAGCGCGCAGATCCGTTACCGCATTAACGCGTGCGATCACCTTATTGGCAAGTGCTGGCACAAGCTGGCAGCCGTGCTCGTCATACACTTTATAACCGTTGTACTCTTTCGGATTGTGGCTCGCTGTGATTACGACCCCTGCGCAGCAATGCAGGTACCGCACGGCAAACGAAAGGACAGGCGTCGGTGTGATGTCTCGGAACAGATGCGCAATGATCCCTTTCGCGGCGAGAACCTGCGCAGTACATTCGGCAAACGCACGAGAATTGCGGCGGGAATCATATGCAATGGCAACATGTTTTTCCCCTTCAAAGCGATCAGAAAGGTATTCTGCAAGCCCAAACGTCGCTTTTGCCACGGTGTATTGGTTCATGCGGTTCGGTCCTGCGCCCATAATTCCGCGAAGCCCGCCGGTTCCAAACTCCAAATCCTTATAGAAACGGTCTTCCAGTTCCTTTTCATCGGTAATCTTTAAAAGTTCCTGCTTGGTCGCATCGTCAAACAAAAGCCATTCATTATAACGTTTCGAATAATCCATACTGCACCTCATGCGCTTGTTATACCTTAATTTTACTGCATGCGCGCGGCAAAATCAACAAAAAACAGGAAATAAATTTGTTAGCGGTTTTCTTAGTTTTATGATATACTTTGAAGAGAATTCACTTTGCGGAGGTAACCATGGAAAAATTCAAACTGTTTATCGAATACCAGGTCGCCAAAACCACCTACGTGACCAATCAGTTCGAAACCGAACATTTTCGTATGCACTGCAAGGCGTTTCAGGATCACATCAAGCTGACCATGCAAACACCTATTCCCGTGCGCGTTCGCAAATTGCAGATCACGATCCCCTATTCGTTTGAAAGCGACGACCGGCTGTTTTTGAACGGCTTCCAATCCTGGACGGACTGCCGCGAGCTGTTTACCGATGAAAAGCCCTCGTATCTGCAGCCGTATTTCAAACCTTTTATCATGGCGTCGTCATTCCGCTCTTCCGGGGATTATACCTTCACAAAATACGACACGCGCGCAGGGCATTTTCACGGCTTTTCTTATGCCTATGTGCGCCGCGGCGAGCAATATGACCTGTTTGCTTCGCTCAATGAGCGTACGGGCTACACCGTTTTCCGCTTTAACTGCCCGGAAAACACGGTAACCGTGGAAAAAGATCTGGACGGCATCGCCATCGACGGCTATTACGATGTCTTAGACATTATAAACCTGCAAGGCTCAATGGACGAGGTGTTTGACCGCTGGTTCAAGCTGCTTGGTATTCCAAAAGCGACTGCACCTGTGCGCAACGGTTACACCACCTGGTACAACTATTACCCGAATATTAACGAAAAAATCGTTACAGACGACCTTGAAGCGCTCTCCAAGGTGGATGCGGAAATTGACATTTTCCAGGTGGACGACGGCTACCAGACGAACGTCGGCGACTGGCTTTCCGTCGATCAGAAGAAATTCCCCTGCGGCATGAAGGTTATCGCGGATAAGATCCATCAAAAAGGTATGCTTGCAGGGATTTGGCTCGCGCCATTCGGCGCACAGTACATGTCGGAAGTCGCAAAAGCGCATCCGGACTGGATTGTCCGTCACCCGAACGGCAAACCTGTGCGCTGTGGTCTCAACTGGGGCGGTTTTTACGCACTGGACATTGAAAACCCGGAAGCGCGCGAATATATTCGCCATTTCTTTGATGTGATTCTCCATGACTGGGGCTATGATCTCGTCAAGCTCGACTTCCTGTATGCTGCCGCGATCATCCCGAATCACGGCAAAACACGCGGGCAGCTTATGTGCGAAGCCATGGATTTTCTGCGCGAATGCGTCGGTGATAAGCAGATCCTCGGCTGTGGTGTTCCGCTCTTCCCTGCATTCGGGAAAGTGGATTATTGCCGCATTGGCGCGGATATGGGGCTTCGTTGGCACAGCCAGATGTTCAGCCACCGTGAAAACGTTTCAACCATTAACACACTTGGCAACACGATTTTCCGCCGCGCTCTCGACGGCAGAGCTTTCCGCAATGATCCGGACGTGTTCCTTCTGCGTGAAAACAATATGCACTGCACCTTCGAACAGCGTGAGATCATAGCAACAGTCAATAAATTGTTCGGCAGCGTGCTGTTTACTTCCGACAATGTCAGCGACTATGATGAAAAGCAAATGCAGCTTCTTTTGAAAACATTTTCGAAAGATGATATTCAGGTGCAACGGGCTGAATTTCTATCCTCGGCACGCCGTGTGATCGACATCGATTACACGGAAAACGGCGTGCAAAAGCACTTCCGCTTTGATTTGGAAAAAGGCAAGATTTTATGAGAAATGCGTTGTGTGAATGCTTGTGTACGTTAAAGTTGCACAAACATTCGAACATACAGTTATCCTGCTATTCCGTAAAAATAAGAAGGTGAAACGGGTAGAAGCTGCTTGTACTCAATCATGTTTCGATGAATCATAAAACTAACCCAACAAATCGGAACTGACAAAGGTGATTTCGTATATGCTTTTTGAATTTGGGCAGTATAGGATCGATGTTGATGTTGAAAAGACAAAACAATTCTATAAGAACGCAGATTTTGTTAGTAAATCTTGTTCGTGTGATGGTTGCTTAAATTTTGAAAAAGCAGTATCTACGCTTTCATCATCAGTTATAGCGTTCTTTGCGAATCTTGGCATTGATATGAAAAAGGTCTGCGAGTGCTATGTACACTTCACAGATAATGATGGGAAACTATTATATGCTGGCTTTTATCATGTATGTGGAACTTTATTAGATGGTGAACGTCCATGGAAGAAAATTAATGAGACCGCTTTTTGTTGGGATAATGAAGCCACATTTCATGTTTCACCAGATTTTTATATTGCTTTTCAAAAAGATGTTGATTTATTAGAAGAAGGCTTCCCGCTACCTGTTTTTCAACTTGAGTTTTCTACTAAGATTCCTTGGGTATTAAAAAAGAGAAACTCTTATTTATAGCGGTAATTTCCTTTTGATCAGGGAAATAGCAAATTCGGTCTAACCTGTCAACGAAAAAATGAACGGCGGCGCAACGCACCGCCGTTCATTTGTTATGTAAGGTCAAAACCACTTTTTGTGCTTAAACAGCAGCAGTAGCAAAAGGACAATTACAAAGCTGACACCGATGACCACCGGGTAGCCATACTGCCAGTGCAGTTCCGGCATCCCGGAAAAATTCATGCCGTACCACCCTGCAATCAGCGTTAATGGCAGAAACAGAACCGTTACAATCGTAAAAACTTTCATCAGCTCATTTTGCTGAATGGAAAGCTGCGACTGGTATTCTTCGCACATTTGGTTGACGATCTCCTGCAAATTCTGAACGGCTCTGAGATATCGGTCCGTCCGCGCACCCAGGATTTCAATGCGTTTCAACGTTTCATCGGAAAGCAAGCCATTATCGTTCGCATCCATTTCATCAAAGATCGAATCGAGCTGCTCATAATAGCGTTTCAGCTGCAGCAATTCCTTGCGCCAGTCAAAGAACTGCGACAGCGCCTTCTGCTGCAAGCCGGAAAGAATGCGGGCTTCCTCGTCGTTGATCTGCTCTTCAAAACGGGCCAGGTACTCCGTATTTCCCTTTAAAAGTTTCACAAAAAAAGAATAAAACAGCTGTTCATTGGAAAGGCTGCTGTTTTCCGTCAGGTCATGCACAATGTCCCGCACGCACTGCCCGGCCTCGGGCGTTTTACAGAAGAAAAACAAGTCGTTCCGGTCAAGATAAATCAGGATCTTGGCATTTGCGGAACGCGGATGGCGCATATCGTAAAAATCAAAAGCCAGCAGATCAAAGGTGTCGTGGGATTCATAGCTTTCACTCTGACATTCATGGATATAAGCAAACACCTTGGGATCCATAAAAGCGGCGGCTTCGCTGAGCTGTGAAAATGTGAATACCTTTTGCATACGCTTTCACTCCCAAACAAGCAACAGGATTTGCGAGAAAATCAAATCTCGCTCAAACACAAGACGATTTGTCGTCCAGCAGAAAGAAATTCCATCGGTATTTTTGAAGATCCACACGTCCGTCGTCGCTGACCTCTACGCCTTCTTCGCGCAGCAGTTCAATCTGCCTGTTTTTGCCGCCGAACACAAAAGCATCGGAAACCTTGCCGAAACGATTGACCACACGATGGCATTTGATGGTCTGTGGATCGGGATTCGCATGCAGCGCATAGCCAACCACGCGCGCCAAACGCGGGTTGCCGACAGCAAAGGCGATGTCCCCATAGGTCGCAACATACCCTTTTGGTATTTTTTTCACGACCTCATAGATTTTGTCAAACACGGTCATGCTATCACCGTTTTTATCATACCGAAAAAATCGTTTCTTGACAAGGGGAAAATCACAGGTTTTCCACGCCGTTGCCGACGCGCTCTACCGTAACTTGTGCCTGCACATCCACCTCGGTGTCGGGCAGCGTATCGCTCCAATTCGTTACGTTGGCTTTAAAAAAGGATGGATGCCGCTGCCACAGTCTCTGACCGAACCCGAAGGGGTCGGAATTCTGCTCCAGAAAGCAGCGATGCACAGCAGATAAGACCATATCTTCCATGCGCTGTGCCGCAAGTTCTTCCGTCTGCTGCAAATAGGCCTCATCCAGTGTGAAAGGCTTTTCTGCACGGCTTTCTGAGATATCCACGGTCATTTTGATATTCACATGAAAAAGAATGCGGCCGTTTTGTATTTCGGATTTTATGCTTGTATCGGTCTTTTTGATCTTTAAAACGGTCTGTGCCTGATACGCTTCGTTTTCAACCGAAAAAAAGCCGCTTTTTGCCTGATCGGTCAGCAGCATCAGCGCGGTAACTTCATCCGCTGAAAGCTCATACACCATCTGATCCGCTCGGAAAATGC
The DNA here is from genome assembly GCA_944384985.1 of uncultured Clostridia bacterium. Lineage (GTDB taxonomy): Bacteria > Bacillota > Clostridia > Oscillospirales > Acutalibacteraceae > Fimenecus. Next base: position 163,900 of record CALWVM010000002.1, on the reverse strand, counting down.
CGACGCTGAACATGGAAATGCTGCTTTTATCTTCCTCTTTTTGTGTGCGCAAAATCGGGATATGTGCATCCGTCAAGTCGGAGGAAAGCTGGTTCATCAGGCTGTAAAGCTCCTGTGAAACAATGTTGATGTTGTAGCGTGTACCGTCCAAAATATCGGTAATGCTGTCTGCTGACAAAACATTTTCTCCGAAATTTGCTGTCACCAGTTCCTCGGCAGTGGTATCTGATACGGCAATCGGCACGGTCGTGCGCGCTTCTGCGCTTCGAACAAAATAATCCAAATGCGTATAAAGCCCGTGTTCCGCCGTTTCTCTACCAAACACGATCAGGCGGTTTTGTGAGAGCAGAGGCTGTTTTCCTTCGCTTTTGGATGCGTTGGAGATGGCTTCCGAAACGGTCGACCCTTCTACGGTCAGACAACGCACCACTTCGCCGAGGCTTCCGCCGCTGTTTGGGTTGCCTGCCATTTCCGTATTAAGCGTTTGCAGCGTGACGCGCACGCCGTCCTGCGTGTCATCAATGCCGATTGCCTGCACGATCAAACGATTTTTTAATTCCAGCCCGGGTGCGCTGCAGCCGCTTAAGAGTAGAGAAAGCAGCAGAACTGTTAGAAGTATCTTAACTGTTTTTTGCACGCTTCCCCCTCCTTTTCATGAGCGCTGCCACCAAAATTACACTCGGCACGGCGACGACAAACACAATATACAAAATAACGCGCGCCGAAAGCCCGGCGGCAAAATAATAATCGGAAACTGTCCCGGCAAAAAACACCTGTATAATAAGCACCAGCAAACCGGCGCATAGAACATACAGCTTGTTCCATTTGCGGGAAAAAGATTTTTGCAAAAGCTCGGACTGCATATACAAAAGCAGGCTGATTTTGATAAATGCCGTTAGGATCCACGCGCCTGTAAGCAACACGTCGAATCGCAAAAACACACTGAATTCCGCAAGCATTGCCACTGCGTGCACCGGGAACATCTGGGAAAGCGCAAAATCGCCAAGCCCTGCAAAAACAAAAAACAGAATCAGTTCTGCACAGACAGTGAATGCAAATAATCCCGCCGCATAAGCCTTTCCCATTTTCCCGTCGGCTCGCGGGAGCAGGACGGCGGCAAAAGCCAGCTCGCCCGTGCGCGTTGCCGCATCCAGCGCAGCGGTAAGCGAAGGCTTTACCCCTTCATAAAACACCGGCGAAAGGTTAACGGGATCGACTTTGTCCGCCATAGTTATCATAATAAACAAAAATGCGCCGACAAACAAAACCAGGCTGATCGTACCGACGCGACCGATTGCTTCGATCCCAAGCGTCGCAGCGTAGCATGCCGCGGCCACGCAAAGAATAATAAACAGCGCGCTGTCGTTATTCGGGAATACGATCGTGCCCACAAACATTTCCAAACGTGCAAGTGAGACCAGCGTGAAAAACAAAAAGCATAATACATAGCTTATGCTGCTTGCTTTGGAGAGAAGCGGTGAGACCGTATAGGCAACATCTGTAATGTCTTTCCCGGGGAAAAAATGTTTCTGGATAAACAGCGGAATAGAAAATAGAAAAATCAGGATTGCTGCGAACAGGACGGAGGGAAAATAATCGGAGGTATTGATTTTTTCTGCACCGACCGGCGAAAAGGTCAGCGTTGACAGCAATCTTGAAAGCAGCAACACGCAAAACAGCTGCCAAACGCTGATTTTTGCGCTCCCTTTCATACAAACACCTCCGCGTAGCTTTATTTTTCCAGGCTGTGAATCTGAAGTTCACGCTTGCCGAGTGTCTTCCATCCGAGCCGCCAAAAAGAATCCCGCCAAAGCGCGCCAATATGCATCGGCGCAAAAGGCGCAACGTACGGCGTACCGAACGCGGTGACTGCACACATATTGAACAGCACAACACCGAAGCCGAGCACGATGCCATAGAAGCCGGCAAGGCCGCCGATGATCATAAAAGCAAAGCGCAGAATGGACACCGGATAATAGATCTTAGATACCACAAACGAACTGATCGCCGTCATAGCTACCACGATAAGCATCGGCGCGGCAATCAAACCGGCGGAAACTGCGGTATCCCCGATTACAAGCGCACCGACGATGCTAACAGCGTGTCCAACAGATTTCGGCATACGAAGCCCTGCTTCTCGTACGATTTCATACAGGAAATGAATAAATATCGCCTCCGCCATGACAGGAAAAGGCGTGATACTCTCCTGCACAGCGGTATCATACAGCATGGAAGCAGGTAAAAGCTCTTGGTGGAACGTACAGATCGCAACATAAAGCCCCGGTAGAAAAACGCTGATGAGAAAAGAGAAAAACTTCAGCACGCGGATAAACAGCGCATAATACGGACGATGATTATAGTCATCCATCGACTGAAAATTTTCCGCGAACAGGTACGGTACAATCATTGCAAACGGCGTGCCGTCCACAAGAATAACAGCCCTGCCCTCTGCCATTTCCGCGCAAGCTATATCCGGGCGTTCCGTCGTTCCGACACTCGTGAATATGGAAGTGACGTCCGACTCCAGAAACGGACGGAGATACCCCGTGCCGAGCACCATATCCAGCTTCGCTTTTTTTAAACGGCTTTTGATCTCATCGATCATCTTCGAATCGGCGCGGTCGGCGAAATAGCAAACGCACACGCGCGTCTTGCTGGTTGCCCCAACTTCCTGCAATTCGAACCGGACGACCGGGGAACGCACACGGCGGCGGATCAGCGCTACATTATCCTTAAAGCTTTCGACAAACGCTTCCTGCGCGCCGCGTTCCTGCACTTCGGTTTGTGCATTGTCAATTGCTCTCTTCGGAAAGCCTTGTACGCCGAACGCCTCGCAAAACGTCGCGCCGTCGATCAGCAAAACCACAAGCCCGGACACGACATCCGTTATGGCGTCATCCAGACTGTAATCTTCTTTTTGGTCAATCCCTGACGAAATGCGGTCACGGATATACGCCATCTGTTTTTCCGGTTCTTCCGGCATTTCACGCATATCCATGATCGGCGCAACGACCTGTTCTGTTACCAGAAGATTATCGCACATGCCGTCGTCCATGATTAGAAACGCTTTGTTTTTTCCGATATACGTTTGCTTATACAAAATATCAAAGCTTGCGCCCAGCTTTTCTTTGAAGTAAAGAATGTTTTTTTCAAGTTCGGCAAAAACGCGTGTCGGCGGTTCCTCTGCCGGGATAGAACGCGTAATGCTGTCCTCTGCCTTTTTCAGCCATTTCCACATAGAATCACCTTTCATATTTTTACCGCGGGTACGCACAATATGCAAAAAGACAAAGGTGACCGTAATGCTAATCATCCTGTTTCGCACTGCAATTTTATATGTGCTGGTGCTCATTACTTTTCGAATCCTCGGGAAAAGGCAAGTAGGCGAATTGCAGCCCGTGGACCTGGTTTTGACGTTTTTGCTTTCTGAGATCCTTGCCGTATCCATTCAAGATACGCAGGCGCCGCTTCTCAATACGCTGGTCCCGGTGCTCCTGCTTATCGGGTTTGAGATCTTTGTGTCGTTAATCAGCATGAAAAGCATTCGACTGCGCACCCTTTTACAGGGCAATCCTCTGCTTGTCATCCGCAACGGGGAGCTTGATCAAAAACAGCTCAAACAGCTGCGCTTTACGGTGGATGATCTTTTGGAAGCCCTGCGAAAAAAGGATATTTTTGACATCTCGGAAGTGCAGTATGCTATTGTGGAGACTGACGGGACGCTCAGCGTTATGTTAAAGCCGGGGAACCGCGCGCCACAGAATGACGACCTGAACTACGCTCCGGCTGACAACGGACTGCCCTGTGTCGTTATCAGCGATGGTACGATCGTGCAAACCAATTTTAAGGTTTGTAATATGACCGAAAAGAAACTTGAAAATATTCTGAGAAAAAATAAACTGCGCGCCGAGCACCTTTTGCTGATGACGGCGGATCGCGGCGGAAATTATTTTTGGATCAAAAAGGATGAAAAAAAATGAAGCGTGTTGTAATCGCGGCAATCTCCGCGGTTCTGGCGGTAACGGTCGCCTGCATTGGCTATTGGCAGTTTTTGCGCATTTGCGACCGACTGGAAACAGATGCGCGATCGCTGCTTGAAACTGCCGAGGCGGAAAATATAGACGAATCACAGCTGGAGGCGGAAACAAACCGCCTGATCGAGAATTGGCATGGTGCGCAAAAAAAATTGGATATGCTCATACCACACGAGCAAACAGATGAACTGGATATTCTGATCCGTGCGCTGCCGCAGCTTCCGAGTCTCGAATCCACTGCCGCGCGTTCGGAATATCTGCGTGAAATTCTGTATCGAATCGAGCACCTGCGTGAAACGGAAGCACCAAATTTGCAAAATATTTTATAATAAAAGCCTGCGAAACCGGACGATTTCGCAGGCTTTTTATGTATTATCCAATGATTCCGAGATGCTCCAGTAAGATCTTCAAGCCTATGCCGATCAGGATGATACCGCCGGCAAGCTCCGCTTTGTTTTTGAATTTTGAGCCAAACTTCTGCCCGATGAGCACGCCGATAAAAGAAAGCACCAATGTTGTTACGGCAATCAGCGTAACGGACGGCAGGATCTTGACCTGCAAAAACGCGAATGTAATACCCACGGCAAGCGCATCGATGCTCGTAGCAATCGCCAGCACAAAAAGCTCTTTGATCGAGAAGTTGTCTGCACATTCCTCGCCTTCATTCGGCTTTTTAAACGATTCCGCAACCATCTTACCGCCGATAATTGCGAGTAGGATAAACGCGACCCAGTGGTCTATGTTCGTGATATAGGTTTCAAACTGCTTACCGAGCAGCCAACCCGCCAACGGCATCAGCCCCTGAAACCCGCCGAAAAATATTGCAATGAGCCACGCGCGGCGGTAATTCAGTTTTTGCATTTCCAGCCCCTTGCAAAGCGCAACGGCAAACGCATCCATGGAAAGCCCCACCGCGATCAAGAAAAGTTCCCAGAACCCCATACAGCCATCTCCCAACCGATTTTTGTATAGAAAAATATAAAAACTCATGCACGGCAAAAGCCGCACATGAGTCTCGTCATTTCAGGAAAGCCAGACCGAAAAAGGTCAGTATGTTGACTTGCCGCGCAAAACGCGCCGACTACTCCCTCACAGGGTGAAAAGAGTGTATCAGAAAAAAATAAAAATGTCAAGGGTTCAACGCGGTTCGCCTTATGTCTTTAACAATTTTTCTTTGGCAAGATACGCGGCGCCGAGCATCCCCGCCTGATTTTTCATAGCGGCGCGCTTAATGGCAACCGAGTGGAAGCTGTGGATTTGGCGTAAATGGATGCGGCGGTCAATTTCCGAGATCACATAGTCCTCATTCATAATGCCCCCGCCAAGGATGATGCAAGGCGGGTTAAAAATAAAGATCAACGTGCTAAGGCCGCCGATGATTTCCTCGATCCAGTTATCAATGACCGCGCGAATCGTAGTATTGTTAAAGTTTTCTGGCAAAAAGATCTCGCGGCCCGTAAGCATTTTCCCTGTCGCATCAAGTACCGCTTTCGTCAACGCCCGTGTGGACGCATACATTTCATAACAGCCATTGTTGCCGCAGGTGCATTTCTTACCGCCTGTATGCGTCACAATATGCCCAAACTCCCCTGCTGAGAAGTAAGTGCCTGTATAAATCTTGTTATTGATCCACATCGCGCCGCCAATGCCCGTTCCGTATGTCAGGCACAGAAAATCACTGTATCCTCGCCCGGCGCCGAATTTCGCCTCTGCAGTGGCGGCGGCGTTCACATCGTTTTCGACGCTGACCGGCAAGTTGTGTTTTTTCTGGATGGTTTTTGTGATCTCAATACCGGTATAATTCGGGATGTTTTCACTGGCAAATATGATTTTGCCGAGTTCACTGTTGACCTGCCCCGCTGTGCTGATGCCGACACAGTCCACTTCCGAAGCAAAATTATCGACAATGCCCATAATTTTGTTCATCAAATGCGGACCGCCGAGATGCGCTTCCGTAGGGATCTCAAAGGCGCTTTCGATCGTATAATCCTCAAGCACCGTGCCGTATTTGATTGCTGTTCCACCAATATCGATTGCAAGGATTTTCATATTGTCCTCCATATTATTTCAGATCTTCTGCCATGGCACACATGCGCCGGAGTCTGTGGTTTACGCCGGAACGCGACATCGGCGGCTGCATGGCGTCTCCGATCTGTTGCAAGGAAAAATCGGGATTCGAAAGACGCAGCTGCGCGATCTCACGCCACTCGGCAGGCAGAGAAGCATAGGATGGGTTCTTTTGCAGTTTTTGCAGCAATTCGATCTGCCGCACGGCTGCATTGACAGTCTTGTTTAGATTGGCGCTTTCAAAATTCAGCCTGCGGTTGACATTATTGCGTATATCCTTATATACGATCACGTCAATGAATTCCATAACAAACCGCGAGGCGCCCATGATGCCGATCAGATTTTGAATATCCTCTGTCTTTTTAAAATAGAGCACATAATGCCCGCCGCGGCGCACTTCCTTTGGGAAAAAGTCATTGTCCTCTAAAAATTTTTTCAGATCCAGGCTCAAATTGTAATGTGGGACGACAAACTCCAAATGATAGTTTTTCTCCGGCGCCGTCACGGTACCGCAAGTGAGAAACGCACCGCGCAAAAACGCGCCGATACAACAGTCGTCTGTGATGTTGCCCCAATTCAAACGACGGGTGCGCTCGCTCCCGTCGTACCCGAATGCGGAAAGAATCCGCAACCGATCCTCCGGGGAATCCACAAAAATACGGTACTTTTTCGCCGACGGTTTCACGGCCTTTGGCGCGTTGCGGCAAAGCCTGCTTGCAACATACCGGTATTTTTCCGCGACGGCGCGGTTTTCGGTAGTAATAGAGATATCGTTACTCGAAAACCCTTTGCCAAACAGCATAAGGCCGTAACTTTCTGCCAACAGGCAGCAAGGCTTTTCGGTTTGGATGCCCAAGAGTTCCTGTTTTAAATCGGAAGAAAAAGACATAGAGAAGTCACCTGGAGATATCTCTGTGGTATACGCTGCTGCAAGCGCCGTTTTCCAGCAGATGCCTGTTGATAAGCTCAGCAAACACAACGGAACGGTGCTTGCCGCCCGTGCAGCCAACGGCTATGGTCAACTGGCTTTTCCCTTCCGTGCGGTACAGCGGAAGCAGAAAATCCAGAAGGTCCAAAAGCCGCCGTGCCAGTCCTTTAGACTGATCAAATTTCATGACGAAAGTTCGAACCGCTTCATCAAGACCTGTGTGATTCTTCAATTCCGGAACATAAAACGGGTTTGGAAGGCAACGCACGTCAAAGACCAAATCCGCTTCTTTCGGCGCACCGTGCTTAAAGCCGAAAGAGATACAGGAAATCTTCAGTGCGTTGTCCGCATTGTCTAAAAACAAAGCAGCGATGCGCTCTTTGATCTGCGCATTTGTCACCTGCGAAGTGTCAATGATATAGTCAGCGCGCTGACGTGCAGGCAGTAAAATCTCGCGCTCACGCTCAATCGCATCGTGCACGGAATGCAAGTTAAACTGATCTGCAAGCGGATGCTTGCGGCGCGTTTCCTGATAACGGCGCGCAATCACTTCCGTATCCGCATCAATAAACAGGATCTTGTATTTTACGTTCATGTTTTCAAGATCGCCGAGGACCGCAAACAGATCCGAAAAGGAACTGCCGAGACGAATATCCGCAACCAGCGCCACACGGGAACGTTTTTCCTTGGATTTTAAGATCAACTCGACAAAGGTCGGAATCAGCTGTGGCGGCATGTTGTCCACGCAATAAAACCCGATATCTTCCAGAGCATCCGCCGCGCGCGACTTGCCCGCACCGGAAAGGCCCGTTACAATTACCAATTCCATACGCAATACTTCCTATTTTTTCAGATTCAATCGCCGATATATTTCACTTCCGGTTCCAAAAGCACGCCGTATTTTTCGAAAACAGTCTTTCGCACATGCGCAATTAAGGCCAGAATGTCCGCGGTTGTCGCGGAACCCGTATTGATGATGAATCCCGCGTGCTTTAAACTGACCTGCGCGCCGCCGATTGAATAACCTTTTAAACCGCTATCTTCAATCAGCGCACCTGCGTAATACCCTTGCGGCCGCTTAAAGGTGCTGCCGGCGCTTGGAAACTCCAAAGGTTGTTTTTCGGCACGCTTACGCTTATTCTCGTTCATGGCGGCTCGAATGGCTTCCGGATCGCCCGGCTTCAGCTGTAATTCCAGTTCTGTAATCACATAACTTGTATCGGAGTAAACGCTGTGGCGATAGGAAAGCTGTAAACCTTGCCCTGTAAAGCCTTCAAGCTTTCCGTCCGGTGAAACATGGGAACACGCGACAAGAACATCTTTCATCTCGCCGCCGTATGCACCGGCGTTCATATAAGCGGCACCACCGGCTGTCCCAGGAATGCCGAATGCAAACTCCAGCCCGCTAAGACCAAGCCGGCAGGCAAAATTGCACAGTGCCGTCAAAGAAGCCCCTGCTTCGCAGCGAACTCTCCCGTTTCTGAGATCTTCCATTGCGGACATAGCCGGTCCGATCCGCAGCACAACACCGGAAAAACCCGCATCAGAAACCAGCAGATTGCTCGCATTTCCGATCACGCAATATCGCGCGTTTTCCTTCCGGCAGGCAGCTAAGATCTCTTGCAGCGCTGCACAGCTGTTCGGTTGCACCAAAAGCGCTGCGGGACCGCCCGTACGGAAGCTTGTCAATTTGGACAAAGCTACATTTTCCTGAAAATCCGCGCCGAACTTTTGCGCCGCTTCCTTAACCGCATCGAACACCGCAATCCCCCGTTCCGTTATTCGTCCAGCAGCGCAGCGCCGATCACGCCCGCGTCATTTCCCAGCACAGCTGAACAAATGCGCGTCTGCTTGCCGCAATGGACGCTGTACCGCTCTTTTTCCACATACCGGCGCACGGGCTCGAGCAGCGGCTCACCCTCACAGCCGATGCCGCCGCCGACGCAAAGCACGTCGGGTTGGAAAATATTGATGGCGTTGGTTATACCTGCCGCCAGATATTTTATGTAGGTATCCACTACAGCCTGCGCGGTTCTGTCGCCGCGGCGCATTCCCTCAAACGCGGTGCGGCCGTTCACATTTTGCAGGTCATGGTCAACAATTTCCCACATCACGGAGTCCAGGTTTTCTTCCATGGCTTTTTTCGTCTGACGAACCAGCGCTGTTGCGGAAGAATACGCTTCCCAGCAGCCGCGTCTGCCGCAGGTGCAGGGTTCACCGTCCACAACCAGGACGGAATGCCCCATTTCCCCGCCGGCGTCATTGCAGCCGTTAACAATTTTCCCGTTTACAATGATGCCGCTGCCCACGCCCGTGCCGAGCGTAATGGCAACAAAGTTATCTACATTCCCACCGGCGCCCGCAACTGCTTCACCGAGTGCAGCGCAGTTGGCATCATTTTCAAGATAAATAGGCTGCGTGAAATACTTCGACAAAATATCCCGTGCAGGTACTTTATCAAAGCCAAGATTATTGGCGTATTCGATAATCCCCAGACGCTTGTTTACAGAGCCGGGCGTGCCGATACCGATGGAAGAAACATCCTCCATATTGATATTTGCCACACGCACGGCGTCCTGCACACACAAGGCAATGTCTTTCAAGATTTCCCCTGCCGGACGCGGGCAGGCTGTTTTGCGTTTTGCCTTGCCGATGATTTTGTAGTATTCGTCCACAACACCGGCGACAATATTGGTGCCGCCGAGATCCACTCCGACTCGATACATAGATAGTTCCTCCGATTTTATATTGCAGGCAAATCAATCATTTTGCCAAAAATCCAATTTTTCTTCGTGCGACTGCCCTTCCTCGTCAATACCAAGCTGGTGCAGAAGTTCCTGCGCAGCATTGTACCCCATTTTCTTTTGGCGGTTGTTCATGGCAGCGACTTCGATAATAACAGCAAGGTTGCGCCCAGGCTTTACGGGCACGACCGCCACGGGGACTTTAACGCCCATGATGCTGGTGTATTCGTTGTCCAGCCCCATACGGTCATACACCTTTTGGGAATCCCAAGGCTCAAGCTGCACCACAAGGTCGATCTTTTCCGTCAATTTGACGGCGCCCATACCAAAAATACGGCGTGCATTAATGATGCCGATACCGCGGACTTCAATAAAATGACGGATATTGTCCGGCGCAGAACCAACCAGGGATTTTGACGAAACACGGCGGATCTCCACGGCGTCGTCCGCGATCAGACGGTGTCCTCGCTTAATTAACTCAATGGCGGTCTCACTTTTGCCGACGCCGCTGTCCCCGACGATCAAGATACCCTCACCGTATACTTCCACGAGCACCCCATGGCGCGTGATGCGTTCGGCAAGCTCTGTACCAAGGAAATAAATGATTGCCGACATACAGCTGGAAGTCGATTCTTCCGTCCGAAGCAGCGGGACGCCGTACTTGCGGCAAAGCGTAAGCAGAGTATCCGGGCACGTCAAATTGCGCGTAATCAAAATCCCGGCAGGCTTACGGGAAGTCAGCCGCTCAAGACCCTCCGTCTGCTGCTGCGAAGTCAGGGTCTTTAAAAATTCCATTTCGGAGAGCCCGAGAATCTGCACACGCGCAGGGTCAAAATAATCGTCGCGACCCGCAAGCAGCAAGCCGGGACGGTTGACATCCTGTGAAGTGACGTACAGTTCCGATGCATCCGTCGGCAAATAGAGCGTTTCGAAGCCGAATTCCCGCAGAATCCGTTCCAGCGAAACCGAATAGTTGGTAGCCACGGTGCACACATCCTTTTTATATTTTCCTTTATTATAAACGATTCGCTTGAACTTTCCAAGCGTTTTCTATAAACTTTCACAAGAATTTTTCAGATTTCCAAAGCAGAATATGCTCCCGTGTCAAGCAGAAGAACAGCTTTTTATGGATTCCGGCGAATAAGCACAAAAACGTCCGCCATACTAATTGCGGGTGAGCGATATGACGACGGTAATCACAACGGTCAGCGCACAAAATGCAAAAGAGCTTTGCCGGATCTTTGAAAAATTCGGCGGAGCATTCTTTTTGTCTAAAAACAGTGTGCTGGACTACACCGCCGTATCACCGGATTTTCTTGTGTTCTGTACGGAGGATGTGCAGGCGATCCCGTCCGAGAAAACAGTTTTGCTTTGCGACGGCAGCGAGAAGCAGTTGCATTTGTCAGCGCCTTGCCGGTTTGACCAGATCGTTTTGTATGAACCTGAACAAACCGAAGCGCAGACAGAAAACATACTTTCCGTAGGAATGAGCAGTCATAATGCAATAAGCATTGCAAGTTCAGAAAGCAATGAAATGCACATCAGCATACAATCTGTGATAAAAACACTGGACGGCACACAGATTCTGCCATGCGAATATTCCGTTATGCTTTCAGAGCCATTCAGCAGCCAAACGGTTTTATTTGCTTTTGCCGTTTTGCTGCTCAGCGGCAAGACGGATGCCAAAAGCCTGAAACTACGGCTGTAAATAAAAAATGACCCCGAAGCCGTTTGGCTCGGGGTGCTTCGTCACAAGTTTGTTTTGAGGTTCTGCGGTTACAGGATATAAATCACAACGTCGCGCGAACCCCACTGTCTGCATTCGGATTCCGTGTTCATAAACAAGTCCACAGTGAACTTGCCTTTGTTAACGAATCCGCCGGTATCCGCCGCAATGGCGTATCCGTATACGATCCCGTCCGTCGAGACGATCCACATCTCAGTACCGTAGGGTATCTGTGCGGGATTTACTGCAATATAGCCAGGCTTAACGGTCCTGCCGCTCGCCGTCTTGGAACCGGAGGAAGCCGTATATGCCGCCGCCTTGCCCGTAATGATCTTGGAATACTGCATCGGCGCGCCATTTTCGATCTTCAGCGTCGCCGGAGCGGTCAATTCCGAAATCGGCGTGCCGCTGTTTTTCAAGCTTGCAATGCTGACGGGTTTCTGCTTGGTTCCGACGGTCGTGATCTGCGGTACCGCTTCTTTCAAAACGGTCTGAGAGAGTGCCTCAGAAGAAGCGACGGCGCCATCTACGATCTTGTCCCGATAGGTAACGGTTTTAGAACCGTCCACGCCTTTCTGGGTCACTTCGCTTTGACCTTTATAGAGGGTGGATGAACGAACGGTTTCTTTCGGGAAGTCGATTGTTTCGGTCACGGTACGTTCTGCATATTCTACGCGGTAAACGGTAATGGCAAGCGCATCGTACAGCGCCTCGTCCATTGAAGGCTCTACCTCGTCATCTGCATCCAATGTGATGCCGGCCTGTTCCAGTGCATCACGTACAGTGCCTTCGCCCATAAGCAGCGTTTGGGAAACGCCGTCGGCAGTGACGGAAACATGATATGCATTGGTAATCTTCACGGTGAGCCCGTCATACAGCACCGTGTCCTCAGGAACGCTGACAAGTTGTTCAGCTTGCACCGTTACACCGAGTTCTTCGAGCAGGTCAGCCACCGTACCGGCGGTGACAAGCTCTGTCGTTTCACCTGTAATGCTTACAAAGGTGACGGAAGCGGCACGATAAATCGTGATCACGCTGTCCTCGCCGGCGTTGAATTCCGAAAGGTCAAGTTTATCTAAATCGGAAAGTGCAATGTCGGCCTGTTCCACAATTTCGTAGGCGTCCGATTTGGTCGTCTCTACTCTTGTGATTTCCGTACCGTCATAAATGTCTACGACATAGGCGGACGGAGCGGCAGCAAAAGCGGTGACGGCGCAAAGCAATGCAAGCGCCAGAATCAACGCAAGGACCTTCGAAAAGGTCATGCGGGTCGCCTTTGCATACCCTTTTAATTCTGAAATCATCATTCTGCTCCTTTAACTCATACCGCCCGAGGGGGAAGGTGCAATGGGCGGCTGTTGGGCGTCCGCCGACCGCTGCAGAAGACTGCTCTGGCACGACGTTTTTGTGACGCCACAGTTACTATCGCTTGTGACGTGGGACATTATATTTCCATGTCATCTAATTGTCAAATTTTTTACAAATAACTTTTTGTTTGTTTTGCACAAACGTAAATGTCAAATTCTGTCAGAAACCTCGGTTTCTAAGGCGAGTTTTGAACATTCCTTTCTGCTTTCGGGTGAATATTTGTGAAAAAGTTAAAAATCTTACAATTGATTACAAAGGGGTTACAATCATAAATATTCAGTATTTTTTTTGAAAATTTCGTCTGCTTTTCCATATATAGTATATGAAATTCTTTGAAAAGTATGCATTTATTGCGTTTGAAAGCGCCTGTGTTTTCTAAATTTCGCATCAAAAATAAAATTTAAACGAAAATTTTCCCCACCAAAGTGAAAAATAGTCCTTCTTTTTCTTCAAAATAGATCCCCTCTACTCCCCTTTCACTTTTTATGGAAAAGCCGTGAAAACTGTGCTATACTATGAAAAGAATTTGTATTGTGAGAATGAGCTATGAAAGAGTTAGAGATTCGACAAAATGATGCAGGCAGGCGGCTGGACGCGTTTTTGCTGAAGGCGTTTCCGAACCTGCCGCAAGCGTTGATGTATAAGTACATACGCAAAAAGCGTATCAAAGTCAACGGGAAGCGCGCCGAGATCTCCCAGCGGCTCACAGCTGGCGACACCATTACCCTGTATATTTCAGACGAATTCATGGAAAAACCGCAGTATACCTATGATTTTCTGCGAGCAGGCAAAATACTTTCCATTGTTTATGAAGATGAAAATCTTCTTTTGCTTGACAAAAAGCCCGGTGTACTTTGCCATCCGGACGATCATGAATATATGGACACGCTTATCGGAAGAATTAAACGTTATTTATATGAAAAGGGTGAATTTGATCCGGCGGCGGAAAATGCGTTCACGCCTGCCCTGGTCAACCGCATCGACCGCAACACAGGTGGGATCGTAATCGCAGCAAAAAACGCACAAGCTTTGCGTGTGCTCAACCAGAAAATGAAAGATCGTGAGCTGCATAAGTTTTATCTTTGCATTCTGCACGGCGCACCGCAGGAAAAAAGCGGGATTCTGGAAGGTTTCTTACGTAAGGATGCGAAGAAGAATAAAGTGGAAGTCCGTAAAACACCGTGTCCGGGCGCAAAACCGATCCGCACAAAATACCGTGTACTCGCCGAAAAGAATGGGCTTGCTTTAACTGAAGTGGAACTGCTTACCGGACGCACCCACCAGATCCGCGCGCATTTCGCCGCAATCGGGCATCCACTGCTCGGCGACGGAAAATACGGTGCCAACGCACAGAACAAACCTTACGGCTACAAAAAACAGTGTCTCTATTCTTATAAACTGACGTTTGACTTCAAAACCGAGGCGGCGCCGCTTACCTATTTGAATGGAAAAAGCTTTCAAGTTCCGGACGTCTGGTTTGAAAAGGCTTTTTATGATAATACATTATAAATAGAAAACGCGCATAAAGAAAAATCTGTGCTGTGTAAAGGTAAAACACAGTACAGATTTTTTTGTAAAGGGATCAGCTTGTCACCGCCTTACGACCTGACAAGCCAAAGGCGTAAAAAGCCAATAAGAACCAAATGCAACGGGTAAAAAACGTAAAAGACCCACTTCATGCTTCGGCTTTTTCCTCGTTTTCCATTATAAAGAGATAAAAGCGGAACGGCAAGAACAACACAAAGCTGTAAGATTCCGTATGCCACATCCAAGAAAATGCAGTATACAACCACATAGCACACCACACAAAGCATCATAGCCGCCATTTGCTTTTTAAAATTGCCGCGGTATGCCGCAATACAGCAAATTGCGAGCACAGCGACACAGCTCCAGTCTGCCGGAAAAGCCAGAATACATATACAAATAAATAGGAGATTTTTCAGAGGATTTGACAGCTTTTGGCGCGGCACGTCAAACAGCATCAGTGCCAAAAGCCCCAGAAACAGTGCCCACATCACACTCGTCTGATCGAATACGCTGCCGGAAACAAAAGGCAGCATCGGACTGCCGGAGTAAAAATTGTAAGCGAAGTGTGAAACAAAAGCAAAACCAAGAAGCCGCAGAGCATATTTCTTACGGTTGCGCGTATGGAAATACCCTTCCGCAATCATATACCACATGATGGGAGCAGTGATCCTACCGACAGCGTGCAGACACATCACCCACCAGCGCGTATCGTATCCCGGAAAAAGCGTCCACGTCAAATGGTCGATCGCCATTGTAAAAATGGCAATGCCTTTGAGCATATTGCCTGTCAACCCCTGACAAGAAGAGGTTTCAACGGAAAAATCCGGCTGCACTTCAGCTCCCTTTTGCACGTTCTTGTACGCCACCTTCCAGATTTTCACGCGCAGCGCGCAGATCCGACGGCACATCCTGCGCGGAAAGCGAATCGTGCACAGCGCAGGTTCCCGCTGCTTTTGCGGTTTCATAATACCAATGCTTATAGTCGAGTATTTGCAGGTTCTCCTTAAGCTGTTCAATCTGCTCGAGCACGCGTTCTCGCTGCCGGTCGATCATTTCGAGCCTTTCCGAAATGCTTTCATCCCCAACGGAGCATAAGTCCATGAAACGCTTGATGTCCTTGATCGGCATACCGGTCTTTTTCAGGCATTCTATCAGACGGAGGCCCTCGAAATCGCTCTGCTTGAACATTCGAATGCCGCCGTTTGTGCGCTCCACAAAAGGCAAAAGTCCTTCTTTGTCATAATAGCGCAGTGTTGAGGGCGCAACGCCCAGCCGTTTTGCAGCCTCACCGACCGTGTAAAACATAGCAATCCTCTTTTCAAAAAATTTCAAAAAATCTATTGACTTAAAGTTAACTTTAAGTAGTAAAATTTACTTAAACTTCAGTTGCAGTATAGCATGCAGCTGAAAATCTGTCAAGAAAGAGGTAATTTTATGTCAGCACTTGCACAAACCATAACCAAAGTATCCGTAAAAGTTCAAACGCTCGCCACCGTAGGCGCAATCGTTGCAGCAGTTTTACTGCCGCAGATTTTCCATGCGGTCGGCGCGGTCTCTGGGCTTGGCACGGCGCTCGGTGAAACTTTCCTGCCTATGCACCTGCCGATCCTGCTTGTCGGTCTGACCGCCGGCCCGGTTGCCGGCGCTGTTTCCGGAGTGTTAGCGCCGCTTGCCAGCTTTGCGCTTTCCGGTATGCCAACTGCCGCCATGCTCCCCTTTATGATGGTTGAACTGCTCTGCTATGGGCTTTTCGCTGGACTCCTGCGTACCACTCGCATCCCGTCTCTTGGGAAAGTCATTCTCGCACAGATCGGAGGCCGTCTTGTACGCACCGGTGCAATTCTGTTCGCCGTTTATGCGCTGGACAGCACGACGATTTCGGTAGCGACTATTTGGAACAGCGTTGTTACGGGGCTGCCCGGCCTTCTGTTGCAATGGGCGATTCTGCCGCTTCTGCTCTATTGGATCGAAAACCGCACCAAAGCCGATGCTTAACGACACGAAAACAGCAAAAGAACTGCTGGAAAACGGAAATTACACCTGCGTGTTTTGCAAAGGCAGTACGGTTTATACGGATGCGGCACGCGGTGTAAAACCACTGCTGTCACGTTTGGACAGTGGCGTTGCACTTTCCGGATTTTGCGCAGCGGACAAAGTGGTCGGGAAAGGTGCTGCGTTTCTGTATGTCCTTTTAGGCGTGCGTGAGCTTTATGCGATAACGGTCAGTGAAAAAGCCGCAGACGTTTTGAAAGCATACGGGATCAAGCTGTATTATTCGAACCTTGTGCCTGCAATCCGCAATCGCACTGATACGGGGCCGTGTCCCATGGAGGACGCTGTGCGGGATATTGACGTGCCCGAAGACGCACCGGCAGCTCTGCGAAAGCGCCTCGCGGAATTGGCTTCAAACCACGCAAAAGCATAAACAATATATAAAGGAAATAAGAGGGATCTGCATGATTTACAAAGATTTTAAAGGGCTGAAGCTCTCTGCGCTTGGACTTGGCTCCATGCGTCTGCCGACAATTGACGGCAACGATGCCAACATCGACAAAGCCGCAACGGCCGAAATGGTCGAATACGCCATGCAGCACGGCGTAAATTATTATGATACGGCGTGGGGCTATCACGATGGAAATTCAGAGCTTGTCATGGGCGAGCTTTTGGAAAAATATCCGCGAGACAGCTTTTATTTGGCAACTAAATTCCCCGGCTATGACCTTTCCAATATGGATAAGGTGGAAAAGATTTTTGAAAAGCAGCTGGAAAAATGCCGCGTGGACCATTTCGACTTTTATCTGTTCCACAACGTCTGCGAAATGAATGTGGAGCAATATCTGGATCCGAAATACGGGATCCTCGATTATCTGCTGAAGCAGAAAGAGAACGGCCGAATCCGGCATCTCGGTTTCTCTTGCCATGGCAGCTATGATGTTGCAAAGCGTTTTCTGGAGGCATACGGCAAATATATGGAATTTTGCCAAATTCAGCTCAACTACATGGATTATGACTTTCAGAATGCCAAAGCAAAACTTGAACTGTTAAAAGAATATGACATCCCCGTCTGGGTCATGGAGCCGCTGCGCGGCGGAAAACTTGCTTCACTTTCCGAAGATGCAGAAGCACGGCTGCACGCGCTTCGTCCTGACGAGAGCATTCCCGGCTGGGCTTTTCGCTTTTTGCAAAGTCTGCCGCAGGTGACCGTAACGCTTTCTGGCATGTCAAATCTTGAACAGCTCAAACAGAACATTGCGATCTTTTCCGAGGAAAAGCCACTGAATGACACGGAAAAGCAGACATTGCTCGATATCGCTTCTCATATGGTCAACAAGTCGGCGCTTCCATGCACCGGCTGCCGGTACTGCACTTCGCACTGCCCGCAGGGCTTGAATATCCCATATCTTCTGGAATTGTATAATGAGCACATTGTAACAGGCGGCGGATTCCTGGCGCCAATGGCGCTTTCTTCACTTCCCGTCGACAAACAGCCCAGCGCTTGTATCGGATGCCGCAGCTGTGAACGGGTTTGCCCGCAGCAAATCAAAATTTCAGAGGCTATGGCGGATTTCGTCAAAAAGCTGCAGTAAACATAAAGAAAAGGAGTCTTTCACATGGCAGAACAAAATCTTTCGGTGTTTCCGACCGGAGAAAAGAATGATGCTTTCGCACAATACTTCATCGGGCAAAGCTATTTAAATATGCTCACCACAAGCGGTGTTCCAATCGGCAACGTGACGTTTGAGCCCGGCTGCCGCAACAACTGGCACATCCATCACAAAGGCGGACAGATTCTCCTTTGCACTGCAGGGCGCGGCTACTATCAGGAATGGGGTAAGCCTGCGCAGAAACTCCACCCCGGAGACGTGGTCAACATCCCGCCGGAAGTCAAGCACTGGCATGGTGCGGCGCCGGATAGCTGGTTCCAGCATCTCGCTGTTGAAGTCCCCGCTGAAGGTTCCTCTAATGAATGGCTCGAGCCTGTGACTGATGCGGAATATGGAAAATTGAAATAAGCCTTTTACCAAAATAATAAAAGCTAAACGCCGGCAGCCTATGGGCTTGCCGGCGCATTTTTTAATCCCTTTATTTTTTTGCAAGACCAAAACTTGTTTCTACAAGTTCGCAGATCTTCTGAAAAGTCACAGTTCCATCCAAAATTACGCCGCACCAGGACTTTTTATTCATGTGGTAGGCGGGCAGAAATCCCGATTCGACAACCAAAGCCGAAAGTTCTTCCGGTTTTGCGCGAAAGACCAAAATCTCTGCGCTCCCCTTACCCGCCAAGCCGAATTTCTCACGTGTATCGGCAACCAGAAGACCATACCACTTTCCGGTATCTTTTCGGCGCAGAATCGCATTGTTTGAAAACTTTTCCCACAAGAACTCCGGTGCACTGCCGTATTTCTTATATACAAAAGCAAGCAGCGCCTTAGTTTGTGGCGCTCGAAAGGCATCCGGAACACAGCACTGCTGCCGAATTTCTTTTAACGTGTCTTCCACAAGGCTGCGGACTTCGCCGACAAAACTGCCCGTCGCGCCGTCATACAAATATAATGTATAGGGTTCGCCGGTCGCAGGGTCTGTCACTTCAGTTGAGATTTCACCGTCTTTTACTTGTACTGTCAGCAAAAAGCCGCAGTTCGGTAAAGTCTTTTGCAGAAAAAAAGTTTCGCCTTGTTTTTGAAAACCGACTTCCAACAGCTTTTCAGCAAGGATTCTGTGGTCTTGAAAAATTTGCTGTACCCAATTATCCATATAACATAAATAACGGCAGCAGCCGAAACGACTGCTGCCAAGCAAAGGAAAATATACGATTATCTCTTGGAGAACTGCGGTGCACGGCGAGCGCCTTTGAGACCGTACTTCTTTCTCTCTTTCATTCTCGGATCGCGCGTCAGGAAGCCCGCTTTTTTCAAAACGGGGCGCAGGCTCTCATCATACTGCAAAAGCGCGCGGGAAAGGCCGTGACGAATCGCACCAGCTTGCCCGGTAACACCGCCGCCTGCAACCTTGCAGACGATGTCGAACTTCTCTGCGGTATTCGTGAGCGCGAGAGGCTGGCGAACGATCAACTTCAGCGTTTCAAGGCCGAAATAATCATCCAGCTCCCGGTCATTCACGGTGATTTTGCCCGTACCCGCATACACACGGACACGCGCAACGGATTTCTTTCTTCTGCCAGTACCGTAAAAATAAGGATTGGTATCGTACATTGCGTGTTGCCTCCCTTTCTCAGAATTCTCTCGTCTGCGGCTTCTGCGCTTCGTGCGGATGTGCAGCGCCGCGGTAAATGTGCAGTCTGGTCAGCGATTTTCTGCCGATGGTGTTGTCGGGAAGCATACCCTTGACCGCCTTTTTCACGGCAAATTCAGGCTTTTCGGCCATGAGGGTCTTATACTGGACCTTCTTCATGTTGCCGATATACCCGGTGTGGTGATAATACATTTTCTGCTCGAGCTTGTTGCCGGTCAGCACAATTTTTTCCGCGTTGATCACAATGACGTTATCTCCGCAGTCTGCATGCGGCGCAAAGGTCGGCTTATGTTTGCCGCGCAGAAGCGTTGCCGCCTCGGCAGCGACCTCGCCGAGCGTTCTGCCGTCTGCATCGAGCACATACCATTCACGGCTGATGTCGCCGGCTTTCGGCATATAAGTGGACATAGACGTAACCTCCGTATTCATGGATTTCTTTTCTCAAAGCTTATACATAATACCACGCAAAAATCGAATAGTCAACAAAAATTTTAATTTTTTTAATGAAGCAAATTATTTTCTTTCGTTTTCTCTTATTTTCTCTTATTTTTAACCGCTTTTCTTTGAAATGATTTTTAAGTTTTTGGTTTACTTATACCCGGATTTACGGTAAAATTACAGCGAAAAATCAAAAAGGAGAAGTAGATTGAAACAGTTGCTTTCCCTCTGCCGTGCAGCGGTGGACAAATACCATATGATCGAAGAGGGCGACAGGATCGCCGTCGGTGTTTCAGGCGGAAAGGATTCCCTCGCGCTGCTCTATGCACTTGCACAGCTAAGACGTTTTTATCCCAAGCATTTTGATGTGATCGCCGTTACGCTCGATTATCGCTTTAACGACAAAGACGGTGACTTTTCAGCAATTGCGGCGCTTTGCAAGGCATTGAATGTCCAATACATCGTACGCAGCACAAACCTTTGGAAGGTCATTTTTGTTACCCGGCAGGAAAAGAACCCCTGCGGTCTATGCGCCAAAATGCGTCGAGGTATTCTGCATGATACAGCAAAAATATATACCTGCAACAAGGTCGCACTCGGACATCATGCAGACGACGCTGTCGAGACCTTCGCCATGAATCTGTTCGGGAATGGTACGATAGGATGCTTTTCCCCAGTCACCTATCTTTCCCGTAAAGATCTAACTGTAATTCGCCCGTTGATCTTTGCAACAGAAAAGCAAGTCGCTTCAGCCGCGCGCCGTGAAGCACTCCCCGTGCTCCAATCTGCCTGCCCTGCGGACAAAACCACTGACCGCCAAAAAGCAAAAGAGATCTTAGAAAAGCTTGAAAAAGATTACCCCGCGCTTCGCAAGAAAATCCTTGGTGCGTTGGAACGCAGTCATGTGGACGGCTGGTAAACCGTCGAATCCGGTCGGCTTTGCAGGATTTCAGACGAAAAAATGCAATTTAGCGCGCAATTTTCAAAAATATGCAAGTCAAAATTTCATTTTATGCACCGTTTGTTTTCAACGATAAAAATGTTCAAAACTCTGTTCATAATGTTAAAAACTCTGATTTTTCGGGATTTTTGGATCCCATTTTCTGTAAAGAATTCTGCTTTACAAAAGCAGAATTCTTAGGGAATAGGATAACTTTACACTGTATATTTTTTGCAATGACGCCTGCAAACACAGATAATTTTTGAGTAAGAGCCGCCGCCCTTTCAAACTCACAGAAAGGACGGCGGCTTTACAAATTTTTAACCGTCTAAATTATCGCGCTTATATGCACAAACCCGCAACAGTGTTGCTTTTTCTCTGTGCTGTTTAATAACAATTCGGATCTTTTTCGCGTGGTATGTTTTGGAGAAACGGCAGATTTTTTTATATCCGATCACCGTGTATTTTCCAATTTTTTTCCAGCGGTTCTTACGATTGATATAAAGTTCAAAAGCTTCAATCTGTTGCCCGGTGGCAATATTCTCCTGTAAAACTACGCTGTCGAATGCCGTTTCGTCCCCGAAGTCCAAAACCAGCTCCGGACGCGCATCATCTCCCGCAGCCTGCCAAAAGGCATCCCCATCCTCGAGAACGTTTGACGCGCCGTGCTCGGGGTCAAGTTCGCTTGTTGCGCAGGCATGCGCATGTTCCAGAAGATCTTTCGGAAATTCCCGCTTTAGAAGCCTTCCAAAAGCGTCAAGCGTCATAGCATCCTGCATGTGAATCTTACCCGTTTGATCCGGCGGTATGTTCAAGAGCAGCGAAGCGTTGCCGCCCACGGACTTCAAATAGATTTGAAACAACTTTTTCAGCGATTTGACTTTATCGTCCTCTTCCTTGTGGTAAAACCAGCCGGGCCGGATAGATACGTCCACCTCCGCCGGATACCAAATCAGCTCCTTTTCATTGCGGATCGCCTTGCGTGACCCGAGATCGAGCGACATATTATTGCGTTTTTTGGTAAACTTTCGATCATCGGTCTTTTGCGATCGATCAGCTACATATTCATTGATGGAAAGCCAGGCCGGGACAACGCTCCACTCCGACTTACGACAGACGCCTGCTTCATTCCCGATCCAGCGCACATCCGGGCCGCTGATAGCTATCACGGCGTTCGGCTGCAATTCGCGCATAACGGCATAATACCCCTGCCAGTCATACTTTTGCACCTTGCCGTTTTTACCCTCACCGCACGCGCCGTCCAACCAAATGGTGAAGAGTTCTCCATAATTGGTCAGCAGCTCGCGCAACTGGTTTTTATAAAATGTGTTGTATGCCTCCCCTTGCCCATAGGTTGGTTCGTGACGATCCCACGGCGAAAGATATATGCCAAATTTCAAACCGTTGTTGCGGCACGCCTCAGAAACTTCACGCACAACGTCGCCGTTCCCACCACGGAATGGGCTGTTTTTTACACTATAATCCGTATATGCACTCGGCCAAAGACAAAATCCGTCATGATGCTTGCAGGTTAAGATCAGACCGCGCATACCGGCGGATTTTACAGCTTTTGCCCACTGGTCAGCATCAAAATCTGACGGGTCAAACAGCGACGGCGGTGTTTGACCGTTCCCCCATTCTTTACCGGTAAATGTGTTCATGCCAAAGTGGCAAAACGCATAAAATTCTAATTTCTGCCATTCCAACTGCCGAGCAGAAGGCGTTATCTTGGCAGCAAGCTGATAAGGTTCCACACCGTGCTCTCCTTTATTTTAAATTGCAGATAGTATAGCACAGTTCCCACAAAAATTCAAACTGTACATCTGTGCGCGGACTGTTGATTGACTTTCTGGGAATTGTATAGTAATATTGAATTGTATTTTCAAATCAGTAGAATATTTTTTATACAAAGTAACAAAAGAGGTGCAGAAATGAAAAAACTGTTGGCAGGATTATTGGTTTTTTGTTTGGTGCTCTCTCCGCAGATTGTAGCTGCGGCGGCGGGACAGGAAGTTACGCCGTTGATCGTGCTTCAGGGGTATAGCGGTCCGCGGCTGGATGATGCACAAACCGGCGAGCAGGTCTGGGGGCTGGACTTTGACGCTGTCGGGGAACGCATCTTGGACGCGATCCCTGAAATTCTCGGCACAGCGGGCAGAACCTTTACAGGCGACACGACCGCTTTGGTGGACGTTCTGGGCGGTATTTTACAAGAAACGCTGGAACCGGTTCTTTGCAATCCGGACGGAACTTCGAAATATGATCTTGTCCCGCACATTCAAACCGCTGAACAGGCGCGCGTTTCAACCCTCCGCGCAAACGGGGAAGAAAGTCTGATTGCGGAAAAAGAGCTTGTTGCCATGTTTGAAGCGCAAATCGGCAGCGAGAATGTGTTTATTTTCAATTTTGATTGGCGCAAGGGGCAGATTGCCTATGCGGATGCGATCGACAACTTTATTGGGCAGGTGAAAGCGTTAACAGGCGCAAAGCAGGTCGATATTTTCGGTCTGAGCCACGGCGGACAATGCGGCGCTTCTTATTTATACCAATATGGCTGGAAAGGCGACGTCCGCAAAGCAATGCTCGATTCCCCTGCCATCGGCGGCACGAGTTTGGTCGGTGATCTGCTTTTAGGTAAGCCTCTGGATATTGACTATGCGACGATTCTGCAATTTGTGGAACTTGGGCTTGGAACAGAAGATGAATTTGAAGGCTTATTGCGCTATATTGGATTTAACAATTTGAACGCTGTTGTATCCGATCTTTGTGAACGCTACGTTGTAGACATCATTCAAAATATTCCGAGCATTTGGGATTTCTGCCCGCTTGACGTTTATGAGGAAGCCAAAGCAAAGCGATTGGATCCGGTTGAAAATGCAGAACTGATCGCACAGTCCGACGATTTCCATTACGGTATTCTGCAAAACATTCGCGAAGGCCTTGCCCGGACTCAAAACACCGGGACTAAAATCGCAATTGTCACAAAATACGGGTTTGAAAACGTTACCGGCAGCAATGTCAATTCAGATTATATTATCGATACCACGCTATCCTCAGGTGCAAAATGCACGCCCTTTGACGCGATTTTCCCGGAAAACTATACCCAATCCGGGAAGTCTTGCACCGACAAAGGTCACTTACATATTTCTCCGGAGCGGAATATAGATGCGTCTTACGCGTATTTACCCGACAACACCTGGTTTGTTAAGGGACAGTTCCACGGGATGTACGTATTCGATCCATATACGGTATCGCTTCTGCAAACCTTTTACTTTACCGATACGCTCGAAAACATATTTTCTGATCCGGAGTTTCCACAGTTCAACGCGACGCACAACCCCGTAGACAGCCTGTTTGTCCGTTTTGACGCTACTTCGCCCGGCTACCACAGCGGTTCGGACGGCACAGTACTCTTTTATAACCTTTCGGAACAATATGAGATTGCCATTCGACGTGTAGAAGTCATTGGTGCGCCGTTTTCGGTTTCTACACGCTTCACAGAGCGTATTGCCCCCGGCGAAAGCGGCGGCGTTACCCTTTCCGCACACGATATTTCCGATTGCGAGAAGCCTTTTACACTGCGTGTAACCTACACCCTCTTTAATCCGCAACTGCTTCTGAAAACGGAGGATTTCGTGTTCACACCGCTGACTTCTGCGGACACGGAACAGTTCCCCTACCTGCTTCTGAGCACACCGGAGACACCGAATAAATCCATTCAGACGCCAGCTGCAGCTACAACGGAGGAACCGGAAACTACGACGCCTTCCAACGATGCACAAGACGCTGCCGATGTCTCAGACACACCGAAAACAGCTGCTAATATTCCCGGGACGGGCGGAACAAAACTCTGGTCCGTGCTTTTGTGGTCAATTCCTGTAACAGCGACGGTGGCGTTTGTATCTCCTGCACTTCGCAGCAGGAAACGGAGAGATAACAAGTAACCCCATCTGCGCAACTTCAATTTGCTCAACGAGCCGCCTGCTATGCAGGGGCTCGTTTTCTTGTTTCAAAAACAAAAGATGTGTCTCTCCCGTGCTGTTTGGATAGGATGCGCCTTCTGAATTCGGACGATTTTGCATTGTCAGGGAAATAGAAAGAGGTACGCTTAGCTCACTTGCTAA
This sequence comes from uncultured Clostridia bacterium, assembly GCA_944384985.1. Lineage (GTDB taxonomy): Bacteria > Bacillota > Clostridia > Oscillospirales > Acutalibacteraceae > Fimenecus. The sequence continues at coordinate 138,751 of CALWVM010000002.1, read as the reverse complement.
AGCGTACCCCTTTTTCACATCCTTGCAAGCTCTCTTGCAAGGATATATGTGCGTAACTTGAAATTATTTTGTGAAATCAGGCGGCATGTAAAGAACGCATATAGAATTACTAAAAAGTCAAAATGCCCAGATTTACCTTCATAGTTAGAATACGTCGAACACTTTGGTCAATCCGTGTCTGGGAGATTTGACCGCTGGATACAGCTTTTTCCAATGCTGTTACAGCCTCTGTGGGATTATCCGGGCAGAGCAGGATATCCACCCCTGCACGTACAGCCCTCACTGCCACATCCCCGCTGCTATAATAGTTCGTGATAGCTTTCATCTGAAGACCATCTGTAATCACTACCCCTTGGAATCCCATCTCTTCTCGCAACAACTGGGTCACAATTCGGTAAGAGAAAGTAGCCGGCTCGTTTGGGTCGATCTGGGTAAGGGTCAAATGCCCGATCATCACCATATCGCTGCCGGCATCAATCCCCGTCTGGAAGGGAAGCAGTTCCTCCCGACGTATCTGTTCCAGCGTCTTGGAAACGTATACCGCCCCATTGTGGGAGTCGGTCACAGTATCCCCATGGCCGGGGAAGTGCTTGAGAGTCGTGCCAACTCCGCCGCTGTGAAATCCCCTGACAGCTGCCGGTATCAAATTAGCCCCTTGGCTGAAACTGTCGCTATATGCTCGATCCCCTATAACCGTGTTTTGCGGATTGCTCCACACATCTGCCACCGGCGCCATATCAACATTAAAGCCTAAAGCGCGCATATCCGCAGCAATGGTACGGGCATTCTGATAGGCCACCTGAGTCCCCTGGTCCCGGTATTGAAACATAGGGCCAACATAAGTTGTCCCCACCGTCTTCATAAGCCGGGCGACTCGACCTCCCTCCTCATCACAAGTCAAAATCAAAGGAATCTTGGAGTAACTCTGGATATTGGAAAGCATTGTGCGAACCTGGGATTTGCTCACCATGTTACCGGTATTGTAGAGAATCCCTCCTACCGGCAAGCGCTGCAAAGCTTGTTGTGTCGTTGCACCGGCAGCAGTCACTTTGGAAACCCCTGTGAGCTGCTCCGGACTGAGGATCAGCATCTGGCAGATCTTTTCGCGGAGCGTCATGTGCTGCAACAAGTCATTAACACTTTTCCAACTGCTTCCGTTCTGACTTCCAGAAGCACCATCCGAGGAAGCATTTTCTTGCCTCTTTGTCGTCTCGGAGGAACTGGGCCTTGTGGAATTGCCAGCATTTTCCGCGTTCTCGCCTGCTCCGTCGGCCTGAGAGAAACTATCAGGTTCCTGGGAAGTGGTATCAGGGGTCTGGGTAGTGCTGACAGACTCTTTGGAGTCTTCATAAACCGACAATGTTGTACTGTCGGATAGAGTCGCACTTACGCTTTCATTCTGCCCGCAAGCCGATAAGCCTACCATCAGAATACAGCACAGGATTATTGACAGGTTTTTAATTCTATTCTGTTTATTTGGATAGAATAGTACCATGAAGTTTCGCCTTCGATCATGTTTCTTCGTAAGGGCTGTTGAGCAGCCTACGAAAGGAGTATAATTAATTATAACACAATCTTGATATTTGAAGAAATATTAAAATTTTCCAACCCAAATTCTGTAAAATCAAGAGGCTTGAAGCAATGCGACGGCTTGACTTCCTAAGGATGTAAAACAGCTTTCTGTCTCCTGCCAGCTGTAATGCACAGGCGCACCGGTTGCCAAAGGATCCATAAAATAATACCCATCCAAATCAAATCCGCACAACACCATACAATGCTGATTAACCGGGTATAAGAATGTTTCGCTCTTGTCATAGGACTGCCACTGATACGCTTCTTCAATGGGGCTCATATCCTGCGTGACCCAAGCGGCGACCGGAACCCCCGCCATAACATACAGCATCAAAAGATCGTTCAGTGACATTCCGGTCAGGTTGACAGCTTTAATCCCATCCGGAAGCGCCTTTTGCAGCGCACGGACGATCACGGGTGCATAGCAGCCGAAGCCGCCACGCGTGCTGTGCGGATCTCCGGCATAGGCTACGGACGGGTCCGGAGCATAGCGGCAGCCCCAACGAAGTTGTGTTGCTTCACAAGGCAAATAGGAATCTACAAAGGTTGCCGCATCAATATTAAGCCCATTATACTGCATGAGCATTGCCGCGCAGACGGCTTCACAACCGTTTGGAAGGCCCGCCTGCGTCTGGCTGATAAAAGGAACGTCCAACACAAAGGAACCAATGTCCGTCTGAAATCCCGAAACTTCCGCAAAGTATACAGCTTCCGCCGCTCCAATCGCTTCATATGCTGCTGCAACATCCGCATAGGTGCCCGAATAATCGCCAAAATACGCTGTGCTCCCGTCCGGGAGTTCCGCTACAAGAGCACCGTCGCCTATGTCTTCAAGCAACCAAGTGCTGTCTAACATAATGTTTTTAGAAAAGACGTTATTATTCGTTAAATACAGGACGAAATAGCCAAGCCCCGCTGCACAAATCAACAGTACTACAACAAGAACAGCCAAAACCGCAATTGTCCGCTTATATTTCTTTTGCTTTTCCATGAAATCGTCCTTTCAGAAAGCAAACAGGGGAAAAGCATAACGCCTTTCCCCCTTACGATTTTCCCCGATTCAAATCGTTTTACGCATTATTCGTTGCTACAATGTCCACGCCTGTATTCAAAATATTCGAAAGAACCACATCGCCGATGTGTACGGGCGCCTGTACCTGTACTTTATTGATTTCTTTCATACAGGAAAGCAGCAGCTCTTTCGGAACAGGTTTTGCAGATTTCACGGGCACAACAGGCAGCCGCCCGCCCGACACCTTAACGGTTGAAGTTAACATGCGTTCCGGGTGAGTACACTCCTGCCTTGCGTAACTATCGCCACGTTTACAGGTATTTCCTGTAACGGAAACAACTTCACCGTTATCGTTGAGTGTGACAGTAACTGCACAGCCAATAGGACAGGACACGCAAATCAAATCTTTGGTTTTCACGGTTTACGCCTCCCTCGTGCTGACGACCAGCTTCGCGCCCTCCGGAAGCTTGGCCAAGTCCGAAGCTTTTAATGTTACATATTCCATTTCGCCCGGCGCCATCTTCCGCTTTTTACGGGAAATGAGCGTTTCATCTCCGCAGGAAACGCTCAGCATAACGCTTTCCATCACCTTGCCGACACGGAAATACAGCTTTACGTCCCTGTCGGTCTGCCGGTTGATACGTTGCGGAACAACATAACGCACACCGTTCGCGCCTGCCGTCGATACCAACCCGCCCGCCGGTTTTTCGTTGCGGATAAATTTTGCCGCACCTGCTCCGGCAAGCTTGCTTTCCTCGGTAACATAATCTACAAGATCATGCACCTGTAACACATTGCCGCAGGCAAACACACCTTTTTTGGACGTCTCACGGTATTCATCGACCACGGGACCGTTGGTCACGGGGTCGAGCGTAACGCCCGCGCTTTTAGAAAGTTCATTTTCGGGAATCAACCCGACGGAAAGCATCAGCGTATCGCAGGGTATGTACTCCTCTGTGCCGGGGATCGGCTGAGAATGTTCGTCTACATTGGCAACCGTTACACCTTCCAGCCGCTCTTTGCCGTGGGTCTGAATGACCGTGCAGGAAAGACGCAGTGGGATTCCGAAATCCTCAAGGCACTGCACAATATTGCGCGTCAAGCCTCCGGAATACGGCATCAACTCGCAGACCGCCTTGACTTTTGCACCTTCAAGCGTCATGCGGCGCGCCATGATAAGGCCGATGTCCCCGGAGCCTAAGATCACAACCGTCTTCCCGGGCATATAGCCGTCGATATTGACATATTTCTGCGCAGTACCCGCCGTCATAATGCCGGATGGACGGCTGCCCGCAATGGAAAGCGCTCCGCGCGGGCGTTCCCGACAACCCATGGCAAGTACGACCGCCTTTGCCTGCACGGTTAAAATCCCGTCAAAATTGTTGACCGCTGTTACCACATTCTCGGCAGAAATATCCAACACCATAGTGTCGACTTTCACGTCGATATTTGTTTTATAGAGCGCATCAGAAAAGCGCGCGGCATACTCAGGTCCGGAAAGCTCCTCGCCGAAATAATGCAGACCGAAGCCCGTGTGAATACATTGTTCCAATATTCCCCCGAGCGTGTCCGCACGCTCAAGCACCAAAATTTTCTCAACACCGTCTTCGTGCGCCTGCAAAGCGGCTGCCATGCCGGCAGGACCGCCGCCAACTACGACCAGATCATATTGCAGCATGGTATCCACCTCACTTCGTCTTGCCAAACAATATCTTCGAATCCCCGCCGAATTTTGTCACTTCGTTCATGGGTAAATGCAGTTCCCGTGACAGAATCTCCACGACCTTAGAGCCACAGAATCCGCCCTGGCATCTGCCCATTCCGGCGCGGGTACGGCGTTTGACCCCGTCAACATCTCGCGCTCCGGCTGGCGCATGGATCGCATCCAAGATTTCACCTTCGGTAATGGTCTCGCACCGACAAATTACCCTGCCATACGCTTTGTTTTTGGCAATCAACGCTTCACGCTCAGATTTTGTCATATTCCGAAAACGTACAGGCGCCTCGCGGCCGGGTACAAAATCTGCACGTTCGGCAGCGTTTGTTTTTTCACAAACCATACCGTACACCATCTTTGCAATGGCAGGCGCGGCAGAAAGCCCCGGCGATTCAATTCCGGCAACATTTAAAAAGCGGTCACTCTTTTCGGAAAAACCGATGATAAAGTCATCCGTGGTCGAGTGCGCGCGCATGCCGGCAAAGGAAGTGATCGCGCCACGCAAATTTAAATCCGGAACGGAACGCTTCGCCTTTTCAACCACAAACTGCAGCCCTTGGGCGGTAGTATCCACATCTTCCTTGTCCTCTACATCCAAAGCGGAAGGTCCGATCAGCAAGTTACCATCCACCGTTGGTGTGACCAAAACACCTTTGCCCATTTTGTTGGGACACTGAAAGATTGTGTGATCGGCAAGATAGCCATAGGCTTTGTCCAGCAGATAATATTCACCTTTACGTGCAACAAGGGATATGCTGTCGTCGCCAATCATGCGCGCGATGTCGTCCGAATGGATACCCGCTGCATTGACAACATAGCTTGCCGAAATTTCCCCGCGCGTTGTTTCCAGCGTGAACCCGTCTGCATGCTTTTGAATCGCCGTCACGGCGCAGTTGCGGAAAAATTCTACACCGTTTGTAACGGCATTTTCCGTAGCGGCGATTGTCAACTCATACGGGCAGACGATCCCGGCCGTTTCGGAAAGCAACGCCCCTACGACCTCGCCACTGACATGCGGTTCCAGCGCAAGGACGGCGTCTTTGTCCAAAATAGAAAGCTTTGGAACACCGTTTTTCAGGCCGCGTTCATAAAGCGCATGCACATGCTGCATTTCCTCGTCGGAAAACGCGAGCACCAGCGAACCGTTGTTGCGATACGGCACGTGCAGCAACCCGCAGAGCTGTGGCATCAATTCCGTTCCGCGCACGTTGAGTTTCGCTTTCAGCGTACCGTTTGCCGCGTCAAAGCCACCGTGGACAATGGCGCTGTTGGCCTTGGTCGTGCCCATGGCGACATCGTTGCACTTTTCCAAAAGTGCGACCCGCAGATCGGTACGAGAAAGCTCCCGCGCGATCAGCGCACCGACAACGCCTGCGCCGACGACTGCAACGTCATAGTTCATACCGTTCACCCCATATTTTTTCTAAGCTTAACGCCCGTTATTCTTCGTCGTCATAGGTAATATCCTGCCCGGCAAAATCGTTCTCGTTTCCCCGTTCAACAAGTACGATGTCGTCCGAAGTGCGCGTGCCACTGAAAAAATCCGACATCGTGTTGTGCAGCTGCATCAGTTCATCGCGAAACGGAAACGTATCCGCATAATAGGTCTCAAAATCTGTCATAAAGCTGCCGTCAAACAGCGAAGAAGCCGTTAACGCAGGCATGGTCGCCAAGTTCCGGTTTTCGGTTTCAGAAACCGTTTTATCTGTATCAAAAATGCTGATAAAAAACAAAACGAACAGCGTGCCGAAGAACAGCAAAGCCATTAAAGCTGCAAACGGCTTCAGAATGGCGGGCTGTGCGCTTTGCGCCGGCGTGCCGGAATTGCTTTGAACAAGCACTTCCGGTTTTTTGATTTTTTTTGCAAATTGAACCATAATGAACAAGCCCTTGGAATCGCCTTAGAAGCGGAAATACAAAAACGGATTATAACTTGACCCAACCAAAGCGGCCGTTGAGATCAGAAGTGCAAACGCGGCAAACACAGTTTGTCCGGAGCTCCACAACACGCGCCAACTCTTTTTTTCACGCAAATTTGCAAGCTTCTTGCGCAGGTACGGTAAAATCGGCATCGCACAAATCGCACAAACCGGCAAAATGGCAATATAATTGACAATAACCGTACGCTGCGTGACATCAGAGAACCCATTTGCGCCAAACGCGGCAATGAAAAACGCCTTGATTTCAGGAAGGGATTCAAAATAGAAAAACACCCAGCCGACCAGCACAACAAAAAGCGAATACAAATGCCCGACAATCGCCGGCAGCTTATCCAGTTTTTCACCGAGCCAGAGTTTTTCAATCATAAGGAACACAAAATAGTAAAGGCCCCACAGCACGAAATTCCACGAAGCGCCGTGCCAAAGTCCAGTCAAGAGCCAGACAATAAGCATATTGACCGCCCAACGCTTGCGGTTGCCGCCCATAGGGATATAAACATAATCACGGAAAAACGTACTTAAGGTGATATGCCATCGGCGCCAGAAATCGTTGATGCTGCGTGCGACGTATGGATATCGGAAATTTTCAGGGAAATCAAAACCGAAAATCTTTCCAAGCCCGATCGCCATATCGGAATACCCGGAAAAGTCAAAATAGATTTGAAACGCGTACGCTAAAATACCGACCCAAGCCCCAAGCATGGAAAGCGCAGACAGATCGCCGCCGATCAGCTGCTCGCAAAGTTCGCCTGCAAAATTTGCGAGAACGGTTTTCTTGAGAAGCCCAATACAAAAACGCACAATGCCCTGCGCCGCCTTCTGCAACGTGCAGGTGCGCACCTCAAGCTGTTCGCAAACGTCGCTGTACCGCACAATCGGCCCGGCAATCAACTGCGGAAACATGGAAACATACAACAGCAGCTTGTAAAAGCTTGTCTGCACAGGCACGCGGTCACGGTAAACGTCCACAACATACGTCAGTGCCTGGAACGTGTAAAACGAAATCCCGATGGGCAGCGCTACACCCAAAGGCGGAATATGTACAGCAAACAGATCGTTTGTGGTCGTAGCAAAGAAATCATAGTATTTGAAAAGGCCGAGCGAAGAAAGCGTCAAAACGACGGCAAGCGTTAAAAACAGCTTGGACTTTTTTGTACCGCGATATTTCTCGACAAACAGTCCAGCAAAAAAATCCACTGCCGTGGTGGCAATCATCAAAAGAATATAAACAGGTTCCCCCCAGGCGTAAAAAACCAGAGAAAAAATCAGCAGTACAATGTTTCGGATCTTGATTTGTTTCGAGATAAAGTAAGCCGCAAGACACAACGGCAGGAAAATATATAAAAAAACAAGGCTTGAAAAGACCAAGCAGAAGCCTCCAAATCGAGTTTATATTGATATTATTGTAGCATATTTTTGAAAGCCTGCATAGCCTTTTTTGTCAAAAAATCGACAAGCTGCGGAAAAATCATACAGCTTTTTCCATTTCTTTGCGCAGACGTTCAATGATCCGTTTTTCCAGACGGGAAATATAACTTTGCGAAATTCCGAGAAGTTTTGCGACCTCCTTTTGTGTGTGCTCCGTTTGTCCGCCGAGCCCAAAACGCATCCGCATAATCATCTGCTCGCGTGCCGGCAAGCTTTCTACAGCACAAAGCAGGACCTGCTTTTCATCATCCTGTTCAATATTTTCATGTACGGCATCTGCGTCGCTGCCGAGCACATCGGAAAGCAGCAGCTCGTTGCCGTCCCAATCCACGTTCAGCGGCTCGTCGATCGACACATCCGAGCGATGCGCGCCCGTTTTGCGCAGGAACATCAAAATTTCATTTTCAATACAGCGTGATGCGTAGGTCGCCAGTTTGATATTTTTTTCCGGGCGAAAAGTATTGACGGCTTTTATTAGACCGATTGTTCCGATAGAAATCAAGTCTTCGACATTTACGCCGGAGTTTTCAAATTTTTTAGCAATATAAACGACCAGACGAAGATTGTGAACAATCAGATCTTCTCGCACGCACGTCTCACCCGCCTGCAAACGGGTAAGCAGCGCTTCCTCTTCTGCTTTGGAAAGCGGTTCCGGCAGTGTCTCGGGCCCGTTTATGTAATGCACATCCGCCCCAAAGAGCAGGGATCTCAGCTTACAAAGCCACGCTTTGATTTTTTCGAACATGCCGTTCTCCTCCTCTTTCAAAGAAATCGCTGCATAGCAAAACCGAATACTCGCCGCCTGTAAACGGCGCGGCGCTTTGCGCAAGCAAAACATTTTCAAGTGAAAATCCGCGTTCGGGTACACTGACACGCGCAATGCTGAACGCCCGCAGCACCCCTTTTCCCCCGACGCTCGCATACGGAATGAGACGGATCTCTGTTTCCGGCAACCCTTGCGGGGGCGCACCGCCGTTCAAAAAGTCCCGAATCTGCCCAGGGGCAAGGCTTTGTGCCACTCGTGGTTCTGCAATAAGCACGGGGCGGTCGGAAAATCCGTCTGAAAGCCCATGCCCCGTGTCAAGCAACGCTTTTTCGCAAACGCTTTTTCCTGCATTCGAAAGCGTAACGTCAAACAGCCTGCCCTCCGGCGCGCGACGGCGCAAAAGGTGCGAAAGTAGCATCAAAATCGCATAGCACAAAAGCGTAAACAACAAAAGCCAGCGTATATTCAAATCGAAGTACACGGTGCCGTTGTTCATCGCCATATTTTGCGGGGACAGAACCAGATAAAACCCCAGCATGAGCCCTGCAAACACAAAATTTACAGCAAAAAATGCACCAACACTTTTAAGAAGATCGCGCACCCCGTGCACAGGCATCGCGGCAAGAACGATCGGAACACATGCCGCCAAACGCAGCGGGACCGTGATATAGACAGGCATTGCGGGTAGGAAGATCACAAGTGCATACGCGCCGCCGATTAGTGCCCCAAGAAGAATACGCCGTCGGCGAACTGTTTTGCGCAGCAGTGTTTTGGTCAGCAGCAACAGGAAATAATCTATAATGATATTGACGACCAATAAAACGTCCACATAGACAACCATATGCACACCCCCAAAAAAATCCGACACCATCATTATAACGGTGTCGGATTCGATATTTTGTCAAATTGTGGGCGGATTTATTTTTTCGTTCGGCGCAGATAATCTTCCAAAATCATAACAGCAGAAACCGCATCGATCACAGCTTTTCGTTTTTTCCCGCGGGTATTGGTCACGTTAAGCGCGCGGTGCGCGGAAACCGTCGTTAGACGCTCATCCTGAAAATCGACCGGGAGCGCGCAGCGCTCAGAAAGTTTTTCTGCAAAAGCCCGGCAGCTTTGCGCACGAAAACCCTCAGTGCCATCCATGTTTTTCGGGAGTCCGATCAAAAGCTTGTGGGCACCGCGTTCCTTGGCGATCTCAGCAATACGGGCGGCAAGCACGTCCGCATCTGTCTCATGCAGCACAGTTACGGGCGACGCGAGCATCTCCAGAGCATCGCATATGGCAATCCCGGTGCGTGCATCGCCGTAATCGATTGCTAAAATCACCATGGGCGAACTGTCCCGACAATATCAGACACGCACGTTTCGCCCTGCGCGTCAAGATACTCCTGAATACCCGCGATCACCTTAAGCGGAATGTAGGCATCCGTGAAATTCGCAGCACCAATCTGCACTGCGCACGCACCCGCAAGCAGCATTTCCACGGCATCCTGCCATTTTGTGATGCCGCCCATGCCGACCACAGGAATCTTAACACGGTTTGCCGCCTGCCAGACCATACGCAGCGCCACGGGGAAGACAGCTGCACCCGAAAGCCCGCCGGTATTGTTGCGCAGGATGGGACGGCGGGAGTTAACGTCGATGCGCATCCCCGTCAGGGTGTTGATTAAGGAAATCGCATCTGCACCGCCGGCTTCCGCAGCCGCTGCGATCTCGGAAATGTCTGTTACATTCGGCGTAAGCTTCATCATGATCGGTTTGTCGGCAGCGGATTTGCAAAGTTTTGTGATGTGCTCGACAGCCCTTGGGTCTGTCCCGAACGAGACACCGCCGGCTTTCACATTTGGGCAGGAAATATTTACCTCGATCATATCCACGGCGCTGCCCTGCAAACGACGGATCGTCTCCACATATTCGTCCTCTGTGCTGCCCGCGATATTCGCAATCACAACGACATCCTGAGAAGCGAGAAACGGCAAATCGTCACGCAGAAATGCATCGACGCCCGGGTTTTGCAACCCGACGGAATTAAGCATACCGGAAGGCGTTTCCGCAATACGCGGCGCCGGATTCCCAAGACGTTCATGCAAGGTCGTACCTTTGCAGGAAATGCCGCCAAGCCTTGAAATATCATAGAGACGCGCATACTCGCGCCCAAATCCGAACGTGCCGCTTGCCGTAATAACAGGATTCTTGAATGTCACGCCCGCGATCTCTACGCGCATATCAGCCATCGAAATCGACCTCCCTTGCGTCAAACACCGGTCCGTTTTTGCAGACGTGGCGCATATGCTCGCCTTGTGCATCATGCGTTTTACAGGCACACACAAGGCAAGCGCCTACCCCACAGCCCATGCGCTGTTCCAGAGAAACATAGCATTGCACGTTTTGCGCGTTGCAAAGCGCTGCAACATTTTTGAGCATCGGCGTCGGTCCGCAAGCATATACAACCGCGTCGGGCTCTTCCCGGAGCCGTTCTTGCAAAACATCCGTGACAAAGCCTTTGATCCCGAAAGAACCGTCATCCGTGGTTACGGCAACACGTTTGCATGCCTTCTCAAAGGAATCGAGCAGAATCATCTGCGCTTTGGAGCGAAACCCGAGGATTGCCTCGGCATTTTTACCATAATCCTGCGCCGCACCGAGCATTGGCGGACAGCCGATGCCCCCGCCTACAAAAATAGCCGGTTTATCTTGATTGGGGAAAAAACCGTTCCCCAGTGGTCCCAGAATATTGATAACGTCCCCCGCCTTACGCGTGGCAAGCCATTCCGTGCCTTCTCCGCGTACTTCAAAGACCAGTTTCAACGTACCATTTTGCTTGTCAATCTCGCAAATCGAAATCGGACGGCGCAAAGGCTTTTCTCCGCAGCGGATATGCACGAACCGGCCGCACCAGCTCTCTTCTGCCATCGGCGGACAATCCACCGTAAAGGCGTAGGTGGTCGGGTTCAGCTGTTCTACGGAAGCAATCGTAAAGTCAGCTTGCAGCATTCGGCAAAGCTCCTCTCAGCAAATTACAAACTTTCAACAAACATTTCCTCGGCCGCGCTGTTCTCAGCAAGGCATGCCGCAAGCGCGGCAGCTGTCTCGACAGATGGCAAAACCGGAATTCGGCGCAGCAGCGCAGTACGACGGATGCGGACTTCGTCAGGATTTTTCGCCGAAGACGGCTGTGCCGTCGAAACAAGATAGGAAAGCCGGTTTTGCAAAATCAGGGTCAACGTGTTCGGCGCGCCTTCGTGCATCTTACGGACAGCGTTTGCTGCCACATGGTTTGCATTCAATAGTTTTGCCGTGTTGGAAGTCGCATATACTTTAAATCCCTGCTTTTGGAACGCGGCGGCAAGCGCGACGCTCGCCGGCTTATCGGAATCCGCAACGGAGATCAACACGCCACCCGTGCGCTTGATGCGCATACCGGAAGCAATAAAGCCCTTGAGCAGCGCTTCGGCAAAGCTTCTGCCGACACCCATGACCTCGCCCGTGGACTGCATTTCTCCGCCGAGCTGCACATCAGTACCCGCAAGCTGCTCAAAACTGAATACCGGAACGCGTACAAAGGATTTTTCCGGTTCTTTGTAAAGACCTGTGCCCATGCCGATGTCCGAAAGCGTTTCGCCGAGCATCAAACGCGTCGCAAATTCAATGATTGGCAGCGCTGTTGCTTTCGACAGGAACGGAATGTTGCGCGTTGCGACGACGCTCGCGCTCGAAACATACACCGCGTTATCATAAATGACAAACTGTATGTTGAGAAGTCCTTTGAAGCCAAGTTCGCGCACCAGACGGCCGGTGTATTCAACGATCATCCCTTTTTCCGCATCAGAAAGCGTCACAGACGGGTACACGGAGATCGAATCGCCGGAATGCACGCTCGCCTTTTCGATATGCTCGCAAATGCCGGGAATCAGGAAGTCTGCTCCGTCCGTAAGCACATCCACCTCCGCGCCCTTACCAATCAATACGCGGCGGTTCGAGGTGTGCCGGATATTTAGCTTGTCAAGAATATCGAAAAAAGCGATTTTATTTTTCGTTAGGCGGTGCGCCTCTGCATCCGCACCATACACGGTAATCCCCATTTCGCGCAGAAGCTCTGATTTGCGGACTGCCTCGCCGCCGCCGAACGCCAAAATCACGCCGTCGGGCTTTTCCGTCTCGCAGACCGCCTGCACATCCTCTGCCGTGATCGGATCTACATACAACTTGTCTGCTGCGGCAAAATCCGTCGTGTTGGCAGCGGGGTTGTTGTTGAGCATGACAGTCTCAAAGCCGAAATCATGCAGCGTTTGCAGGGCAAAATATGCAGCATAATCACGGTCCGTACCAAGCCCAATGGAGGTCGGTCCAGCACCGACAACAAGAATCTTTTTCCTTTGCTGCGGATGCTCGCGCAGGAACATGGCAGCTTCATTTTCCTCATCCCAGGCAGAATAGAAGTATGGTTTGCGCACGTCAAATTCGGCGGCGCAGGTATCCACGGTATTAAAAGAATGCGCGGCATGATACGGGAGCGTCTCCTTCCCGCTGACAGCCAAAATTACACTGTCCAGAAAACCGAGGTGCTTCGCACGCCGGTAGTTTTCTTCTGTAAGACCGCCGCGCAAAGCGGCTTCCGCGTCGGCAATGTTTTGCAGCTTGGAAAGGAAAAAGAGGTCGATTCCGGTCGTCTCATGCAGTTTATGCAGGGAAACGCCGCGTTTGATCGACTCATAAACGGTGAAAATCCGCTCATTGTCCGGTGTGCGCAAACGCGCTTCCAGCTCTTCATCCGACAGCATTCGCAGCTTTGGAAGTCCTATGTGCTGCGTTTTCGGGTGGATAGATCGAATGGCTTTGAGAAGTGCCAGTTCAAAGCCCGTACCGATGGCGAACGCTTCGCCCGTAGCCTTCATACTTAAATCCAGCCGGCGGTCGGCACTGTCGCCGAACTGTTCAAAGGACCATTTCGGCACACGCACGGCACAGTAATCCAGAGCCGGTTCATTGGCGGCGGTGGTCACGCCCGTCAATTCATTGGGAATCTCGTAAAGCCGCTCCCCGAGCGCAACATGCGCGCAAACCGCCGCGATCGGATAGCCTGTCGCTTTGGAGATCAACGCTGTCGTGCGATTAAGCTCCGGCTCCACGCTTAAAACAAAATATCTTCCGTTTGTCGGATGCAGTGCAAAACGCACTAAGCATGCGCCGACGATCTGCAAATACCCCGTGATCTTCCGGGCAGCGCGGCGCAGCATGAGAAGTTCAGCATCTGTCAACGTCTGCGCAGGCAGAACGATTACACTGTCGCCCGAATGTACGCCGACTGTGTCCATGCTCTCGGTACTGCACACGCTGATGGCGTTGCCATCCACATCGCGCACAACGGCGACCTCAATCTCTTTATAGGCATCCACGCATTTCTGCAAAAGCACCTGCCCGACAAGGGAACGTCCGGCAAACTCCGGGAAACGTGCACAAAGTTCAGCCTGATCTGCACAAACCGCACTGCCTCCGCCTTCGGCTGAAAACGCCGCTTGTATGCGAACGGGATATCCCGCTTCTTCAGCGAAAGCTACGGCTTCTTCTTCGCTGCCTGCGATCTCAGCAGGCAGATACGGTTCATCGGCGCGCTTGAGCATGGATTGCAGTGCCTGTGCATTGTGAACACTTTTGATAACCTCGGGCTGTGCACCCAAAAGTACCGTGCCGTGTTCCTCCAAATAACCGTTCTGCGAAAGTTCCAAACAAATCTCCAGCCCCGTTTTACCGCCGGCCGTTGCTAAAATGGCATCAGGCTTTTCAAGCTCGATCACTTTTTTTACGACCTCGCTGTTGAGCGGTTCGATATAAACGGAGTCTGCAAGACTGTGTTCCGTCATCACGGTAGCAGGATTGGAATTCACTACAACGACCTGAATACCCGCCGCTTTAAGGACGCGGCACATTTGCATACCGGCATAATCAAATTCACTGGACTGCCCGATGACAACGGGACCCGCGCCGATTACCAGAATTTTTTTGAATGGCTGTTTCATTTGCGCGCCTCCTGCATCATCTGTACAAAACGATCAAAAACCCAGGAAGTGCTGCTTGCGGCATCCGTACTCGGGGTAAACTGAACGCTAAAACCCGGAAAAGTACGGTACAAAAGCCCTTCCACCGAACCATCGTTGACATTGGTCAAGAAGATCTGTGCACAGTCGGGCGAAACGCTTTCGCTCCGCACGGCGTACCCATGGTTTTGTTCGGTCACCATCAGGCGATTCGTGTTCGCACACAGCACAGGCTGATTCGAACCACGATGTCCCTGCTGCATTTTTTCGATCTGTGCACCCAAGGCGAGCGCGAGCATCTGGTGCCCAAGCCCAACGGCGAAAATCGGGACGCCAAGTTTAGTCATTGCAGCAATCTCACGAATAAAGGCAGGGTTATCGTCCGGGTCGGCGGGACCGTCTGAAAGAAAAATGCCGTCCGGCGAAAGAGCGCGGACCTGATCGGCAGAATAAAATGCCGGCAGAATATCAAGCGAACATCCGCGTGTGGTGAAGCCGTCTAAAATTTCCCGCGGGAAGCCATAATCCATCACGCACACGCGAAAATTCGCAGGCGCAGCGTCAAGATGCTGCGGCGCACGCACTGTAATCGCCTCTACCGCACCAGAGATGGTATAGGCGCGGATCTGTTCCATCAGCGCGTCCATATCATCTATCCGATCCGTAATCGCGCCCTTGACATAGCCTTTTTCCCGCAGAGCACGTGTCAACCGGCGCATATCGATTCCGCAAAGTCCGACAATACCACGGGAGCGCAAATATTCGTCCAGCGTCATTTCGCCTTCTTCCGTCACATCACACCATTCGCGCACGATATATCCGTTCGCCATGATATCTGACGTGCGGTTTTTCGCCGAAATGCCGCGGTTGCCGACAAGCGGATAGGTTTGCGCGACGATCTGTCCATAATATGTTGGGTCGGAAAGAAGTGAAGTATAAGAGGCCGTACAGGTGTTAAAAACTACCTCGCCCACGGCGGTCCCGACCTTCCCCATGGAAAGTCCTTCGAACTGCGTGCCGTCCTCCAGCACCAGATACGCTTTTTGCGGTTGTTGTTTCATAAGGCCTTATTCCCCTTTGCTTTCCCGAAGCGCGGCAGCAATATCATCGCGCATACGCACAGCCTCCGCACGCGCCGCCATGGCGTAGTCATGTTCGTCGCACCCACGCTTTTGATACGCACACATAATGCCGCGCGAAGAATTGATAATGGCGCCGTCGCCGTTTTGGTCAAATGCCGGGACAACATCCCTTGCGCCGCCGCCCTGTGCACCGTATCCGGGCACCAGAAAGAAGGTATGCGGCAAAGCTTTTCGTAGTTCGGAAAGCTGTTGCGGGTAAGTCGCGCCAACCACCGCACCAACAGCGGAATAGCCATATGCGCCGCGCGTATCCGCCCCCCACGTTTCGCACATATCCCCCATCACACGATAAACCGTTTTGTCGCCGATATACTGATCCTGAAGCTCTCCGGAAGAAGGATTGGACGTTTTAACGAGCACAAAGATCCCTTTATCCTGTGTTTTGCAAATATCGGTCAGGGGTTTGATGCCGTCCGTGCCGAGATACCCGTTGACGGTCAGTGCGTCCGCGTCAAAAGCGGCAACTTGTTCTCCGTTGACTGCCGTCGTGCCGAGATGCGCGGCTGCATATGCCTGCATCGTCGCGCCGATGTCGTTTCGCTTACCGTCGGTGATGACGTACATTCCCTTTGCTTTTGCATAAGCGATTGTTTCAACAAGCGCGCGCATGCCTTGCCAGCCATACATTTCATAATATGCGCACTGCGGTTTAACTGCGGGAACGACATCGCACAGCGCGTCGATCAGCCCTTTATTAAAGGTCAGAAGTGCTGAGGCAGCAGCTTCCAGCGGGTCACTGCTGGATGCAAAAGCGGCGTCACGGATAAACTTTGGCACATAGTCAAGCTTCGGATCCAGACCCGCCACCGTCGGATTTTGCATTTCTCGGATATGTTCGATCAATCTGTCAAACCCCATGTTGTCCTCCTAAACGAGTTCATTATATACGATTCTGCCGCCCAAAACCGTCAGTTTAACCTTAGATTGCAGGGTGCAGCCTTTGAATACACAGTTCTTCGATTTCCCGTGCAGCTTTTCGACATCAACCGTCCAGCGTTCATTTTCATCGATCAGGATCAGGTCGGCGCGCGCACCTGCACGCAGTGTGCCGCCGCCTTGCCCTAAGATTTCCGCCGGACGGCAGGACATTTTTTGAATCAAATCGGACAGCGACAGCTTTCCAGTCTTGACAAGCGCCGTAAAGCTTGCCGAAAAGGAAGTTTCCATTCCGATCACACCGTTCGGTGCAGTCAAAAAATCCTGTTTTTCCGCCGGCGTGTGCGGCGCATGGTCGGTTGCGATCACATCAAGTGTGCCGTCAAGCAGGGCTTTCTCGATTGCTGCACGATCCTGCGCACTTCGAAGCGGCGGATTCATGCGGTAATCCGCATCCCGCGCTTCGAGTTTGTTCTCATCGAAAATAAAGTAATGCGGACAGGTCTCCGCAGAAACGGAAAGCCCCTTCGCCTTTGCATCCGCGATCAGCGCAGCACTCCCCGCTGTGCTCACATGGCAAATATGCAAATGCGCGCCCGGTGGGGCATTCATCAGCAAAGCGATCTCCCGCGCCGTACCGGCGTCCTCCGCCGCGTTCGGGATGCCGCCGACACCAAAGCGCATACTCCATTTTCCGTCGTTTATGATGCCGCCCGCCGAAAGCGAGCGATCTTCCGTATGGGCAAAGATGGGGAGGTGTAGTCGGGCGCTCTCCGCAAGTGCTTTCGCCATTAACGCGGCAGTCGCTACGGGAACACCGTCATCGGAAAACGCACAAGCACCGCTTTGGGCGAGCGCCTGCATATCGGTCAATTCCTCGCCGGAAAGTCCTTTTGTAATTGCGGCAACCGGCAAAACACGCGCATTTGCCTGTTTTGCTTTTTCCAAAACATAACGAACGGTCTCCGGCGTATCACAGGCAGGGCGTGTGTTTGGCATCGCGCAGAGCGTCGTCACACCTCCGGCCGCGGCCGCCGCACAACCGGTAAGAATATCTTCTTTTTCCGTAAAGCCCGGATCGCGCAAATGTGTGTGTAAATCAACAAGCCCCGGGGCTAATATTAGCCCCGAAGCGTCGAATACTGTTGCCGCATCCGGACGAAGTTCACGCCCGGTCTGCGCAATTTGATTATCCCGGCACAGCACGTCACAGACGGCGTCCAGGTTTTGGGAGGGGTCAACGACCCGTGCATTTTGAAACAAAAGCTGCGCCATGGTTCCTCCCTTTTTCGAGATTACGCGACCGGAGCGCTTTCCTCCGGTTGTGTGTTGACTTCTGTAGCAGGCTCTGTTGCCACTGGTGCCGTAGTCGTTTCGCTCGGCGTCTCCTGCGGCTGCTCGCCGCTGCTATCCGCACCGCCCTCTTCCGCGGGCGGTGCCCCCTTGCAGGTTGTGCAGGTCCCGGGCAGATTTTCCTTCGAGTACCAGCCGGTAGCGCGGCTTGTGCAGGAATCACCTGCCAAAAGCCCGGAGACGGTACAATAGGTACGTTCTTCCACTATTGGCGAGAATTTCTGGAAGTCCTTACGTTCCAGATTATCGTGGATGCGGTTCATAACTGCATCGAAAATGCTGCCTGCAGGGTTGCCGGAAACATAATTAGAAATCTGCTTTGGCGTATCACAACCAAACCAAACCGCCGCAACATAATACGGCGTGCCGCCGACAAACCAGCGGTCCTTGTCTTCCGAAGTCGTACCGGTCTTAGCAAACAACGGGGAATTATCCAGCCCGTAGTTGCGGGCAGTCGCCTGCCCGGCGCGGTCGGTAACGACTGTTTGCAGCAGTTCGTTCATCACGTCTGCCGTGTCCGCAGAAATCGCTTGTTCACCATCTGTCTCGGCATGCTGTAAAAGCACTTCAGAACCGTTGGAGTTGGTAACTTTATAATAACAGTACGGTTCAAAATATTTTCCGCCGTTTCCAAAAGCGGCAAAAGCCGCAGCCATTTGCAGCGTCGAGACGCCCTCGTAAGTACCGCCGACCGCCAGCGAAGAGGTGTTCTTATCCGTTGGGTCAACAAGATGCGACAAATGGAATTTTTGCGTAGCGTACTCAAAGCTTATGTCAAACCCAAGCTCCTGCAAAATCTGCGCGGGCACGGTGTTGTAGGAGATTGCCAGCGCCTTCTGCACAGTTACATAAGAACCGGGCGAACCGGGATCATTCCCATAGTTTACAGGGCCGTATCCACCGCCGTCGTAGTAGTTCGGGATACCGTAGTTTTCGATCTTCGTGCTCCAGGTAATATATTTCTCCTGCATGGCAGGGGCGTAGATCGTTAATGGCTTAATGGAAGAACCCGGCTGACGATAGGAGTTTGCCGCGCGGTTGAGCCCGCGGTTCTCAGTCTTTTCGCCCGCGCCGCCGACCATGCCGACAATTCTGCCACTGTAATCCATGATGGTCATGGCGGACTGCGCATCGTCGATATTTTTATTGTAGCGTGGGAAGTCCGTGCGGTTGACATAGACACTTTCCATCGCTTCCTGCACGTCCAAATCGACAGCAGAATAGATGCGCAAGCCGCCCGAATAAATCAGGGAGGACGCCTGCGAGCGCGAATAACCGTACTGATCCATCAAATCATTCTGCACGCTCTGGATCACAAAGTCCACATAATAGCTCCAAATGGCATTTTCCGTTTCAACCTGCTGCGACGCAAGATCTTCCGAAGGCTCGTAGCCCTCACTGTTGGTGAATACCATTTCATAGGCGACAGCCTCATCGTATTCTTCCTGCGTGATCATGCTCTGATCTTTCATGTTTTCCAGACAGGTCATTTGGCGGCGACGATTGGCATCCGGATGCAGCAGCGGGTCATTCGCCGACGGGGACTGTGTGATGGCGGCAAGCGAAGCACACTCAGCAAGATTCAGATCCTGAACATTTTTGCCGAAGTAAGTCTCTGCCGCTGTCTGCACACCATAGCAGCCGTGACTCATATAGACCGTATTCATATAAGCTTCCAGGACCGTTTCTTTGGAGACGTTTTTCTCCAGATTCAGCGCCATAAGGATCTCGTAAAATTTACGGTTGAGCGTCCGCTTATTTTCCCCCGTCAGGTTCTTGATAAGCTGCTGGGTGATGGTCGAGCCACCCGTGGAGCCGCGGTCTTTGACAACAGCGGAAAGCGTGCGGAACCAGTCCACACCGTGGTGGCTGTAAAAGCGCTTATCTTCCAATGCGATATAGGCGTTCGCAAGGTTTTGCGGAATCGTGCTCTCCTCCGGGTTTTCGCTGTACGTCACCCAGACGCGGTTCTGCTCGCCATGCAGGCGCGCGAGCTGAATGACCTCGTCGTTGTCATCGTAAGCGTAAATAAAGGTGGTCTGATCCTGATTCTCACGATACTCTTCCAGATTCACCTTTGGCTCGCCGTTGACATACGATACGGCAAACGCGAAAACATAAGTTCCGACAATCAGCATTGTAAGAAGCGCGGTCAGCGCACACGCCAACAGCACCGTCACAGCTGTGCGGTGCTTCATGAGCGCCTTGCGGCGCTTTGGGGAGCGTGTGTTCTTTCTGCGTGGTTGTTGTGCCATAGAATATTCGCCGTGCGCAGCGCCTCGGGCTTAAAGCCGCAGAGCAAATGCGCACCGCTCCTTTCTGAAATAAATCCGGCGTCTTTACCCGCTTCTTTCTTCGTTTCGGGGCAAAAAGGCGCAAAGAAACAACTTACAATGGTATTGTATCATATTTTTGGCCCTATTTCATTAAAAATTTCCATTTTTAACAAAATTTAATAAAAAGGGGCCGTTTGGGCAAAATAGGCAAAAAGGGAGTGATGGCTTGCAGAAGATCCTCAAGCGGTGCATCTTTGGCGTATTGTGTGCGCTGGTGCTGGTCACGCTCGTGACGGCCCTCGCTTTACAGGCCGGTGACGGCAACGCGCAAGCGGCAACACAAGTGCAGAAAAGCGCTGCGCCGAAGTATGTGTTTTCCCAATACGAAGGCAGGCTTGCGCTCTATGAACGCGGCTATGCCATGCCGGTAGAAATCTACGACGTGTACCTGCGGAATTTCCCACAGGACGAGCAGGAACGCATCACTGCCGGAGTCCCGGCCGAAACAGATGAGGAGATCCAGAAGATCATCGAAGATTACACCAGCTGAACCGAAACACTGTTTTCCCCTTTTGGCAAATCGATCTCCAGAACACCGGGAAGGCGTTCAAAGAACTGCGCCGTTTTGCCGTTGAGGCTGACCTGATAGGGTCCGTTCTCCTGCATGCACAGAAGCAGCGTACCCGTGCGGTTGCCATAATTGGTGAAATTACCAGAAAAAACGGTACAGTCATTTGAAAAAGCGGCGTGCGTACAAAATGTGTCAAAACCGGTCTGGTGCGTTCCGGGCTTGAAGTATGCCTGCGCCCACAGGCAAATGGGCGCTGAAAGGCCGCCGAAGTTGTGGAACCACCCGCCGCGGCCGGTCTCAATGCTGAACATTTCAAAGGTATAATGCGAATACTCCACTTCGCGTTTCCATGCTTTGAGCGCCGTTTCGGCAATCTTCCATGCAAAATCCGTCTCGCAAAGATCGAGCATTGTCTTCCAGACGAACCACTGGTGTGCGATCCAGACATTGCCGTTCCAATATCCGTTAGGGATATAATAGCTCGCCGTGCGGTCCACTGCGCTGATGCCGACGGAGGTAAACATCTCCTGTTCGCTTTTCAGATGTGCAAGCAGGCGTTCCTGCTGGCGCCCGGTCACAGCGCCCGCCAAAAGCGGGTACACACCGTCGAGCGTTTTGTTGAGATTCTCCCCTTCTTCAGTGCAAAGCTGCCCAACAGGTCTGCCGTCCGCATCATGTAAGACATAGGAAAAATACCCGCATTTTTCATCCCATGAATACGTTTGCAGGGCGGTTGTCAAGCGCGCAATGTCCTGCTCATAAACTGCTGCGTCCTCGATCCTGCCCGTTTGCAATGCAACGATACGCAGCAGTTTTGCAGTGCGGATCACCTGAGACGTGGAAATAGCGGGTGCAGCTTGCAACTGCAGATTTCGACGATACATCTCTTTTTGCGGCGGAAGATCATCCATCCCCGCGCAGTTGTAAAAGTATTCGAACGTGGTCGTCAAACCACTTTTGAAACGCGCTGTGGTCGAGCCATGTGTTTTGCCCGCCAGAAAGTCATAAAACAGCTTTGCGCGGTCGTAATAGGCATAGAGCTTTGTTTTATCCTCGGCAGCGTTGAGCATTTCGAGATACTGATACAGGTGCACCGGCACAGGCGACCCGTGCAGCAGAAACGCATAATCCGGATTATCCTTGTCACTGAAATACAGATCCAGCGTCGCATCAGCGATTTCCGGTGCAAAGCTCGCCATGGCGAGACCGATAAAACCGGAATCCCAGGTGTAGAAGGAATCCCAGCGCTTGCCCGGCGTGTGGTGCGGTACATATTCTCCGTGGCAGTAAAGCGGATATACCACATTTTGGAACAGCGCCGCGCGCAAAAGCCCGCAGGAGAATGCATACGGCTCGCCTGCCGATGTGTATCCGGACGGCTCAAGGGACTGCACTGCTTTTCGGTGTGCGTCCACATAAAAATCCATATCGCGGTATTCCGTCTTCCCATAAGATATGACGGCGTATTCCTGCTTCACCGTATGCGGCTTTGCAAAGATCGTGTGGACCACTGCGTTGTGAAAATATCCGTCGTCGCTGTGCTTTTCGGAAAACGAATCAGAAAACTGTTCAAGCATATTGCCAAAGCTTTCATCCGGCTGGGTGATGCGCGACGTCGGGCTGTCTTCGAGTGCGCCGGTCGGGAACTCACGAAAACGTGTCTGCGCGTTAAATGTGCGCAGCACAAAAGGTTTTGCAACACCGGCATACTGATATTCCGCGATTGCACCGTTGTCAAAAAGCTGCGTCCGAACTTCCGGCTTATAGGCATGGTTTATACGCTCAGCCCGCACCGAATCCACATCTTTTTCCGACACGACGGCAAGGAAATCCAATTCCAGCCCACCTGTTCCGGCCGAAATCAGTTCCAGAGCAATCTCAGGGCTTTCCAAACCTGCGGGTTTAAAATGCGCGATCTCCATGTCTCCGTTCGTCGCCGGGAAAACGACCTTTTGCCCGTTGAGGGTAAAAACGCACTCGCGTTCGTCCAACGTGCGATACCGCACGAGCAATACCGGATCCGAAATGCCGCCGACATTCGGCAAACGATATGTGACCGTATCCCCTGCTTCTTCACCGAAGCGTGGGTATTTCGGCAGGATATAACGGTTGTTGTCCCGATCGCCGAGCCCTCGGTGCCCGACAAATCGGTCATCAAAAAATTCGCCCTTTTTCATGGCGTCCATGCACTGCGCGTCCCACGGGCGAGGCGTGTGATAGGCATACGTCTCGTAGTCCGTTGCCTTGTGAAACAGATGGTTTTCCGGTAAGAGGATCCGTGTGGAAAAGCGGCTCGGGAATTCCAATGCGGAAAAATAGTTGACCAGAAAATTCTGCGTCATGTCAGAATTGTTCACTAGCGTCGTACAAACCAGAACACTTTCATCTGTCAGCCGCGTAAAAGCCACATCGGCATAGATGACATCCTTCCACTCGAGGTCACAGCGATAGGCATAGTGGCTGTAATCGGCACGCGCTGTCCACGGGTGCACGCCCACTGGGATGGTCACGTTTGGCGGGCAAGTGTTCGTATTGGAAAGCGCGGGGCTTACCACCAG
The DNA here is from genome assembly GCA_944384985.1 of uncultured Clostridia bacterium. Classification (GTDB taxonomy): domain Bacteria; phylum Bacillota; class Clostridia; order Oscillospirales; family Acutalibacteraceae; genus Fimenecus. Next base: position 115,502 of record CALWVM010000002.1, on the reverse strand, counting down.
GTCAAAGCGCACGCCCTCCTGTGTCTCATGGTCCGTAATGCGGGAGATCCCGCTGTATTTTTTGGAATACGGTCCCCAAAGGGGCATGATTTCACGAATTTTTTTCATTTCGGTCGTTTTCCTTTATTTGTGCAATCTATACCGCGCACGGCATGGAACGTATTATAACAAAACAAGTAGAAAAAAGCAATGCAAACGCTAAAGTTTGCAAGCAAAAAGGGCGCGGCACGCGCGCCCTTTCGCCTTTAGCAGGTTGGTTTTCCGATCACCAGTTTTCCACGTAGCGCGCAAGCGCATTGCCGATGCCGCGCGTCACACTGTTCGGGTCATCCATCAGTTTGTCGCAGCCCACACGGAACAGCATTACGCCGCCTGCACCTGAAAACAGCGCTAAAGCGGTCTTGTCACCGGCCAGCGCCGGTGCACAGAATGTACCCTCATAGATCTGTCCGGCGTCCGCGACATTGTAATACTTGCTGTCCCAGTAATTCGCTTCGTCCAGATCGCGCCAAGTCGCCCAATACGGTGAACCATTGACGGGTCGGCCATAGGCGGCAATACCGATATTGATTTTGCTTAAATCCGCACCGTTATCCACAAAGTTTTTCAAGCCCTCCTCGGCCTGTTGCAGCGAGCTTTGATAACCGTCTATATCGCTGCCGTCATACGCCATAAACTGGATCTGGTCAAAGCGGTCAAGCGTTTCTTTCGTCATACCGAGATTCCCCGCCGAGAGCGCTGCGGAAAGAATGCGTTCCTCGCCGCCTGCACGCATACCGTCATCCAGCCGTGCAATGAATTGGTCATAAATCTGCCAGTCTTCCACGGTCTGCGGATACTCCCAATCGATGTCTACACCGTCAAAGTCATATTTTTCTATGAAAGCAGCAATTTTATCGGCAATGGATTCCCAATACTGCGCCATATAGGTATTTACGCCGTTATGTCCATCGCCCCAAGCACCGTCGGCGAGCGCGGTCACGATGATCTTTACCTCATGTTCCTGATTCGAGCGGTGTGCGATAATTTCGCGAAGCGCCGCAACTTCACGTGCGAATCCCTCTTCACCAATATCGCCAAAGGTCATGTTCCCGTTTTCGTCCCAGTGGACAGCACCGAATACAAGCACGGTGCTGTAAACGTCATAGAAGCGTGCATATTCGCGCACATAGTCCTCCCCGCGTGCCAGGATCTCAGTTGGCACGTCGCCGTCCAGGCGCTGATACGCCGTGACTTCAAAATGCTCTACCTCACGCGCCGGTTCGTTGTAAAGCTGCAACGAGCGAATGCGGACGGGCGTTTCGCTGTCACGGAATTTGTCGATGGAAAGCCGAATCCGGTCCGTCGTGACGGCATCAAAGCTGCAAAGGCGCATGGCCTGGATTTTTTCACTCTGGTAAACTGTGATCCATTCGCCGTCCACAAAGGCTTGCAAACGGAAATACTGCGCCTGATTACCGACCTCTTCAATGATCGCCGTATTAAAAGTGGAAACCTCAGCCAACTGCAGTTCCACATAGCTGTTGTTGCCGTCAATATTCCCTTCTTCTGGGGAACGCGCCGGATCCTGTGGCGTCCAGCAATCTTCACTGTCGTTCAAAAGAGCCTCTGCGTCAGGTTCTTCGCCCTTTTTCAGGCTCTCAAACGCGACGCTTGCACCTTTCACGAGATCTTTAGACTGTAACGACAGCACAGGCAGGTCTTCGGCAGACAACTCCCCGCTGCCCGAAAAATCCATTTGCAGCGGCAGCACCACAAGTACCGCGACCAGCGCAGCAGCCACAGCGGCTTTTGCAGTTTTCAGCGGCGTCTCGCTGAAAACCAGCGGCAGCGGCAGCAGGCAGAGAAAACCAAGCATTGGAAGGTCAGGGACAAGCGCCTGCATGCCACGGGAAAGATTGTTCGCCGAAATGCCGCTGTCCAAACCGAACAGCAGAACAAGCGTATATACAAAAGCAATCATGCCGAGGATCGCAAAGATCAGATAAATTACTCGGAATATGCGCAAAGCCTTCCCGGGCTCTTTTTTAGACGTAAAAGCCGACGCAAGCAGATAGAGCACTTCCACTGCTGCACAAGCGATAACCACACCCAACAGCGTGGGGACGAAATTCTCCCCGAGCGGGTAAATCTGGGCGATCCAGGTGTATGCCCAAGTCGCGTTGCGCAGAAACACAGCGGCGCACAGTGTAAGTACTAAAAATATGTACGTCCCGCCGCGCGAAGACAACGCCGACACAATGCGTTTGATTGCTTTCATACATTTCTCTCCTTTTGGCGAACTTTGTAATTATGTAATTATTTTTATCACATTGCACAAGGCTGTTAAACCCAAACCTCAAGGCAGCAATATGTTAAAAATCTGATTTTGTTTCCAGATCCTGAACAGGCAGTTCTAAAAGCCGGCTTTGCTCGGAAAATCCCTGTTTTTGATAAAAGTCACACGCAGCATTGTTAAAAGCCCACACCTCCAGTTCGACAGAATTGCAGCCAAGCTGCGCCGCTGTTTGCTTGAGATACTGTGTCAATGCCGCGCCGATGCCCTCCCTTTGAAATACGGGGTTTACGAAAAACTCATCGACCCACAAAATTTTGCGCGGACAAGCTGCCTTATTTTTTTGTCCCCAAGATTTAATGCGGCAAAAGCAGTACGCTGTTATCTCTGTACCGTCTATCGCAGCAATGCCGAAAGCATTTTTACCGACCGCACGCTTCTTAAACTCGCGTTTTGTCACGCAGACGGCGGTAAAAAAATATCAGGACGCGCTTGCGTATGCATTTGCGTCAACGCAAGAGATAAAGCCTGCACCTGCGGGAAATCAGACATTTCCATTTGACGAAAAAGCATCTTGCCTTTCCTCCTTACAGCTAACAAAAACAGACTGGGCAAGAAAAGCTTAAACGCGCTTCCGAACCAGAATTCCATATCATTTTATCGGATAATTTATGCCATGTCAATCCAATCTTGGTGTATCTCACAGCTTTTTTGTGGAAATTGTATAAAATACTAAAACACGGTTCGAAAAAGCAAGTTTTCGAACCGTGTTTTTGACAGTACTATGGAGCGATGCGCCCTTGCCGCTGGCTGATTGAATCAGGTACGCCGAGGATCCGATTTCTTATCGCAGGGGCCGCCCTTTTTGTTTTGTAGGCAATGCTTGTCGAACGACGGATTGAATGCATAGAAATTCTTTTCGTCCAAGCGATCTGTCGCAAGGCGCAGCCCTTCGCCGAACCGCTGATAGTGCACGATCTCGCGTTCGCGCAGGAACTTGATCGGCTCACGCACATCCGGATCGTCCACAAGGCGCAGGATGTTATCGTACGTTGTTCTCGCTTTTTGCTCGGCAGCGAGATCTTCGTGCAGGTCGGTGATCACGTCGCCTTTACTTTGCAGATACGCCGCCGTAAAAGGCGCGCCGCTTGCGGCGACGGGATAGATGCCCGTTGTGTGATCTACAAAATAAGTGTCAAATCCGCACTTTTTGATTTCTTCCGGCGAAAGGTTGCGCGTCAGCTGATAGACGATTGCACCAATCATTTCCAAATGCCCGAGTTCTTCCGTACCGATGTCGGTCAAAAGCCCTTTCAGCTCTGCAAACGGCATGGAAAAGCGCTGCGAAAGATACCGCAGCGATGCGCCAAGCTCGCCGTCCGGGCCGCCGTACTGGCTGATGATGATTTGGGCGTATTTCGGGTTCGGGGTCTTGATGCGCACGGGGTACTGCAATTTTTTCTCATACTGGAACATAGCTTATTTCACACACTCCTCTATATCCCACGGCCACGGATCGCGAAGCCATGCGCAGCCGCTGCCTGTCTGTGCAGAGAGCGGACCGTATTTCTCTTCAAAAGCCGCACGTCGTGTGACATAGGCTTCCATATACTTTCTATGACGCGCTTGCGCCTCGGCATCTTTGGGGTGTGTGTCTAAATACAAATGCAACTCCCACAGGATGAACTGCAAAGCTGAAACCTCGCGAAGCGCTTTACTTTTTTCTGTCAGCATCCGCATTTCCCTCCATAAAACGGTTTGTCAAGGTCCGGGAAAGCCGTCCCGCGGTACAGCGCCTTTTCGGCTTCATACATGGTGGAATCTGTCTGAAACGGCACATACGCCATGGCGGCGACGGGATTCTTCGGCAGCGCTGAGAGTGCGTAACCCGGCTGCGGCATGGGGCAAGACGGACACTGCGGCTGCATCAGCCCGTCGCAATAGTCCAAATAGGATTTCAAAGTTTTTTCTCCCTTCTTTTTCGGAACAGTCCTTGTTACATTTTATTCCGCCGCATAAAGTTCGGTACATGTTGCAAAGAAAAATTCTCTTATTTTACCGCTCTTGCATCAAAATTTTGTTTTTTCGAAATAACCGAAAAAACATCTTGATTTTTTGCTTCAGATTCGCTATAATAGCAAAGCGACACACGGAGAGTTGTCCGAGCTGGTCGAAGGAGCACGACTGGAAATCGTGTAAGCCGTCAACGCGGCTTCGAGGGTTCGAATCCCTTGCTCTCCGCCAAAAAAGAGCGTCAATTTTGGAATACAAAATTGACGCTCTTTTTGCAATGAAAGCTCTTTTTGCAATGAAAGCTCTTTTTGCAATGAAAAAGAATTCAATTGATTAAAATACACACAACAAAGAAATTTTTATACACTCTTCTATTCAACTCTCTTGCATATCATATTAAGCCACTTCTCATTTGTTCTATCTTGGCGAGCATCATTAGTAATCCATAGATCCATTAGATCAAGACCACTAACTTTATCAATAAGAGAGTTCATAGATTCCGCAGTATAATCAGAGAACAGTCGCCCATTCTTTTTGCGTTCGTCAGTGCCATATTTAAAAGATGCATAAAAAATGCCATTGTTCCTAAGTGCATCTTTTACCAGCGACAAAACCCCTATCATCTCATTTTTAGGGACGTGCAATAATGAAGCACATGCCCAAATCCCATCAAAAGCCTCCACATAATCAAGTTCATTGAACAACATTTGTCGAGCTTGACAACCAGTAAGTTTGGTTGCTGCATCACACATTTCTTTACAACCATCTATAGGCAGCACATCAAATCCATGCTGTACAAAATAAAGGCTGGCTACGCCGCTGCCGCATCCAAGATCCATTATTCGTCCACCGGGAACCATGTAGTTTAAGAAACCTTCATAGAGTGAAGTCATATCAACAGAAGAAGTTCTTGAAAGAAATTTAGCTGCATTTTCTTTGTACCATTCAAGAGTTGTATTTCGCATAATACTTTCCCCAAAACAAAAACAGGTACCATCGAGAATTTTGAAAATTTAATATTCTTGTGACTTTAGTATTCATATCTTATAATAAATGGAATGGAAAACCCGTTGCCATTCCATTTTTCAGTATACCTAAAAAATTTTTAATCTTTTTCTCGCTTTGCATCCTGTTCTTCTTCTTTTTCAAGCTGCTCGGCGCGCTCTTCAACACTTTTATTGAAATCAATCAAACGATGCCGGTATTCGGAATTCATAAACTTCGATGTGATGATAAAATCCGCCGTTGCCTTATTGTTCGCGATCGGGATGTCAAATACCTGCGCGATGCGCAGAAGCGCTTTTACGTCCGGGTCGTGCGGTTGGGCGGTTAGCGGGTCGGAGAAAAAGATCACGATGTCGATCTTACCATCCACGATGCGCGCGCCGATTTGTTGATCGCCGCCTAAGGGGCCGCTGTTGAACCCACGGATCGGCAGCGCCGTACGCTCCGCAATCATGCGGGCGGTCGTACCCGTTCCAAACAGGAAATGGTGCTTTAAGATATCGGCATTTTTCATGCACCATTCGATGATTTCTTCCTTTTTATTGTCGTGTGCGATGAGCGCGATGTTTTTCTGTTTTCCGATGACGGTTTCCTGATACGAATATGAGAACTCCATACTTCTCCTCTGCTTCCAATATCCTGCATAATTCTGTTCTTCTATTATTTTAGCACGCGGGTGCTGTACGGTCAAGAAAAGCCTGGTTAAAAGCTTGTAAAGTCAACGTCTGCGGCAATCAGTCCAGAACGATCCTTTTCTTCTTATTCTTTTTGTCCGACGGATATTCGCGCAGGCGCAGGACAAAATCCAGATTGACAGCTTCCGTTGTATTTCCGGTCTGTAAAAGAAGCCCATGCTCGCTCACATCAAGCACCTTTCCGGAAAGACGGTTGCCGTTGAAAGTATAGATCAGACAATCCTTTCCGATAAACTGTTTGGCAAGTGTTTGCATCGCCGCACACCTTCCTTTACTTTTGAAAGCCGCCGCACGGCGCGCAGCAATATAATCGCGGCAATTATAGTACCCATAAAATACCAGAAGGAGTACCAAAGCAACCGCAATATACACTGCATCCATGCGCAAGCCTCCCCTTTCTTCAGTAAATTTAGCGTAGCATATTTTATAGAAAAATGCAATGGGTTCTCTGCCGAAAATCTCTTGTGAAAATCGGTTCGGATACGGATTTTTTTCATTGACAGAACGGGGAATCTATGCTATGATATGTTTCGTCCCGATACGGAGAGATACCGAAGCGGTCATAACGGAACGGTCTTGAAAACCGTCGTACGGCAACGTACCGTGGGTTCGAATCCCACTCTCTCCGCCATACGACAGTGACGATAGAAACCCTATCTGTACCATATATTCCGCTATGCGCTTGATGAGATGCGGAACACAATCAAACAGTTTATATTTGTTACCATGGAGAAGTACTCAAGTTGGTGACGAGGCGCCCCTGCTAAGGGCGTAGGTCGGGCAACCGGCGCGGGAGTTCGAGTCTCCCCTTCTCCGCCAAGCTGAGCCCGGACGCAATTTGCGTTCCGGGCTTAGCTTTTTCTTTTGTGTTTTTGCTCGTGACCATTACATTCTTATAAAACGCAAAAATCCTGCCGGCTGATGTGGCAGGATTTTTTGCTTTTGTTATTTCCGGTTGCAGAATTTTCGCGTTTATTCCGCGTTTTGGAACGGCACAACGTCGCGCACCGCTTCTGCCGGTGTGATCTCCCGATCCTCGTGGTCAACGTCCAACAGGTGATAGCGATCATTGCCCATATGCATCTCTTTCATATAGGTCAACTGCCGCAGACCGTGTCTGGATTCCATGCGTTCCACGAGCGCCTTATGGTCGCTTTCCGAAAGCGCGTAAACCAGGTCAACTGAAGCCTGGTCGATCGCCAGAATATCGCGCGAAGCCAAAATACCGATATTGGGTGTAACCACGGGCTCCGCCGCAACGCCTTCACAGTCACACGAAACGGACATATTGCGCAGCACGTTGATAAAGCTGATGTGCTCACCAAAATGATCAACGACTGCCTTTGCGGATTCCATCATGCGCTCCATGAATTCCTCTTTGGAAATATCCCACTGGTCACTGGAACCGGGCGTGGTATGGATCATCGCCTTACCAATCTTGCCGTCGGCGCAGCCGATGCCGATATTCTTGGCGGAACCGCCGAAACCACCCATGGTGTGCCCCTTGAAATGCGTCAACACAAACAGCGAATCATAGTTCAGTAAATTTTTGCCCATGGACATTTCCGTGAACCATTTTCCGCCTTTTACGGGCAGCATGGCAGTCCCCTCGGCATCCATGATATCAACCGGGCAGAACGTCCAGCCATTCACTTTAAGCGTTTCGAGATGCTTCTCGGTGGTGTCACGGTCGCCTTCATAGTAAGTGTTCGTTTCGACGATGGAAGCGCCTTGCAAATCGTTTTCCACAAGCGATTTCACCCATGGGCGCGGAATGATGTTCGGGCCGTGCTGCTCGCCCGTGTGCAGTTTAATCCCGACTTTGCCGGTCAGGTTTTCGTTCACGCGATGAAAGATCCGGCGAAGCCCCTCAGCGGACAGATCTCTCGTGAAATAGACCGTCGACGCCTCTCCTGTGCGCTCTGCATAAGGAACATAATGCGCACCGCCAACACCGGGGACCGGTTTTGAATTGGACATACCAAGACCTCCTGACAAAACATTATCCTATTTGCGTTTGTTTATAATACGTTTACATTAAAATTATATCAATTTTTTCATCATTATGCAAGTGCTACGATGTTTACAAAAGCTGTATTCGCGCGCGAAAGCTGAATTGCGATTCTGAAGTTTCTATGGTACAATACAGCCAATATAATCGACTTTTCAGATAACCGGGGGACATCTATGCGTAAAGTTTTCAAAATCGTTTTGCTTTGTTTCATCGCTGTGGCTGTCTTTGTGGCTGTTTTTGGCTTTTTCATCACGCCGAAAGCGGGCGGCGCACCGGATACCACTGACGACGGTATAAAGCCGTTTTCATCCTCCGCTGCCATCGGCTGCAATTACTATCGAATCCCCGCTCTGCTGACAACAGCCGACGGCACGGTGCTCGCGGCGATCGATGCTCGCTTCGGCGGGACACATGATTCGCCGAACAATATTGACACCGCCGTCAGCATCAGCACAGACAATGGAACAAGCTGGAGTGAACCGCAACTTGCCTTCCACTTTGACGATTGGGTGGACAGTAGTGATTTTCTGAAAGAAAACGGCACTTATACCACGCAAAACAGCGCCTCTACCATTGATCCTGCGCTTTTGCAGGACACACAGACCGGCCGCATTTTTATGCTGGTCGATGCTTTCCCCTACGGCGCGGGCGCTTTTGCCGCGCAGGTTGGCAGCGGATACACGGAGATCAACGGTGACCAAGCACTGCTGCTGCGCAGGCAGGGCGAAGAAGCTTTTTCCTACACGCTGCGTGCAGACGGCGCGATCTATGATGCAAGCGGCACAAAGACTGCATACTCTGTGAATGCAGACGGTACGCTTTCAGAAAACGGCGTACTTCTGACGGTGCGACAAAAGCGACAGATGTATTGGTATAATCTGCCCTTTCAGATAAATACGAAAACAGAGGTCCCCATGCACATCTTTTATCGGGATTCGCTCTTTCAACCGCTTTCTACCTCGTACCTATATTTACTGTATTCTGATGACAATGGCGAGACCTGGTCTGCACCGATCGATCTGAACGCACAGATTAAGCCGGACAACGTTGGCTTTTTGGGCGTTTGCCCCGGACGTGGTTTGCAAATTCGGAACGGTACATATGCCGGGCGACTGTTGTTTGCCGCTTACACCCTGGACCCGGAAAGCGGTGAGCAACGCTTTATGACTGTGTTCAGCGACGACGGCGGCAGCACTTGGCAGGCCGGCGAGTTCGTTGCGCTGACGGAGGAGATCCGCAGCATGAGTGAAACACAGCTCATTGAACTGCCTGACGGAAGCCTGCAAGCCTATTCGCGCACAACAAACGGATTTGTTTCCGTTTCCTTCAGCACGGATGGCGGGAGAACATGGCAAAATCCGCAGCTTGTGGAAGATCTTCCGCTGACAAGCGGTTCCGGCTGCCAGATTTCCGTCCTCAACTGTTTGCAGAAAATTGACGGAAAAGACGTCGTTCTGCTTTCCGCCCCTGCGGGAGACAGCCGTACGAACGGGTACATTTATGTTGGTCTGCTCGAACAAAACAGCGATGAAACGGGTTACTTTGTAAATTGGACGTACAAAAAGAAAATTACGGATGCCGACACGTATTTTGCCTATTCCTGTTTGACCGAATTGCCGGACAGAAGCATCGGTCTTTTGTATGAGCAGGCAAACACACCGCAAAGCGTGGATACCGTCGTATTTACTGCTTTTTCGCTTTCTGACCTGTGCGAAGAAGAAATCCAATAATTTTTGTTTACGCATATCCCCTGCTTTTTTACGCATACTGTAAAAAACGAAGCAAGGGTGATACGATATGATGCAAGAAGATACGATCCGACTCTTACGGGAATGCGATACCGGTACACAAATGGGCTATGATGCGTTGCACGAAGTTTGTGACAACGTGAAAAATCCGGCGTTTAAACAACGGCTGGAGACCGGCATGCAGGAGCATCAGGCTCTGCAGGCTGAGGTACGCACAGTACTTGACTCCAACGGGCAGACCGGCAAAGATCCCAGCCCCATCGCCAAAGGTATGTCGTGGCTGAAAACAAACACCGAGCTTTTGATCCACGGGGCGGACGACACCGTTGCCGACCTCATCACAGACGGCTGCAACATGGGCGTAAAAACCGTTTGTCGCCACCTAAACCGCTGCGCCGATGCGGACGAAAAGGTCAAAAATATTGCGCAACGCTTAATTCAGACCGAAGAAAAGCTCGCCGTGGATATCCGACAATATTTGTGAACAGAAATATCTGATTTGCAGCCCACGTTTCGTGGGCTGTTATTTTTATAAAAAAGTCTTGACATATACCCCTGCCGGGTATATAATCAAAATACCCCATAAGGGTATATGAAAACGGAGGCGATTTCATATGGAAAAAACGAAATGCTCCTGCTGCCGCAAGACCAAGGAGCGGTCTGAGTCGGAGTATAAATCTTTGATAAACCGTCTCAACCGCATCGAAGGGCAGATCCGTGGTATCAAGGGCATGGTAGAAAACAACGCCTATTGCACGGATATTTTGGTGCAGGCGGCCGCTGCGAATGCGGCGCTCAATGCCTTTAACCGCGAGCTGCTTTCGAATCATATTCGAACCTGCGTAGCGGAAGACATTAAAGCGGGCAAGGAAGAAACGCTCGACGACCTGCTTGCAACTTTGCAAAAGCTGATGAAATAGGCTTTTGAGAAGGGAGTTTTCGTATGGACAAATATTCCATTACAGGCATGAGCTGCGCTGCGTGCAGCACACATGTGGAAAAGGCGGTCTCCAAAGTCAAGGGTGTCAAATCCTGCAATGTCAGCCTGCTGACCAATTCCATGAGCGTGGAAGGCACCGCCTCACCCGAAAACATTATTTCCGCTGTTGAAGCTGCCGGCTACGGCGCAGCGCCGCTCACGGAACACAAAACGAACGAACAACACGCTGACCTCTCCGCGCAGGAGGAAGCGCTCAAAGATAAGGAGACGCCGAAGCTCAAGCGGCGGCTGATTGCAAGTATCGGCTTTTTGCTTGTGCTGATGTACGTTTCCATGGGCCACGTGATGTGGGGTTTTCCTCTGCCCGCCGTGCTCGCCGAAAACCCGATGGCAATCGGGCTTATCCAAATGCTTTTGACCATTATCGTCATGGTCATCAACCAGAAGTTCTTCATCAGCGGCTTTCAGGGGCTCTGGCACCGCGCACCCAACATGGATACGCTCGTGGCGCTCGGCGCGTCGGCTTCATTCGGATACAGCGCCTATGTGCTGTTTGCCATGAGCGCTGATATGCTTGCCGGTGACACCACAACCGCGTTTCATCATTTGCATGATATGTATTTTGAGTCTGCAGCGATGATCCTGGCACTCATTACTGTCGGGAAGATGCTGGAAGCGCATTCTAAGGGTAAAACAACGGATGCACTCAAAGGGCTGATGCGTCTTGCGCCGAAGACAACGGTGGTTGTGCGCAATGGCACGGAAACCGAAGTTCCCATTGAGCAGGTACATTCCGGGGACATCTTTGCCGTGCGCCCCGGCGAGAACATTCCTGTGGACGGTGTTGTGCTCGAAGGCAGCAGCGCGGTAGATGAAGCATCACTTACGGGCGAAAGCATCCCGGTCGACAAAGCGCAGGGCGATACGGTAAGCGCCGGAACAGTCAACCAGTCCGGTTATATCCGTTGCCGTGCCACAAAAGTCGGCGAGGACACGACACTTTCGCAAATCATTAAAATGGTCAGCGATGCAGCAGCAACCAAAGCACCGATCGCAAAGATCGCAGACCGTGTTTCTGGCGTATTTGTTCCCGTAGTTATTGCTATTGCCATTGTCGCTTTCGCTGCATGGATGATCGCCGGTGAAAGCGTCGGCTTCGCACTCGCACGCGGCATTTCGGTGCTCGTCATCAGCTGCCCGTGTGCGTTAGGCCTTGCAACGCCTGTCGCCATTATGGTTGGCAACGGCGTAGGTGCCAAAAACGGTGTGCTTTTCAAAACCGCCGTATCTCTGGAAGAGACCGGCAAAGTAAAAACCGTGATCCTCGACAAGACCGGAACCATCACCGAGGGCAAACCTACCGTAACGGACATTCTCCCCTATGGGAATACGGATGAGACAACGCTTTTATCGCTTGCGTGCGCACTGGAACAAAAGAGCGAACACCCCTTAGCGAAAGCCATCTTGGCAAAAGGTGAAGATTTGCATTTGCAGCCGGCTGACGTGCAGGATTTCCAAGCTCTGCCCGGCAACGGCCTGTCGGCAGCGCTGGACGGGGAACCGCTGTTCGGCGGCAACCGGAATTTCATTTCTGAAAAACTTGACCTTCCGCAGAGCTTTGCAGAGAAAGCCGAATCCCTTGCTAACGAAGGGAAAACGCCGCTGTATTTCTGCCGCGGAAACACCCTTTTGGGCGTTATCGCCGTTGCAGATGTTATAAAATCTGACAGCCCCGCTGCTATACAAGAGATGAAAGATCTCGGCATCCGGGTGGTCATGCTCACCGGCGACAACGAAAAAACGGCAAATGCCATCGGCAAGGCCGCAGGTGTGGATGAGGTTATCGCAGGCGTTTTGCCGGACGGCAAAGAAGCGGTGGTCCGCAGAATGCAGGCGCACGGCAAGGTTGCCATGGTCGGCGACGGTATTAACGACGCGCCCGCCCTTACAAGAGCGGATATCGGCATTGCCATCGGCGCGGGGACGGATGTTGCCATCGACGCAGCAGATGTTGTGCTGATGAAGAGCCGCCTTTCCGACGTACCGGCGGCGATCCGCTTGAGCCGCGCCACCTTACGCAACATTCACGAAAACCTGTTCTGGGCGTTTTTCTACAACGCACTGGGCATCCCGCTTGCCGCGGGTGTATTCACCCCGCTTTTGGGCTGGGAGCTCAACCCGATGTTCGGCGCGGCTGCCATGAGCCTTTCCAGCTTCTGCGTTGTCACGAACGCGCTGCGTCTGAACTTCTTCAAATTCCACAAAAAGAGTGAGCAGCCAAAAACAAGTCCAACCCAACCGGTAACCCCCACTGTGCAAAATGATGTACAAAATCAAGTCAATCAAAACGGGCAGTCTCCCCTGCCCGGAAAGGAGAATACAATGGAAATTACATTGAAAGTCGAGGGCATGATGTGCCAGCACTGCGAAGCGATCATTAAAAAGGCGCTGGAGGCTGTGGACGGCGTCATTGAGGCATCGGCTGACCACGAAGCCGGCACGGCGACCGTGAAAGCAAAAGAAGGCGTTTCGGTCGATGCGCTTGTCGCTGCGATCGAGGCGCAAGACTACAAGGTTGTTCGCTAAAGGCACACAAAAAGAAATGAAGAAGGCTCCGGCAGAAACTACTGTCGGGGCCTTCCTCATTTTATATTCCGTTTGTTATTTTGCTGCATTAAGCGTGCGAATCGAGTTGAGGATTGCAAGCACCATTACGCCGACGTCGGCGAACACTGCAAGCCACATATTTGCAATGCCCAGCGCACCCAGCACCAGGACCACGGCTTTTACAAGCAACGAGAACACAATGTTCTGCCGCACGATGCGCATGGTCTTACGGGAAATGCGGACCGTCCTTGCAAGCTTCGAGGGTTTGTCGTCCATCAAAACGATATCTGCCGCCTCGATTGCGGCATCGCTGCCCAGCGCGCCCATAGCGATGCCGATGTCCGCGCGGGAAAGCACCGGTGCGTCGTTGATGCCGTCGCCGACGAAAGCAAGCGCGGTTTTCGGGGGTTTGCTTGCAAGCAAAGACTCAACGGCTTTCACCTTATCATCCGGCATCAGACGGGCGTGGACTTCATCCAGTCCCAAGGTCTTGCCGACAGCTTCGGCGACCTTTTCATCATCCCCGGTCAACATCACAGTTCGGCGTACGCCGACCGCTTTAAGGTCGCTAATCGCCTCGGCAGCATCCTCTTTGACTGTATCGGAGATTACGATATGCCCCATATACACGCCATCCGCCGCAATGTGCACCGTCGTGCCGGGCTCATGGCAGGGGTGCCACTGCGCGCCAACGGTATCCATCAACTTACCGTTACCGGCAAGGATTGTTTTACCATCAATGACAGCTTCAATGCCAAGCCCCGCACGTTCGTGGATCTCCGTAATACGGCTTTTATCTATGTGCCCGCTATGCGCTTGCACAATACATGTTGCGATCGGATGCTTTGAAAACACTTCGGCTACAGCCGCAATGTCCAACAGTTCTTCCGGTGAGATCACATCGGAATGCACCGCAGAAACGGTAAATGTGCCTTTGGTGAGCGTACCGGTCTTATCAAAAACGACCGTATCCACATTGGAAAGTGCTTCGAGGTAGTTCGCACCTTTAATCAGTACACCAATTTTCGACGCGGCGCCGATACCGCCGAAGAATGAGAGCGGTACGGAGACCACCAGAGCACACGGACAGGAAATGACCAGGAACGTAAGCGCCCGCGAAAGCCATTCCGTAAATGGCTGATCCGTAAACAGCGGCGGCAGCACGGCAAGCAGAACGGCGGCAATTACGACGCAGGGCGTATAGACCCGTGCAAAGCGCGTAATAAAGGCTTCGCTTTTCGCTTTCTTTTCCGAAGCGTTTTCCACGAGTTCCAAAATGCGTGAGACTGTGCTTTCGGCAAACAAACTTGTAACGCGCGCTTCAATCACGCCGCTTAAATTGACTGACCCGCTGACTAAGGAATCGCTTACCGTTTTGTCCTGCGGCATGGATTCGCCTGTAAGCGCGGCGGTATTCACTGTCGTCGTACCTTTTGTGATTACCGAATCCAGCGGGATCTTCTCGCCGGGTTTGATAAGCAATGTTTCGCCGACTTCCACTTCCTCCGGCGAAACCGTAACGGCTTCACCGTTTCGCAAGACCGTTGCGCTGTCGGGGCGAATGTCCATCAGCGCTGCAATAGATTTCCGGCTTTTGCCGACGGCAACACTCTGGAACAGCTCGCCAACCTGATAGAACAGCATCACGGCAACCGCTTCCTGGTATTCGGAAAGGCAGAAAGCGCCAATCGTGGCAAGCGACATCAAGAAATTTTCGTCAAAAACCTGCCCATGCGCAATATTACGCAGGGATTTCCAAAGCACATCCCAGCCGACAACGGCATACGGCACCAGAAAAACTAACAGCTTCCATATGCCCTCTAATGGCAAAAGCCATGCCGCAACCAGCAGCACCGCCGCAATCAGGATCCGTGCAAGGCTGCGTTTTTGCTTTTTGGTCATAAAAGTCCCTTCTTTTGTAAAAGAATATGGTTTTTACAGGATGATTCGGCAATCCGGCTCTACCTTGCGGCAGACCTTTGCGATTTTCTTCATCAAATCGTCCGAGACCTCGCCGTCGGTTTCCACGGTGAGTTTCTGCGTCAGAAAGCTTACAGATGCATGTTTCACGTCGTCAAGCTTATTGATCGCACATTCCATTTTTGCTGCACAGTTTGCGCAGTCTAAGTCTTCCAGCTTAAAGGTCTTCTTCATGGGGTTTATCCTCCTCTGTAATGTGTTCATATCCCTGTCCGATGATGGAACGGACGTGGTCGTCTGCCAAAAAATAAATCATGGTTTTGCCCTCGCGGCGGCTGTCGATCAAATGTGCGTCTTTGAGGACTTTGAGCTGGTGCGAAATTGCCGACTGTGTCATCCCCAACAGCGCGGTGATCTCGTGCACACAAAGCTCCGCTTCAAACAGAGAAAACAAAATTTTCATGCGTGTCGTATCGCCGAAAATCTTAAACAGATCCGCCAAGTCGCACAGCAGCTCATCCTGCGGCATCCCGCCGCGAACCGTGTTTAACGCATCTAAATGGTCATGCGCGGGTCTTTCCATATCATGAATCTCCTTTCATATGATTCTTTATTCATATATTATGCTTATTCATATGAATTGTCAATACTATATTATGAAATTTTACAAAAAAATTGACCCGCTCTAAAACGAACGGGTCTTAGTAGCTGTTTATTTCGGGATTCGCTGATAATAAATATAGTTCCCGATGCTCAAAGGACGCAGGAACACGCCTGCGCGCGTGAGCGCATCCGAAAGGCGGCTTGCACGCGGTACAACGTCCCCTGCGCTGAACAGCGTCAAATCATTCTTCACTTGTTCAGCGGTCACACCGTCGCGCACAGGCTGCACGATGTGCTTGGTCTCCCCCGGCAGCAGATCAAAGAAATTGTCGGAAAACGGCAGGACATTGGATTTCGAATGCACCTGTAAAAAACGGGTATACTTCTCGGAAGTCAACTCCAGATGCGCTAACCCGTTTTGCACATGCACCTTTAAATCGACCTGCGTTTTCGGCAGCGAAAGATTCTTCTCTTTATCAAACAGAACCGTGCGCCGCGCAAGAAGCGTTTCACCGTCCATCAAATCCGCCACAAAAACGGCGCGTTTCAAATTGCCCTTTGAAGAAAGCCGGGAAACGGGCAAATCAAACGCAACTTCGTTTTGCACGGCATTGACGGAAACGTTCTTCTTTTCCGAAGCAAACTGTTCGCCGTCGAACCCCAGAAGCCGCCAGGAAAGCGTAGCGTTCCGTGCCTCCAGCGTGTCGTTCAGCACAAAAACGCGAAGCCTTTCCTTCGTATCTTCAACGGAAACGGTAAACGGAGCGTTAAAATGCCGGGCGGCGTATTGCAGCGCCTTGTAGTTGCCGTAGTAGTCCATCCCTGCCCAGCTGCACACAGGCCAGCAGTCGTTGAACTGCCAATACATGGAGCCATTGCAGCGGCCTTTGTTACGCCGCCAATGCTCGGTCGCGTCGCGCACACACTCTTCCTGACAGATCTGCGAAAGATAGACGTAATCCATAAAATGCTTTGGCAGCCGGAACCGCGAAGCAATATAGAACGCCATTTTCATATTGCCGCCAGCACACTTCTGATGCGCAAGGAATACTTCGCTGTTCAAATCATAATCCGCAGGCGAAGCATAGCGCGCAATCGTCTTTTGGTCGGGAAGACTTTCAAAACCGAATTCACTGCAGAACCGCGTCATTCGACGCCGGTAATAGGTCAACGGCTGAAGTCCGTGCCAAACCGCCCAAAGGTGCGTATCGCCAACGCCGTCGCGGTCAACACCCTGCAAATACCCCGTACCGCAGGGGCTGCCCGGGATATACGGCGTCTGTGCGTCCAGATCCATAAGCCAATCAGGCAGAATATGATAAAAGAATTTTTCCGCCCAATCTATGTATTTCCGGCGCGTCTGCCACGCGATCGACATGGTTTCGATCTCGTTGTTCCCGTTCCACAGTGCAAGGCACGCGTGGTGGCGCAGACGGCGGACGTTGTCGATAACCTCGGCATGGATGTTTTCCAAAAGCGCTTCGTCGAAAAACGGATACCCCTGACACGCAAAGCAAAAATCCTGCCAGATCAGGATGCCGTCACGGTCGCATTTGTCATATAGCGCATCGCGCTCATAATATCCACCGCCCCAAATACGCAGCATATTGAAATTAGAGAAGCGCATAGCCGCCATATCATACTCCAGCCGCGCATCTGTGTAACGCGTGGCAAAGCTGTCCGGCGGGATCCAGTTCGCGCCTTTGATAAACAGCGGGACGCCGTTGATACGGAACTGAAAATTCTCGCCATATTCGTCTTTATCGCGGTTGAGTTCGATCGTGCGAAGTCCGATTTTTCTTGCAATCACATCCGCCTGCTTCTCACCACAGAGCAAAGCAAATTCAACCGTGTAGAGCGGCTGCTGTGCCTTTTCTGACAAGTCGCGCGTCCACCAAAGCTCCGGCTCATCGATCACGACCATGCACTGCGCGGTGTCTGCATTCGAGAAATCGGCGTTTGTTTCCGTCAGCAGTTCGCCGGACGGTGAAAAAACACGCAGGATATATTGAGGCACGCATTCGGTGAGACGCTCAATCTGCGCAGAAATCTGCAGGCGTACCTTACCGTCCTCATGCTGCTGCACGACGGAAAAATCAGCAATCCGTGCTCCGGAGTATCCGCAGATTTGGATGTCGCCGGAAATACCGCTCGGCGGCAGGACAGGGCCCCAGTCCCAGCCGAAATGGCACTGCGGCTTACGAATATGCGGAATACCGTCCATCCCGTTGCTGTTGCGCGGACATTTTTCCACAGCTTGTTTTTCTTTTACGTAGTTTACGGGAGAGTGGAACACAACCCGCAAGTCGTTTTCGCCCTCGGCAAGCGCCGACTTGATGTCAAACGCATAATGCCGGTGGGCATTTTCCCCTTTGCCGACAAGTGTGTCGTTGACATAAACATCGCAGATGGTATCGAGACACGCGCAGTCCAGTTCCACACGGTCGCACCGGAGAAGCTCGGCGGGAACGGAAAAACTCCGTTCATACTCCCAATCCGTGTCGGCGACCCAGGACACATCTTTTTCATTCAAGCCCACAAACGGGTCCGGGATTTTTTCAGCACGCAACAAGTCGAGGTAGTTGCAGCCCGGAACTTTTGCAGGCAGCCACTCCCCTTTTTGTACTTCACGGAAATTCCAATCTCCGTTCAATGAAATCTGCATCATACAAACCTCAGAACATTATTTTAAAATAGAATTCAACTTCAGAAGCATCCGCAATAAAACCGGATTTCCGCGAAACAAAAGGCGAAACATCAGCCGCTCTTTAGAAGAGAGCATTGCAAAATAGGGACTTTGCATCGGCGCGGCAGTATACTGCGTCAGATTCGTCTTGAGTTTCTTGAGATACGGACCGGGCTTATTTGTGAAATGCAAAATTTCGCGAGCCGGCAGGAAAAAGCCATGATATGCGGCGATCCATTCCAACTGCGAGGCAAAGGTCCCCTGCGCGCCGATTTCGCGATAGTGCGCAAAGATCATAGCGATCGCGCGGATTCGGTTTTCGACCGTTTTTTCGGCATCGCCGTTGCGTTGTGAAGAGTTATCCCGCAACAAATAATCATACAAGGGCTCGCCGCCGATATATACCACGGCGCGCATATCTGCATCCAAATTTGTGATGGCGATCAGATCCTCATACCAAACCCCAAGCGGAAAAGCAAATTGCTTTTCCATTAAGAACGCGCGGTTAAAAAGCTTGTTACAAGGAGACGGATCCGTCAATAAAATCTCTTTGCAGTTTTCTGAAGAAAGCAAAACATTTTCAGGGATACGCTGCTTGGAAGCATATTGCTTTTCGCCTGCTGCATTCACCCCTTGCAAGTCAAATATGACCACTTGGGCTTGATACTTTTCGGCAGCAGAAAGCGTTTTTTCCAAAAGCTGCGGTTCAATCGTATCGTCGGAGTCAACAAACAGCACATACTTTCCAGTTGCCGCTTGAAGCCCGGCATTGCGCGCGCTGCCCTGCCCTGCATTTTCCTGATGTAGCACCCGAATACGGTTGTCAGAGGAGGCAAGTTTATCACAAAGCTGCCCGCTTGTATCCGTAGAACCATCATCTACAAGCAAAATTTCCAAATCTGCAACCGTCTGCGCTTGAACAGAGGCTACACATTTCAACAAAAAGGCTTCGACATTGTAGACAGGGAGGATCACACTGACTTTACACATGACTTTCCTCTGCTTTTTTGAAATCGAATTTGGACTTGCTGTCTTTTGTCAAACTGTGCATCAGATACCCTAAAAACGCCCAGAACAGGAATGCGCCGCCGGTATTCATATAGAATGTTTCCGAGTAGAACATCATGGATACAAATATCGGTATGATACACAGCAGTAAAAACACCCGGTATTTATAGTCCTCATCATCCGATTTAAACAGACGTCGGAATACCGCTGTCAAAACTGAAACAATGAAGCATAAAATAATTACACAACCGAGAAGCCCTTGGCTTACAAAAATATCTACAAAAGCATTATGCATGCTGCCGAATTCGCCAAAATCATTATTGACAATATAGGTGTTCGGCAGATTGTCCTTTGCATATTCCCGATAGTAACGGAACGAGATGCCGAATAAAGGACTTGTTTTGAAGATCTCATACCCGCTGTACCAAATGGCAAACCGACGGTTGCTGATGTCGTTGTTGATATCGGCCTCCGTTCGCCCAACGAGAAGCTCTTCCTCCTCTTTTTCTTTATCCTCTTCTCCGTTTTGGGTCTGAATCTCATGCTGCCAAACCTTAAATGCATTGCCGCCCTTTTGCACGCCAAGCACGACCCCGATAGAGCCGACCGCCAGCACAACCGCAAGCAAGAAGCTGACCACGCCTTTTAAGACTGTTTTCATCTGCTTCAGACGACGCAAGCGCAAAGCAATCAGGAACATTGCAGCTGCAGCCGTAACAGCAGCTGCAACAAGCCCGGTGCGCGAGTCCGAGAATGCAATGTACATAATCTGTAAAACCGCGTGGATAACCAAAAAGACACGAAGCCCTTTTTTCGCAGTTTTGAAAAAATATCCCGCCATAACACAAGAAATGATCGAGAACACGGCGCCATAATTCGGATCGGAGTACAGTCCCCACAGGCGATTCCAAAGGAAGCCGGTAATGACGGCATTATCCACCACCGGGCGATAATGGTAATACCCTACGATGAACATCACCAATGCAGCAGCCGCCAGTACAAACGTATATCCAATAAAAAACCAGCCAATGATCTTGATTTCTCGTTTATCCTCAGAAATAGCACGGCTTTTATCATAGGCATACACGGCAAAGAACTGAATAACCATCCAAATCATGGCCTGAATGTTTTCCATCAGCCCATACTGCCGCATTAAAATGGAGGAAAGCGCGTAGCTGATGCAAAACAGCACAAGGAATAAAATACCACGTGTGTCTATGTAGTTTTTCCAGCGAAACAGGCGGAACACAAGAAAAACTGCGCCGAGAAAAGCGACGATATAGGTGAGATAGCTCAACCCCGTTGTACGCGCGCAAAGGCTGTTGAATGACAAGAGCACCAACACAAAATACAGCATTTTGTAGCCAAACATACCCTTGTCAAAAAAATTAACCACTTTCTCTCTCATAGTGACCTCACAATAATTTTGAATAATCCAGAGTATCTATATCAAAGCCGGCATCCGATAGGGCTTGACTCGTATCGGGTCTGTCGGCGCCTTTTGCCTCTATAAGTATCTGTGCCCATTGTGAAACAGCGTCCGGAGAAGAAATCGGGACCGTCACGCAAAGGCTTGTCACTGCCGTCTCTTTCGGGACAAACTCACTGCATACGCATCGAAGCCCCGCAGCCTGCGCTTCCACAGCCGCAATGCCCAGCCCCTCGAAATTCGACGGAAACGCAAAGACATCCATCGCCTGCAAAAAATCAGCGGCGTTCATATGCCTGCCGGCAAACACGACCCGTTCAAAGATGCCCAGGCTTTTTGCTTTATCTTGCATCGCATCAAACAAAGCGCCGTCTCCAACCAACAAGAGCATAGCGTCGTCATCGCGCCGGCAGACCTGTGCAAACACATCCAATAGAAACGCATGGTTTTTTGGATATAAAAAGTTTCCAATATGGCCGATCACAAATCGGTTTTCAAGTCCATACTCCGACCGCATTTCAGCACGTTTGTTTTCATCAAAGGCATAAGCCTTTGCATGGATCGCGTTGTTGACGACACGAAAACGATCTCCGTGCACGATCCTCTTCGGGAACATCCAAAGCCCTGCGCTTTCAGAACATGCATAAAAATCCGTTCCGAAGCGGTATAATATGGTTTTACACACCTTATGCAAAAACGTCATAACCGTGCGCAAAATCGGGCTTGACGCATCATACCCGGCGGCGTGACTGTGAATGATGATTTTGGGGATGCCACTGCGCTTCGCCGCCAAAGGACCGAACAGGCACAGAGCAGTGGAAATATTGAAATATACAGTATCATATTGCCGATTACGAAATAACGCACGATATTCACGGTATTGCCGGATCGGGTGCGAAAGCGAACTGACCGGGAAAAGACCCGCTGACCGCTCCTGCAAGTATGCCTGTAATTCCGGATGGACGGCATCCGTAAAAAAGTCAAAAGCGACTTTCTTGCCGCTTGTGTTTTCAAAAAGGTTCAGGATATACCGGTCGATACCGCCGGCTTTTCCGTCCTGGATCGGACCGATGCAGACCCGTTTCATATCCCCTCTCCTTTCAGCGGCTTTGCTTCGCATGCGCAAACAAAGCCGGGAGCCTTGTTTTTACAATATAAATTCCTCTTGCACAAAGCAGGATCAGAAAAACCCGTCTCTTTTGCAAAAGCGCACACAGCACCCCGGCAAGTTTTCCCTCAGGGGCCGCATGTAAAGTTAAATCGCGGAAAAAAGGATCTTCAAGCTGCGTCAACAGCCAGCCTTTACGCGCTTTGGCATCCATGTCCGAACGCGGATCACAGTTTCGCTGCAAAGCCGAAAAAACACTGCGTACATATATGTTCCCTAAGACAGATTTCACTTCGTCAGTACAGGCATTTTCCTGCGCATAAAAGTTAAAAAGGTCTTGAATGCGCGCTTGCTGCAAGGAAAAATAATCCGCAACGAAACGTCCGGTAAGGCTCTGATTCTCTCTCTTGTAATAAAAATATCCGATTACATCCAGAATACTTAACGAAGAAACTGTGCGAAAGAGTTCAATATTGTAGCGAAAATCTTCATTAAGCGGCATGTCTGCAAAAGCAACGCCGGAGTCTCTTAGGAATTTTGCAGAATAAAATTTGTTCCAGAGGTAACCAAACAATGTAGTCTTTTCAATGGAAATAACTTCATCCCGCACATCTGCATGCGTTGTCAGCCGCTTTTGAGGATAATGGATGTCTACGCGAGAAAAGACCCGGCCCTCTGAATTGGTGTAGACCTCCTGCGCACCAAACATCAGCACTTGCGGATGCTGAGCTGAAATTTCACCGTAAACCGAATCCATCAAAGTAGTCGAAAGCGCATCATCAGAATCCATAAAGAGAATGTATTTTCCCTGCGCGGACTGAAGCCCAACCGTTCGCGCATGGCTTGCGCCCCCGTTTTGTGGCAAATGGATCGCACGTACGCGAGCGTCTGCGGCGGCATAGCGGTCGCAAATCGCACCGGAACCGTCCGGCGAACAATCGTCCACCAGAAGAAGCTCAAAGTCCGTAAACGACTGGTGCAAAACACTTTCCACAGCAGCGGATAAATAGCTTTCCGTTTTGTAGACCGGCATGACAACCGTAAAAAAAGGCGCAGAGTCCATACGCTTTCCCCCTCGTTTCAGCGTTTTGCTTTGAGCTTTGCAAACAGTTTGACGTTACCGGATTTCACGCGGGAGATAAAGCTCCCCTCAAGATAGGTGAGCGCCGTGCTGTGCAGGCGGATGGGGATGAGCATCACTTTCATATACGATGACTGCGCGCGCATCACAGGCAGAAGCTGTGCCACTTTCGGGTTCGAGATGATTTTACGTATTTCGCGCTTTTTTTCCACCTTTGACAGCGTGCAGCTTTTGTTGGTGACATTTTCCACACAGCCGATCACGCGCTCAATGTAGCGGCGCGCCAAAAACTCACGGCTGTTTTCATCGTCCACGCCCCAGTGACGGTAAAGATCGACCATCCAGCCATGCTCTTCTTCACGCTTTTCATACATATCGCTTCTGTATTTTGTGGTCTCAGATTCAGCGCGTTTGCGCACAAAATGATAATATTTTCCCGGGATGACCGTCACGCGCTCCACGTCGCGCAGCACGCTCAAATTAAACGGGAAATCGTCCCAGAACGTGTTCGGGAAATACAGCTTGTTCTCCCGGATATAGTCGCCGAGATACAACTTGTTCCACGGCGTATAGAGAAGGTTGCGGTCAAACAGGCGGTAGGCATCCTCTCGAAATTCCCGTTGCGATGCATACACCTTGCCCTCTGCCGCCTGCTCCTGCGTATATTTTTCCGTATCGGAATAATAGGTGTCAATATAATAGCCCGAAACGACCAGCTGCGCATTCGTGCTTTCCGCTGCCGCCACCATGTCGGCAAGCATGTCCGACTCGGCGAAATCGTCAGAGTCCATAAAATAGAAGTATTTGCCCTTTGCTTTGTCTATCGCGGTGTTGCGCGCGCTGGGTGCGCCGCCGTTTTCCTTATGGATGACACGGATGCGGCTGTCCTTTTCGGCATAAGCGTCGCAGATCGCGCCGCTCTTATCGGGACTGCCGTCATCCACGGCAAACATCTCCCAATCCGTAAAGGTTTGCTTCTGCATGCTCTCGATCGCGGCGCCGACATACTCTTCCACGCCGTATACGGGCATAATAATGCTGACTTTCACGTCTGCCACAGACACACTCTCCTTTGCCCTGCGAAGACCGCTTCGCGGAAAAACGGATATATTCGCGGGCTATTATAACACCAGAAGCGACAAGTTGCAAGTGCTTTCCTTACAGCTCCCTGTCGCAAAGTGCAAGCGCTGCCTCTACACACTTGTCCATATCATAATATTTGTATTGCGCAAGCCTGCCGCCAAACAGGACCTTTTCTTCCTTTGCGGCAAGGTCTGCATATTTTTGATACAGAGAATTGTTTTCCGCATCGTTAACCGGATAATACGGTTCCAGACCCGGTTCCCAATCCGCGGGATATTCACGGGTAATGACGGTTTTCGGCTGTGTGCCGAATGCAAAATGTTTGTGCTCGATAATGCGCGTATACGGAACCTCACGCGCGGTGTAATTGACCACTGCGACGCCTTG
This sequence comes from uncultured Clostridia bacterium, assembly GCA_944384985.1. Taxonomy (GTDB): domain Bacteria; phylum Bacillota; class Clostridia; order Oscillospirales; family Acutalibacteraceae; genus Fimenecus. Next base: position 90,900 of record CALWVM010000002.1, on the reverse strand, counting down.
ATAGTTGTCACAGTCGAGCGTTTCGGTCTCAAAGCGCAGGCTGCGGTATCCAAGCGCACCGTATATATAATCGTAATAGGCGTCAATCATGCCGGTATACAGACATTTATCTGCCATTGCCAGAAACTTTTCACGATTGGAAAAGAAATCTGTGTTCAAGAGCACGTCACAGCCCTCAATCAGCTTTTCCACCAGCGCAGTGTAGCCATTCACCGGGATGCCCTGCCAGCGATCATTAAAATAGTTATTATCATACGTATACCGAACGGGCAGCCGGCGGATGATGAATGCGGGAAGCTGTGTGCAGTCCCGGTCCCACTGCTTTTCGGTATAGCCTTTAACAAGCTTCGTATACACTTCGCGCCCGACAAGGCTGATTGCCTGTTCCTCCAGATTTTTCGGTTCCCCCGTGATCTCCGCACGCTGGCTTTCAATCACGCGGCGCGCTTCTTCCGGTGTGACGACGCCGAACATTTTGGAAAAGGTATTCATGTTGAACGGCATATTATAGATTTCGCCTTTATAATTGGCAATCGGGGAATTGATAAAATTATTGAACTCGACAAATTCGTTCACATAGTCCCAAACGCGCTTATTGCTGGTATGAAAAATATGCGCGCCGTATTTGTGAACGGAGATACCTTCGATCTCCTCACAATAGACATTTCCGCCGATGTGGTTCCGCTTTTCAATGAGCAAAACGGACTTGCCGCGTTTTTTGGCCTCGTGCGCAAAAACAGCACCGAACAGCCCGCAGCCGACGATCAGATAATCATAATGTTTCACAGGTCTGCCCCCTTGACGAACTTCCGACATGCAGCCCGAAGGCCCACTTTTCAACAGGTCTTCAGCCCTCTATTCATCCAGTTTACACATATGGTTTTGATTAGTATATCATTTTTTTTGCCAAAAGAAAAGGAAAACGTAAAATATTAGAAATTTGTTTATATTTTCGGCGAAAAAGTTTTTTGAGAATTTTTAAAAAAAATATGGATATTACGAAAGGTTTGTGCTATATTGTTGTCGCGAAGGAGGTGCGAGATCGTTGGAGACCGAGAAACTGCTTGGCATGGCGCTCGACATCGGCGAAGAAATGCTGATAAGCGGCGCGGAGATCGGCCGCGTGGAGGACTCAGTCCGGCGAATTTTAATGACCTATGACGCGCAGCGTGCAGATGTATTCACCATCACCTCCAGCATCGTTGTGACTGTGACCGACGCCGATGGCAAAACGCTCACCCAAACCCGGCGCATCCGCAAATATGCAACAAACCTCGACAAGCTCCATGCACTCAACGCCCTTTCGCGAAAGATCTGCGCAGAAAAGCCGGAAGCGGAGGCAATACAAAACGAGCTTTCCCAAATCAACAAAGGTAAAAACTATCCCGTGTTTGTGCAATGCGCCGCATTTGCACTCATTGCGGGCTCTTTTACGCTTTTTTTTGGTGGTTCGGCGCTCGACGCAGCGGCGGCTGCCCTAATCGGCGCGATCCTGAAATTTGCCGTACTGCTCATTGACCGCACCGGTGTCAACATGGTATTTGCCAATGTGGTCAACTCTTTTCTTGTCAGTACGCTGGCTTTCTTATGCACTGCCGCTGGCTTTGGCACACACGCCGACAGCATCATTATCGGTAACATTATGCTTTTGATCCCCGGTATCGGCATGACCAATGCGATACGGGATATCATCAGCGGCGACATTATGGCAGGCATTTTACGGTTTTGCGAATCGATTGTGATCGCTGTTGCAATCGCCGCCGGATACAGTATTGCCGCGCTTCTGTTTGGGAGGTGGGCAGCATGACATATGCCGTGCAAATGGTCACCGCCTTTCTTGGGTCGATGGGGTTTTCCGTTTTGTTCAACATTCGACGCACAAAACTGCTTATAGCCGGTTTCGGCGGCGCGCTCTCCTGGGGCGTATATCTGCTGTTCGGCGGTGCGCTGGACGACGGCCCGCTGCGCTGCTTTCTTGCCGCGGTCGGCGTAACCGTGTATGCCGAGATCTTTGCTCGAATCAAAAAGACCCCTACGACCTCATTTCTTGTGCCCGGCATGATTCCGCTGATTCCCGGCGGCACGCTCTACAACACCATGCAATTTGCCATTGCGGGGGATTGGGCGCAGTCCGGCAGTGCAGCCGCCTACACGATCCGCGTGGCGCTTGCGCTGGCTGCTGGTATCATCGTTGTCTCCTCTGTGATGCGCATGGTCGTTGCAGTCATTCGTTTTGTACGCATACGGTGCTTTAAACCGCCGAAGAGGCAATAACAGGCAGTCTGTTGCCTTTTTACATACAGATTTAAACACAAACAGGGAGTATTTATGAAACGTAAAATCACTCGAGTACTTTCCCCCCTGCGCGTAGTCGTGCTCGGTTATTTCCTGATTATTTTGACAGGCGCCATTTTGTTGTGCCTGCCCATTTCGTCGCGCGCGGGCACTTGGACACCCTTCCATGACACGCTTTTCACAGCGACTTCCGCCACCTGTGTGACGGGCTTGATCGTCTATGATACCTACACGCACTGGACGCTTTTCGGGCAAATCGTGATCCTCCTTATGATCCAGGTCGGCGGCATCGGTTTCATGACGCTTGCAATCTCTGCATTGACACTGACAAAGCGGAAAATCGGGCTTCGCGACAGATACACCATGCAGGAAGACGTTGGCGCGTCTCAAGTCGGCGGCATTGTGCGTATGACGCGGTTTATTTTGCTCGGCACGGCGCTGTTTGAAGGGATCGGGGCTTTGCTGCTGGCGATCCGCTTCATACCCCAATTCGGCTTCTGGAAAGGCGTCTATTTCAGTATATTCCATTCGATTTCCGCATTCTGTAACGCCGGATTTGACCTGATGGGTGGTTCCAAACCATTTTCATCTCTAACGGCTTATTCCGGCGATCCCATCGTCAGCCTTACCATCAGCGGGCTGATCGTCATCGGCGGTCTTGGGTTCTTCGTTTGGTCTGACGTTTTGCACAACAAGTTCAAAGTGCGCCGCTACAAGCTGCACACTAAGGTTGTTCTGATTACAACGCTGGGGCTGCTGGTTATCCCGTTTTTTCTGATGGTCTTTTTTGAACGCAACAGTGCCGAGCTGCACGAAAACGGCACAGGTGAATATCTGCTCTCCATGCTGTTCCAGACCGTCACTCCGCGTACTGCGGGCTTTAATTCGGTAGATTACGGTCTGCTTTCCGATGCGACCATTGTGCTTTCGATCTTTCTGATGCTTATCGGTGGTTCGCCGAGTTCTACGGCAGGCGGTATGAAAACCACCACGCTTGCCATGTGGTTCTCCGGAATGATCTCGGTGCTCCGCCACCGTAAGACAGTTGAAAGCTTTCATCGCCGCATGAGCGAGGACGCCATGCTGCAAATCATCAGCGTGTCGGCCATGTACATGCTGCTGTTCTTTGTTTCGGGAATGCTTGTTTGCGCGTTCGACCCGGTAACCATCAAAGAATCTTTCTTTGAAGTAGCCTCTGCGCTTGGTACAGTCGGGTTGACCCTCGGCATCACACCGACGCTTTCCGTCCCGTCGCTGCTTGTGCTGATTGCCCTGATGTTCTTCGGCAGAGTCGGCGGCATCACGCTGCTGTTGGCGTTCAACGGTCGAAAAGGCGCAACGCCTTCCAAATATCCTGTGGAAAAAATCAATATTGGCTGAATGAAAGGAAATGCAATATGAAATCCATTTTGATTATCGGTCTCGGGCGATTCGGCCGCCACATGGCGGAAAAATTCAATGAACGCGGTAACGACGTAATGGCGGTCGATATTTCGGAAGAACGTGTCAACGCGGTGCTTCCTTTTGTGACGGACGGTCAGATCGGCGACGCAACCAACGAGGAATTCGTGCGGTCGCTCGGCGTTGGGAATTATGACCTGTGCGTCGTCGCCATCGGCGACAATTTCCAAAGCTCGCTGGAGGCAACTGCCCTGCTGAAAGACCTGGGCGCACAGTTTGTGCTTTCGCGCGCCAGCCGCGATGTGCACGCGAAGTTTCTACTTCGAAACGGCGCAGACGACGTAGTATACACCGAAAAAGAAACAGCAGAGCGGCTTGCTGTAAAATACGGAAGCGACAACATTTTCGACTACATTGAGCTCAGCCGGAACTTCTCCATCTACGAGATTGCCACCCCCCCGTCATGGGTCGGCAAGAGCATTCTGCAAAAAAGCGTCCGCACAAAATACAACGTCAGCATCCTCGCAACCAAATCAAACGGGCAGATCTATCCCCTGCCGCACGCCGAGCATGTATTTTCTTCGGATGAGACGCTGATCGTTCTCGGTAAAAATGAAGATGTCGAACGACTGATTAAATGATCCGCATAATGTCCACCTCGGGGAATTCCTATGTTATTGACCATGCAGCAGGTCTCCAAAAGCTTTCTGGATGAACCTGTATTGAAAAACATTGATCTTGCCGTACGTGAAGATGACCGAATCGGTCTTTTGGGGGTAAACGGCGCCGGCAAAAGCACCCTGCTGCAAATTGCAGCGGGTGTTCTTGCATATGATGCAGGCACGATAGACCGCAAAAAAGGGCTTCGCATTGGGTACTTGCGGCAAAACGAAGCGCTCGACTCCGAAAATACGCTCGAAACGGAGATTCGTCTTGCACTGCACGAAGTTTTTGACGTACAGGAAAAACTGCGTGCGCTTTCTGAACAGATAGCCGCCGCAGATCCGCAAAGCGACGGCTACCGTGCGCTTTCTGCAGAATACGACCGGTATACCGCAAAGTACGCTGCGCTTGACGGCTATAACGCCACCGTGCGCATTGAAACGGTCTTAAACGGACTCGGATTCGGCGGCTTTGACCGGCAAATGCCTGTCCGACATTTGAGCGGCGGTGAAAAGATCCGTTTTGCCATCGCTAAGACGCTTTTGCAAAATCCGGAGCTTCTGCTTCTGGACGAGCCGACCAACCATTTGGATTTTCAGATGCTCGCATGGCTGGAATCCTATCTTTCTTCCTATAAAGGCGCCGTAATCGTTGTTTCGCACGACCGCTATTTTCTGGACAGCATCGCCAAGGATATATGTGAGCTTGAACGCGGCGAGCTGGTGCGCTACAAGGGCGGCTATTCTGCGTTTTTGGTGCAAAAGGAAGAACGTGTGCGCACACTGGAAAAGGCATATTTGAAGCAGCAGGCACAGCTTGCCGCGATGCGCGAATATGTGCAGCGCAATCTTGCGCGCTCAAGCAGCACCAACAGCGTCGGCTCACGCGTAAAAGCATTGGAAAAAGCGGAAGAAATGGAACTGCCGAATCCGCGCCAGCCCGTCGCACACTTTAATTTTCCCTATGATTTTCCCCCGCACAAAACGGTGCTGGAACTGCGTGATGTCGGTGTTCACGTCGGCGACCGCCTGACGGGGAAACAACTCTATAACGGCATATCTCTTGAGATCGAGCGCGGTGAAAAGCTTGCGCTGGTTGGCCCGAACGGTGTGGGCAAGAGCTCGCTATTAAAAGCGATTCTCAAAAAAATCCCGGCTACGGGGCTGATCCGTCTCGGCGGGAACGTCCGTGTGGGCTACTTTGACCAGGAACTTGCCGGTCTTGATCTCAACGATACGGTCCTTGAGGCAGTGCACCGCCGTTTCCCGGGCAAAACCGAACATGAGATCCGCAGTGCGCTCGCCCAGTTGCTCATCACCGACGATGGCGTTTTCAAGCGAGTGCGCGAGCTTTCGGGTGCGAACCGGGCAAAGGTCGCATTCTGCATTTTAATGTTCACCCGTGCGAATTTTCTGATTCTGGACGAGCCGACCAACCATCTTGATTACACGGCGAAAGAAGCTTTGGACGATGCGCTGCGCCGTTTTGACGGCACAATGCTGGTGGTTTCGCATGACCGCTACTTTCTGAACAGCGTCCCGACTGTAATCGCGGAAATGCAGCCACAGGGCATCACGCTCTATCCCGGCAAATATGATGATTATGTTGCTGCAAAGGAAAAAGCAAATAGCCCTGATTTGCCGCAGCCGGAACCACCGGCAAAAAAAGTGGTTTCCGAACAAAAAGCCGCTTACGAAGCCGCGAAAAAGAACAAGGCGGAGGATCGCCGCCGGCGCGCACGCGCTGCGGCGCTGCAAAAAGAAATCGAAGAAAGCTACCGAAAGTTAAATGCGCTCAAAGCCGAATGTGAGCAGCCTGAGGTCGCTGTAAATTACGAACGTCTTTCTTCTCTTACGGAAGAGATCGAAGCTTTGGAGGACGCCGTAGACACATTGGAAACCGAATGGCTGACGCTCACAGAGTAAAACGCTGCCATCGGGGCAAAAGTCGCTGCTTCGCGCCTGCGCTTATTTTTTACGGTCAAACACTTTGAAGATTTTGTAAATTCGTGCAGCAGCGACCGCTTTTTCAAAAAATATGCTTGTATCTTTTAGCAAAATAGTATAAAATGGATATGTTTATTCGGGTTTCCCGAAAATCATCTGACAAAAGGATGGAACGGTATGGAGAACAACCACACAGAAAAAAGTCAGGCGGAGCTTTACCGCGAAGAGCGCAAAAAGCGCATTGATTCCGCGGCAAAGAAAAAAGCCAAAAGAAACCCGAAAGCGACAAAAGCGAAACGCATTATCGGTAAGGTTGTCGCCATTGTCGTAGCGGTGGCGCTGGTGCTCGGCGCGGTTTACGCTGTGCTGAACTTTTTCGGCGTGCCGCAGAAGGTATTGACTGCCGCCAAGGTCGGCGACGAGAAGGTTTCTGTTGCAAAATATAATTACTATTACATGACGCTTTATATGCAGGTGCAGCAGTACTCTTCGCAAATCGATTCGCAGTACGGCAGCGGTTACGGCGCTGCATATACCGGGTATGACGCTTCCAAGACCCCCATGGACCAGGAATATCCCGAGGAACTGGAAGGCTTTGAAGGCGAAAACCCGACCTGGGCGGATTATTTCCGCATCAGCACACTGCAATCTTTGCAGTCCTATATCGCCTACGCGGATATGGCGCGTGACGCCGGACTTACGCTGACGGAGGACGAGCAGGCGGATATTGATGAGCAGATCGAGAGCCTGCGCTCCACCGCTGAATCCAACGACTATTCGCTGAACCGCTGGCTGATCCGCCTTTACGGGAAAGGCGTAGACGAGGATCTGCTGCGCGAGGTTATGGAAGAGCAACAGCTCGCCGCAAACTATGCGCAGCAAAAGAGCGATGAGTTAACGGACGCCGTCACGGATGAAGAAATTGAAACGGAATATAATGAAAACATTGCGGATTATGCGCAGCTTTCCGTTTCCCTGTTTACGGTATCGGCAGACACGTCAAATATTTCGACTGACGCATCTGAAGAAGAGCAGGAAGCCGCCCGCGCCGATGCGATGGCTGATGCCAAAGCAGAAGCAGACCGCTATGCTGCGCAGGTCACGGACGCTGCAACTCTGCTTGAGCAGGCACAGGCATACAACAGCACCGCTACGGAATCCGGCGTAACGCAGGAGGACGTTACCGCATCTTCTCTGGAATCCACTTACGGAACCAACGTGCGCGACTGGGTGCTTTCCTCTGATCGTGCGGTCGGCGACGTCGGTGTTGTGGAGTCTGACAGCGGCTATACCGTCATCTACATGGCGGAACTGCCGCATAAGAACACTGTCAAGCCCGTAGACGTACGTCATATTTTGATTCAGTTTGATACGGAAACCGATAACGAAGGCAACACGGTCGAACTGACGGATGAGCAGAAGCAGACCTATTACGATAAAGCGGAGGAGATCTATCAGCAGTTTCTGGAGGATCCCACGGAAGACAACTTTGCTGCTCTCGCCAATGAAAACAGCGATGATACCGGTTCCAACACGAACGGCGGTCTTTACGAAGACGTGCAGCCCGGGCAGATGGTCGATGCGTTTGACGCCTGGATCTTTGATCCGGCGCGGCAGCCCGGAGACAGTGGGATCATTGAAACAGAAATTGGCTATCATATCATGTACTATGTCGGCAACGACAACGAAGAGATCTGGAAATCCAGCGTGCGTTCGGCAATCGCCAATGAAGAACTTACGGCGTTTGATGAGGATATTCAAAATGGCGATACCTACAAAGTGGACGCTTCTACGCGGATGATCGATTGGTCTGCTTCGCAGTTGGAAACATTGATTACGGAAAGCTACATTGCGCGCAACTACAATTCCTAAGTCATAATCTTGCTGCAACCCCAACAGGACATAGAAAAAGGACGGTGTATAAGCACCGTCCTTTTTACTTATATTTTAGTCTTCGTTTCCCAGCACCGGCACACGGTCGGCAAACAGATGGATGTCATCTTTCGGAAGTACGCGGGCCGCCTGCGCAAACTCTACACCGAGCGCATTGCCGTTTGGGTACAAATCCGCAAGCGGAAGCAAAACAAACGAGCGGCTCCAAAGCCCCGGGTGCGGCAGACAAAGGAACGGCGTATCAGAAGTAACGCCTTCCCACGAAAGCAGATCAAGATCTATGACGCGCGGGCCATTTTTAATGGTTCGGACCCGTCCAAGGCCCGCCTCAATGCCGAGCAACGCGCCGAGCAGTGCTTCCGGCTGCAATTTGGTCTCAAGCTCGGCCGCCATGTTCAGGAAATCTGCTTGATCGGGATATCCGTATGGTTTGCTTTCATATACCCGTGAGCAGCGTACAACTTGCGTTTGCACAACACGGTCGATTGCCGCAAGCGCATTCTGCAAATTCTGCATACGGTCACCGAGGTTTGTACCGAGTCCTACGACCGCCCTCATTCGTTTACCCCGGAAAAGTCATTTCCCGTGCGCCGCCTTGTGATCTCAACGGCAGTATAATCAAAATCCGCCTGTATGGGCGCCTGCGGCTTCTGTACGCAGACAGTAACTTCCTGAATATCCTGAAATCCGTTCAGCACTGCATCGGCAACAACCTGCGCCGCACGTTCAAGCAAATCAAATTTTTGCGAAAGGAACGCTGCACGCGCGGTTTTTAGGACTTTTGCATAGCTGACAGTGTCCTCCACACAGTCTGTCTGGCAGGGCACATACAGTGGCAACGAACAGGTTATATTCAGCTGGAACATCTGCCCGTTCTCTTTTTCTTCCGGGTTTACACCGTGGTAAGCGTACAGGCGCAGCCCATGTATTTCAATCTTATCCATTTGTGTCTCCTCCCCTGCGCGTCAGCGCATCTGCCATATCGGCAGCGGCTTTTGCTTCGCGTACATGATGCACACGAATGAAGTCCGTACCGCCCGCAATCGCAATCGTATCGGCGGCGACAGTCCCAAAAAGGCGCTGTTCTTCGGAAGCCCCTGCTTCCTGCGCAATCATTCGCTTACAGGATAGTGCAGTCAACAGCGCATGGCGTTCAGGCTTTACGGACGCAATCCCACGAAGCAGCGCAAGATTATCCCTATGGCTTTTGCCGAATCCGAAGCCGGGATCCAAACAGATTTGTGCATCTTTGAGCCCCTGTTCGTTTGCAAACCGGGAAACAGACTGAAAAAAAGCGCGCACATCTGCGCACACGCCGTTCGGGTAAACTGCGGCGCGGTCTGCATTCGCGCCACCCGTATGCATCAAGATCCAGCCCGCCTCATGTGTACGCACAACGGCCGCCATTTTTTTCGAAAGCACACCGCTCACGTCGTTAATGATCGAAGCGCCGTTTGCGAGCGCATACTGCGCAACAGCGGGATAAAACGTATCCACGCTTATGGGAACTTGTACCGCTTCTTTTACAGCGGGCAGAAAGCGCCGCAGGATCTCCAGCTCCTGCGTTTCGGAAAGCGGCGTGTGCCCCGGACGTGTGGACTGCGCGCCAACATCGATCAGAGCCGCGCCGTCCGCTTCCATTTCCCTTGCGTGCATCGCCGCCTTTTGCGGTTCATTCCACTTGCCGCCGTCAAAAAAAGAATCCGGCGTAACATTGAGAATGCCCATGATATAGGTCCGTTCGCCGAGCGGAAAAGAAAAGCCTCTGCCAAAAAAAGAAAGCATTCTCATTCTCCTCGCAGCAAAGACATGGCTTCAGCACGGGTGCGCGCATCCTTGCGCATACTCCCGCGCAAAGCGGATGTACGTGTGACCGCGCCCGCCGCGCGTGCGCCGCGCATGGTCATGCAAAGGTGCTCGGCTTCCACCACGACCGCCACGCCCTGCGGCGCAAGGTGTTCTTCCAAGAAATCCGCTACCTGTGCAGTCAGGCGCTCTTGCAGCTGCGGGCGTTTGGAAAAGCTGTCCACAATTCGGGCAAGCTTGGAAAGCCCGATTACCTGCCCGCCGGAAGGGATGTAGGCAATGTGCGCTTTGCCGATAAACGGCAGAAGATGGTGCTCGCACATGGAATACAGCGGAATGTCGCGCACCACAACCATTTCGTCGTTTTTCCCCTCATTGAACATTTTCAGATGCCGTGTCGGGTCATCCGAAAGCCCGGAAAAAATCTCTTCGTACATATTGGCAACGCGCTTCGGCGTTTCAACCAGTCCTTCGCGGTCGGGGTCCTCCCCGATGGCAATCAGGATCTCGCGCACCGCGCGCTCGATCTTAGGTTTATCCATTGGTCCGTCTCCTTATACTTCAAATGCAAATTGCAGCGTACCGGTAGTGTCGCTGCGCACATATACAACTTCGTCCACTTGATCGGGCAAACGGGGATTTGCAAGATACAGCACATCGTAAATGGCGCTGTTCTCCGTCAAGTCTGTCACCGCTTCTGCATACGCTTGTTCGTTTGTGAAATATACTTCAAGTGTGTCGATCCCGCGGCGAATATTCTCCGCTGCCGCACGCCCCATGGATTGCCGGCAGGCATTGTCATACGCCGAAAAGCGAAGCCCGGTTTGCACATAATAATTCGCCGCCTCGGACGTGCAATTATTGCCGGATGGCACAATATCCTCGTGATTGACGCCGATATAAGCGTCTGTTACATTGAAGTAAGTATGTGAAAAGTGGTGGATCTCTTCGGCGTCTAAATCATCCCAGGTGGCATCCACATGGTAATTTTCACCACCAATGGTCACGATGTTCCACATATGCCCCTCCCGGCCGCCGTCATCGTCTACACCGGTGCCGGTTACCAGATAATTCGGGATGCCGGCAAGCTCCAACAGCAGTTGCAGCGCACGCGAATATCCTTCGCAGACCGCCTTGCCCGTCAGCAGAGCGTCATACGCCGTGTAGCCAATGGAACCATTCTGCGTCAAATAGGAAGTGTTCTGACAGATATAATCGTGAAAAACCAGTTCTTTTTCGTAGGCACTGGATGTGCTGCTCGTTTTTGCTACGATTTCATGCGCCTTGGCAAGCAGTTCTTCCGTCTGCGCACGGCAGGTTTCGGCATCCGTCACATACTGCGGCACAAAATATGCCTTTGCACCGCGCATGATAATGTGGCTTTCGTTCTCCATGCACAAAAGCGCCGGGTTGTCGTAAGACAACGCCTGGAACATGGCGCTGAACTCCTCGTCATCGAGCGGCGGGATCTCAATTTCCTGCGGATGGTCTTCAATATCGTTTAAAATTCTTGTGTAGGCAATCTGTGCGTCTTCAGACAGCGTGTAATAATAGTACCGCATTGCATCATCGTCCGCATACACAAGCTCGGTATCAGAAAAGCGCGTCGGAATAAACATCCGAAGCGTGTCGAAGTTTGTAAAAACGATCGCCGCGCATACCGCGAGCACCAAAAGGGCCGCAAGGGTGCGCTTTTTCATTCTGCCGCCTCCCAGCTCGTCGGCGGCGCTCCAACCGAAACCGCGTCGCGCAATGCCAAAAACGTATACAGCAGCCCGCCGGACTGCGCACAATCCATTACAGAAAAGTTTGTATCCGACAAATTGCAAATGCTGTTAAACAGCGGAGAGGGATCGGCAAGGTCAAAGGCAGAAAGAAGTTTCTGCGTCAGGGCGCAAGCCGCCTGTGCCTGTTGCTCTACGTCTGCATAGCGGAGATATTTAACAAACAAATCCCCTGTCAGGTTTTGCTCGCCAGCATCAAGGAACAGTGTGTAGTCCGTACCACGGTATTCGATGGCTTCAGGCACCGAGACGGGAATATCGCCGATCTCGCCAATCACCTGCCGCAGTTGGGCTTCAGTCTGTTTGAGATACCGTTCCACGGAGATGCCAAGCGCATTTGCCACGCTGTCGCGAAGCCCGGCAAAACCAAATTTCTGGTAAATCGCCGAAAAAGACAGGGCTTCTCCGTTATACGAAGCCGTCTGTGCGGGCGAGATCGCATACACATAGACACTCTCGGAATCCGCGTCAGACGAAATGATTGAAAGCAGCAATACACGATCGTCGGAATCAACGCACGTATAGAACACATTGGCGTTTTGCAGTTGTACGGATGCAAGTGGTGTGGTCGTCGTTTCCGCTGGCGCAGCGGTGGTCTCTTCCGGGGCAACGAGGTTATTTAAATCAAAATCGACCGAATGCAGAAAAAGAAATACAGACGCAACACCAAACACCAGCACGAACGCCGCAAATGCCAAAATAAACGCACGAGTCCGCCTGGCTTTCAATTTTTGCTCACTTGTAAAACGCAGCCTGGGCTTGCGGCGCATGGCTCCACCTCTCAGGATTCAAGATCAAATCGGCGCATAGGCGCGCCATTAAGCATCCGGTGCAGCATCGGCTTTTTTCTCCACGGTAAAACCGCCGTATTTACGAAGAAACAGCACAGGAACAAACACAAACACAGCGACCACTGCCGCAGCAAAGAACATCACGTTGCCCGGCGCAGACGTAACTACGCCGTACTCGTTGGTATAGGTCACTTCCGAAACGCGACACACCAAATTCCCGATATAAGGCCCGATGACCATCGGCAGCAACACAAAGAAAATCATGCGAATGCCCTGGAACGCACCGACCTTATCTGCCGGCATGAAATCTCGTACGGAGGCATTGATCGCGATGGACAATAAAGCCCAGCCGCCGAGCGCAGGCACGGCACAAATCAAAAGCACTGCGGCAGATTTGGCAAAGCCGGCCGCAACAAGTCCAACGGCATATAGCAAAATCGAAATCCAGACAAATTTTTCTTTTCCGAACCGATCCATAAGCCTGCCCATGCAGATAAGTAAGGTTACAACAACTACAATCGCAACCGCTGCACCCGCAATAACGACGGGCGTCAAGGAAGCGAGCACGCTGTCTAAGCTGAAGTTCAAAACGTTGCCAAGATAAATGAAGATGTATGGGAAAAACACCTGAAAAGCGGTCGAAGAGATACAGGCAGCTGCAAAAGCGAGATACAAACGTTTGTTTTCTTTCACGACAGAGGGCCGAAACCCATATATCAGGTTTTGGAAATAATTGCCTTTTGCCTTTTGCATTTGCGGACGATCACGCAGCGTAAACAATCCAACTACGCCGCACAAAAGGACGACGGCGCCCAATGTGTAGAAAAATACGTCATAACCGATTCCGCTGACCGCACCGGAAAGCCCCATGATGGCGACTGTGCCGAAAATCGGCAAAAGGGACAACACACTTTCCACCGTGGCACGGTTTCGCGTATTAGAAACATCCGTCACCCAGGAGTTGAAAGCCGCATCATTTCCGGCAGACCCCATAACGGTCATAACACAGTCCATTATAATAACAATCGCTACCGTTACAGTCAAAATGCGTACTTCATCCGTAAGCCCGAACAAAGCTGCGGTGTTATCCCGGGAGATTGCGCCAAACGACGCTGTTACGATCCCCCAAAGGATATAGCCGACGCAAATAAACACTTTTCGTTTTCCGACTTTATCGCTAAAAGTCCCCGCCAAAAACGTTGCAACCACAGCTGCTGCTGCGCTGCACGCAACCATAAGGCTGATGGCGCTCATTACGTCGATAGACCCGTCCACAGCTGCCTGTGACGCGCCTTTATAGATCGAATTATACAGGAACGTGTTGAAAAACATGTTTTCAACAGCCCACGCAAGCTGCCCGACAAGGCCAAATAAAATAATGTTGAACCAAATACGGAAACCTAAACGTTCGGACTTGTCTGTCATACAAACCGCTCCTTTTTTGGAAACAAAATATCGGTTGACGATATTGTAGCATATTTCCCAAAAAGTTACAATGTGAAAAACGAAAAAAGCACGCCTGTATACAAACGCATACAGGCGTACAAAGCTGAAAAGTTCAGACCGCGTCTTTCGGCGAACGTTTGACGCTTGTCTTAGCGCTCATCTTTGCCGGTGCGGAGGTTTCAGTCAGAGGTTTTTCTCCGTTTTCCACGCAAGCCTTCGTAATGATGACCTTTGTTATGCTCTCATCAGACGGGATCTCATACATAACCGGCTGCAAAACCTTTTCCATGATCGCACGTAAACCGCGCGCGCCGGTGTTCTTTTCCAAGGTTAAATCGGCGATCGCCGCGAGCGCATCCGGCTGGAATTCCAATGTAACACCGTCCATGCGGAACAGCTCAGTATACTGTTTGACCAAAGCATTTTTCGGCTCAGTCAAAATTCGGATGAGCGCCTCCCGGTCGAGGTTTTCCAGCGTCGTAATGGCCGGAAGCCGCCCGACAAGCTCCGGAATCAGACCATACTTCACAAGATCCTGCGGGATGACCTGCGCATAAATGCGCGACATATCCGCCTTGCGCGCCTCCGTCAGCTCGCTGCCGAAGCCAAGGACCTTGTTGCCGGTGCGCTTTTCGATAATCTTATCGATCCCATCGAACGCGCCGCCGCAAATGAACAGAATGTTTGTCGTATCAATTTGAATAAATTCCTGCTGCGGGTGCTTTCTGCCGCCCTGCGGCGGAACATTGGAGACTGTACCCTCCAAAATTTTCAAAAGCGCCTGCTGCACGCCCTCGCCGCTGACATCGCGTGTGATAGAGGGGTTTTCGGACTTGCGGGCAATCTTATCGATTTCATCGACATAGATAATTCCCTTTTCGGCACGCTCCACATCAAAGTCCGCCGCCTGAATCAGACGAAGCAGAATATTTTCAACATCTTCGCCGACGTAGCCCGCTTCTGTGAGCGTGGTTGCATCCGCAATCGCAAAGGGGACATCCAAAATGTCGGCAAGCGTTTGGGCAAGCATCGTTTTACCGACACCCGTGGGGCCGAGCAAAATGACGTTGCTCTTTTGGATATTAACATCGGAACTGTCGCCGTAATAAATGCGCTTATAATGGTTATAGACCGCTACGCTCAGCGCGATTTTAGCGGCGTCCTGCCCGATAACATATTCGTCCAGATGCGCTTTGATCTCCTGCGGTTTCGGAAGCGGCTTATTCGGTTTGCTTGCCTGCTTGCGCTTCCTGCGCCCGGCATCGCCCTCCTCGACGATCTCCATGCAAAGCTCGACGCACTCATCGCAGATGCAAACGCCCGGGCCCGCAATCAGCTTATCCACCTCGTCCTGCGATTTACCGCAGAACGAGCAGCGAACGGTTTTTTCTCTGCCGTCGTTCTCTCTCGCCATAGTGCTTCCCCTTTTGTGTTAACGCTTGTAGAAGATTTTATCGACCAGGCCGTAGTCCAGCGCTTCCTCGGCGGAAAGAAAGTTGTCGCGTTCTGTGTCGCGTGCGATCTGCTCGATCGGCTTACCGGTATTTTCGGAAAGAATACGGTTGAGTTTTTCACGCGTGCGCAAAATATGCTTCGCAACGATGTCGATCTCCGTTGCCTGCCCCTGTGCGCCGCCGCTGGGCTGGTGGATCATAATCTCGCTGTTGGGCAGCGCAAAACGCTTGCCCTTGGCGCCCGACGAAAGCAGAAACGCACCCATGCTCGCCGCCATGCCCATGCAGATGGTGGAAACGTCACACTTGATGTACTGCATGGTGTCATAAATGGCGAAGCCCGCCGTAACAGAACCGCCGGGGCTGTTGATGTAAAGGCTGATGTCTTTTTCACTGTCCTGCCCTTCGAGGTACAGAAGCTGGGCGACCACAAGGCTCGCCGTTGCATCGTTGACTTCGTCGGACAACACAATGATGCGGTCATTGAGCAATCTTGAAAAGATGTCATAAGAACGCTCACCGCGGTTGGTTTGTTCAATAACATAAGGTACAAGAGCCATTAAAATACCTCCTAAACGCGATATTTACATCGCGCACGGCGGGTCAAGGAAGACCCGCCGAAAAACAATGCCGATTTCAGTATAACCGTGCTGCTGCAAGGTTAATCAATCATTCGGACTTTTCTTCCGATTTTTTCGCTGTGGACTTCTTTGCCGTAGATTTCTTAGCGGCAGGCTTTTTCTCTGCCGTCTTCTTTGCGGCCGGTTTCTTTGCAGGCTTTTCCGCTGCTTCATCGGCGGATTCCGTCTTTTTGGCTGCCGTCTTCTTCGCCGCAGGTTTTTCTTCGGTAATCACGGCGTTATCCACAATAAAGTCGATCGCTTTTCTGGAAGCAAGTTCTGCACGAAGCCCGTCTTCCGGAATCGCCTTTTTGACCGCATCAACATCCATATTATATGTGTCAGCGAACTTTTTATATTCCGCTTCCAGCTCGTCGGCAGTCGGCTCGATCTTCTCCGCTTCGATAATCTTTTCAAGCGCAAGATCCAGCTTGACCTGCTTTTCGGCATTCGTGCGGAAACCGTCGCGCAGCTTTGCCTCATCCTGACCGGTATATTGCAGGTAGGTTTTGAGATCCAACCCTTGCGCCTGCAAGCGATAGGCAAAATCTTCCACGTTGCTGTCGATCTTCTTTTCGACCATGACTTGCGGAATATCGGCCTCGATACCGTCGGCGACCATTTCCAGAAGCGTGTTGCGGACTTCTTCGAGCGCCGCCGTCTTCTTGGCCTCTTCCATATCCGCTTTGATGCTCTTCTTCAGCTCGTCAACCGTATCTTTATCGCTGACGTCTTTGACAAACTCATCGTCAAGCGCGGGCAGCTCCTTGACTTTGATCTCGTGCAGCTTGATCTTGAACACAGCATCCTTGCCGGAAAGTCCTTCGTGATAATCTTCGGGGAATTTCACGTTGACGTCGAATTCGTCGCCCGTCTTGTGCCCAATGATCTGATCTTCAAAGCCGGGAATAAACTGCCCGGAACCGAGCGTAAGCTCATAGCTTTCCGCCTTGCCGCCTTCGAACGGTTCGCCGTCCACAAAGCCTTCAAAGTCAATCACGACGATGTCATCCTTTTTGGCGGCGCGATCATCCACGTTCACCATGCGAGCGTTCTGCTCGAGCATACGGTTCAGCTCCGCTTTGACTTCGTCGGCGGTCACTTTTGAAGACTTGCGTGTGGCTTTCAGGCCCTTGTAGTCGCCGAGTTTGACATCGGGCTTAACCGTGACCTTCAGCTTCAGTGTCACGCCGTTCTTACCCATTTCTGGAACTTCCAGATCAAAAGGCGTGTCCACAACTTCCAGCGCAGCTTCTTGGATGGCTTCTTCCACAACTTCCGGATACAAAGCCTCAAGCGCATCCTCATAGAATACGCCTTCGCCGTAGATCCGTTCAATGAAGTTACGCGGCGCTTTACCCTTGCGGAAGCCGTGCACCGTGATATTCTTGCGTTGCTTTAAGTACGCCTGGTTGACCGCTTTTTCAAAACGGTCAGCATCAATGGAAATTTCCAGCTGCCAGACGTTTGTCTCTACTTTTTCGGACGATTTTAAACTCATTTTACAGATTCCTCCTGTATGATAATGGGTTAACTTAGGTATTATAGCAGAAAGTCCTAAAAATTACCATACTTTTTTAAGATTTTATTTTTCGATCAATTTTGGGGAAAAACCCAAAGAATCGCTCGACACAAGCGAGAAGCGAATGCCGTCCAGCTCGCCTTGAAATGCTGTCCCAACTGCCGCGCTGTGCAGATGGGCATAATAGCAGCAGCAGATGTTTTCCGCATGAAGCGCTTCGAGGATCGGCTCACAGCGCTGCGTGCGCGTGACGGGCGGATAATGCAGAAAAACGATCGGTTCGCCGCCGAGCGCCCTGCCCGCCGCGATGGAGGTTTTCAGCCGCTGCACCTCACGAAGCAGGACTTTGTCGGGCTGATCGTCCGTCGCGTCAAAAAACCAGCCGCGCGTGCCGCAGATTGAGAAATCCCCGACCCGGTATGCGTTATTATGCAGAATTTTCAATGTAGAAAATCCGTTTTCATCCAAGAAATCCTGCATTTTCCGCATCGTGGTCCACCAATAGTCATGGTTGCCTTTCAACAGGATCTTCTGCCCGGGCAGTTCGTCTAGAAACCGAAAATCCGCTTCCGCCGCGGAAAGCTGCATCGCCCAAGACACATCGCCGGGGATCACAACCGTATCCTGCGGTGAAACGAGCGCGCGCCAATTCTTTTCAAGCCTTTGTACATAATCCTGCCAGCCGCGGAAAATATCCATCGGCTTATTTGTACCCAAAGAAAGATGCGTATCGCCGATTGCAAAAATGGACATAGATTTACGCTCCAACATGAATAGAAATCAGGTTTCGACGCACAATAAGATTGAAAGGAGGAGAAAGGCATGAACGAAATCAAATGCAACGTTTCCAACTGTGTTTACCACAGCGGCGTATCCACCTGTACGGCAAAGGAGATCCAGGTTGCAAGCCAGTGCACCGGAAAAGCGTGCGAATGCAGCGAGACAGAATGCGGCACGTTTGAACCGAAGAACTGACAAACACCGTAATGCAAAAGAGCGTGGATGCCAAATCCACGCTCTTCATTTTAGATGCCGAGCATTTCAAGCACCGCATTTACCATGTTCTCTTTTGCGACAACTTTCGTAAAACGCGGCTTTTTTCCACGAAGACAGCTTAGCTGCGGCGGAACGGGCGCACCCGTAAGCTCATGCAGCGTTTCCACGGTCTCGAACTCATCGTCCGTCACGCGTTCCGGCGCGATAGCATGCAAAACGCTTTTGGAAAATTTGTACGGGTTCGCCGTAGAGGCGATCACTGTGGGCGTACCGTCGCCCGTTTTGGTTCTATAAGCCGCATAGACATTGAGCGCCACTGCGGTGTGTGTATCCACAAGATAGTCGTATTCCTCATAAATACGACGAATGGTACGTTCCGTGGCTTCGTCGTCGCAATAGCCTGCGGCGAACAACTCCTGCAATGCGCGGAAAATCTTTTCACTGACTTTATAGCTGCCCGTTTCGGAAAGCTGCTCCATATAATTACGCGTCAAATCGGCGTCCTGATCGGAAAGCAGGAACAGCAGCCGTTCAAGGTTGCTGGAGATCAAAATATCCATGGACGGCGATTCCGTGCAATAGAACGAGCGGTTTTTATTGTAAATCCCGCTTTCGAGGAAATCCGTCAGCACGTTGTTGGCGTTGGAAGCACACACAAGTTTTCCGATCGGCACGCCCATCTGTTTTGCATAATATGCGGCCAGAATATTACCGAAATTGCCGGTCGGCACAACGACGTTCATCGGCGCGCCGATCTTTAATTTTTCAGACTTAACCAAATCGCAGTATGCGGAAACATAATAGACGATCTGCGGCACGAGCCTGCCCCAGTTGATGGAATTCGCTGAGGAAAACGCCAAGTGATGTTCAGAAAACTTTTTTTCCAATGCACGGTCGGTAAAGATCGCCTTAACGCCGCTTTGCGCGTCATCAAAGTTCCCTTCAATCGCGCAGACGCCGACATTTGAGCCTTCCTGTGTGGTCATTTGCAGCTTTTGCATGGGGCTGACACCGTTTTCCGGATAGAACACCAAAATCTGTGTGTTCTCCACATCGCGAAAGCCTTCGAGCGCTGCCTTGCCCGTATCGCCGGAAGTGGCGACAAGGATCACGATCTTTGTGTTTTTGCGCGTCTTTGCAGCGGACACCGTCAGAAGATGCGGCAAAAGCTGCAGCGCCATATCTTTAAAAGCGCAGGTCGGTCCGCGCCAGAGCTCGAGCACCTGTACTTCATCGGAAAGCTGGTGCAGCGGCGCAATCTCCGGAGAACTGAACTTGTCCGGGCGATACGCATTCTCCACACAGGCGGAAAGCTCGTCATCCGTGAAATCCGTCAGATACAGTTTCAGGATCTCTTTTGCGCGCCCGACGTAATTAAGCCGCATCAAGCGCTCGATATCCACCAGGTTGATGGTGGGGATCGTCATCGGGACAAACAGCCCGCCGTCGGCGGAAATCCCTTTGGCGATCGCCTCGGACGCGGGCACTCGAACGGAAGCGTCGCGGGTGCTTGTATAGATCATGTTTCCACTTCCCTCATCAAAATCAATTTATTGTAGCACAGTCTTTATAGATTTGCAACGAGAAATGCATAGCCGTTTTCAAAAAAGATTTTTTGAAGCTGCCTCTCTGATATGCCATGCTGCAAAAGGTAGGCATATAATTCGGGAATGTGCTCAATCCCATTCAGCGTTTCATGAACGGTGCAGCCATCGAAATCACAGCCAAACGCGAGACAATCTTCCGCGCCGAGGTCCAGAAAATGTGCAATCTGCCGCAAAACCGCGTCAAATCCCGTGTCGCCGTCATTGCCAAGAAAATCGGCACAGAGATTGATGCCGATACAGCCGTACAGACGTACAAGTGTACGAATCTGTTCATCCGTGAGGTTACGCGCAACGGCGTATGGGTTATCCACAATTTTCGCATTGGAATGGCTCGCTAAAAACGGACGTTGCAGACATTGGGCGACCTCGTAAAATCCGCGTTCATTGAGATGCGACACGTCAATAAGCATCCGCATGTTTTGCATTTTGTCTACAACCTGCCTGCCAAACGGCGTAAGCCCGCCGTTCGTTTCGGAGAAGCAGCCTCTGGCAATCTCGTTGTCGCCGTTCCAGGTGAGCGTCATCAACCGAACGCCGTCTGCATAAAGCCTGTCAAGCTTTTCAAGGCTGCCGCCGAGCACCGCCCCGCCCTCGACACCAAGCACGGCGGCGACTTTTTCTGACTGCAAAGTCTTTTGCAGCTCTTCGCCGTCTTTGCAAAACGCGATGTGGTCCGCGTTTTCCTGCACTTCCTTTCGGAAGTTTTCGAGCACATTATGATAATACGCAAACGCCGCGTCACCGCGCTTCTCGTCGGGAATCCAGATGGCAAACACCTGTGCATACGCAGAAAAACATGCCGTACGCGAAAGACTTATATGCAAGTCGTTCTCCCACAGGGGCTTCTTTTGTAAATAGCACTCCCCCGCCGTATCACAGTGAAAATCCAGAAACTTCATAAGCCCTCCCCGTCAAACGCATTCGGCACAAGACAAATGCGCAAAACCTTTTCATGGTGCACATACACCTCAGCCACGTCGAAACGCGGCTGCAGCTTCGTTGGATTTTGCGAAAGGTACTGCTTCGCCGCCGCAAGAAGCTTTTTTCGTTTAGTCATGTCCACCGCGTCCGCAGGCTTACCGAGCATTTTCGGCGAGCGCGTTTTGACTTCGACAAAGCAAATATATGCGCTGTCTTCGGCAATGATGTCGATTTCCCCCAAACGGCAGCGGTAATTCGCCGCAACAATCACAAATCCGTGTTCCCGCAGGTAGCGCGCTACGGCAAGCTCGCCGCGCATCCCCGTCTGCGCTTTATTCATGCGGTTCCTCTCCCATGAGCTTTTTCAAAAAGGTGCGGCGGTGCACCGGGGAAATGCCGTATTGCGCCAGTTTTTCATAATGCAGCTTTGTTCCATAGCCCTTGTGCTGCCGAAACGCATACTGTGGATATTGCGCATCAAGTTCCAGCATTTTGTGATCCCGGCTGACCTTAGCAAGCACCGAAGCGGCAGCGATCGAAACAGATTTTGCATCACCCTTGACGACAGTGACTTCCTCGCACGCGCCAATATGCGGCTTTTGATTGCCATCCACGAGCAGCACGTCGGGCCGCACGGAAAGCTGCTCAACCGCACGACGCATCGCAAGGAAGGTTGCGTTAAGTATGTTGACCGTATCAATTTCACGCTCGCTTGCAAAACCGATGCCGTATGCAAGCGCCTTTTCCAAAATCACCGGGAAAAGTGCTTCCCGCTTTTTTTCAGTGAGTTTTTTGGAATCGTCAAGCCCCGGGATCTGTGTTCCGGGTGCAAAAACAACAGCGGCGGCGCACACTGGACCGGCAAGCGGACCTCTACCCGCCTCATCGACCCCGCAAACTGCGCCGCAGCCTTTTTGCCAATATGGTTTTTCGATGGAAAAATCAACCATTTATTCCCCTACTTTATCCAGTGTAAGCCTGCCGAGTTTTCCGCCGCGGTACTCATCCAAAAGCATCGTTGCCGCGCGCTCATAATCAATCTCGCCGCCGCGCAGAAGCATTCCCCGTTTTTTGGCGATCAATTCAAGAACCTCCCACGGTGCACAGCTCTCAAAATCTGAAATCTTATAGCGTTCGCGAAGGCGGTCCGGATACGCAGACTGCATAATCTCCAAAAGCCGGATGCTGAGCGTCTGCACGTCCACCACCGTATCTTTGACCGAGCCGATAAACGCCAATTTATCGCCCACACTCGGATCATCAAATTTGGGCCAAAGCACACCGGGCGTATCCAACAGTTCGACCCCACCGCCGATGGCAAACCAGCGATTTTGCCGCGTTACGCCGGCGCGATCCGCAACTTCGGCACGGGCGCGTCCCGCCATTTTATTAATAAACGAGGACTTTCCCGTATTCGGGATGCCGACAACCATGCAGCGCAGTGGTTTGCCAGCCATGCCGCGTTCGGCGTTCTTTTCCATACGGTCATGCAGGACCTCATGAAGCAGCGGGACAAAGCGTTTTAAGCCTTTTCCGCTGCGGCAGTCCACTGCAAGCGCAGGAATGCCGTTTTTATGGTAAAAAGCAAGCCAGCGGTCCGTCGCCGCCGCGTCTGCAACGTCGCATTTGTTCAAAAGGACAATACGCGGTTTGCCCTTTGTCAGCTCCGAAAGTTCGGGGTTCCGGCTGCTCTCCGGAACACGCGCATCAAGCACTTCCACCACGGCATCCACCTGGGGCAAGCATTCACGAAGCAGGCGGCGCGTCTTCGCCATGTGCCCCGGAAACCACTGTACATTTTGTTTGATCGAATCCGGCATATTGATTACTCCGCGGTGCTGGTCAGCAAATGTGTATCCCCGACACGGTAGACCGCCTCGCCGACGATATAGCGCGTATCAATCAGCCCAACGAACTTGTCGCGGCTGTCGGTAGATGCATTGCGGTTGTCGCCCATCACAAACACCTTGCCTTTCGGCACGATGATCGGATAGGTCATGTTGCCCTGTACGCGTGTGGTCTCGGCAATATACGGTTCGTCGAGCACCTCGCCGTCCACAATCACCTGACCCTCGGCGGCGTTTACAACGACGGTCTGCTCTTCGGTCGCAATGACGCGCTTGATAAGCACCTTTTCATAGATATTCGGCTGGGAAATCACTACAATATCACCATTTTCGACGTTCCAGTCGCGCGCGGTGATGATGACCTTGTCGCCATCGTAGAGCGTGTTGTTCATGGAACTGCCGTCCACGGCGGAAATTTTGAAAATAAACGTGAAGATCACCGCAACTGCCAACACGGCGGTAACCAAAACTGAAGCAAAATCATACAGGTTTTGCAATGATTTCTGATTAAGCACTTTGATCGATCTCCCAATTTCCAAACGGGAAAAAGCGGAATTCCGCCACTCCCAGCACATAGCGTTCGTCGATAAACCCGATGGTGCTTGAACGGCTATCCAAAGAGTTGTTGCGGTTGTCGCCCATTACAAACAAAAAGCCTTCAGGCACCGTCAACGGGAAAGCGACGTCAAATTGGCGGCGTGTCGCCTCGGCAATATACGGTTCATCGAGCGCCTCACCGTTCACATACACCGTACCCGCAGCAAAGTCGATATCTAACTCGTCGCCGCCGACGGCGATCACGCGTTTGATGAGCGGTTCATTGAGCGAATTCGGCTGCGTGATCACGACAATGTCACCGCGATCAATCGCGGTGTTCACAGCACGCACGGCAAGCCAGTCGCCGTTTTGCAGCGTAGGCACCATGGATTCGCCGCTCACGCCGACTACACGGAACGCAAATGTAAAAACAAGCAAAATGGTGATAAAGGCGAAAACAAGCGAGTCGAGCCACTCATAAATGAATTTCCAGGATCTTGGAGGCGCGCCGCGCGCGGGAGTTAGCTCTGCAAACGAAACACAGAACTGTTCGGATTTTCTCAAACCATACACCTACCCTATTATGGGTATTTTACAACAAAACATCCTGTAATGCAAGAAACACCTGTTAAGTTTTTTCCGATTAAAGGCCGACAGAAAAAACAGCGTCCGCCGGGAGACGGCGGACGTTGCTTTTTTGGAGCGGGTGATGGGAATCGAACCCACACAGCCAGCTTGGAAGGCTGGAATTCTAGCCATTGAACTACACCCGCAGACATGTTCCTATATTAACAAAAAAAGAAAACAATGTCAATTGTTTTTCCCATCAAAAGCGCTAAACGCGACTTTTTCGTGTTTTGACTGCATAAAACCTTTTATATATTTTACGCTCTGCCCGTTTTCTCCCCGTACTCGGGCACGATGTCGAGCAGAACAAGCGGTTCGTCGGAAGCATTCTCAATCGAGTGCGTACTTCCCTGCGGGCAATAGTGGCACTGCCCGGGCAGCACAACCTCTTCCTTACCGTCTAAAATGCAGCGCGCTTTCCCGCTTAAAACATAGGCAATCTCACTGCCGGTGCGGTGGTTATGCTGCCCGATGGAAGCGCCTTTTTCGAGCGTGGACAACATGTTTTTACGCTGCTGTCCATAAACATATTCGCGCGCGTAATCCCGTTGCCGCCATTGAGATGCGGAATGGCGGTTTCTTGGATCTTATCAAAATCAATCATCGTTTTTTTCCTGTTATCTGTATTCCTTTTTGTTTTACAAAATTTTATGCATGCGCTTCCCATTTGCATTCGGTCAGCTGCATATCGGTAAAGACTGCCTTAAACGACGAATCGCCGGGGCTGCACGCGTAGATGCCAAAGCGAATGGTCTTGTCGCCTTTCCACAAATGGCAAATACGCATTTGGTGGAACTGCACGCCGTCACGCGAGCACTCCAGGCAATAGTCGGACTCCCGCCGACTCAAGCGATACCACATCTCGCAAACCGAAGCGTCGATGTCCGTCGTCGCCCAGTCCGAATAGCCGTTGTTGGTCACAACGCTGCCGAGCCGCTGGATGTGCTCGTTTTCATATTCGATCGAAGCTTTTAACCAGTTTTCACTGTCCAAATACAAAGCAACACCGCACTGATCGAAGCGGCATTTGCTTTGAAACGCCGTTTTCACCGTGAACGAAAAATACGGCGCATCGGTTTCCATTTGCAAAACCGGCGCATTGTCATTTTGAAAGCCATAATACGTCCGCTGCCAAAGGTCGGTATGCGGCTGCGTGTGGATCGTGATTTGATCGCTGTCTATGGAATACCGCTCCGGCGGACGCGTCCAAACAAGCTGTTTCGTATCAAACATATAGCAAGTTCCTCCCGAAAACTAAACATACGGACCGGGACACGGCCCGGTCAGCTCAGCTGTTGCACGGTTTTAAAGGAATATCCGTTTTCCGTCAAGAAGTCCATATTGCGTATAATGGTCGCCGCACCCGAAACACAGCTGTAAATCGGGTCATCCGCCAAAATGACCTCGATGCCAGTTTCGCTTTCCAAAAACTTTTTCATGCCAAACAGGAGGGCAGTTCCGCCGGTCAAAACAATACCGTTTTCCGAAATATCCCCAACAAGTTCCGGCGGCGTGATCTCCAAAACGGATTTGATCCCACGCACCATAACTTCCAGGCGCTCGCGGATACAGCCGTAAAGCTCAGTAGAAGTAACTTCAAATGTGATCGGCATATTGTCCAGGCCGCTTTTACCATTGGCCATCACAGCAATCTCTTCTTTGCGCGGCACAGCGCTGCCGAGGCAGATTTTCAAGCGCTCGGCAGTTTGCGGTCCGATCAGAATATCACGCTCCCGGCGCAGATACCGCTGGATCGCCTCGTCGATCGACTTGCCGCCGACCTTAACGGTTTTCGCGACTGCAAGGCTGCCCATGGTGACGACGGAAACATCTACCGCGCCGCCGCCGATGTTGACAATAAACTGCCCCGAAAGCGTGTTTTTTTCGAATCCGACGCCGATGGCAGACGCCAGTGCTTCCTCCACAAGGCATACTCTGCCCGCGCCCGCGCGCATGGCAACCTCCAAAAAAGTGTGACGTTCCAGATTCGTAGCACCGCTCGGGACAGTCAAAACGACGGTCGGCTTGAAAATACTGTTGCCGCACAGACGCTGGAAATAATAACGCAGGATGTGCTGCGCCATAGTGTAATTGGAAATGATCCCGTTTTGCACAGGACTGATGACATCAATGCTCTCGTCCGTTCTACCGTTGATGGTGTAGGCGGCGTTACCAATGGCGATGGGAATGCCCGTCTCCGTGTCCACGGCGATCATGGTCGGTTCATCGAGTACAATGCCCTTGCCGTCCACATACATAATGGTTGACGTCGAGCCGAAGTCGATTCCCACACGCATCCCGAGCATTCCTGTCACCTCCTAAACCGATTTTTCTTGAACGAACGGACAATCAACCGGTGATAGCTGCTTCGGCGATTAGTTCAATGCCGCTCTCACGCAGGATTTGCGATGCCTTTTCATTGTCGTTTACGCGGAGAATGACATACGCATGACCCGCCTCCGGCGTCAAAAAAGCATAAGCATACTCCACATTTTCGCCCGCCGCTGCAAGGGTTTGGACGACGTTGGCAAACGCACCGGTCACATCGGGAATAGATATTCCGATCACTTCGGTGATGGATACGGCAACGCCCGCCTCGTGCAAAACCTGCGCCGCTTTTTCGGTATCTGACACGATCAGGCGCAAAATGCCGAAGTCCGTAGTGTCCGAGATCGAAAAAGCGCGGATGCTTACCCCGCCCTCTGCGAGATAGCCGGTGATTTCGGCAAGCCTGCCGGGTTTGTTTTCCACAAATACGGAAATCTGCTGGATAGCCATGCCATACCTCCTAAAATCTTGCGGCCCGGTTGATCGGGTTTACTGTGCGTTTTGATAGCCGAGATCGAACGCCTTGAGATTCATCTCCAAAAACTTCGCGGGAACGGTGTCGCGGATCGCCTGTTCCCAAGTGTCGCGGGAAATGTCCATGTGCGCCGCCATGACGCCGATGAGCACCACATTGACCGCTTTGGAGGAGCCTGCCTCCACCGCGAGGGAGAGCGCATCTACGGCTTTGAGGTTCACACCGGTCTTGCGTATGGCGTCGAGCACGCCTTCCGGATATGTTGCGACGCCTGTGACAACAGGCATGGGATCAATTTTTTGGGTGTTTGCGACGATGGTACCATCCGTCTTTAAGAAAGGCAGCCAACGTGCCGCTTCAAGCTGCTCAAAGGCGAGGATCAAATCCGCCTGCCCTTTTTGGACGATTGGAGATTCCACTTTATCGCCGTATTTGACATAAGTGACAACGGAACCGCCGCGCTGGCTCATACCGTGGACTTCTGAAACTTTAACGTCATAGCCGACCGAAATGAGAGCCGCGCCCAACAGACGGCTCGCAAGCAGGGTCCCCTGCCCGCCGACGCCGACGATCATAATGCTTTTTGTTTTCATTTCGCTTCACCTTCCTTGATCGCGTCAAATTTGCAAAGCTGGCTGCAAACCGCGCAACCGACGCACTGCGTAAAGTCAATGACGGACTTTTTATCTTTCATGCTGATGGCGGGGCAACCGATCTTCATGCACATTTTGCAGCCGATGCACTTGTCGGGATCCACATGCATGGGCGGCTTATGCTTTACATATTTCAACAGCGCACAGGGACGGCGGGAAATGACCACAGAGGGTTCGTCCGCTTCGATCTCTTCGCGCAATACGGTTTCACATTCTTCCAGATTATACGGATCAACCACGCGTACGCGGTCGATACCCACAGCCTTAGCAAGAAGTTCCAAGCTGACCGCCGTAGTCGGATCACCTTTGATGGTTTTGCCCGTGGTTGGATTGTCCTGATGCCCGGTCATGCCCGTAATGCTGTTGTCTAAGATAACAACAGTGGAATTGCTCTGGTTGTAAGCAATATCGATCAAGCCCGTCACACCGGAATGGATAAACGTAGAATCACCGATGACCGCAACGGACTTTTTGGCGTTGGCTTCGTCCGCTTTATTTCTGCCGTGCAGCGCCGAGACCGACGCACCCATGCAGATGCAGGTGTCGATCATGCCAAGCGGTGCGAGCGCGCCGAGCGTATAGCAGCCGATGTCGCCGCTGACAAAGACATTCAGCTTTTTGAGGGCGTAGAAAAGGCCTCTGTGCGGGCAGCCGGCGCAAAGCACAGGCGGACGCGCAGGGATGTCGAGATCGGTCGCAACGCTCTTATCCTCCTGTCCTAAAATCACTTTGGCAATCAGGCTCTGCGAATATTCACCCTGCAGCGTGAACGCCTCTTTGCCGATTACCTCAATACCGTTTTGGCGGCAGTGCTCCTCCAAAAACGGGTCAAGCTCTTCAAGCACATACACCTTTTTGCACTTTGCGGCAAAGGCGCGGATCTTTTCGACCGGCAGCGGATAGACACAGCCGAGCTTCAGATAAGACGCATTTTCGCCGAGCGCTTCTTTGGCATATGTATAAGTAATGCCGGAGGTGATGACGCCGATGTCGGTGCTGTAATATTCCTCGCGGTTGATGTCGGCAGTCTCCGCCCAGGCAATCTGGTCGAGGATGCGCTGCTCGACGACCACATGCTTTTTAATCGCCATACCGGGCATCATGACGTATTTCACCGGGTCTTTCGTATAGGGCTTGAGTTCAAGCTCTTCACGATCGGAGACTTCCGCAAGGCTGCGCGAATGCGCCACGCGCGTGGTCAGGCGCAGAATAACAGGCGCGTCAAACTGCTCGGACAGCGAGAGCGCAAGTTTGGCGAATTGCAGGCACTCCTCCGAATCGGAAGGCTCCAACATCATCAGCTTAGCGGCCTTCGCATAGTGGCGGGAATCCTGCTCGTTCTGCGACGAGTGCATACCGGGGTCATCCGCTACACCGATGACAAGCCCCGCATTGATGCCTGTATAGGATGCGGTAAACAGCGGGTCGGCTGCAACATTCAGCCCGACGTGCTTCATGCCGCAGAAGGAACGTGCGCCCGCGATCGCGGCGCCCGCCGCAACTTCCAGAGCGACTTTTTCATTGGGCGCCCACTCGCTGTATACATCGTCGTATTTGGCAATGCACTCGGTGATCTCGGTGCTGGGCGTACCCGGGTAACTGGAGGCAACGCGCAAACCCGCTTCATAAAGTCCGCGGGCGACTGCCTCGTTGCCGATCAACAATTTTTTACTCATGACTTCTCCTCCGTTTGATTTCGCAAATCCACAACGCGCTTCGCCTTGCCGACGAACCGCTCAATGGTATTCGGTTCAACGATGCTGACTTTGCACTGGATCCCCAAAACCGTATGCATATT
Source organism: uncultured Clostridia bacterium (assembly GCA_944384985.1). Lineage (GTDB taxonomy): Bacteria > Bacillota > Clostridia > Oscillospirales > Acutalibacteraceae > Fimenecus. Next base: position 61,490 of record CALWVM010000002.1, on the reverse strand, counting down.
GTGTTTGATCCGGTTTTGCAGTTCTTCAATTTTGCCGTAGCTTTCGAGAAGCGACGTGTCCGACAGCTCCACGCGAATTTCCAGCGTGTCGGCAAAGCCTTCGCGACGAACGATCAGCTGGTAATGCGGGCTGACATCTTTCATCCCGATAAGCACGCTTTCAATCTGCGACGGGAAAACGTTGACGCCGCGGATCTTCAGCATATCGTCGCTTCTGCCTTTGATCTTATCCATACGTGCAAAAGTTCTGCCGCATTTGCACGGTTCATATGTAATGCGGGAAATGTCACGCGTGCGATAACGAAGCAACGGCAGTCCCTCTTTGGTGAGGGTCGTGACGAGCAGTTCGCCCGTCTCACCCTCGTCGAGTGTTTCGAGCGTGTTGGGGTCCACGATCTCGGCAAGGAAGTAATCCTCATTGATATGCAGCCCGCAGCGCTCCTCGCATTCGCCCGAGACGCCAGGCCCCATCAGTTCGCTCATGCCGTAGTTGTCGGTCGCAAACAGGCCCCACGCCGTTTCTATCTGTGTGCGCATTTCGGGCGTACACCCTTCGGAACCGAACAGGCCCAGCCGCAGGTGATAGTCGGACATCGGGTACTCGAGTTTCTTCGCCGTCTCCGCCATGTAGAGCGCATACGAGGGCGTTGCCACAAGCGCCGTAGTTTTGAAATCACGCATAAACATTAGCGCCTTTTCGGTGTTGCCGCTGGAATTGGGCACAACTGCGCAGCCGAGCTTTTCAAGGCCGTAATGGAGACCCAAAGCCCCTGTGAACATCCCGTATCCGAAAGAGATCTGCACAATGTCGTCTTCGGTGGCACCCGCCGCCGCACAAAGGCGCGCCATGCAATCTGACCACAGTTCCAGGTCGTGCGCCGTGTAACCGACTACCGTGGGCTTGCCGGTGGTGCCGGACGAGGCGTGGATGCGCACGATCTTTTTCATCGGCACGGCAAACAGCCCGAACGGGTAGTTGTCACGCAGATCCGCCTTTGTCGTTGGCGGGATGCGGCGAATATCGTCGAGCGTCCGGATGGAATCGGGCGTTACACCCGCGTCATCCAGTTTCTTTTTATAGAATGGGACATTTTCATAGCAGTACCGCACGGTGTACTTCAAACGTTCCAGCTGGATCTCACGAATTTTGGCGCGGGGCATTGTCTCCGCGTCTTTTTGAAAAAACATTTCCCTTTCCACCTTTCAGGAATCCGCACAGAAGCGGCTTCGGCGCGGCACAAAGCTACAAAAGCAGCCGCGGACTTTTTCCCGCGGCCGCGTCGAAAATATCCAGTTTGTATTATATCACAGTTCTTCGCGTTCGACAACACCGTTGTAAAAGAAATCTGCAACTTCCCCGTCTGCTTTTTTCTGAGTGCAGGCGCTAACGACCAGGCAAACAACGATGGAAGCAAGCATGGCGATACACGCGAACAGCGGGCCCTGCCCCAGAAGCGTCACTACGGCGGGTGCTTCCACCCCGCAGAGGTTCAACAGCTTGCAGGAAGCCGGCACGATCGCGATGCAAAATCCGGTGAGGATCCCTGCCCACGCGCCGGTCTTATTCAGCTTTTTGCAATACAGTGCAAGCACATACGGCGCAAGGAAGGAACCGGAGATGATCCCCCAGGAATAGCTCATCATATCGAGAATAGGCGTCTTTGTATTTGCCACAACATAGGAAAGGATCACGAATAGAATACAAAACAGCTTCGTTAGAAACGCAGTCTTTTTTGCAGGCATATTGCGCTTTTTGACCGCGATCAGGTCAATCGACAACGCGCTGCCGGCGGAAAGCGTGACGGAACAGAGTGTAGAAACGGAAGCGGACAGCAGCAGAACGATGATCACACCCAGCAGCACGGCGGGAAGCTCTGAGTCGCGCAGCATGTTGGGCACAATATAATCCGCCTCTGGCATATCGACGCCGACAGTGTAATATGCATGGCAAAGCGAGCCGATAAAGTAGCCGCCGCCCGCAATGAGCAGCGCGAAGGCTGTGGAAATCACAATGCCGCGCTTGGCCTGCTTATCGTCGCGGATGCCGAAATACTTCTGCACCATCTGCGGCAAGCCCCAGGTGCCAAAGCTCGTCATCAGCACGGTCGCCATCAGCGACACCCACTGTGAAGGCTTCAAATGGGGAAGGCCTGCTTCGGTGTGCGCGTATTCCACAAGCCCGGAAATACCGCCGACACGGTCACAGCGCACAACGAATACCAAAAGCAGCACAACGCCGACCATCATAACGATGCCCTGCACAAAGTCAGCTCGCGCCTGCACCAGATACCCGCCAAAGGTCACAAGCAAAATCGCAAGCACGGCGATAATGACGAGGAAGATCGTGTCGTCGATCCCCAAAAGCACATCTGCAACACTTGCAAGCCCACTGTAAACGGAAGCAGAATACGGCACAAGAAACACGAAGATAACCGCGCCTGCGAACAGACGCATATTGCGGCTGCCATAGCGTTTTTCAAAAAATTCGGGCATGGTATTGAGTTTGAGCCTGCCCGCGACGTCGCGCGTGCGGCGCGCCAGAACCGCCCAGGCAAGCAGCGAACCGAACACTGCATTGCCCAAGCCCGCAAGCACGCCCCAAAGCCCAAAGCTCAAGCCTGTTTTGCCCGCATAGCCAATAAACATGACGGCGGAAAAGTACGCTGTGCCGTAAGAAAGTGCAGAAAGCCACGCACCTGCGTTCCTGCCGCCGACCGTAAAGTCTGAAATGCTTTTGGACTTCCGCCCGGTCACAACGCCGATCAGGATCAGCGCGAGGATATAGACCGCAACGGTCACCCAAATAATGATCTTTTCCATTCTTCCACCGACTTTTTACAAAAGATTTTTGCGCTTTAAAGCTTTTACTTGCTAAAGCGAACTGCTTAACATTATACCCTCTTGACAAATTGCGGTCAAGAGGGCAAAAGCAACTAAATGTGCAGCAGTCTTTTGGCATTTATCGACAGAATTTTTGCCTCATCCTCGGCGGGCAGGTCCAGACTTTGGATAAAGCGTGCTTCATCCGCCGACGAGTTCCACGGCATGTCACTGCCGAGCAGCACGCGGTCCGCGCCGTGCGCTTGGATTAGCTCGCGCGCGTACTCCGGCGGCATTTTTCCATAGGAAAATGCGGTGTCCAAGTAGACTTTCGTACCGCAAAGCTCTTCCAGCACGCTGTTCCACATCAGCCAGCCACCGAAATGCGCCGCCACAACAGGCGCGTCGCCAAAACAGTCCAGCACGCGAAGCAGCCGCTCCGGCGGGCAGTGCACAGGGTGCGGGAAGCCGATATCCACCCCGGCATGAAAGACCGTGATGAGCCCGAGCTTTGCAATGTGCTCATAGATTGGGAACATACGCGGCTCATCCACAAAAAATCCCTGATATTCCGGATGCAGCTTAACACCTTTGATCCCTGCTTCTTTGAGGCGGTCGAGCTCCTCAAGCGCATCGGGGCTGTCCGGGTGGACGCTGCCGAAAGGCACGAGCACATCGTCGCCGAGCAGCGAAATGGCAAAATCATTGACTTTTTTCTGCTGATGCGGGTTGGTGGCAATGTTGAGCACCACCGCTTTTTCCATCCCGAATTTGCGAAGGGCGGGTTTTAAGTCGGATACGGCGCCGCTGTACGCGGGGATCAGATTGCCCGCGCTTTTCGCAATCTTCGGAATTGCTTTTGCGGCGATCGCATCTAAAAACGAATGGACATGGAAATCAATCATGTTTCCTGCCCCCTTTTAAGATTTCTGCTTTGCCTGTGCTTTCATGCGCTGTTCTTTGGAAAGGATGCGCTTGCGCAGGCGGATGGCGTGCGGGGTCACCTCGACGAGTTCGTCGTCTTTGATAAATTCCATGGACTGCTCCAGGCTCAGCACCGTATGCGGCACCAGGCGAAGCGCGTCGTCAGAACCCGCCGCGCGTGTGTTCGTCAAATGTTTTTGCTTGCAGACATTGCAGACGATATCTTCATTCTTGGCACATTCGCCGACGATCATACCTTCATAAACCGGTACGCCCGGGCCCACGAACAACCGTCCGCGGTCCTGCGTATTGAAAAGCCCGTATGCGGTCGTTTCTCCGGCCTCATATGCAATGATGGAGCCGCGCTCACGCGTCTGGATGTCGCCTTTATACGGCTCATATCCGGCAAACAGGTTATTCATAATGCCATTGCCGTTTGTGTCCGTCATAAACTCCGAGCGATACCCGATAAGACCCCGCGCGGGGATGCGGAATTCCAGATGTGTAGCGCCTCCCTCGCGCGCGCCCATATTTTCAAGCTCGCCTCTTCGTGCGCCGATCTTCTGCATAACCGCGCCGACGTATTCCTCAGGCACTTCCACGATCAACAGCTCAATGGGCTCCAGCAGCTTCCCGTTTTCGACCTTCGTGATGACCTGTGGGCGCGAGACCTGAAATTCATAGTTTTCACGGCGCATCGTCTCAATCAAAATGGAAAGGTGCAGCTCGCCGCGTCCAGAGACTTTAAAGCAGTCTGTGGAATCCGTTTCCTCCACACGCATACTGACGTTCGTTTCGACCTCTTTAAACAGGCGGTCGCGCAGATTGCGCGAGGTGACGTATTTGCCGTCCTGCCCGGCAAAGGGGCTGTCGTTAACCATGAAATTCATGGAAATGGTCGGTTCGTCGATCTTCACGAACGGCAGCGGCTCCACACAATCGGGCGCGCAGATGGTTTCACCGATATTGAGATCCGTAATGCCTGACACACAGATGATGTCGCCCACCGCGGCCTCTTCGACTTCAACACGTTTAAGCCCTTCAAACTGATACAGCCGTGAGATTTTAAAGTTCTCGCGCCTGCCGTCGGTCTTGCACAGCACGACGCTGTCGTTGCGGCGGATCCTGCCGCGCTCCACACGCCCGACGCCGATGCGGCCGATATAATCATCATAGTCAAGGCTCGAAAACAGGACTTGAAGCGGGGCGTCAATATCCCCTTCCGGGGAGTCGATATTTTCCAAAATCGACTCAAACAGCGGGCGCATATCCCCTTCACGCACATCTGGGTCAAGCGACGCATAGCCGTCTTTCGCCGAGGCATAAACGACCGGGAAATCGATCTGGTCGTCGTTCGCGCCGAGTTCGATAAACAAATCGAGCACCTCATCCACGACCTCTGCGGGACGCGCACCGGGACGGTCGATCTTATTGACGACAACGATCACCTTTTTATTAAGCGCCAGCGCCTTACGCAACACAAACCGCGTTTGCGGCATACAGCCCTCAAACGCATCGACGAGCAGCAGCACGCCGTCCACCATAGTGAGGATGCGCTCCACCTCACCGCCGAAATCCGCATGGCCGGGCGTGTCTACGATGTTGATCTTCACCCCGTTATAATGCACAGACGTATTTTTAGATAAAATCGTAATGCCGCGCTCACGTTCCAGCGCATTGGAATCCATTACGCGCTCCTGCACGACCTCATTCTGCCGGAAAATACCGCTCTGCTTTAAAAGCTGGTCCACCAGGGTCGTTTTGCCGTGGTCAACGTGGGCAATAATGGCAACGTTGCGTAAATTCTCTCTGCACCTCAAAAATATTCACCTTCACACATAGTCTCTGTATACGCATGCGAAATATTTTACCATGAATACAGCCGCTTGACAAGCGATGAAAACGAAAGATTTGCCTTTACAACCGCCTGCATTTTTTGTAGAATATACCAAGGACGGCTGAAATGCCGCCGAAAACGAACAAACCGCACCGGTCCCTTTCGAGGGCAATTTCTGAAAATGAGGTGGCCATATGGCAGAAAAAGTGCGTGCAGGCCTTTGCACATCGCTATGCAAGATCTTTCCGTCAGACGAACCGCAGGCTTCGGATGAACTGCGCTTTTCCATGTTCCAAAACGAGAAAAAATCCTTTCAGCTCGCCGTATTTGCAAAGAAGGGCGAAGAGATTGTCTGGGATATGCGCTCGCCGCTCGCAGACTGCTGCCGCGCATTTTTTGTGCGCATGATACCGGCCGGCTTAAACGCGCCGAAGAAATCGGACGATTTCTATATTTCCAAAAACAAAACCGAATATCCCGACCTGCTCGTTCCTGTGTCCGGGAACCGCTATATGGCGGAATACGACGGGCAGAATGTGCTCTGGTTCGAAATCGGCGGGACGCTGCCCGCAGGTCAGCACGAGATACAGATCGAGGTACGCGTAGGCAAGTACGAACCTGCGCTCTGCCGCGCGGAAATCGAGGTTCTGCCGTTTGACCTTCCGAAGCAAACGCTCATTTACACAAACTGGTTTCACACCGACTGCTTAATGCAGTATTACGGGTTTGAAGCGTTTTCGGACGAATACTGGCGCGTAACGGAAAATTTTCTGCGCACCGCGCGAGAATATGGCATGAACTGCGTACTTACCCCGCTGTTCACACCGCCGCTGGACACAAAAGTCGGCGGCGAACGTCCTACCGTACAGCTTGTGGATGTGTCGGTAACGGGCAAGGATGCCTATACATTCGGCTTTGACAAGCTGAAAACATGGGTGGAGATGTGCCGCCGCTGCGGGATCGAATATTTCGAAATGAGCCACTTTTTTACGCAGTGGGGCGCAAAACACGCACCCAAGATCATGGCGCAGAAGGACGGCAAAACCGTGCAGATCTTCGGCTGGAAAACGCGAGCCACGGGAAAGGCCTATCGCCGATTCCTTGCACAGTTTGCAAAGGCGCTGATCGCTTTTATTGACGAAAACGGCATCCGCGAACGCTGCATTTTTCATGTTTCCGACGAACCTGCCGGCAACATGGTGCGCACCTATAAAAAAGCGGCAAAAATCGTGCACGAAAACTTTGGAGATTTTAAGATCATCGACGCGCTCTCCAACTATAAACTGTATGCTAAAGGCTTGATTCAAACGCCTGTTCCCGCAAACGACCATATTGAGAAATTCATCGGGAAAGTCCCGGAGCTTTGGACTTATTATTGCTGCGTGCAGGCGGATCACTATGTTTCCAACCGATTCTTCTCCATGCCGTCTCTGCGCAACCGCGTTTTAGGGGCGCAAATGTATAAGTTCAATGTCAAAGGCTTTTTGCACTGGGGCTACAACTTTTATTTTTCCCGTTTCTCGATCCGTCAGATCGACCCCTATAAAGTAACGGACGCCGATAACGCTTTTTCATCGGGCGACAGTTTTGTTGTCTACCCCGGAAAAGACGGAATGCCGCTTTTGTCTTTGCGCTTGCCTGTATTCTATGACGGTCTTCAAGATATGCGCGCTTTGCAGCTTCTGGAATCGCTTGCAGGCCGGGAAAAGACGATGGCGCTCTTGGAAGATGGGCTTTCCGAGCCGCTGACTTTCAGCCGCTACCGCCATGAAGATACATGGCTGCTCGATTTGCGCGAGCGCGTTAACCACGCCATTGCACAATACGCTGTGAATCAATAAACACGGAATAGCAGGAGGAAAAATATGGACACGGTTTTAAACGGGTTTTTGACGCGCAATCTGCCGCTTGTGGCAGACCGTATCCGAATCACGCTCATGGAAGACGGCAAAAGCGATCATTTTTGTGTTTCTTTCAAAGGCGGGCTTTTATTTGTCAGGGCAAATTCCCGTGTTGCTGCGGCAAACGGAATCTACACCTACTTAAAGCAGGTTTGTCATGTCAACCTGTCCTGGTGCGGAAATGAAGCGCTGAAAATTGACGAGCTTGTCCCGTTTATGGGTACAATCGAGAAAACCATCGAGCAAAAATACCGCGTTTACATGAATTACTGCACGCTGGATTACTCCATGTGCTGGTGGGATTTCGCGCGCTGGGAACGCGAGATCGATTTCATGGCAATGAACGGCATCAACATGCCGCTTTGCGTGATCGGTACAGAAGCGGTCTGGTTCGAAACGCTGCTGCATTTCGGATTTTCGGAAGCAGAAGCGCTTTCCAGCATTTCGGGCCCTGCCTTTTGGGCTTGGCAGCTGATGACGAATATTGAAGGATACATACCGCCGAAAGACAAATCCTATGTGTATGAACGGCTGGATCTCGGTAAGAAGATCCTCGCGCGGGTATTGGAATTCGGCATGTATCCCATCCAGCAGGGCTTTTCCGGGCATGTGCCGATGCTGCTGCGGGAAAAATACCCGAACGCCAAAATCCTGCCGAAAAACGGCTGGTGCCTTTACTCGAACACCGCACAGCTCGATCCGCTTGACCCTTTGTTCGCAGAGTTCGGGCAGAAATATCTGCAAACGCTCGACAGACTTTTGGGGAATCATCATTTTCTCGCGTGCGACCCGTTCCACGAGGGCACGCCGCCCAAAAACAATTTCTTCTATCTGCGGCGCGTCGGGCAGGCGATCGACCGTCTGTACCACGAATTTGATGAACAGTCCGTTTGGGTCATGCAGGCATGGTCATTGCGTAAACATATCGTAAAAGCGGTTCCGAAAAACCGTCTTTTGATTCTTGACCTCAATTCTGAACGTACAAAATCCACCCGTAACCTTTGGGGGTACTCGGTCGTGGCGGGCATGCTGCATGATTTCGGCGGCAAAAACGCCATGCAGGGCAAGCTTGCGAAGCACTGTAAAAATCCGTACGCGCAGCTTAAAAAACGCGGCGCCAACGTGGTCGGTTCAGGACTGTTTATGGAAGGCATTGAACAAAATCCTGTTGTCTATGATTTGCAATTTGCCCTGCTGACCAAAGCCGAGCCGATGGACGTTAGGCAATGGATGGACGACTACGTAGAACGCCGTTACGGTGCGTATTCCGACACGCTGCGCAAGGCGTGGGAACTTTTGCTGGAAACCTGCTACCGGGACAGCGGCTATGAGGAAAACGCAGTGGGGTCTACGCTTTGCGCGCGGCCGCTGATGAAGCCGAAAAAGACAGGCCCCTGCGACTATACAAAGTTGTTTTACGACCCGAAGCAGCTTGAAAATGCGTTGCTGCTGTTTTTGTCCGTTCGCGAGAATTTCCGAAACTCAGATGGGTATCAGTACGATGTTTGCGATCTGACCAGACAGGTGTTGAGCAACCGCTTCCACACAAATCAAGCGCTGTTTGCCAATGCCTATGCAAAGAAAGACAGCTCGGCAGCAGAACGGCTTGCAAAAGAGCAAATGGAACTGCTTGCAGATTTGGACGCGTTTCTGGGACTTCGGAAAAACTTTACGCTCGCGCGCTGGATCAACGATGCGCACCGTCTTGCACAAAACGAATGGGAAAAAGCGTATTTTGATTTAAACGCGAGAACACTTGTCACCATTTGGGGCGATATGTATGGCGACTGCTCGGCGCTTTATGACTATGCGTGGCGGGAATGGAGCGGGCTTATCTCAGAATATTACGCAGTGCGCTGGAAACGGTTCTATGATGAGGCGATTCGTGCTCTGCGAGAAAACCGCCCATTCGTGACCGAAGCAGGAAAATTTGTGTGCGAGCGGCCGCGTTACGATGCTACGCCATTCGGAAAAGACCTATTTTACTTTGAAAAGAATTGGTGTGAAACGTATTCCGAATACCCCGAGCCTGAAAACTGCGACGTACTGCCCGAAGCCGTCCGACTTGCTGAGAAATGGGAAATCGGAAAATAAAGAAAATAAGACATAAAAAAGAGCAGCCAAACGGCTGCTCTTTTGTGTGCAAGTGAGGTCAGATGCGCTCTTTGACCTTTGCCGCCTTACCGACGCGGTCACGCAGATAGTAAAGCTTGCTTCTGCGCACCTTACCGGAACGGACAAGCTCAACTTTTGCAACGTTGGGAGAATTCACGGGGAACACGCGCTCCACGCCGACGCCGTAAGAAACACGGCGGACGGTAAAGGTCTCGGAAACACCGCTGCCCTTAACAGCGATGATGGTGCCTTCGAACATCTGGATTCTCTCACGCTCGCCTTCACGAATCTTGACGTGTACTTTCACAACGTCGCCGACTTTGATGTGGGGGCGATCCTCTTTAATCATGCCTTCGGTAATGACTTTCAATGCGTCCATAATAAGTCCTCCTGTTTTTTTCAGGCGTTCATGCATTTCACAAAATACAGAGGACCGCCAGCTTTAATGCTGCCATTAACTGCCGTTGGAACGGTGCCAACGCAAAATTGCTCTGATATATTAGCACAAGGGGCGCTAAAATGCAAGCATTTTTTCAAAAATTTTCATAAGTACAGACAAATCCGCGTTCCATCAGGCTTTGTAACCGTCAAAATTTCTTCCTTGCGCTTAACATAAAACCGTATTTGCACGCACAAGCGGGCGCACCTGCCGAAAGTGCAGTCGTCGAATATTTGGCACATATCTGCCCAGTACGCGTTTCAACGACCAAAAAGCGAATCGATTGAGGAGCAGACCATTCGGCACGCGGAGCATGAAAGCACGAGATCCCGTTTGCACCGTAAGCTTCATTTTTCCACCACAATGCGCACCAGATCGCCATTGCTCGTCGTCACGGTCGCGATCTCCCCAATCTTCCCACTTTGCACACAGGTGAATATGCTTTCCAAATCTATACCGCTCAAATCTGTCCCGAAGAGCCCTGAAACATTTTTGCCCGTGTTCAAAAGCTGCCGCACGAGCGGGAACGGCACGCGCACTTTTACCTCGTCACCCGTGCGTGAATTCACATACACGTACAAATACAACTCGTCTGTGTTCACGCTGTTCGTTACATGGGATTCTGTTTTTCTGAATTTTTCTTCCGCAGTCGGCTGGGCGTGTGGCGCATCGTCCGAAAACAGGTCGTCGATCGAGACGCCGTACAGCTCGGCGATTTTCGGCAAAAGCATAATGTCCGGGCAGGAGGCATCCGTTTCCCATTTGGAAACCGCCTGCGGCGATACCCCTATATATTCTGCCACCGCGTCCTGTGTCAATCCGCTCTGCTTGCGCAGCGACGCAAGCGTTTCACCGAGTGTTTTGCTCATGCTGTTTCATCCTTTCCGCGCGGCGTTACTGCCGTTCGCACTTTTATTACAACAGCCGGAACCGCAAAAGTAAACAGAGCGTTCGTTGAATCAACCGACGGTTGTAAAATTCAACCGTCGGTTGTCATGCAGAGTATGCGCTGTTTTTTGAAAAAAGTCAAGACAGCTCGCGTTTGGCGTAGATGCGGACGGACAAAAACCACGAACCGGCAAAGAGGACCACACCGATCAGCGCTGCTGCAAGCAGGACACCCGCGTTCTGTGCAACAGGCAAATCCAAAACGCCTGCATCCGGACCAACCACCCCGAGTGCGCCGACTGCGGCACAGAAAAAGACAAGCACGGCGTAGTAAGCGATCCTCCCCTTTTCCACGCCGAAACGGAAAATGATGGGCAGCATGAAACTCGGGCTTGCAAACCCGACGCACACAAGCAAACCGAAAAAGGTCAGAAGCTTCGAAAGCTGAAAATCGCCCACAACGAGCATATGTGCCGCAAAGCCAAGCCCCATCAGCAGAACACTGACACCGAGTGCCAGCAGCGTGACGATGTATTTCGCGGCGACAAGCTGCGCACGGGTATAGGGAAACGTACCCGCATACGAGGACCATTTGCTTTTTTCGTCATAGGAAAGCAGATTAACTGATACTGCACTTGCCAAAAGCACAGGGTACGCCGCCAAAAATAAATTATCGCTCCAGACATACACCACCGCGAAAACAACAGCGATCAGAAAATAAATCCGGCAGTATTTCACCGCCATATAAATGTCTTTTAAAACCAAGCCTTTCATACGCTCTGTGCCTCCCGAATCAAGAATAAAAAGATTTGCTCAAGATCCATGCTGCTGACCGAAAACGAAGCAGGCGCTGCTGCGCGTTCTACGACCGCTTCTACGCCGTATGGGGAACGCTTGACCCCGTGCACCACTTCTTGCGGCAGCATCGCCAGTTGCTCGTTCGTACAGCGGACAATGCCGTATTTTTCAAGCAGCGCATCCTTTTCCTCGCACAGCAAAAGGTTTCCTTTGTGCAGAAATGCGACATAATCGCAGATCTTTTCCAAGTCGCTGACGATGTGCGAGGAGATGAGCACCGCATGGTTTTCGTCGCGCGTGAACTCTCCAAACAGGGTGACAACCTCATCGCGCACGACCGGGTCAAGACCGCTTGTCGCTTCATCGAGCAGCAAAAGCTTCGGCGAATGGGACAGCGCAACGGCGATGCCGAGTTTCATCTTCATGCCGCGGGAAAAAGTTTCAAACGCTTTATCCGTCGGCAAATTCAGTCTTTCGAGAAACCGGGCAAAATCGTCATCGCTCCAGTTTTGATAGGTGCGCCGCAGGATATTGCTGATCTGCTTCGGCGTTAAGCACCCGGGGAAACCAACGTCGTCGAGCACCACACCGACCTCCTCTTTGATGCGGCGGTCATCTGCAAGATTATCCATACCGAGGACAGACACATACCCCGCGTCGCGCCGCAGCATATTGAGAATCAGCTTCATGGTAGTGCTTTTTCCTGCGCCGTTTTCGCCGACCAGCCCCATAACACAACCGCTCGGCAGGGTCAAATTTAAATGGTTCAACGTAAAATCGGGATAGGATTTGCAAAGCCCCGTAATCTCCAGTGCGTTCATTTTTCTTCCTCCGTTAGCAAATCGAGCATTTCTAAAATGTCCGCGCGCGTCAGATTGCACGAAGCAGCAAGGCGCACGACTTCGCTTAAATGCGCTTCGATCGCTTTGAGATTCTCTTCACGCAGCAGTTCTGTGTTTTTCGGCGCGACAAAGCTGCCTTTGCCGGCAACCGTATACAGAAAGCCCTCTCTTTCTAACTCGTCGTAGGCACGTTTGGTCGTAATCACGCTGATACGCAAGTCCTTGGCAAGATTACGGATGGAGGGCAGCGCCTCGTTTTCTCGAAGCGCCCCGCTGATGATCTGCGTTTTGATCTGTGAATAGATCTGCTCATAGATCGGAACGCCGCTTTTATTGTCGATGAAAATGTGCACGAAATTCACCGCCTTACTGTGTATGAACAGTATATACAGTTATAACAGAATTGTCAATAGAAAATATAAAAACCGCCGAAAAAAATTCGACGGCTTTTAAAGCTGCATATAAAATTTAAACTCAGCAGAACGTCTTGCCGTTTTGGAGAAGCACACGTCGTTTGAGAATATCGGTATGCTTCACGACACCCGAGCAGTTCAAAGTCAACGCCTCCAGCAGCAGCGCGGGACTGACATTATTCTGGTCGCCCGCCGTCACGCGCACCGAAAGGGTAACGCTGTCCGCCTGAAGCGACGACTCAAATGCGAGGATATTCGGCTTGATGTCTACTTCTTTTTCCACGCGGCGCTTCCCCTGCTTCGCTTTTTTCTGTACGGGGAGCGTTTCGGCGGCAAAGCGGGCCTCCACAGCTTTCATCAACGCGGCGGGATCATCGGAAAACAGGCGGATCTCATACTCCGCGAAGGCGATCTCCGTGGGCTTATGGACAGGCTTTGCAACACTTATCACGGTAATGTCACGCGGGAGCGCGTCGTTTAGCCGGGTTTTGATCTCGCGGAATGTCATCTCGCCAACCAGGCGGATATCTACGGATTCGCAAAGACTCTCCACGCCCAAAGGCAGCGGGCGCGCAAAGGTCATGAACAGATGTGGATTGAACCCCTCCGTATACCAAAGCGGGATCTGCGCACGTCGCAGTGCACGGGTCATACAGCGCATCAAATCCAGATGCGAAATATACTTTGCCATGCCGGTTTTGGTGAAAAATACGCGTACTTCATTGAATTGCATCGCAGTGCCCTCCGTTCAAGCGCGCCGCGCCGCAGGCGGAACACTTCTGGCGACAGTTCGGCGAAGTGACGCTTTCGTGCGCTTTACGGTTCTCCTCCTCCAAAAACGCTCTGCGGATACCGTAATCCAGATGTTCCCACGGCAAGAGCTCCGAAAAATCGCGGCGGCGGTTCGTATAAAACGCCGGATCAACACCGCAGGTTTCAAACGCCAGCATCCAAGCGTCGAACCGGAAAAACTCATCCCAGCCGTCAAATTTGCAGCCGCGCTTCCACGCTTCTTCCAGAACATCGCACAGTTTACGATCCCCGCGCGCGAACACGCCCTCCAGAAAACTCGTGTGCGGTTGGTGCCAGCTCACGCGGATTTTGCCGGTATGCACATTTTCCATTAGATACTTCTGCTTTTCGGCAAGCTGCTCCATGGTGTCCTGCGGCTCCCACTGGAACGGCGTAAAGGGCTTAGGCACAAAAGATGCCACGCTTACGCTGACCGTGACGCCTTTGCCTTTGGGTTTGTCGGGGTTGTGATAAAATTCGTTGACAACCTTTTGCGCAAGCTCGGCAATACCCGCCACGTCCTCAAGCGTTTCTGTCGGCAGGCCCATCATAAAGTAGAGCTTGACCGAAGTCCAGCCGCCGCGGAATGCCTGCGCGGCAGTACCGAGGACTACTTCTTCCGTAACATTTTTATTGATCGCATCGCGAAGCCGCTGCGTACCCGCTTCGGGCGCGAAAGTAAGCCCGCTTTTTCGGACTTTTTTGAGTTCTTCCATTAAGGATTCCGAGAAATTGTCCACGCGCAAAGATGGCAGAGATACGTTGATCTTTTCATCCGGCGCCCAGGAAAGCAGTTTCGGGATCAGGTCCTCCACTTCGGAATAATCGCTGGTGCTCAACGAGCAAAGCGAAACCTCGTCATAGCCCGTGCTTTCGCAAAGGGTTTTTGCCTGGCGGTTGACCGTGTCGCTGCTTTTTTCGCGAATCGGCCGGTAAATGAATCCCGCCTGGCAGAAACGGCAGCCGCGAATGCAGCCGCGGAACACCTCCGCAACGGCGCGGTCGTGCACCACATCTACAAAGGGTACGACAAATTGCTTCGGGTAATATACGGAATCGAGATCGGCGATCACGCGCTTTTTAACTTTTGCAGGTGCTGTCTCTGTCGGTGTCACCGCTTCGAGAGTACCGTCTGCATGGTAGGTGACATCATAAAAAGCGGGCACATACACGCCCTCGATCCTGGCGGCTTCGCGCAGGAATTCGAGCTTGGTGGAACCTTTTTCTTTGTGTGCAATGAGCAAATCAATCAGCTCGTTGGTGACCTCCTCCCCCTCGCCCGGCAGGAAGATATCAAAGAAATCCGCTAAAGGTTCTGGATTGCAGACACACGGCCCCCCGCCGATGACAAGGGGCGTGAGCGCCGTGCGGTCGCGAGAGCGCAAAGGAACGCCGCCGAGGTCAAGCATATTGAGCACATTTGTGTAGCTGAGTTCGTATTGCAGCGTAAAGCCGATCAAATCGAATTCCGAGATCGGGTCGCCGCTTTCGAGCGCATAGAGCGGCACGCCGTGCGCGCGCATCTTTTCCTCCATATCGACCCAGGGCGCGAACACGCGCTCGCACCAAGCATCCGGGCGTTCATTCACAAGCCCGTACAGAATTTTCATGCCCAGATGCGACATCCCGATCTCGTAGCTGTCGGGAAAGCAAAAGGCATAGCGCAGTTTGACAGCGGACTTGTCCTTTATGATGCTGCCGAGCTCCCCGCCCGTATAGCGCGCGGGCTTTTGCACACCGTCAAGCAGATATTCCCATTCTTTTCTCAATTCCGTGTACCTCTTTCTCGTGATGGGAATATTCTACACGAAAAGTGCGGGAAATGCAAATCATCCCCCGCATTTCAGAAATAAAACAACGATCAGATAGACGCAAAGCAGCAAAAGGGAAAAGTTCCCCTCGCTTTGGATCAGCACATAAAAGCCGTAGCCCATACACACGGCGATAAACAGAAGCGAAACGGTTTTTTGGATCGCAATCTGACAGTGGACGTCCGAAACATGTATGCGCAAAAATGCTTCCAGCGCTTTCCCGCCGTCCAGCGAAAACACCGGCATGGCATTGAACACAAATATGCTCAAGTTGACTCCGGCCGCAGTCAAAAGCGCTGGGGTATGCAGCAGAAGATACAAAAGCCCGCATACAGCGGCAAAAATCAAATTGACAGCCGGCCCTGCAAGCGCGCTGCAGATCTCCTGGCGATAGCTTAGAGAAAGATCCTCGGCGCGCGTGATGGTCATCCCGAAAAGTCCCAGAGAAACAGCGCGCGGCTTGCAGCCGAACAGAAAATCCGCCAGCAGGTGCCCGCACTCGTGCAGCAAGGAAAAAATGACTGCCATGCGCACAACCGCGTCTTCGGCGGTGGTGAGTACAAAGCAGACGGAAAACGCAAAAAGGAACCCAACGCGAACCTGTACGCCGCAGATATTAACCCGCATCGGCAGATAAAAGCCATGCGGGATTGCAGCGCACATCGCGGATGCGCACCTCAAAATGCAGGTGCGGCCCTGTGGACTGCCCCGTGCTGCCCACCCGCGCGATCACCTCGCCCGCGTTGAGCACTGCACCGACTTCGGCTATAATCTCGCTGCAATGGCAATAGACGGTCTGCACGCCGTCGCCGTGGGAAAGCACGATATAATTCCCACGCGCTTCGGAATAATCGACTGTTTCCACCTTTCCTGCAAAAGCGGCGTAAATGGGATTCCCGTGCGGTGCGGCAAGATCGATGCCGGAATGGAAACCCGCTTCCTCTGTTACGGGATTGACACGATAACCGAAATCGGAGGTGACGCGCGTATATTCAACCGGCACATGAAATACGCCGGTGATGACGTATGGGGCAAAAGAGGTATTGTCCGCCGCCAGGTGTAAATCTTCACCACCCGCGCCCGTCAGCGCATCCGTATTCGCGTCGCCGGAGGTCTCAGTCTCAGCGGCAGTCGTCTGCGGCTCTGTTTCTGTATCCGGATTGGATTGCGTGCCAAACACACGATCACCGAGACGCTCCACTGCATCGGAAAGGGCGGCAAGTTCGCTGTTTGCTCCGAAAATAGAAGTATACACCTGCCGGAAAGCCGCAAAGCCCGAAAATCCGGAACGGTACATGGCGAACACGCCCAGCGCCAACAGCGCGCATACGATCACCTGCACAAGCAGCGTATGCAGCAAAAAGTCGCGTTTCGGCGCGTCGTACGTCTCCTCGTCACGGCGGCGGGTACGAATCATCCGTTCATCCGACGCCTCTGTTTTTGCTGCTTCCCGCTTTCGATACTGCCGGTTTTCCTCCTCGTACATAGCCGCGCACACTTCCTTTCCCCTTATATCTATGCATGCGTGCAAAACCATATTCTGAAAGAATATTTGAAAAATTTCGAAAAAACGAAAATTAGGACTTGATTTTTCCTTTCAACTTCGCTATAATACAACAGCAACATTGCTTTGGACGTTTAGCTCAGTTGGTAGAGCATTCGCTTGACGTGCGAAGGGTCAGCGGTTCGAGTCCGTTAACGTCCACCAAAAAAGCACCAGGTCTTTCGACTTGGTGCTTTTGCTTTTTGTAATCGTATTTATTTTTCGGCTGCGCTTTCGCTTTGCGCACGGGATTCCAGATCTGCAATGATCTCGTGCTGGCGGCTTTCCGTGATGTCGTAAAAAAGCATCGGCACGACGCTCAGCACACAGCTGATGACCGTTGTAATAATCATCACGTTGAAGATCGGCGTGCGCACGCTCTCTTGAAACAAAACGTCGTAGTCGTTTTGCAGCCCATATCGTTCATAGAACCAAGGCAAAATCAAACTTGTCAGCATCCCCGCGCCGGTCGTGAGCATCCCGCTGAACTGCGTGATGAAGCCTTCCAGCCGCTTGCCGGTCTTCCACTGCTGATAATCAAACACATCCGCCGTGATTGCAGACGTGATGACGCCGTCGCCACCGATCGAGGCAGTTGCAAGATATAAAAACAGCAGGAAGAGAACGGCATGATCTTCCGCAAGCAGCATGGCGACAGCAAACACCGCGCGCAGCAGGTTGAACCAGATGATACACGCGCGTTTGCCGATCTTTTTGGCAAGCAGGGGCGCGAGCAGCATCCCGGGCACAGATGCCGTTCCGATGACGGTATTCATGAGACCCAAAGCCGTCTCACTGCGCATGGAATAAATGCAATACCATGCCAAGATACTGCCGATCCCGTATTTCAGGCTGCCAAGCACGTTATAAAGCGTCATGATCCAGAAATAGCGGTTGGAGGCCACCTCGCGGACGCCGTCCCGAAAACGCACGCGTGCCACATATCCGGCGGAAACAACGATTTTTTCTTTTGTCCCACGGAAGGTGATAAGCCCCAGCAGTACGCCGACCGCTGAAAAAATCGGGAACAGCACCCGATATGCTGCAAACCCACGCATGCCATCCGGAAAAAGCCCGGCGAGAATCGGGAAAAACAGGTTGACGATGGAGGGACCGAGGCTGTAAATAAACTGGCTGACGGAAAGCAGAAGCGTGCGTTCCTCGCCATTAGGCGTGAGCACCTGCGCAAGGCTTGTAAACGCCAGAGCATAAAGCGACTGAAAGATCATCAGCAATGCGTATACGAGCGCAAGCAAAACACATTTGAGCGTATAGTTGAGGGAATTCGGGATAAACGCCATTGCGCATAGCAATACAGCAGTAGGCACGCCCATATAAAGAAGATACGGACGAAATTTGCCGTATTTCGTGTCGGTGTTGTCCACGAGCATACTGATAAACGGAGTCTTCACGAGGTTGAGTACGCTCATTACAAGCGACATCACGGCAAGATCCATCGGCGCAATGCCATACGCCGAACCCAAAAGCAGACAGTTTGCGCTTAGCGCCACATAGCCGAACAGAGAATTGACCGTATTGACGCCGATACCGCCGACAGAGTAGGCGCAAAATTCACGGTAAGAAATAAATTTACCCGCTGCGGGGGATTTCCAGTGCGATTTGAGATCACGTGCAATTTGTGTGGCGTTGACTTTGGGCATACGGCAGTTCTCCTCGCCATGTAAATTCGATATGTCCTAACCATACCACAAATTGTCCAGAAAGGGAATACAGTTTACAGAGAAAACTATAAAATTTTACAAATAGAAAAACCGCCTTTCCGCGAAATCCGGAAAGGCGGTTGATTTACAGCATTACAGAATAATGCAGATCAGGCCGTTACAGCCCTCGTTGATAACGCGTTCAAGCGTTTCCTGCAGCTTCATGCGCGCGTCAGCAGGCATGTGCAGCAGCTTAGCACGCAGACCTTCGTTGACAAGCTCGTTTAAGGATTTGCCGAAGATGTCGGAATCCCAGATCTTCTTCGGGTCCTCCTCGAATTCTTTGAGCAGATATTTGACCAATTCCTCCGACTGGCTCTCGCTGCCGACGATAGGAGCGACCTCGGTTTGAATATTGGCTCTGAGCAGGTGGATCGACGGCGCGGATGCCGAAAGTTTTACACCATAGCGGCCGCCCTGTTTAACGATCTCAGGCTCCTCAAGCGTCAACTCGTCGATGGTGGGCATGACGATGCCGTAGCCGGTCGCCTCCACCTCGTCGAGTGCGGATTTCAATCGGTCATAAGCGCGTTTCGTCTCGGCAAGCGCGCACATCTGCGTCACGAGCCCCTGCTCGCCGTCGATCTGTATTCCCGTCTTTTCCGACAGCACCTGATAGAACAGATCGCCGTTCATCGTCACGGAAATCCACGCGCTCCCCTGCCCAAGCTGCATGGCGCTCACCTTGGCATCTGTCACATATTCGCAGCGTTTAAGCGCGTCCGTCAAAAGTGCGACGTCACGTACCAGCGTCATGCTCTGCGCAGCAGCCGTGACAGCGGAATACACGGCGCTGCGCAGGCGGTGCTCGGGTGGCAGCGACACAAGCCACGACGGCAGATCGACGGAGATCTCGCGAATCGGAAATTCGAAAAGCACCTGCGTCAAGATCTCTTTGATATCGGTCTCGGTAAGCTCCAGGCAATTGACGGGCAGTACGGGAACGGCGTAATTCTCACAAAGCTGCTCTGCAAGCGACTGGGCGCTGTCCGATTGCGGATAGGTGCAGTTGAGCAGAATGATAAAAGGCTTATGGAGGGCTTTGAGTTCTGAAATGACCCGCGCTTCTGCTTCCTCATATTCCGCGCGCGGAATATCGGAGATGCTGCCGTCGGTCGTGATAACAAGCCCAATGGTTGAGTGCTCGGTGATGACCTTTTTTGTGCCGATCTCCGCCGCCTCGGTAAACGGGATCTCTTTATCGGACCACGGCGTGCGCACCATGCGCGGCCCGTCACCTTCTATGTAGCCCAATGAGCTCGGCACGATATAGCCCACGCAGTCGATCATCCGTACGGAAAATGTGGCGTTGTCCGGCAGATGCACCTCCACGGCGTTTTCCGGGATGAATTTCGGCTCGGTCGTCATGATCGTCCTGCCTGCTGAAGACTGCGGCAGTTCATCCACCGCGCGGTCGTGCACAGCATTATCGTCAATATTCGGCAGCACGAGCGTATCCATGAACCGTTTGATAAAGGTAGATTTTCCGGTACGCACAGGGCCTACGACGCCGATGTAAATATCGCCCTGCGTGCGTTCGGCAATATCCTTATATATGCTTTGCTTTTCCATATTTTGCCCTCCCTTTAAACACTCGGAATCAGCAGCTTGCATTTTGCTTCCAGAACGTCGCTTTGCAAGTCGTTTTCACGCAGGATCGCATCGGCGGTGGTGTTGTAGCGGCGGGCGATCTCCCAAACGCTTTCGCCAGCTTGCGCAAAGTAGATGGTCAGTGCTGCCGCAGTTCGGCGCTTTTTTTGTTCTTCGTCCACCGTGACGTCTGAAAGGATCTGCAGCGACGTTTCCGAAAAGATCAGCGCGGTAACATCCAGTTCCACGCGCGCATCCACTTTATCCTCCGCGCTTAAAATAAAGCTTGTGCCTGTGACCGTGATGTGTGTGTCGCAGGTCATTTCGCTGCCGTTTGCGGCGACGGGGTGCTGGTAGGAAATGGCGAAACTGCGCTCCGAATAGCCCCACTGCCCGTCGCGGCCGGCATACAGAAGTCCGACGGTCGCCGTGCCTGTGATGCGAAGCTCTCCATCCGTGACGGAAGCGGTGTACGCCAGATCCTTACACTGCATATCGAGCACCTCGCCAATGCCTATGCCTGCCGTGTCCAGCGTCCCGCGGCAAAGACAGGTATCCGATATACGATCACAGACGTTTTGAAAGCTGACCTGCTGCTGCTGCAAATGCGTCTCATACTGTGTAGAATAGGCATCCAGCAGGACGTCCGTCTCGAAATCCGTATACAACGAGATCTGTGCCGAGACAGAAACGCTCGCGTCTAAAAGCCGCAGCGCGCCGCTGGCATCGGTTTTGGCGGCGACTTCTACAGCGCATACGGTCAACGCCGTATCCGCTGTACAGCCTTCCCCTGCGCCGTCGACCTCCACGATTTGACTTATGGGCATGGAATGTTCCATGTGCTGTAACTGCCCGCCGTCGCCGTCCGGAATATACAGAGTGCGCAAGACCAGTTCGCCCTTGATGAGCGCCTTGCCCGTGACCAGCTTCACATCCTCCAAAAGTGCGACGGCTTCACTGCGCACCAACTGTGCTATGGAAGGCTTCGCGCCGCCAAGTTCCAGCGTTTCGCCGAGCGTAAAAATCTTTTCCGTACAGCCCGCGAGCGTAGAGGCCGCAACATGCTGTTTGCGCATCTGCACGCCGCCGCCTGCACAATCACAAAGGATCTCCTGTTCCTGTTTACCATACACATGGAACGCGATGGAAATGCTGCCGTGGATGTCCATGCGGCGCGGGGAAGCCACACGGCAGTTGACATATTCACATTTGGCTTTTGCTCCTGCACAGCCGCTTTGCACGCCTGCGCAATCGGCGTGCACGGAAAACGGGATACTTTGTTCATAGCAGCGCATCCCGCCCTCTTCGCACAGATACAGCACGCAAAGCTGCGCCGAGCCTTCGGCGAGGACGCGGTCTGCCGCATTCTGGACGGCGGTGATGCGCGGCGTCAGCGTGCATTTGAGCACACGCACGAGATCCGGGAAGTATTCGGGCAGAGTCACGTCGCTGTCCACCGGTTGCTCGAGCGTGCTTTCAAACAGACAGCGCCGCCGCGCCAGGGCGATTTTGCTGGTTGTAAACTCCATTTTGACCTCTCCTCATAGGTTTATTCAAAAAATAGATATTCAAATCCTGTCCGCATTATGCCTGTCGGCGCAAAAGCGCAAATTGCGGTTGCAAGTTCCGCTTTGTTTTGCTATAATGTGAAAAAGAATTGAGCTGCATTTCAACAGCTTTTGTGGGGAGGAATCGACTTTGATACCCGCTCTGATCCTGTTTATCATTACATATGTCCTCATGCTGGCGTTGCAGAAGTATCGCCCGTGGATCGCCTTAAGCTCTGCTGTGATCTTCATCATCATGGGTTACGCCGGGCTTTTCGAGATGGATATTCTCTCGGCGCTCGGCGCGGTGGACTACAATGTGCTTTTGATGATCAGCGGCACGATGGGGATCGTGAGCCTGTTCGTCGAAAGCAAAATGCCCGCGCGGCTTGCGGAGGTTCTGATCTCAAAAGTCCCGGATGTCAAATGGGCGGTCACGGCGCTTGCGCTGTTTGCGGGTGTAATCAGCGCTTTTGTCGATAACGTTGCCACCGTTCTGATGGTCGCGCCCATCGGGCTTGCTATTTCGCGCAAGCTGAAGATTTCGCCCGTGCCCGTACTGATCGCCATTGCCGTTTCCTCGAACCTTCAGGGGGCTGCGACGCTCGTGGGCGACACGACAAGCATCCTTTTGGGCGGCTACGCCGACATGACCTTCTTAGACTTCTTCTGGATGCAGGGTAAGCCCGGTATCTTCTGGGGTGTGGAGCTTGGAGCACTCGTTTCTCTGATCGTGCTTTTGTTCCTTTTCCGAAAAGAAAAGCAAAAAGTGGACGCCAAGGTTGAAACCAAAGTGACAGACTATTTCCCCACTGTTTTGCTGCTGGGCACCGTTTTGCTGCTGATCCTCGCTTCCTTCCTGCCGGAACCCGACGGCGGCGCACTGCTGACGCTTTACAACCTGCGCAGCGGGCTGATCTGCTTTGCGCTTTGCGTGATCGGTGTGACACGCGCATGTATTCAGAAAAAAGGCACAGCGCCTATCAAAGCCGTACTTAAAGAGCTGGACACCGACACCCTGCTTTTGCTGTTTGGCCTGTTTATGGTCATTGAGGGTATCCGTTCGGCGGGCGTCATTGATGCGGCGGCGAACCTGTTCTACACCGTATCCGGCGACAACCCGTTCTTACTGTATACGCTTATCGTATTTGCCTCGGTGGTGCTTTCCGCATTCATCGATAATATCCCCTATGTCGCGACCATGCTGCCTGTCGTGCAGGGCATCGCCGCACTGATGAACGGCGGCGCAGGCATGGCGCCTTACGTCTTCTATTTCGGGCTGCTCACTGGCGCGACACTCGGCGGAAACCTCACACCCATCGGCGCGTCGGCGAACATTGCGGCGATCGGCATTTTGCGTAAAAACGGCGAAACGGTTCGCACGCGCGATTTCCTGCGCATCGGCGTTCCCTTTACCCTTTCCGCGGTGCTCGCAGGGTATATTTACATCTGGCTTGTGTGGGGGCCGTAAAAATATCCAGATATAGCAACAGCCGCTTTCCCTTGCACTGGGAAAGCGGCTGTTTTCATTTTATCTTTTTTACTTTTTCTCGGCGCGCTGAAAAACTGCGCCGTTCACACTTTCTAACGGTTGGACCTCGGAAAATCCCGCTTTTCTGAGCAATGCCGACTCATGCGCCACAGTCAGCGGTGTGTCGAAATGCACAAATTCCGCATCGGGGATATTAGCCGCAGCACGCCGGCGCGCGCATTCTGCAAAAAGCAGGGTCTCCTCCTCATCACAACAGGCAAAATAATCACAGTTCAGGAACACGCCGTTAGGTTTTAAGGTCTCTGCGATTCTGCGGAACAACGCCGTTTTCTTTTCCGGCGTGAAATGGTGCAAAGATTGAAACGAGATCACCGCGTCAAACCGGGCTGCGCCGAACGGTACTGCAAAGTAATCCCCGCAGATTGTATGCACGGCTTTATTGTCGTATTTGGCAGAAAGCGCGGCAAGCATTTCGGCAGACATGTCGATTCCCGTGACGTGTGCGGTCGGAAATCGCGCAAAAACACTTTGCAGTTCCAGCCCCGTGCCGCAGCCTAAATCTAATATTTCGGTGCAATCAGCCGGCAGGAACGAAGCAAATTTTTGATATGCTTCGTGCCACAAGGACATATGCGTTTCATAGCTTCCCAAGCGTTTTGCAAAGAAGGAGGACATTTCCTCAAGCGGCACTGCGGCAGTCTCAGCAAGCCACGCGCGGAGTTCACACATATAAGCGTCTCTGTCTGCACGGAACTTTATGCTTTTCATTTCTTTTTCTGCCCGTAGTAAGCGTTTTTGCCGTGTTTGCGCAGGAAATGCTTATCAAGAAGCTCTTGCTGCATCGGCGGAAGGGACGTATCCAGAGCGAGGTTATGCCACGCCATAAACGCGACCTCTTCAAGAACGACGGCGTTATGCACTGCTTCTTTTGGATCTTTGCCCCAGCAAAACGGTCCGTGGCTGTGGACCAGCACAGCGGGGATACTGTCGGGGTCGAGAGCCTGAAACTGCTCAACGATCACATTGCCCGTTTCGAGCTCATAATGTCCGCTGATCTCTTCCTGTGTCATCCGCCGCGTACAGGGGATCTCCCCGTAAAAATAGTCGCCGTGCGTCGTGCCCAAGGCCGGGATACCGCGCCCCGCCTGTGCAAAAATCGTTGCCCAGCGCGAATGCGTATGCACCACACCGCCGATATTCGGAAACGCACGATACAAAACGAGGTGCGTGTCCGTGTCGGATGAAGGGTTCAAATCCCCCTCCACGGTTTTTCCCGTTTCAAGATCGACCACAACCATATCTTCGGGACGCAGGGCGTCGTATTCCACGCCGGAGGGCTTGATGACCATCAAGCCCTTTGCGCGATCTACGCCCGAAACATTCCCCCACGTAAACGTCACAAGGTTGTGCTTGGGAAGCTGGAGGTTCGCTTCCCAAACCGCCTGTTTTAACTCTTCCAGCATTCGCTCTTCCTCACTTCAGCTTCCATGCAAGATCGGCTAAGAACAGGTCTTTTTCGAGCTGTTCAACCGTCGTACCTTTCCCGATGTGCACAAATTCAATGTCCATCATCCGCGCCCAGTCGCGCATCTGCTCAGCGGTCACGTCGTGGCTCAACACCGTGTGATGTGCACCGCCCGCTGTGATCCAGCATTCGATTCCCGTTTCAAGGTCGGGATACGCTTTCCACATGACGCGCGCAACGGGGAGATTCGGCATTTCCATGATCGGCTTGACGCACTCGATATCCTGACAAATGAGCCGCAGCCTGCCGCCCATATCCACAAGGCTTACAACGATCGCCTTGCCCGCCTTGCCCTCAAACACCAGACGCGCAGGGTCTTTTTCGTTCATACCGATGCCAAGGTGGTGCGTCTCGATGCGGGGCTTTCCTTCGGCGAGCGTCGGGCAGACTTCGAGCATGTGCGCGCCGAGGCTGTATTTCTGCCCCTCGACGAGATGGTAGGTATAGTCCTCCATAAAGCCTGTGCCGCCGGTTTGGCCTTCGCTCATGGCTTTGAGAATCGCGGTCATGGCGGCAACTTTCCAGTCGCCCTCGCCGCCGTAGCCGTAGCCGAGCGCCATTAAGTGCTGGCTTGCAAGCCCGGGAAGCTGCTCCATGCCGTACAGATCCTGGAACGTATTGGAAAACGCCTTACATCCCTCGCGGTCGAGCATACGCCGAATGGCGATCTCCTCTTTCGCCTGATAGCGGATGGCGTCTATGTTATCCGTTGCCACATCGTAGTTAGCGGTATATTCGGCTACGAGCGCATCGATCTCGGATTCTGTGACTTTCCCCATTTCTGTGACCAGGTCGCCTACCGCCCAGGTGTTGACCTGCCAGCCGAGTTTTGCCTGCACCTCGACCTTGTCGCCCTCGGTCACGGCGACCTCGCGCATATTGTCGCCGAAGCGCATGACCTTGAGGCTCTTGCTGACCGCCACGCCCACAGCGGCGCGCATCCAACTGCCGAGCCGCTCCCGCACGGACGGTTCACGCCAGTATCCGGCAATGACCTTTCGCGGCATACGAAGCCGCGCGGCGATGAATCCGTGTTCCCGGTCGCCGTGCGCCGCCTGGTTGAGATTCATAAAGTCCATGTCAATCTCTTCGTTGGGGATCTCGCGGTTATACTGCGTGGCAAAATGGCAGTAGGGCTTTTGCAGATCAACAAAACCGTTGATCCACATCTTGGAGGGACTGAACGTGTGGCACCAGGTGATGATACCCGCGCATTTCGGGTCATAATTCGCCTCGCGCACAACGTTTGTGATCTCTTCATTCGTTTTTGCCGTTAGCTTATATACAATCTTGCACGGAAGCTTTCCCGAAGCATTGAGCTCATCTGCCATTTCCCGCGCGCGGCGGTCCACGATCTCGAGCACCTCGTCGCCATACAGGAACTGGCTGCCCACCACGAACCAGAATTGATAATCTTGCATGTTCATTGTATCACCTCAAAAATCTTTTTTGGAATCAATCGGCTTGTACCGCCCAACCGGCCGCCGCTTTTTCTACGGGAAGCGCTGCTTTGTAGCTTTGCAGAAAACGGTCGAAGCCGTCCTCGTCACCCGCTTCAGGATGTAATGTACGCCCGGAATCGCTGCCAAACACACGGTTTTGCAGGAAGTCTTCCAGCGTCTCCCCTGTCTCTTTGCGCAACGCGAACGCTGCAAGCAGCGCCGCGCCCCAAGCGCCGCCCTCGCCCGCTGTGGAAAGCACCGTCACGGGCGTATGCAGCGCGCCCGCGAGCAGTTTCTGCCCGACCTCGGGTGTTTTGAAAAGCCCGCCGTGCCCGCAAAGGCGCGTAAGCTTCAGGTCTTCTTTTTCGAACAGGATGTCCATCCCGATGCGAAGTGTTGCAAGGGTAGAAAGGATTTGCACGCGCATGAAATTCGGCAGTGTCAGGCGGCTTTTCGCGCGGCGCAGGAACATCGGGCAGCCTGTGTCCAACCCTGTGACGGGTTCGCCTGCAAAGTAGTTAAAGTTCATAAGCCCGCCGCCATCTGCATCTGCATGCAGCGCGCTTTGGTATAAAAGATCATACAGTTTTGCCTTTGGCATTTCCGTACCGGCAGCCGCGAGCAGTTCCCCGAACAGGCGCACCCATGCGTCGAGATCCGACGTGCAGGTGTTGCAGTGCACCATGGCAACGGGCTTGCCCGCGGGCGTGGTCACCATGTCGATCTCCGTGTAGGCGCGCGACAGTGCATGCGGCAGCACCGCCATGGCAAAGATCGAAGTGCCTGCCGAAACGTTTCCCGTTCTCTCGGCGACGCTGTTCGTTGCAACCATGCCTGTGCCCGCATCGCCCTCCGGCGGGCAGCAAAGCGCACCGGCTTGCAAAGCACCCGCAGGGTCGAGCCACCGTGCGCCGGCTTCGGTAAGCCGCCCAGCCGGCTCCCCCGCCGGAAGGACTTTTGGAAGCAAGGCGCGCAAAGGGCTTTTTAACCCCATTTTGGCGGCTTTTGCATCGAATTTTTCGAGCATTGTGCAATCATAGTCCCCTGTTTCGCTGTCGATGGGGAACATCCCCGACGCTTCGCCGACCCCGACAACACGAACACCGGTCAGTTGTTCGTGCACATAGCCCGCGAGCGTATTGATGTGGTCAAGCGACGCAATATGCGGTTCTTTTTCCAGAAGCGCATGGTACAGATGCGCGACACTCCAACGCTGCGGAACATTAAAATCGAACAGCATGCTCAATTCTGCGGCGGCGCGTTCGGTAAAGGTATTGCGCCAGGTGCGAAACGGCACGAGGAGTTTTCCCGCCTGATCGAACGCCAAATACCCGTGCATCATAGCAGATACGCCAATAGCGCCGACCTTTTGCAGCTCCACACCGTATTTTTCCGACACATCACGGGAAAGCGCAGAAAAACTTGCCTGCATACCCGCCTGCACTTCGTCAAGCGAATACGTCCAAACGCCGTCGAGCAGCGTATTTTCCCAATCGTGCGCGCCGGATGCGAGCGGCGCGAAATCTTCGCCGATGAGTGTTGCTTTGATCCGCGTGGAGCCGAGTTCGATGCCGAGAGCGGTTTTGCCGCTTGCAACGGCTTCCTTTGCGGCTGCAAGATCCATTTTCGATCCCTCCGAAACGGGTAAGTGCCCGAAAAATTCTAATATAAAAATACCGCATCCCGCGCAAAAACACAAGCGGAATTTGCACGAAATGCGGCATGAATTGTAAAAATCAATAAGAGAACGTAAAGGTTTTTTCCTCACCCGCCGCGAAGGAAACGTCCTGCGGTGCACTGCCCGCGCAGGAAACGGAAATGGTCTGGTCTATATTAGAAAGGATCGTGACCGTAACCTGCCCGTTTGCCCATGAAAGCCCGACTTGCGCCTGTGTTTTTGCCATAAGCCCATGCACCTCGCCCTCGGGGAGCATATCCGTCATGGCGGGGAACACCTCGATGACCCCGGTGTCTGAATACAAAAGCATTTCATTGATAACACCGACGATGCCAAGCGACGTATCCGTGCAGTAGCAGTCCGAGCCGCGGTGCGTATTATGGTCAGTCATGAACGAGTTATAGTAGACCTTTTCGCCCACAAGCTTCATCAGACTTTTTTCCACGGCAGCCGTATCCTTCAGCCGCGCGGCAACAAGCCCCTTGTGCAGCCAGCCGTGCGTTTGGGTCTCCTCGCTTTCCTTGCCCGCGTTGTTACGATTTTCGAGCGCCTGTAAACAGGCGGCACGCAATTTTTCATCGTTTTGCGTCTCATTGGAGGGCCAGGCGCAGTACAGGTGGCTGATGTGGCGGTGCTCGTTGTTCTCCTCAAAATCGGCGACCGCCCATTCTTTGAGCGCACCGGTGTCGTCCAGCAGATACGGCGGCAGTTTGCTTTCAAGCGCGCGCCATTTTTCGATATCCGCGCGGTACGCCTCTGCGTCAATCGTTTCTTCCACGTCTATAAGCATCTCGAATCCCTTGCGCGCAGCGGCGATGTCAGCAGCGGTATTCGCCGTCCTGCCGGATTTGAGATTCGCGGGCATGTTTTCAGGCGAATACCCCGGCAAAATGCAGTAGTACTCATCGCTTGCGAGTTCTGTCTTGCCCGCTTCGTAGTGGATGTGACCGTCAGAATCGGTGTAGTATTCGGGCGTGAGCATCTGATCCCAAAAATTCGCCTGCAAAGTGAGAAGCGGCAGCAGAATGTCTTCCAGCAGGCGTTTTCCGCCCTCATCGGTCTCGATCGTCACGTTGCCGAAGGTCTGGTAATATTCATAAATCGGCTGGAGCATCCAGGATGCGCCGAAGTTCCAGTATTCAAAGGAATACTCCGTGCTGTATTCCACAGAAATCGCACTCGTGCCGTCTGTGTTGCAGGGCACTTGGATTGCATCCGTAAAGCCGTAATTGTGCAAAGCGTTGACCTTCCAGTCGTCAATCTGGCTGAGCACAAAACGGATATAGCTTTCACCGTATTCCGTGACGTTTGCAGAATTCATGCCGGCGCATTGCAGGTTGACGTTCGCGTCCATAGTGAACGCGCCGTTCCAGCGCGCCCCCCACTCACCCGTCCACATACCATACAACCGACCGATGAGGTTGCCGCCGCTGCATGCGAGCATCGCATAGCGTCCGGCGTTGTATGCGCGTGCAAGCATAGCGGGGTCCAGCGTATCCTGACCGCGCTGGATTTTAAGCAGGTCTTCGTTGGAAAGCGCTTCTTCCGCGCTGTCGCCGAGCGAAAAGGATACACGGTTGAATTGTTCGCTTTGTTCGGCGGCGCTTGGCGCTAATGCCGCGCTGTAATCAAACGCATCGCCGCCGAATTTATCTGCGACGGCTTTACAACGGGCAAACAAATCGTCTACAAGCGCATATTCCGCCTGCTGGGCAAAATCTTCAAACGCGCCCATTTCAAAATCGCGGTCGGAAAGCGTAATGAGATATACCGCGTCCGCATCGTGAATTTCCACGGTCGGGTTTTTCTGTGCGCCCACATTGATCGCATCATCCGAATCCTCGGCATAGACAGTCTCACGTGTACCGCCGACCGTGACAATGTATGTAAGGGTCGCGAAGCCGCCGTTTTTAAGCTCGCTGCCTTCAAAGCTCGGATAATGTGCAACAACGGCAAGGTATTCACCGTTTTCGCCTACAAGCTTTTTGTACTGCATCCCTGCTTCGGCATTGTTGCCGAAGTTATACATTTTGGAAATGTCATCAAACGAGAGCGTCATATTCACCTTGCTGCCCGTAGACGACTGCGTGATCGAGGTGATCGTAGCATCATCTGTACGAGAGGTAAAGGTGCGCCGCACCCAGGTGCCGAGGGCATCCGTGTATTTTACGACCGCTTCGCCCGTCTCATAGTCACACCAGCGGACATAATCAGAATATTTCTGCTTTTCCTGCGTCAACCGAAGCTGCCCGCCGGGATGGAAGCAATAGACGGAGTACCACGGTTCAAAAGTCTGGTATGCTTCGCCGTTAACGATCATCTGCCGTACGCTGTCGAGCTTACCGGAGATGTCCGGATTCTCCCGGATGGTGTCGCAGGGCATGATAAAATAGTTGTTCTGATAGATCAGCGTATCTGAATACGGGGACCCGGCGGTCACGCAACCATTTACCCCGTTGCCCGTCACAAAACCTTCGCGCCACGCGCGGATCCGGCGGCTGCCGTCCTGCCCTTTTGCCTTGACTTCGGAATAATCCTCCGCATATACCTTATAGGTATCGGTTTGGTCAAGCAAAGCGGTCAAGTCTGTATCCGTACTGCCGAAGCACGCTGACAGCGGCACAAGCAGCGCACAGACAAGGCAAAGGCAGACAAAGCTGCGAAAATTCTTTTTCACTCCGGTTTCCTCCCTATGCAGCGCGCAAGCAGCACAAAACGGATACCTGCGCTCATATACCCGTATCTTATCATATGCATTCGCTTTTGTCTACAAAGAACCAAAAGCCTCCGTGTTTCACCCTGCTTCCAACGCTTCTAATGCGCGTACAACTTCGACGACATCCGCATTAAAAGCGATTTCAGCTTCACGGTCCAAAGCGGTTTGCGAGCGGTTAATCAAGATAAGGTGCGCACCGCTGAAATAGCGCAGATAGGAAGCCGCCGGATACACCACGAGCGAAGTCCCGACGACTACCAGCGTATCCGCCCGCCGAATCGCCTCCACCGCACCGTACACGACATTTTCATCCAAAGGCTCTTCATACAACACCACATCCGGCTTGACGATCCCGCCACAGGCGGTGCAGCGCGGAACGCCTTTGCTGTTCGCTACAAAAGCAGCGTCATAGGATTTTTTGCACTGCATACAGAAATTGCGGTGCACACTGCCATGCAGTTCAAAGACCGCGGTGCTGCCGGCCGCCGTGTGCAGCCCGTCGATATTCTGTGTAACCACGCTGACCGCACGAGCGGGTGTTTCAAGCTTTGCAAAGTACCGATGCGCCGCATTCGGCTGCGCATCCAGAAACAACATGTTTGCCTTATAAAAGGCATAGAATTCTTCCGGGTGCGCGTCAAAGAAAGAGCGGCTGATGATCTGCTCCGGCGGCACGGAATACCCGCTTTTCCGGTTGTAAAGCCCGTCCGCCGAACGGAAGTCGGGAATCCCGGACGGAACGCTGATCCCCGCACCCGTGAACACACACAAGCGGCGGCTGGCTTTGAGGACGCCATATAGGTTCTGAACCGCTTTCAGATCTAAAAAATGCGTGTCCATCCTATTTGTATGCTCCTTTCCGGTTGTGCGCTCCATGCGCACGAATCGTTCCAAATTTACTTTTTTAGCACTCTTATTATGTGAGTGCTAATTGTTTACAATCTGTTCATAAACAGTATGAAAAAACGTAACACTTACGGGTATAATAAGACTTGTAAGAAAGAAAAAGAGGTGTTTCCGATGGATCGGAATTACAGCTTCAACAGCATCCGCTGAGGCTGCCCGAACGGATGCCGGAAAAGGGCAGGAAATAAAATTTTTGGAGGTTTGCTTTATGTTTGATTTAAGACCTTATTCCCGTAAAAATAACATCACATCTTATAATCCCTTCCGTGAGATGGAAGAAATGGAACGCCGCTTCTTTGACGACCCGTTTGGGTTCTTTGACGGCAAAGCGATTGCCGAGTTCAAGACCGACATTATCGATAACGGCGACAGCTATACGCTTGAAGCGGATCTGCCCGGGTTTAACAAAAACGACATTACGCTGGACATCACCGGCGACGTGCTGACCATTAAAGCGGAGCGTCACTCCGAGCACGAGGAAAAAGATAAGAAACAGAAATATGTCCGCTGTGAACGTTCTTATGGCAGCTACTCACGTGCGTTTGACATCTCGGAAGTCGATTCCGATAAGATCACGGCGAAGTATTCCGACGGTGTTCTGCGCCTGACTCTACCGAAGAAGGAAGCGCCGAAGAGCACATCCCGCAGATTGGAAATTGAATGATCGATCGCCTGTACGGCATAACCGTATAGACACCAGAAGCGCTCCGCGAAATCCTGTGATTTCGCGGAGCGCCTTTTCTTTTCCCGCGAAAAGCGGAAATTCTTATTTTTTAAACCCTTTTTTCCGAAGCAGGGCTTCAATACGGTCTGCGGGATTGAGCAGGTGGCTGACAGACATGTCATGGTTGAGCGTATCGATGATGTAGGAAACGTATTTCGACAGATCGACTTCGCAATACCACTCGCGCTGCAGCAGTTCCGGCGTCCGGTAAACCAGATTCGTGGTAAAGACGCGGTTGATGATCCCCTGCTCGTACTGTTTGTCGAAACTTTCAAGCCCTTCGCAGAACAGCCCGAACGCGGCGAAAATGAAGATGCGCGCGGCCCCCAGCTCTTTCAGCTTGGAAGCAACTTCCAGCATCGACTCGCCTGACGAGATCATGTCGTCCACGATCATTACGTCCTTGCCCTCGACGCTCGAGCCGAGGAATTCATGCTGCATGATTGGGTTACGGCCATTGACGATGCGGGAATAATCCCGGCGTTTATAGAACATGCCGAGGTCGATACCCAATACCGTAGAATAATAGATGCATCGACCCATGCCGCCCTCGTCGGGCGAAATGATCATCAGGTGTTCTTTGTCAATGTGCAGGTTGTCGACATGGTTGACGAACGCTTTAATCATCTGGTAAACCGGCTGCACATTTTCAAAGCCTTTCAGCGGAATCGCGTTCTGCACACGCGGGTCATGCGCGTCAAAGGTAATAATATTGTCCACACCCATATTGTTGCAGAGTTCCTGCAGCGCAATGGCACAGTCGAGCGACTCGCGGCTGGAGCGCTTGTGCTGACGCCCTTCATAGAGCATCGGCATGATGACTGTGATGCGGCGCGCTTTGCCGCCAATGGCAGAAATAGCGCGCTTGAGATTTGCGTAGTGCTCGTCCGGGCTCATGGGAATGGTCTTACCATACATGGGATAAGTCACGCCATAGTTGAACATATCGGCGACAATGAAAATGTCATACCCGCGCACAGATTCGGAAAGCGTACCCTTCCCCTCGCCTGTGCCAAACCGCGGAAAGCCCGCGTTGATGATGTATGTATCGCGCTCATATCCGGCGAAAGCAATGCTGTTTTTGTGCTCGCTTTGCTTCTGCGCACGCCAACGGACAATATAACGGTCGATCTTTTCGGCGAGTTCTTCACAGCCGGGAAGCGCCACAATACCGAGCGGGCCATAGGGAATGGTGGTGAAATCTTGGGTGTAATCAGGCATAAGTTTCCTCCGTGCAGCAAAATATTCAGAGAATCTTTCTTCTTTATTCTACTC
This sequence comes from uncultured Clostridia bacterium, assembly GCA_944384985.1. Lineage (GTDB taxonomy): Bacteria > Bacillota > Clostridia > Oscillospirales > Acutalibacteraceae > Fimenecus. The sequence goes on along the minus strand of CALWVM010000002.1, from coordinate 27,751 downwards.
GATTTTGCAGTTTTTGCAAGGGTGAAACACGCAAAAACCAAATATTGGTTAAATTTTAGTTAAATCCGCGGTCAACCGTGATTACGCAGAAATATCTTTCGTCTATTTTGCTAAACGCGTCCGAGATACGGTGCACGAGGTCGCGGTCCGGTATTTTATAGTCCGCCGGAACGACTACGTCGAAAATCAAATTGGTGTGGGTCGGGCCTTCCGCCACGCGGAAGTCATGAAAGCGAAGAACCGGATCCACCTTTTCGAGCACTTCCGTGCATAAGGCGCGCAAGGCATCAACACGCGCATCGTCCGTCACGATCGGGTCCATATGGATCGAGATATGCAGCCCGTATTTTTGGAGCAGATCCCGCTCGATGAGATCCACCGTGTCATGACTATGCATCACGTCTACGTTCGCGGGCACTTCCGCGTGCGCGGAAGCAAAGGTGCGCCCCGGGCCGTAGTCATGAACAATCAGATCGTGCACGCCGAGAATGCCGTCATAAGAACAGATTTCCCGTTCGATCTCCGCCACGAATTCGGGCGACGGCGGTTGGCCGAGCAGAAGATCGACTGTATCTTTAAACGTACCGACGCCCGCGCGGAGGATCACCACCGCGACCACAAGCCCGAACCAGCCGTCCACGGGAATCGACGTAAAACGCGAAAGGATGAGCGCCGCGAGCGCGACGCCAGTTGCCGCCGTGTCGGAAAGGCTGTCCACCACCACGGCTTTTGCTGCGGCAGAACCGGTTTTTTTATCAAGAGAATGGTTAAACCAGGCAAGCCAGAGCTTTGCTGCCATGGAGAGGATCAAAATCACGAGCGCGGCCATGCTGAAAGTCACCGGCTGCGGCGTGCGGATGCGCTCTACCGACGATTTCAACAGTTCAAAGCCCATCAAAAGGATAAAAAATGAAACGGCAAGCGCGGCGATATATTCGATTCGCCCGTGGCCGTAAGGATGGTCCTTATCGGCAGGCTTTTTGGCAATGCGAAAGCCGATAAGCGTCACGCAGGAAGAGGCAGCGTCCGACAAGTTGTTGACCGCGTCCGCCGAGATGGAAACACTCCCGCTGACTACGCCGGCAAAAAGCTTTGCGACTGCAAGCAATGCGTTCAATAGGATCCCGACGATACCGCCGATCTGCCCGTAAGCGGTCCGCAGGGCGGTTTTGGAATCATCGCCGCGTGCCAGCCGTTTGGCGAGACGTTCTGTCATATGCGCTGCGCCCCGCTTTCTGCCATGCTTTGCGCACGAAGTGTATCGGAAAAGCAGCTGACGCCGTTGGAAAACAGCAGTTCAATTAGACTTGCGATCTGCTCCGGCGTCTTGCCGTCCTGCGGATTCGCGAGCCAGTAGCGGATCATCCCCACGGTGCCGGACTCGAAATAGGCATAGATATATTCATATTCCGGGGAATATTCCACTTCAAAGCACTCCGCCGCGTCCTTCAGGCATTTCTCCCGCAGAAAAGCGCGCAGGTTCAGCACAAAATTGATGTCACCGTTGTCGCCGAGCAGCGCCGCACACAGATCGCGGTTGGCATAGAGGAAACTGCAGACATCCGAAAAGACTTTATGCGGCCGGGTCTGCAGATCGGTGAGAGTGTACTTGGAAAGAATGCGCTCAAACTCGTCAAACAGTTCCTTTTCCAGACAATCGACCAGATCATATATATCCTTATAATGCAGATAAAACGTCCCGCGGTTGATGTCCACACGTTCCGAAAGCTCACGTACCGTGATCTTTTTAATGCTCTTTTCCTGTAAAAGTTCGGTAAGCCCCTGTCGCAGCAGACGTTTGGTGCGGCGCACGCGGCTGTCTTCTGTTTTGGTTGCCATGGGTTTCCTCCTTATCCACAAATTGATAGATAAATGTATTATAATATAATACCGTCTATTATTCAACAAATTTTTAAAAGTCTCGCGCATATTCAAAATTTTTTCATTTTTTCCTCGGAATCCCCAACAAAATAGATTGACATTTCGATTTTTTTATTGTAAATTATAGAAGTAACATTTTGTGCGCTATTGCGCGCCCACGCATGAAAGGGGATTCGAAAATGTCTTCGAAAAACAAGGCACCTTCCACTCCGGAAGCCAGAGCCGAAAAGCTTGCAAACAAGCAAATGCTCCGTAAGGTGTTCACAAGCACGTTCTTCAAAGCGTTCGCCGTTTGTCTTGCGATTCTGCTCGTCTGTTCCATCGTATATATCGCGTTCATCAACCCGAATCAGATCGAGGTGCAAATGGACAAATCTGCTGCCGCCCAGCAAGGCGCAGTGGTGCCAAACAGCAACGGCACATCGACGGATACGGGTGCCGGCGATACCGCTGCGGCGCTGCCTACCGTTACTGAGCTGACTGCAAGCAGCACGCAGGAAGAGATCCTTTCCTACTTTAACGACGCGATCAATAAGGTCAAACCCGGGAACTGCACGGTTACACTGACCAAAGAAGTAAACAGCACCGCAGGCGGCATCGAAGGCAATTTGCCAAGTTTCTTGACAAGCATGGCAGACTCCTTGATCGCGCAAAACATGGGTGAAAAAGATGTCTCTGCTACACCCCCTGCTTCGACAGAAGCGGACAAGAACACTATTTTCCCTGTGGAAAATGAATCCTGGTCGAGCAAATTAACTGCTGCCGATATTTCCGGCGCAACGGTTGCGGATAACGGCGATACTTACACCATTACCATTAATGTTTTAGAAGACGCACCAAGCGCAGATACCGCGCACAACGTCGGGCATATGGGGAAAGCTTTCTCCGTCGTTATGCCTTCTACGATTGAAGCTAACGCAGGTCCTGCTGCAAGCGTGATCAGCAACGTGCAGACCGGTCACAAAGATGGGCGTATCACAGTCACTGTAGATAAGGGAACCGGCAATGTATTGACGGCGAATTATTATTTCGTCTGGACGCTTTCTCTTACTGCTGCGAGCATGGTGGATGTTTCCATTCCTTTCGGTCTGGAAAAAGAATTCTCCATCGCTTGGAACTAAGTTCTTTGCTCAAAATCTTTCCCCCGCTTTTTGCGGGGGAATTTTTATATGCGCTTTACTGACATTGCAAAAATCCTTCTGTTTTTTTGTTGAAAACATGCCCCGATTCTTGACTTTCAAAGGGAAAAAATGTATACTGATTACAAATGTTATCAGAGGTGGTAGAAATGGCTGAAAAGAAAACCGTAATGCTGACCGGCGCGTCCGGCCACATGGGCTTTGCCGGCTTCAAAGAGCTGCACAAAAAAAAGGACCTCTACAACACTGTCCTTTTGCTGCGCAAGAGTGAGAAAAACGAAAAGATGTTCGCGCCTTACGCTTCCGATCCGTCCGTGAAGATTGTCTGGGGCGACCTTGCAAATTATGACGACGTTCTGCGCGCCGTCACGGGTGCGGATTATATCCTGCATGTCGGCGGCATGGTCTCCCCCGCTGCGGACTGGAAACCTTATCGCACGCAGAAGACCAATATCGGCGCTGCTGAGAACATTTGCAATGCCGTGAAAGCGCAGCCCGACCCCGACGCTGTAAAAGTTTGCTACATTGGCACAGTTGCCGAAACCGGTGACCGCAACTACCCGATCCACTGGGGCCGCTGCGGCGACCCGCTGAAGGTCTCGGTATATGACCATTACGCAGTCTCCAAATGTGTTGCAGAGCGCGTATTTGTCGAAAGCGGACTTAAAAACTGGGTCGTAATGCGTCAGTCCGGCATCCTTTACCCGAACATCTTAAAGAACATGGATCCCATCATGTTCCACGTTTGCATCAACGGCGTTTTGGAATGGTGCACGGTCGAGGACTCCGGTAGACTGCTTTGCAACCTTGTAGATGAAGACGCTAAGGGCAACCTCGGCAGCGATTTCTGGAATCACTTCTACAACATCGGTTCCGGTAAGGAATATCGTATCACCAACTATGAGTTCGAATGCCTGCTGCTCGGCACGCTCGGTCTTGCCGGCCCCGAGAAGCTGTTTGACCCCAACTGGTTCATCACAAAGAACTTCCACGGCCAGTTCTATGCGGACGGCGACAAGCTGGAAGATTACCTGCACTTCCGTGAGAACCTGCCCATTCAGGATTACTTCAACCGTCTGGCCGATCAGGTAGAATTCTACTTCAAGATCCCGCGTTATCTTCCGAAGAACCTCGTTGCCGCGTGCGCAAAGCCCTTCATGAAGAAGATCGCCTCCACCCCCGACTTTGGCACGCTCGACTGGGTCAAGACCAACAACAAAGAGCGCATGAGTGCTTACTTCGGCTCTCTGGAAGAGTGGAAGAAGATCCCCTCCAAGTGGGAAGACTTCGATATCATGCATTTTGACAAAGACAACAGCGCTGCTGACCAGTATAAGCTGGATCATGGTTATGATGAAAGCAAGCCTGAAAGCGAGCTGGATATTGACGACATGAAGCAGGCCGCGAAATTCCGCGGCGGTGAGTGCCTGTCCGACTCGATGACGAAGGGCGATATGGCGACCAAGCTGAAATGGAAATGCGGTCACTGCGGCGCTGAATTCGAAGCCAGCCCCGCACTGATCCTTCTGGGCGGCCACTGGTGCCCCGAGTGCTACATCCCGCAGAAAGCTTGGGATTATGACTCGATTGCCAAGACCAACCCGTTCTTTGCACAGGTTTGGTATCCGAACCACAGCAAGGATGAGAACAACCGCTATGATTTTGACGAGCTGTTCCATATCAACGGCGTGGCTTGGGACGACATTAAGCGGTAAGCTTTCCCCCCTTTTTGGAACATACAGAACCCCCGCTGCCTTGGCAGCGGGGGTTCTTATTTCGAGGGAAAACCTAATAAAATATCTGTTTTTGCCGGCGGGAGCAAGCCCCCCCGCTCTACGCTAAAGAACTGCTCTACAAGCAGTAAACTGAATCACTTACACGACCCGGTCAATTCGGCATATAGAGCATGATACAGCGAAAGGAATTCCGCTTCTGTCTCTTCCGGCGGTTTATCCGCTGCCACAGGGAGCAGAAGTTTCGGCGGCGTTTCAAATAGGCGTATGCCGTGGAACTGCAAAAATTCATGATACAGCAGTGCGTCATCTATCATTTTAACCGCTGATTTCTCGTCTTCGGTGAAATCCGATACTGCGAATTTTTCGAAAATGAGGGTTTGCAGCTGTCGTTCAATGTCCGTAAATTCGGGAATGTACCGCCGCAGCGGTCGGGTCATATCCCCGATATAGCTTTCGGCGCTGTCATGCAGCAGCGCGAGCATCCGGATGCGGACACTGTATCCGCGCGCTTTTGCTTCGTAAGCTGCGTACAGGGAGTGCCGCGCCACAGAATAGAAGTCGCGCAGATGCCCATTTGCACGGCAGATGCGGGAAAGCGCATGGGCGATATCCTCCATACACAGGTCATCCGGTGTCGGTGCGGTCGGGTCAAATATGTGGTTGTAAAAGGTAGAAATGCAAAATTTATCGATCATGTTTGCCTTTCATCCACAGGGTTGCTGTCGGGTGGAAAATATCGTCATTCCCCGCTCAGGACGCCGATATTCTTCTCCATCAGATCGAAAAAGCGTTCCACGATGGCGCGATCTTGGTCGTTACCGCGTTCGCACAGGGAAAGCGTCAACTCCTTGCGCAGCGACGTAACGGAAAGCAGGACATACGGTTTGTATTTCACCGCGCCCGTCATGAAACCGTCCGTTGGCTCGTGGCCGTCGAGCGCGAGTTTATCGGACTCGAGAATCCCGATATTGCTCATTGCAAGCAGCGGGTTCGAATAGCCGATCTTGATGATCTCCTCACTCGCGGCATGCGGCAGGATGCTGTATCCGAGCTTTAAAAGCGGCAGACCGTAAAGCCCCATGAATTTGTCGTGTTTGAATTTCTGCGAGCTTTGCACCGCATATTGCAGCGTTTCAAATATATCGCGCCCGCGTTCGGGGATGTTGCACTGCATATAGGCGGTATGGTTCGTAAGCCCTTCGTCGCTGACATCCTTGATATGGCGGCGCAGATCAATCGCACAAGAAATGGTGACACTGTCCGACGGGTCATAGTTTGCCAGCTCATACAGGCTATAAAAGTAAGCAGCCAGAAGCATATCGTTGACCGTAGCGCCGTATTTTTTGCCCGCCGCGTGGATCTTATTGAACGTCTCCGCACTCAGCTTGCGTTTGGCGATAAACGAACGGTCGCGGATGCTGTCGGGCGTAAGGGGGAATTTGTGCTCATCCTTGGCGCAGACGTTTTTATAAAGGTTGCGCGCCATGCGCTGCTCGGTCTTGGAAAAATCATGATAAACCGATTCATAAGAGCGCGTGCCCTCACGCAGTTCGATGGGACTGATCCCCTTTTCGACATAGTTGTTGTAATTTTCGCAAAGCGCCTTCATAAAGTATTTGAAGTCGCCGCCGTCCATACACATATGGTTTTCCACAACACACAGGGTGGAAGTCCCATCCTTAAAAAACACCGCAACTTTCATTTGCAGATCGCTGTCAGGCGGGATATACTGCGTCAGGAAATCGTCCACCGCCTGCTCCAGATCCTCCGGGTATGCAACGGTAAGCACATCCTCGATGGTATAGGGCTTAACGAGCCAGTAAGGCGAAACGTGGTTGTCTTTAAAGCTCGAGTGCAGCACCGGCGCTTTTTCAAAGAAGCAGATCAGAACGGTCTTGAGCGCGTCGATGTCGATCTCGAAATCATAGTGCAGTTCGACATGCACCATACGGTCGTTGAAATCGCGGAACAGATAGTGCATTTTATCCCACAATTCTGCGTTCAGTTTTCGTTCCATGCCTGTTCCACCTCCGGTTTATAGGTATATTTCGAATTGTTGAGCAGCTTGGCAATCAACAAAATGATGTCGATCGCAACCGCCAGCGGAATCAAAATCCAGCCCACGTTCCACGGGACAAGGCCAAGGCCGCTCAGGACAACATACAGCATGGGCGCCGCGACGAGGATATAAATCAAATAATTGATGATGCGCAGCTTCTGGCGGGTGACATGCGCATAGACAGCGTCCGCAAGCAGAATGCCGATTACGCCCGCCGGGAAAATGACCCAAGCCGGTGAAAAACCTGTAAACATCAAGACAAGGAGGAAAACAGCTGTGTCGGCGCACATAACGGCGAGCGCCAACAGCACGCGCGCAATGGGATGGAACAGGCGGCGTTTGGCGGTAATACGCGCCACGCCCACGCCCAGCAAAAACACCGCCCAGCAGAGAAAGCCGTCGGCAAAGACCAGCCAGGTCTTGCTCCACGCATCCGTCAGGAAGCTGACGCCGAGGTACAGCACCAAAAGCAGGACCGCAAGCGCAGGGGTGCCGAACAGCATGATTTTGTTGACAAGCTGTTTATGTTTTTCCTTCCGGTCTGCCAAGCAGAATTTTTCAAATCCGCCTTTGAGATCCGGGAACTCGCTGATAACGAGATCCGTCATCACTTTTTGGTCGCGAAGCCCCGCATGTGTGACCTCGGCGGCGAGTTCATTCATCCGGTCGAGCACCTGCCGCTTGTAGCGGTACAGCGTGCCGTCGTCGGGAATACCCTGCAAGGTATCTTCAATGTAATCAATGTAGCTTTTCATGTATGCCTCCGGCGTTCAGATTTACAGGTATATTTTACCATAGAAAACCGATTTTGTCTGCCATTTTTTCTTTACAGTGCAGAAACTCCCGGTTGCCAAGGCGGTTTCGGTTTACCCCTCTTCAATCACAATCCCGCGGGCGGCGCGCTGTTCGGCAAGCTCTTTTGTGATGCGTTCTTTCTTTTCACCAACGAGATCATAGAAGAACAGCGGGATGATGCACAAAATCAGAGAGACGGCAGGGACGATCGAAATTAAGGAGAACATCCCCTCGCGGACGGTCTCGCTCATTTCAAGCGGATTCGCCGTAACGGAAGCGTTGATGCTGGCGACATCCAAGTGAACGATCATATACATGACAATGATAAAGCTGGTGCTTATAGCGTTGCCGAATTTTGCAATAAAGCCCTGCACCGCAGAACCGAGCCCCGTAAGCCGCACGCCGGTCTTCCACTCCATATAGTCGAGGCAGTCGCCGAGCATGGCATAGGTGCAGACGTTGATGGCGCCGAGCGGGATGCAGGAGATCACAAAGAACGGCACGCACCACAGGAAATGGTCGTACCCGATAAACCAGATCGCAATGCTGGAGACTGCGCCTAAAATCGAAGTAGAAAGGATAATCTGTTTGTAGTTGAACCGCTTAAACAGAAGCGGCATCACGAGCATAGCTCCGAACATGCCCGCGGCGCTCGCCACCTGGAAAATCGTGGAGACCAGGCTGATATTACTTTGCAGCGCCGCCTCCTGCTCTGCGGCGGAAAGTCCGGTCAGATCTTTCCCGATATAAATGCTGTACCGGGCGACGTGGACCGCACCAGCCTGGTACATATACCGCCCGGCGGAAAGCACGCCCATAAGGGCCGTGAGCATCAGCGGCATACAGCTAAACAATCTGCCGAGCGCGGTTTTTTCACCTTTCTTACGCTTCGGCGGGTTCGGGATGGACACGCGTTCCTTAGTTTTGAAGTACACACGCGCGAACAAAATGTTCCCGATCACCGAGCAGAACAGCGCGATCACCGTATATTTGGTCTTTTCGAGCGCTGTGCCGCTCAGGCTCAGCCGCGCAAGCACGGGACCAAGTACCATAAAAAATGCAATCGGTACGGCAGACCCCACACCGTTCGCCGTGCGGCCGCGGCTGATGATGACGCCGCGTTCATCTGGATTCGGCGTCAAGGCGTTCGGCAGCCCCCAGAACGGGACGTCGCAAACGGTATATGCCATATCCCAGAGCACATAGGTCACCGCCGCATACACCATAAGCCCGGTCATGGAAATGTTCGGCGCTTGAAAGAGCAGGACGGTTAAAATCGCGACCGGGATGGGCGCATACAACAGGTACGGACGCATTTTCCCGTTTTTCAGGTTTACGCGGTCCATAATGTATCCCATGATCGGGTCGTTGAACGAATCCCATATCCGTGCAAACAGCATCAAAAACAGAACGAACAGCGGTGTGAGCTTCATAACATTCATGTAGAAGTCCGAAATATACGAACTCATCATGGCGTAGACCATCCCTTGCCCAAAAGCGCCTACGCAATACGCCATCCACTCTTTTTTCGGCGAATACGTTTTCATTTGCGTCCTCCCTGCATTATAAAATTGTATTCGGAACCGGCAGTATAGCGTCACTGTCCGGATAGCCGTCGTCATACAGCGCCCCTTTGACCACCGTATCGATCCCCGAAAGCCCTTTGACACGGTGCAGCAGCGGGCGCACCCTCGCATACAGCGCCATAAAGGATTCATATTCCGGCGTGCCGGGCTTATACGGCTCGTCGCCGCCGTAAAGATTGCGAATCAACATTAAGATGAAATCGCACAACCGCACATCCCGCATTTCAGGCGCGATCTTGGACGCACAGCACAAAAGCCTGCCGGCTTTTTGAAAGGTCAGGCGTTCCATGACCTTGCCCGCAAACCGAATCGGTACGCGCAGCTTCCACGCTGTCTCGCTTGGGAGACTGAAACCGGGACTGATTTCACAAAAGTGACGGATGTCATGCGCCGCCGAATGCAGAATATCCCGCAGCATGAATTCGAAATGATCGAGGCTGTACTGCATATAGCTTTTGCCGCCCAGATCCCAATTTATGCTTTGCAGATGCTCAGTTTTGACCGTCAGGCTTTTGTCCGTAAGGGTCATATGCCGGATCGGGCTTGGATAACAAATCAGACTGCCGGTGTTGATATCAAAGATCCGGTTACCCTTTGGCGAGTCAAAATACGCAATGTTCTGCATGTGCGTATGCCCGGTAAACATAAAGTGCACGCCGGCATCTGCAAACAGCTCGGCAATTTGCTCGTGATTGCCGATGAGATCGTCGGGGCTTGTAAATGCATACACGGGGCTTGGCGGAAGCAGCGGGTGGTGGCCCATGGCAAGCAGCACGTCGCCGCTTTTTTTTGCAAGCTCCAGTTGGTCCTTGATCCATTGCAGTTGATCCTCATCATAGCCGTGGAAACCGCGCTCCCAGCCGATGCCGTCGTCATTGAGCGCAAACAGGCGATACCCGGGCGCAAGTTGCGTGACATAGGAAAAGCTTTTTTCATGCACCGAGAGTGCCTGCTGCGGGCCGAGTTCCCAATACAGTTTCAAGAGCTCGTTTTTGGGAAGCCCTTCGGCGGGGTATTCCCCTCTTTCCACGGAATATCGCTTCGGATACGGGCAAATGTCGTGCGTCGCCGTTAGGACAAAAACGCGCTTTCCGCCCGCAGTCAGACGCCGAAGCTTGTCGCGCATGGCATAATGGCCCTCACGCTCGCCGTCACAAACCAGATCCCCGCTTATAAGCACAATATCGGTCTCACGATCCTGCAAAAGGCGGTCAATCGTCGCGTCTAAGATCGCACCGCTTTCGGCAACGCATTTCTGGTCGTATTTTGCACGGCGCTCCCAGGCCTCCCCTTCGGGCTTCAACACCTCGGAAGCATAGTAGTGCGTGTCGGTAATTTGATAGAATTGCAGCATCGTTCTGCGCCTCCCCCGGCAATTAACGGAAGACCGTTATGAAAAAAGCACGGCAAAGCGGAAAAACCGGCTCTGCCGTGCAAACGGATATTAAAAGTCAAAAAGCCCGCCAAACAACGAATTGTTCTGCGTAGTCGGCACTTCGCCCCAGACCTGGACATAGATCTCCCTGCCGCGCTCATAATCTTTTCCGGGCTCCGGCGTGGTGGCAATCACGATGCCGGCGGTGTGCGAACCGTCGTTTTCCCGCTCTACGCGCGTGCAGGTAAAGCCGCGACTGGTAAGCAGCTGCACTGCCTCGTCATACTGCATACCCGAAACATCCGGCAGCGTGATATACTCCACGCCCCGGCTGACCACAATGGTCAGATCTGACCCCTTGGGAACGCGCTGCCCCTCAGGTGTGCCCTGCGAGATAATCATATCGCTTTCCACAGTGTCGCTGTATTCATATTCCACCACAAAGTGGAAACGCTCATTCAAGACCGTATCGCTTTGGATGCGTGAATAGCTTTGCCCAACAAAATTCGGTACGTCTACAAGCTCCGAAGCCGCCGCCGTAGTGGTCACGTTATCCTGTACAAAGGTGTCACGCGTGGCGAACAGATAGATGCCCAGCGCCACAAGCCCGACAGCAAGCACAACACCGAACGTGATTAAAAGCGTGCGCGTCTGCTCCTGTTTGCGCAGCATTTCGCGGCGCAGCTGCTCCTTGCGGCGGCGCTCTGCTTCTTCCGCGTCGGTCGTCAGCGCCTTGGCGGCTTCATCCGCCTGCGCTTTTTGCGCAACCATGACTTTCGGGGAGCCGGAAAGCTCTTCGCGGTATTCATCCATACTTTCCGTGCGCTCATCCGGCGAAATCGCCATAGCGTTCTGGATGGCGCTGATCGCATAAGCCGGCAAGACCTCTGCGAATTTCGGCGGGATCATCAGCTTATCATTGGCAACGCGTTCGGTCGCCTCCTGTGGGGTGCTGCCGATGAGCATCCGGTAGGTCACCGCACCGAATGCGTACACGTCCGTCCAGGGTCCAATAGAACCCTCGCGGCTGTACTGCTCGATCGCGGCGTAGCCCGAAAACAATTCGCTGTCAAAGCCCGTGTCCATGACACGCGCAGAAGGGATCATGAAATCGGTCAGACGGATTTTGCCGTCGCGCCCCAGCCGCAGGGTATTCGGCGAAATGCCGCAGTGGAACACGCCCATCTCATGCAGTTTGGAAACCGTCGAGACCACCGGCATCAAAAGCGTTTTGGTCTGTTCAAAGCTTAAATACCCGGTGCGGCTTTTCAGCAGGAACTCCCGCAGAGATATGGTCTCGACATGCTCGGAAATCGCATATGCCGTGCCGTTATCCTCCACGATGTCCAGCACGGGGATCAGCGCCGTCATCGCGCGCAGGCGCGCAAGTTTTCGCCAGAGTTCCAGAAAATCGGCAAGCCCGTCATGGAACAACAGCTCGCTGCCGACTTTGATGCGCAAAGTCGGGCTTTCCGCCGTGCGGATGATGTGCTGCTCGGGCAGGAATTCCCGAACTGTAACCGCGGTCTTACGCTCACAATCCCAACCGATATAGGTTGCACCGTCGCCTGCGGCAGACAACATCTTTCCGACAACATACCGCCCGCCAACCTGTGTGCGCAACGGCAGATATGGTGCAATTTGCGGCGTATCGACAGAAAACCCGCAGTGCGGGCATTGTTTGGCATCACCGATTTCTTTCATGCAGCCCATGCACAGCGTATCCAGCATTCCCGTAGCCTCCCGTTAACGATTGATATCTCTATCCCATAAAATCTCATTCTATGATAGCAAATTCATGTGCGGTTTGTCAAGATTCACAGGAAGCCAGGGTTCGACAAGTTTTTGCTTTAGGTTTACAGGTAGAATCAGATATAGCGATACGGCGGAAAACGAAAGGATAAACCCGGCACAGGATTTATTCGGTTGAAAAGCCGTTATACTTATGTTAAGATAAAAACAACACACGACACAGGAAAGGATGAAACCGGATGCAATACACAAAACTCGGAAATTCGGATCTGCGCGTTTCCCGCATTTGCATGGGCTGCATGGGCTTTGGCGACGCGGCACACGGACAGCACACCTGGACGCTCGACGAACCGCATTCGTGGGAAATCATCCAAAGGGGCTTGGAGCTCGGCGTGAATTTCTTTGATACGGCGGTCGCCTATCAAAGCGGTACGAGCGAACAGTATCTCGGCAGGGCGATCCGTGATTTTGCCAATCGCGGCGATGTGGTAATTGCCACCAAATTTCTCCCCCGCACGCCTGAAGAAATCGAATCGGGCGTGACCATGCAGCAGCACATTGAGCAGATGCTCAACAGAAGCCTTCGCAATCTCGGTATGGACTATGTGGATCTGTATATCTACCATATGTGGGATTACAGCGTACCGCTTTATGATGTAATGGAGGGCTTGAACCGCGTAGTTCAAGCCGGTAAAGCGCGGTATATCGGGATTTCGAACTGCTATGCTTATCAACTTGCAAAAGCCAACGCCTTAGCGGAGAAGGAAGGCTTTGCCAAGTTCGTCTCCGTACAGGGGCATTACAACCTCATCTTCCGTGAAGAGGAACGCGAAATGGCAAAGCTTTGCCGAGAGGACAACATTGCAATGACGCCGTACAGCTCTTTGGCGGGCGGGCGGCTTTCCAAGCACCCGGGCGAGACGTCCAAGCGGCTGAAAGAGGACAGCTACGCACATCTTAAATATGATTCGACCGCCGAGCAGGACAACAAGATCATCGCGCAGGTCGCCGCGATTGCAGACCGCCGCGGCGTTACAATGACGGAAGTGGCGCTTGCATGGCTGCTGACCAAAGTCACCGCCCCCGTGGTGGGCGCAACGAAACTGCACCACATTGACGGCGCTGTCAAAGCAGTGGGACTTACGCTCACGCCCGAGGAGATTACCGCTCTGGAAGCGCCTTATGTACCGCACCGCCTGGTCGGCGTGATGGCGCAGAATACGGCAGAATCCGTTTCGCAAAAACACGTCTGGTCAACAGGCGATCAAAAAATGTAAAAAGCACCCTGCAAAACGAAAACACCGGCGTATCTTCAGATACGCCGGTGTTTTCTGCTTTCGCAATCTATAAAGGGGAAGAAAAATGAAAAAGGGCGAATTTTTTGCCGCAGCATTAAGAAGCGAAGCGGCCGTTGACAGAGATGAACGATCCGCCGAAGCGTGTAAAATCATAGAAGTGGACCGTCGGGCGAAACGCGTTCGGGGAAGCGTTCAGGACTTTTTCCGAAACATAGGTGTTAAAGAACGCTACGATCGGGCCCATGCAGAACGCTGTGACAACTGTCCCGACCCCAACAGGCCCGGAGAGCAGGAACGCGATCCCGGTGCAGACAACGTCGGTCAGAACGCGGCACCATTTATATGGGATCGGCGTGTGGTCACGCAGGACGAAACCGACCGCATCATAAGGCCCAACGCCAAGAGATGCTGTGAAGAACAGAGAAGCCGAAAGGCTGAGAAGAACCACGCCGCACAGCATCAAAAGAAGACGCACAGGCAGCGCCGTCGGTTCCGGAAGAAAACGCGCATACAGCGCGGTGAAAAAGTCACACACATACCCGACGCCGACCATATTGATGATCGTACCGAGGTTGATCAATTTTTTCGAAAAGCGCGCCACGATCAGCAGTAAAACCGCATTCACAAGCATCTGCCAGAAACCAAAGCTGACACCGATCTTGGCGCTGACAGACATATTCAGCGCGGTAAAAGGATCGACGCCCATCCCGGAGAAAGAAAAGACAGAGATACCGAACCCCATCAGCAGGATGCTGCATACCATCATCCCGGTACGGCGTTTGCCATGTTCACTTTTCAAAATGGTTTTCGGATACATTTGCTTCAGGATCTCTGCCATGGGTATCGCCTTTCTTGTGCTTATTGCATATATATGAGCCTCTCAATTTGGTAATAGTATACAATCGCTTTTTCGGAATGTCAACGCGAAAAAGCCTTTTTTTCTCTCTGTTTGCAAAGTTCCCTGTTTTATATGAATTGCATAATCGTATTATATTGTTTTTAGACATTTTGACGAATTATTTTTGAGTTTTAATTTGATTTCGTGAAAAAACCGGCATTTCCCCGTTTGCGTGTCGGGAAAATACCGGATATCCTTTTGCGTTGTATTCTGTTCTTTTGTTTAAACGGCGGAAGGTGAATGCAAATTCATAAAATCGTGCCGCCGCCGACAACGGTATCGCCGTCATACAGCACCGCCGCCTGCCCGGCCGTTACGGCGCGTTGAGGCTTGTCAAAGCGGATGCGCAGATGCGTAGCATCGGTCTGTTCCACCATGGCGGGCTGTTCGGACTGGTTGTATCGAATCTTTACAGACAGGCGTTCAGGGCGGTCAAGTCGGTCGCAGGCGATCAGATTGATGTCGCCTACCACGACCGTATCGGAAAGCAGATCTTCCTGAAATCCCAGCCGCACGCGGTTGTGCGCGACATCCTTTTCCACCACATACATAGAAGCGGGCAGTGCAAGCCCTAACCCCCGCCGTTGCCCGACGGTATAACGGATAATCCCCTTATGCGTGCCAAGAACATGCCCCTGCATATCCGTAAAATCACCGCAGGGGAAGGTTTTCCCTGTGTAGCGCTCGATAAATGCGGCATAATCCCCATCCGGCACAAAGCAGATATCCTGACTGTCGCCGCGGTCTGCGTTGGCAAAGCCCTGCTCGCGTGCGATGGCGCGCGCTTCTGGCTTTGTGAGCGTACCGAGCGGAAAACGCACGCGCCGTAAGGTCTCCTGCGAGAGCGAATACAGCACATAGCTTTGATCTTTTGCCGGATCAACCGCTTTCTGCAAAACCACCCGGCTCCCCTGCTGCGCAGTGCGCGCATAATGCCCGGTCGCGACAAGATCGAAGCCCATCGACTGTGCTTTTTCCATGAACAGCCCAAACTTGATATAACGATTGCAGATGATGCAGGGATTCGGCGTAAGGCCCGCGGCATAGGCGTTTGCAAATCGGTCCATGACCTGCGCGCGGAATTCGTTTTGCAGATCCCACGCCATATGCGCTAAGCCCAGCGTTTCACATACGGCTGCTGCCTGGCGGACTTCTTCTTTTGCATCCCCGCAAAGCCGCATGGTTACGCCGGCTGCCGTATAACCTGTCTGCATTGCCAAAAAAGCGGCAACGGAGCTGTCCACGCCGCCGCTCATGGCTACGGCAATCTTCCTTTGTTGCGTATCCTCCATATTTCCCCTTATCAGCCGCCGAGCGCGATCATGGCGTCGATGCATTTGCGCGCCTGACAGATGGTCTCGTCGTCAAGCACGATTTTCTCGCCGCCGTCTCCCGCCACGGCATTGTAAACGTCGGTGAGCGTAGAGAGCTTCATGTCGGGGCAAATGAGCTTTTTCGAAAGCGGATAGAACCGCTTATCCGGGCAGGCATAAGAAAGATGCTCGGCGATACTCATTTCCGTACCGATGATAAATTCACGGCAGTCGCTTTTTTTGGCAAACTCCATAATGCCCGCCGTGGAGCCGACATAATCGGCATGGCGCACGACCTCAGGTTTGCATTCCGGGTGCACAAGCAAAGGCGCGTTCGGATACCGTTTTTTGGCGTCGATCGCCTCCTGCTCGCAAACGGACGTATGGATCGGGCACCCGCCCTGCAAAAGACGGATATTCTTTTCGGGAACTTGGGCTTGCACAAAGCTGCCGAGGTTGCAGTCGGGAATGAACAGGATGTCCTTTTGCGGCATCTGTTTGACGATTTTGACGGCAGACGACGAGGTCACACACACATCGCATACGGTTTTGAGTGCGGCGGTGGTGTTGATATAGGCGACTACGGCGCAGCCGGGTGTTTCGGCACGGGCGGCTTCGATCATCGCCTTATCCATTTGCTCCGCCATCGGGCAGCCTGCGTCCGGGTGAGAAAGCAGTACGGTCTTTTCGGGAGACAGGATTTTGACCGTCTCCGCCATAAAGCGCACGCCTACCATTAACACGGTCTTCTGCGGCGCGCTCTTCGCACGAACGGAAAGCGCATAGCTGTCGCCGGAAAAGTCGGCGACCTCCAAAATCTCATGCGCCGTGTAGCTGTGCGCGAGAATGCAGATATCTTTTTCCTTTTTCAATTTCAGAATCGCTTCCTGTAAATCCCGAATCATGTCGGACGCTCCTTTTTTATCAATTCCTTTTCATAATACGAAAAACCGTGAAAAAAATCAAGTACCGAAATTTACCGTACAGCATAAGAAAACAGACCGCCCGAGTTTGGACGGTCTGCAAACATGCACAAGGTTATGCCTGTGCGGTTGCCGTTCCGGCTTTAATGGCACGATAGCGCGCTTCGATCTCGCCGAAGTGCGTATAGTTTTCCGCCTGCTTAAGCACGCGTTCCGCATCCAGATACGGCTTTGCAACGCGGTTATAATCCGCGCGTTTATCGAGCTCGGCACGGATCTGCTTGTTTAGGACCTTAAACTTGGCTTTCAGCGTTTTGATCTCTGCCTGCACAGCTTTTTTGCCAGCCTTATCCTTCTTTTCGCCGGCTTCAAACAGCTGCTTATAAAGCGCGTCTTCCTGCTTATTATAAGTATCTTCCGTTTCAAGAAGCGCATTCAGCGGACCTTCATCCGGCACAAGGATCTCCTTGCCGTTCGGATAATATTTGTCCAGATATTTGCGCGCCGTTACGCGGGTGCGGCAGAAGTGGATGCGATACTTGCGATACTCTTTTTCCTCTTCCGTTTTGTTGGGAAGCGCTTTCGCGGCACGCAGGTCGGCGCGCAGGTCAGAGAGATTTGCAGCCCGAAGCCCCGAAAGGCCGGCGTCGTAAACCATTTTTGCGTCCGAGAGTTCCTGCTTGCCAAGCTCGCTGTCAAAGCGGGTCATCTCCTTGAGCACGAAAGGCGCAAGCTGGATCTCCAGATTGTGGGCGATTTTTTCTTTCCGCACTTTTTTGGCTGCAGAAACCGCCGCTTTATCCTTGGCTTTCTTTGCCGCTTTGATCTCATCTTTCGTGATCTTTTCGACCTTTTCATTGACCAGCTGTTTTGCGGAATCGACCATTTCTACGACTTCCACAAGGTTGTCGTCGCTCAAGGTGTTGTTGCCGAAGTCCTCAAAAAAGGCGCGGATCTTTAAAACCTTGACCATACCCTGCTGCTTAAGCTCCGTCAAATCGTAGAAGAAGTACGGCAGCACGTTGATAAACGCACCGGCAATGGAGGCGATAATCAATACGCCGCAAACGGTTTGCAGGACGTTGCCGTCATACAGTGCAAAATAAGCGGTACTGGAGCTGGAAGCGTCCGCGATCACATCCTTGACAACATTGCCGTTGCGAAGCACCTTATTCATGACCTCAGGATCATTGAGCACGCGTGCGGCAGTCGCTTCATTGATGCCGAAACGGTCATACAGCAGGTTCACGATACCGCTGCTCGCAACGGTAACAAGACCACCGATGGCGGTGATGGTCGAGAACATGCCGTCGATGCGCTCTCCGCTGACATACTGCTGGTAATCGCGGATGTCGGCGTTGACGGAGGGCGTCAGAATCTGCATGAAAGCGTTCATCAGGTTGTTCATCCAGTAGCAGACGATGAGCAGAATGAGCGGCACCCAGGTCGTAACGGCGCTCGTGTCCGCGCCGGTCATGTCAATGATCCGCACGACGGGAAGCATCAGGGCAATGAATACGATATTCATTACATTGGTGGCAATGAGCACAAAGCGTTTGCCCCAAAGGCGGATGAATACAGGCGCGAGCAGCATCCCCACAAGCCCCGCAGTTTGGCAGAACAGTGTGATCACGGTATACGCCGAGCTGCTGCAGATGCCGCCGTAACTGTAAAGCCAGCTGAGCACATTCGTCATGGAGGTCTCTAAGAAACCGAGCCACGTTGCCATGGCGATGACCCAGAAATACTTATTGCGCAGCACCTCGCGCAAAGAGTCCATAAAGCGAATCTGGATAACGTGTGTTTTTGCCTGGACGATCTTTTCCTTGGTATTTGCGTAAACAACAATGCTCAAAATGACCGAAACGATCGCGATCGGTGGGTAGATATACCGATACAGCCGGATGTCATACAGGTTATCATTGGTCAAAAGCCCGGCGAAGATCGGCATAGCAAGGCTCAAAATGGAAGGCGCTAATGAATACAAAACACCTTTGATGGTGGAAACGTCCGCGCGCTCCTGCGTGTTGGGCGAAAGGACGTGAATCAGGTTGTCGTAAGCTTCCGTAAAGAAGTAATAGAAAAAGTTCTGGATGAAGTTGAACAACAGGATCATCGCGCAGGTTACGACATATGCCTTGTCCTCACCGAAGATCGTCCCCTCCCCGAACAGCGCACCGAATTTGGCATAGGGGAACCAGACGAAGAGGATGGTCACGATTGCGCTCGGAATGCCCATCTTTACGATGTAGGGTCTGTATTTTCCCTCTTTGCTGCGGGTGTTGTCGATGATATTCGCACGGATACCCGACAGCGGGATATTCACGATCACCGAAATAAAGTACATGATGTACACGTGCAGCGGCTTGACGCCGAGGGTGTTCCCGATGAGCACGTTCGTAGCGGAAAGGATCATATTCGTCGCCATTACGGCAAGGAATTTGACGCCGATACCGCCGCCCGCATAGGAGACGATCTCCTTATACGGCATGTACCGCCCGGCGGGGGGTTCGTTCCAGTGCGATTTGACCGTGCGCACCAGGTTTTTGGCGGCACTGATCTTGGGTTTGGTGGTTGTTTTCTTTGCCACGTTCTCGCCTCTTCTTTTATGTATTTAAAATCCTTTGCGTTTCTTGGGGTTTGGCAGCGCATTCTCCTTCTTTTACCCAATCGGGAGAAAAAGACGCGAACAATATCTCACGGCATTTGGTATCCGGTTCAAACAGCACACCGATATTGCCGTCCGGAAGCTGGGTCATGCAGCTGTATACAAAATCCCCGGGCTTTAAAAGCCGGCTGTACGGGAAAGTTTCGCCGTCATCCTCGGAAAGCCGCACCGTGCCCTCGGCACGTTTCACGCGGTCAGCAGGGTTCAAGAACACGACGGTTGGCTTTTCTTTGCCCTGTAATTTCAGCACCGCCATCTGGCAGATCGGCTGCGGGAGAGTGTCGTCCCAAGTAAAGTTTTCAAAGCTCGCCCCGCCGTTTTTGCTGTATGCCACGGCAGTACTGTGCCGCGGGTCATGATTGCGCATGAACAGTTTGAGCGTGCCGTCCTCCTGCTCAATGAGCTGGGATTCGGTCAGCATGTCTTTCGTACGGATGGTGCGGCAGTCCGCACGCACACCGTCAATCTCGCGTGTGTTGTTCGGGCTTTCACCAAGCGTCCAGGTCTCGCCGCCATCGTCGCTGAAAATTACGGTACAGGAAAGCCGCAGTGGGAACGTGCGCGTTCCGAAATAGATGGGGAATACCACACGGCCCTTATGCGCACCATGTTCCAGCACGACGCCGCGCCCGGGACCGGGGCCGATAAAGCTCATATACGGCAGCTTGACCTGCCGGTTGATGGAAACGGGCTTCGACCAAGTCAGGCCGTCGTCGTCACTGTAACACAGCATCAGATACGAGGTGCTCTCCTCTTTGAACGCGCCACCCGTATAAATATTTCCACGCAGTTTGCCGTTTTTCAGCACGTCGCCGTCCGGCGTGACCGTATAGGGCGTTTTCTTGCCCGCTTCCGTCACTAAGCGGTCCCCGCGCCACAGGTAGCGCCGGACCCTGCCCTTGACAAAGCGCGCGCCATCGGGCGATTCGCCGACGCTCAAGCGGCTGTTGCGAATGCCGACACCTGCCGGCGTATGGGAATACAGCAGCAAGATCCGGCCTTTCTCGGGAAGATACGCCATAACGGGGTCGATTGCAGCGGAGGCGTGCATTTGCTTTTCCCCGTGTTCCGTTACGGCGGCAATGTATTCTCCCCACGTTTTGCCGCAGTCTGTACTGCGGCGCACGACCTTATCGATGCGGTTGGGATTGTCCATCCCTGAGCAGACACGTGCATCTGCGCAAGCCACGACCACTCCGTTCTTGGTGGTGATGACAGAAGGAATGCGGTAATAAGGCGCCGGTCCGCCTGTACCGGGGCCGAAAACGGTCTGAAATTCCACGGCGTTTCTCCCTTTTCATGCGAACATAAGGTTTTGAATTCAATTAAAAAATATAGCATAATGATTTTGAAATTGCAAGAAATTCAGAAAAAATGCGGACAAAACTCTTGCTTTCAGTTTTTTAACACTTTTGTAATAATATTATAAATTGGTTACAAATCTTGTTTTTTCGAAAAAAACATATATAATATAAAGCATCTGCGCACGCTTTGGATTTGGTGCGCCAACCTGTATTTGAGGATGAGTGTATGAATCGAACGCTGTTTCTGGAGAAGCTCCAGCATGTGCGGGACCTGATGATGACGGGTCGCTACATGATGCTGCTTTTTGCCGTAGCGGCCGTTTTTGCAGTTTTTGAATTGAACGTCATCGGCGTGCTGGTATTTGCGTGCATCATCGGTGCAACGCTCGTGATCTGCGACGATCTGCTCGCCACCTTTATGCCGTTCATGTTCATTTGCCTGCTCGCTTCCAAATGCTACAATTCTTACAGCATATTCATTCAATATGTGCCGCTCGGCATAGTGCTCATCGTTTGCCTTTTGCTGCATTTCGTTTTATATTGGAAAAAGCTCTCTTTTAAAGGCTCGCTTACGGGCGCGATGGTGTTTGTTTCCGTTGCGGTGACGCTCGGCGGCGTCGGGTTCATTTCCAAAGAAGAATATTTCAGCGGCGTTTCGCTGTTTTACGTTCTGGCGCTGGGCTTTGGCATGGTGCTTTTATACAGCATTTTCTACACACATCTGACCGTGCGCAAAAGCTATTCGCTGATCGAAAAGGTCACGCTCATCATGGTCATTGCCGGGTGCTTTGCAAGCCTTGTCACCATTGCGTTTTACATGGTCAACATCAACGAAGTGCTTGAGACCCACGATCTGCTGTTCATGCAGTGGCGCAACAACTATTCGACCTTTTTAATGCTGTGCATCCCGTTTGCGTTCCTGCGCGGGAACAAGAAGCCATACGCGATTGTGCTGGGGTTCGTATTCTATTTCTGCATTTTACTGACCGGTTCGCGCGGCGGGCTGGTTTTCGGCGCGGTGGAAATGCTTATGTGCTGCACGCTGTTCATCCTATATGACCGCAGGCGGCGGTTGACTTACATTTCCATTTGTATTTGTATCGTTTTTGCTTTGCTGATCTTTTCCAGCGAATTCATCAGCTTTTTCGGCTCGACCATCGACCGCCTGCTTTCCGCAATCAACGGCGTGCTCATCGGAGAACAGCAGGAAGTCCGCTATTACCAGTACAGACGAGGGATTGAGGACTTTCTGAATCATCCTATTTTCGGTACGGGTATCGGCTATATGGGCAACCGCGACGTTTACGCGGGTGCGGATTTTTCCATCGCATGGTACCACTGCGCGCCCATTCAGATCGCCGCAAGTTTTGGGCTTGTGGGGATCGCGGCATACGCCTATCAGTTCATCCGCCGTATCATTCTGCTTTGGAAAAAGCCGACCATGTTCAACATGACTGTATTTCTCTCCTATGTCAGTTTGGAACTAATGTCGCTCGTTAATCCCGGCATTTTCAGCCCGATCCCCTATCTGTTGATTGTTACGATGTTCTTTGCCATTGTGGAACGCTGCAACCTCGGCGAACCGCAGGAGACCATTTCGACGAGCGCGCCGAAAGACGAGGCACCGAGCAATGACGAGCGGCAGGAAAATGTACATGAGCCTGCACAGATCGTTTAAAGCTTTGTAAAACAACTTACAGCCGACTGCGTAAAAGCAGTCGGCTGTTTTCTGTTGTATTCACATTCTATCAGGGTTGTTGTTTTTCGGCGTAGATTGCGTTTTGGCGCATAGTGTGTTACAATATGTCATCTAATCAAATGAGGTAATTTATGAAAACACTGTTTTGACGGACCTTGACGGCACACTGCTGAACAGCAGCGGCGCGGTCTCGCAAGAAAGCGCACGAATCATAAATGCGCTTGCAAAGGAAGGGCTTCTGCTGTCCATAGCAACGGCGCGCACCTTTATGACGGCGAGCACGCTTGTGGAGTCGTTAGACCTGCGCGCACCCGCCGTGCTCAACAACGGCGTGTTTTTATATGATTTGAAGCAAAAAAGGGTGCTCGCCTACCATGCAATCGAAACTTCGCCGCTAGTCGAAACGCTCAAGGCTTTTGAACGGCATAACAAGGCGCCGCAGCTGTTTCTATTCGGCGATGACGGGCTTTTGTCTATCCATTTTACCGAGCACAGGCTGCAGGTCCAAAAGGATTTTTACGAAGCGCGCAAAGACAGCTTTCAAGGCCGGTTTCGGCGTGTGGAAAAACTTGAAGTGCCGCATGGGCAGCACGCAACCTACCTAAGCCTTGTAGACACGCACGAGGACCTTCTGCCCGTTACAAAGGAGCTTCAAAGGATCGACGGTATCTCCTTTTCTTTCTATGCGGACAGCTATTCCCCGTATTGGTTTTTGGAAGTCTATTCCGAAAAAGCGGGCAAGGGCAGCGCGGCGTTGGAAGCGAAAAGGCTTTGCGGCGCGGACAAGCTTGTTGTATTCGGCGACAATTTCAATGATCTGCCCATGTTCGCCTGCGCTGATGAAAAATATGCGGTACAAAACGCCGCAGAGGAACTCAAAGCAGCAGCGGACGGTGTGATCGGCAGCTGTGATGAGGACGGCGTAGCAAGATTTTTAGAACAAAGATTTCATGCGGAGAGATAGGAAAATCTCTCCGCATGTTCTTCATTGAACTGCACTTACGGGATCAAGCGCCGCACGACCGGGATCTTTTGCAGCAAGCAAGTGAGCAGCACACAGAACACATAGGTGAGGATCGGCATAAATACCATGTAATACATCGGATGGTTGTCAAACCATCCGTATTTTTCATTTACCTGCAGGACCAGCATATGCATAACATAGACGCCCAATCCCGCGCCCGCAGCTTTGGTCACAAGCTTTTGCGGGATGAATCGATAGACCTTTTCCCACGGAAAGTGCTTGAAAGCCAGCATCAACGCTGCCGACATCGGAAAACAGGCTATGGAGTTGTATTCCATGAAAAAGCCATCGACCGCGCCGCTCTGTCTCGTAAAGGCCCAAGTTCCGAAGAACATCAAGATCGTGCTGCAAATCCCCGCCGCATAAATCAACAGACGTGTCTTTTTGGAATAACGCTCATTGCGAATGAGCCACCCCAGGAAGACATAACTAAGATACCCGCCGACAATCACAGGTTTCAGTTCCACATAAACCGGGCCGACATAGCGCGTAAATACCGGCAGCAGAGCATTAAATGCAAAACTGAGCAGGCAAAGGTATTCTATGCTCTTAAAATTCTCCGGCTTTGCGAGCAGAGATAGGACAGGCATGGCGAGATAAACCCCAAACAACGCATAAAAGAACCAGAAAATATTGGTTGCGCCATTGTTTAAAATCGCATCACGGAATGCCGTAAAATCGGGAAACGGGTTTTGATACAGCAGAACCGGGAAAAGCAGGTAGACGACAGACCAGAACAAAAACGGGATCCCTGCACGAAGCGCCCGCTTTTTAAAAAAGGTCTTCGTGCTGTATCGTTTGCGGTATTCGAGCAGCGTTGTGCCTGTAATCATAAAAAATACCGGCACAGCAAAATGCATTACGGTCTGAATCAACAGGGCGAGATACCAGCGGCGATCCTCTTCATAGTGACTTACACCGCCCGAACAGTGCAGGCATATAACTGCAAAAGCGGCAGCAATATTTGCAAAATCAATATAGTCAAGCCTTCTTCGTTCAGTCGTCTGCTCCATTGCATTCACCTCATTTTCAGTCTATCCTTTTTTGCATGTGTCGTCAAGCACAATCTGCACGGTTCTACGCGTGCGCAGGATTTCTTCGGAAAAATCGAAAAAAAGAATTGACAAATCCGTTTTTCAATGCTATTATATTCGAGCACGCGGAAAAACCGCTTCGTGCTGAATATGCGGATATGGCGGAATTGGCAGACGCGCTAGATTCAGGTTCTAGTCGGGGCAACTCGGTGGAGGTTCAAGTCCTCTTATCCGCACCAGACTGCGTCCGAACGCAATTCGCGTTCGGACTTTTTCTTTTTTAAGTGGGGTCGAGTCCCGCATCTGTGATGCTATCGGATTTGTAACTTCTTGTAAAGCCTGCGGGGGTGCAAGTCGCGCTTCGCAGGTTTTTACTTTGCCGCTTCGGCAATTTCTTTTTCAGGTGAGCCTATGCGAAACAAATTAAAAATTTCCGCGGCGGTTTTCGCCGTTCTTTTCCTATTCAGCGCCATTTCAATCGCGGCGGATCTTTTCGGATTTTCCGTCTGCTTATTCGGCAAGCCGCTACACGCCTGGCTCTCGCTGCCGTTTTGTGCAGGCAGCGTGGGACTAACGATTTGTCTCGTGATCTGGTTGAAACGGCACAAGCGCGCGGGAGACCGCCTTTTGCATAGCGCTTTGCAGGTCGTTTTGTGTGTACTGTGCACGCTTTCCGTACTGGTCGCCGCATTTGCCGCCATCCTGACGCACACCTCCTACGCCGACAGTGCTGTTTCCGCAGACGGTGCGCATAAAGCTTTTTTGGAAGCGGATGAAACCTCCGGCGAGCCGACTGTGCACGTTTACAAGCGGTACTCCCCTTTTCTGATCTCTTATCGCAACGCCGCCACGCTGTACGGCTTTTACGGGGATACGCAGGATATCGAATACATTTGGTATGACACCTATTGTGAAGTGCAATACCCCGGGTTCACTGCCGACGCGCAAAGCGACGCAGATCTCGGCACGCTTTCGAGGAAAATTTATTACAACGTTTCCTAAAACCAAATATATAAACTAAGCCGCGGCAGAATGGGCAACACCACCTGCCGCGGCTTTCTTTTGGGGTTATTTCAGTTCGCGTTTTCCTTTTGTGTTACAGGCTTTCGGCAACGAACGCTTCAATGTCCTCTACTTCTCCGCCGCCGACCCGGCGCGCGATCTCCTTCCCGCCCCGTACAAGAATCAAAGTCGGGATAGAAAGAATACCGTACATCGCCGCAAGCTCCTCCGACGCGTCCACGTTGATCTTACAGACTTTCACATCCGTTGTCTTATCGGCAAAAGCTGCGATCTCGCCCGCAAACACCTTACAAGGCGCGCACCAGTCCGCATAAAAATCGATCAACACCGGAAGCTCGCTTTTCGAGACTTCCTGCTGGAAAGTATCCAGCGTTACTTGTTTGATCTCCATTTAAAACACACCTTTCGTTTGGTTCTATTTTATACTGCCGGCAAGCTGATATGCACGCCGCAGATCCGCTTCGCGTACGCTTTGCGCATCCGTTCCCGAAGCGCAGACAGTCCCGACGATTTTGGTATTCATCACGGAAAACGCGCGCTCCGTCTGCCGGGAGATCATCTCAAGCCCCGGGGCGGCTTCATCCCCCGCCGTCAACAGCAGAACCGCCTTTTTGGGCTTTGGGATCGGGGTCTTGATGCCACGGCGAAACCGTGCGCAATAAAATCTCTGGAAGCGGTCAAACAACGCTTTCATCGGCGCGGGAAAAGACATCAAATAGATGGGCGTCGCCACCACAATGAGATCCGCGTCAAAATAGCTGCGCATAAAGGCGTCCAAATCCTTTTTGGAGCAGCCGTCCGCCGCCTTACAATAGCCGCAATCGTTGCAGGGCGCAGGTTTGAAATCGAACAGCCGCACGATCTCGACTTCACAGCCTTTGGGCAGCCCTTTTAAAAACGCGCCGCAAAGCCTGGCAGTATTTCCCACCGCACGCGGCGAGCCGAACAACACAAGCGCTTTCATTCCTCGAGCAGGCTGTCGCAGTACAGGCAGACCGCCTTGCCCCCCTTATCGTAGAACCGGTGCGGCACGTAGGGTTCGGTATTTGTAACACAGCGCGGGTTTTTGCACGAACGCGCATCATCCCAGCGCGGCTGTTCGGGCAGCGTGCCGCTGCGCCCCTGCAGCATGGTGATGATAAGCGCCATGCGCGCATACATCCCGTATTCCGCCTGTTCAAAATATTTGGCGCGCGGGTCATCATCCACGCCGACGGTGATCTCATCTACACGCGGCAGCGGATGCAGCACGACAAGATCCGATTTCGCAAGGCGCATCTTTTCCTCGTCCAGCACGTAGATGCCCTTCTGCGCTTCATATTCTTCAACTGACGGGAACCGCTCCTGCTGGATGCGCGTCATATACAGCACATCTAACTCCGAAATGGATTTCTCCAGGCTGTCGGAAAAGCTGTATGCACAGCCGCTTTCGTCCAAAATTTTCAGAATATACGGCGGCATTTGCAGCTGCGGGGTGGAAATCATCACAAACCGGTTCCCTTTATATTGGGAAAGCGTTTTAATGAGAGAATGCACCGTTCTGCCGTTTTTCATATCGCCGCAAAGCCCGATGGTCAAGCCCTCCAGCGTGCCTTTTTCATAGGAGAGCGTCACAAGATCGGTAAGTGTCTGCGTCGGGTGCAGGTGGCCGCCGTCGCCCGCATTGATAATGGGGCTTTTGGAATAAAACGACGCGGCAAGAGCCGACCCCTCCACGGGGTTGCGCATGACGATCAGGTCGGCGTAGCCGCTGACCACGCGGATGGTATCTTTTAAGCTTTCGCCCTTGGCGACCGACGCGTTGGAGGGGTTGTCAAAGCCGATCACCTTGCCGCCAAGGCGCAGCATGGCGGTCTGGAAAGACATTTGCGTGCGCGTAGATGGCTCATAGAACAGCGTCGCCATGATCTTGCCGTGGCAAGCGTCCGTAAATATGGAAGGGTTATCGCGGATCATTCCCGCAAGACGGATGATCTCTGCCAAATCCTCTTTTGTCATGTCCGCAAGGTCTATCAGGTTGCGTGCCTTCATATCGGTCACTCCCGGTAAAGTTAAATTCCTCGCTTCACGTCCGACGTCACATACACGCGCCGCAAAGCATTTCGTATTATTGTAGCAAGGTTCCGCAAAAAAAGCAAGCGGCAACAAAGCGGTTTTGATTTTGCGTCTGTAGGTGTTACAATGATGTGTGACAAATAAGAAAAAAGATAGCGAATAGAAAGGACCTGTGTTAAGGTAGAGTTG
>CALWVM010000001.1 GCA_944384985.1 uncultured Clostridia bacterium | reverse complement strand
CGCCGCCCGCGCCATTGTCCGAAACATAGTTCGCCGTGTCGTTATTGCGCGCTTCGAACATCAGCATTTCGCGCATGCCGGTGCTGTTCTCCTGAATCGGCTGATACGCCTGCTCGTCATATTCGAACCACGGCACGTCGGAAACGATGGTGGAAATGGGCTCGGACACCCAACCGGTGCTGTCCTGCGCCAAGACCTGCACGCTGAAGCGGTGCGTATCGTTCAGCGTGATACCCGCCTGCGCGAGGTCCTCGGCAGTAAACACGACGTCGAAAGTGTCCCCTGCCGCAAAGGTCATGACCGAAGCGTCCAGCGCTTTCTGCGCCATAGGCACGTCCTCATTTGCAGGGTCTTTGTGCATCTCCGAATACAGTCCCAGGTCATACAGCGTCACGTAATACGTCGCGATCGACTTATCCGCGATGTACGCCTGATTGGGCGTTGCCTCCGGGACGGATACCTGCACCCCCCCATTGTTCGTTGTCCACGCCCACAGCGTTGCATCCTCTGCAAACGTCGGCGTGGGGTCATACGACCCCTCCGTCGGCACGGCCGCAAGTGCTAAGGGCAGGGAGACCGCCACCAGGATTGCACTCATCACGAGCGCTGTGACGCGTTTCCAGACTTTCATCCTTTTTTCTTGCATCGTCTGAAAGCTCCTTTCGTAAATGGATTCCGGAAGCCGCAGCTCCGGTATTGGGAAATCCGCCAAAGGCGGTAACGCTCAAAGGGTATTCTTCCCGGTGTGTACCGGGAAGAAACGGGGCGCGTCCCGTTTCAAAATGTTCGATTTTGCGTTTTGGTTACTCCGCTTCTTCCGCGATAATCACCGTTTTGAAGTCCATTTTATTCAATGGGCGCTGCTCACGGTCAAAGCTGAAGGTGTCGAAATGCACCACGACGTTATATTCGCCCGCAGCCAGCGCACGATCCAGCGTGAAACGGGAGATCGAGTAGCCGGGGGGCAGAAGATCCGATGTGTAAATGGACTCGCCCGTATCCGACAGGATGATGGTAATCTTAAAGTAACAGGGATTGACTTCGGGGTTGGAGAATATGTAATTCTGTTCCCGCTGCCCCGCGACGAAATGCATTTCCGTAATGCCCGAGAACTGGATGTTCGTGCCGGCGGTGTCGATATGGTCGGGCACGTCGAGCTCCCCTTCGCCAAGCTGCGCATTCGGGTCCACAACACCCGCCGCATTGGTGGTGGTTTCAGGTTCTGCGTTCGCCGTGACCGCCGCGCGGATGCCGAACGCAAGCCCCGCGATGAGCGCCAGCGCCAACAGCATGAGCAGGATCCACAAAAGCAGCGTATCCCGCACGACTGCGATGTAGTCGTTGCCGCCGACGGGCACATAGCCCGCTACGCGCTTATGCGCAAGTTTCGCAACGCTGTAAACGACTTCCTGCGGCTCATTTTCACCGCCCGCCGCAAGCGCGCCGAGCTGCTCGCGGCCCGCGCCGATCTGCCCGCGGACATTAAACCCGCCCGACGGGTACAGCGTCTTCATATCCTTGCGTTTGATGTAGGCGACGGAAAAGCCTGCGGCGCTATTGTTATACGTCCCGCGCGCCTCGCCCGCGCCTGAAAAATCTGCATGAAACAGCTGGGGTTCTGCCAAGGTGGTTACCTCCGAATTCGGTAAAAATGGAAAATACAGATAATACCCCTATATTTTAGGGATGTATTATTATACCGTTCGCGGACATAATTTGTCAATAGATTGTTCAAAAATCGCCAGAAAAAATCCTTGTTTTTTCGCGCTGCTTTGAGGATTTTTGAGTAAATTGCATAAATCTCGATTGAAAAAATTCACAAATCGTTCAACGCGCTTGTATTTTATACACGCGAACCGGCAGTGTGCGCCGCAGGGGGTGGGCGCCGCTATCGCCGGTCCGCGCCGGACATCGAACGTTTGCCCGTTACCGGAAAAGAAAAAAGCGGGTCGTAACAAATCGTTACGTTTTTATCGTAACAGATTGTTTCAATTAAGTCAAGGTGACTTTTTTGCTTGGCTTGAAAGAAATACGAAAACAGCGGGGCTTAAATCAACAAAAGGTCGCCATGGACCTGCACATTACCCGTGAAGCGCTTTCGCAATATGAAAACGGCAGGCGCGAACCCGGCCAAAAGATGCTCATTCGCATGTCGGAATACTTCGACGTGTCGATTCACTATCTTATCACGGGGCACGAATTTCAAAAGAAAAACCCAGACCCACCCAAACCGTGAACTGCCTTGCGCCGCTGCGCAGGGCTTTTTTATGCGCAGCAGGCACAGGAATACCATAAATTGTAAGCGCACGCCGCCGTGTTTGCAAGGGGCGCAGGGCGAAATGCCATGTTGCAGGGGTAAAAAACGCAGCGTGTTCCAAACGGCAGCGATTCGAGGTTGCTTTGCATTGCGGCGCGAGCAGATTCTCCGAATCCCAAACCCTTTTGTCCGCTTTCGCGGACATTTCCCCTAACAGGGGAATCACCCGCGCCCTTGTTTAAGCAGATTTTTTATTGCTTTCGCAGTCGAAAGGTTACGAAAGCTCCCGGCTTGGATGGAATCCCCCGCCCCGCTTCTGCCATCTGAAATCTGAGATCGAAAAAGGACGGCTTGTGTCCATACAGACACAAACCGTCCTTGGTTTTGTGTGATCCTTGTGTTCCTGCCGCTTACAGCGTAGAGATGTCCACATACCACTGCATACCGATTTTCACGAGCGTGCAGATGTAGTCATACGATTCGCCGTCCGCCGTATAGCTGTATGTGACCTCACACACGTCCGCGATCGAGTCGGGCGAAATCCCAAAGCGCGCATAAACCGCTTTCGCATCTTCGGAAAGCCCTTCGCGGTAGGCGGCGACCTCCTGCTCGGAAAAATCGCGCGTCACTTCCGTAGTGACATTTTCGGCGTCCACCGTGTTTTCGGCGCTGTACGCCGCAACACTCGATTCAAAACAGGTGACCAGGTCATCCTCAACGGCGCTGACCGCGGATTCGCCGAACACCTGCGCATACGTCTCGACATATTTTTGCACATACAGCGTCAATACCGTGTCGAGCGTCTTTTCGGTGTTGCTGGCGATGATGTCGGCATAATAGGCATCCATCACGTCGGACATCTGATGTTCGAGCGCGCCGAGTTCCTCGGGCGTGCGCTCCGTTGTGACGTCGCCTTTGGGCAAGGCGGGCTTGATGTAATTCTCGCGGAAATAATCGCCGAGATACAGGTTTTGAATGAGCGTCGTATATTTCAGTGAATTGAAATCGTCTTTTGCAACCACCTCTGTCGTGCAATACTGCTCGGCAACGCGCTCGGGATAGAACATGATGTACCGCGAGCGGAAATAGGTCGCGCTCACCGTGACGAGGAACGCGACGATCAGCAGGATCGCTACGACCGCATAGCCTTTATCGAAACGCGCGGTGGTCATATCCTTTTCGACGATCTCTTCCGCCGGCTTTTTCGTTTTCTTTGCCATCGCTTACGCCTCCTCCTGCTTTTCTGCGGCGAGCGCACGGCGCTCGGCAAGCTCTTTGGTGATCCTTTCCTTCTTCTTGCCCGTCAGGTCATAGAAGAGGATCGGCAGCATCTGCCCGATGACGAAGATCGCGGGGATGAGCGTGTAGATGAGCAGCAGCTTGTTGAGCGTGTCATCCGACTGCGTCGCATACGCGATGTTCATATCCTGCGACTGTACATAGCCCGACCAGATCACAAGCGCCGGCCCGAAGGATTTCGTCAGCGCCGCCGCGACCTTCGAGAAGAAGCCGTAGCCCGCGTAGCAAAGCCCTTCCTGGCGCTTGCCGGTCTTCCATTCGATCTCGTCCACACAGTCGGCGATCATGACGTTCGGCGTCAGGTTCGTGTTGCCGTGCTGGAGGCCGACGAAGAAGTTGATGATCAGGAACGGGATCATCAGCACGTCGGGGTTGAAGCCGATGACGCGCGAAACAATATACAAAAGGGCAAGGCTCGCAGAGCCGTACAGGCAGCAGACGATATACACCTTGCGTGTGTCCCAGATTTTCAAGAGCTTTTTGACGATCAGCATCCCAACCACGGTGCCGACGCCCATCGGCAGCAAAAGCCCGATTTTCAGGTCTTTCGAGCCGAGCATATAGACGGCTATGTACAAGCTCACGGTACTGTAAACGCCGCGCCCAAAGCCGGTGAATTTCGTAAGCGATACCATCAGCAGGTTTTTATTCGTGAACACGAATTTGAGGCTTTCCCGCAGGCTGACGCGCTCGGACGTGTAGGGGACGCGCTCGCGGTTGTTCGTGAAGAAGATCATGCCGAACAGCACAAGCCCCAGCACGCACACGCCCGTTGAAAGCATCAGGTCAAGGCCCTGCCCTTCGGCAGTCTTGAACTGCTGTTCGCCCATGGCAGCTTTCATAATAAAGCCCACAACCGGCAGAACCACCATGCCGCCGGACTGCCCGACGGAGCGGAAGATGCTCGCGATGGAGATCGCGTCGCTGCGCTCGGTGGGGTTCGGGGTGCAGCACGCGCCGAAGCAGTTTGCGGGGCTTTCGACCGCGCAGCTGACCGCCGTATACAGCGAATAAATCACAAACATCCAAATGACGGCGCCAAGGTAGCTGTTGGTGCTCGGCGCGATGAACACGAGCATTGCGACGATCGCAAGCGGGATGATGCCGAACCCGATCCACGGGCGGATCTTGCCCCACTTGGTGCGCGTGCGGTCCACAAGGATCCCGATGATCAGCTCGCACGCCGCGCCCACGATGCCCGCCACGCCCGTGACGGCAGGCAGGATGTTCATAATGCGCGCCGAGTCGATGCCCGTACCCTTAAAGGCAAAGTCATTAAAGAACGTGTAGGAATAGTCCGGCATCCAGCCTGTTAAGAGCGCGATGCCGAACAGCCCGATGCCGTAAGTCCAGACCTCGGACCTCTTCATGTATTTTTTCATAACCGCCTCGCTTCTCCGGGGCGCACCCCCGGACGAAAATCAAAAAAGAGTGCCGTTCGGACACTCTTTTCCGCACAATATTAAGATTATAAAACGAATCGGCATTGCGTGCAATGCGCATTTTACACAAACTTTACATTTGCTTTACAGTATTTTAACGAGTGACAGCCTGCGGTTCGCGGTCCGCGCCCACGATCTGTTCGTATGCCTGCACATCCGGCACCACCAGGCGAACGGCGCCGGGCAGCAGCCGGAACGTGCTTTGGGTCACATATTCGCACTCGCCGTCCACGTTGACCGCCGCGGGGCGTTTGCTTTCAATCACCATCTTTTTGCCGCGCTCGAACGTGGTGAAATCCCAGCCGAGATGCTCCCCGCGCTTATACTCGCCCACAAGGCTTGCGAGCTTGAGGCGTCCGAAATCTTTTCGCACCAGGATGAAATCCAGCTTCCCGTCATCCGGCACGGCCTTGGGTGCGCCCTTGTAGCCGCCGCCGTACCAGCGGGCGTTCGCGCAAAGGGCGAAAAGCATTTTACCCTCGTAGACCTTTTCGTCATCGATCGTGATGCGGAACTCACTGTTGAGCCGGCGGAACAGGCAGTACACAAGCGAGAGCGTATAAGCGAGCTCACCGGAAACGCCGGGCAGGTGCTTGAAGTACGTCTGCTTGGCGCAGACCTCGGCATCCAGCCCCATGGAGCACTGGTTGATGGCGACGCTGCCGCCCGCGTCGATAAGGTCGAACCGGTGTGTTTCGCCCTCCACCTGCGCACCGATGTCGTAAAGCTTTTCGCTTTTGCCCAAAATACGGGCAAAGTCGTTGCCCGAGCCCAGGGGGATGATGGCGACTTCGGCGTTCGGGTACTTGTATGCGCCGTTGACGACTTCATACAGCGTCCCGTCGCCGCCGCAGGCGTAAAACCGTATCGGCTCGCCCGTTTGCGCGCGCTCGGCAACAAAGCGCTGTCCGTCGCCGGGGGCGGTGGTCACATAGATCTCATAGGAAAGCTGCGGATGCGCGGCAAAATACGCTTCGATCTGCGGGATAATGCGCGCCTTGGCTTTGCCCTTGCCCGCGGCGGGGTTTACAATAAAAATATGCTGCATGGTCTGCACCTTCCTTTATCCGTACAAACAGGTTTCATTTATAATACATATATAGCCGGCATTTGAGCATGCCGTTATAGAGCTTTCGGCTTTTGTCCGCGCGGCGGCCGAACAGCTTTTCAAAGTCCGGTTCCGGGCTGATAACGCTGTAACTGAACCCGTGCCGCTGCAGGAACACGTGCCCGAGCACGCGCACAAGGTCCGCCGCTTCGCGCTTCGTCTGCATCCGTTCGCCGTAGGGCGGGTTCGTCACGACCGTGCCGTGCTGCGTTCCGGGATGGAAACGGCGCACGTCCGCGTGAGCGAAGCGCAGGGCTTCCGAAACACCCGCCCGCCGTGCGTTTTCACGCGCGATTTCGAGCGCAGCTTCATCGATGTCCGAGCCGATCGCCGCAAAATCCGGTGCGGGACGGATCGCTTCCAGTGCACGGGCGCGTTCCTCTTTCCAGACAGATGCGGGGATCTGCTCGAACCGCTCCGCCGCAAACCGCCGTCGCAGCCCCGGCGCAATGTTCTGCGCGAGCATCGCGCCCTCGATGAGGATCGTCCCCGACCCGCACATCGGATCATACAGCGTATGGTAAGGCCGCAGGTGCGACAGCGCGCACATCGCCGCCGCAAGCGTCTCGCGGATGGGCGCCGCGCCGGCTTCCGTGCGGTAGCCGCGCTTGTAAAGCGGCTCGCCCGAAGTGTCCAGATACAGATCCACATGGTTTTTGAGGATCGAGAAGCGCAGCTGCCGCCGCGCGCCCGTCTCCTCAAACCACAAAATCCCGTATTTTTCTTTCAAGCGCTCGACCGCCGCTTTTTTGATGATGGACTGGCAGTCGCGCACGCTGAACAGGTCAGAGTTGAGCGTATGCCCTGCGACGGGGAACGCGTCGTACCGCCCGATCCAGTTTTCGAGCGGCAGGGCGCGCACGCCCTGGAACAGGTCTTCAAAAGTATGCGCCGCAAAGCTGCCGAGCACGACGTAGATCCGTTCGGCATACCGCACGCCGAGATTGGCGCGTGCCAAAATGTGTTCGTCGCCCGCAAAGCGCACCCGCCCGTTTTCGGCGGAGACGTTTTCCGCGCCGAGCGCGGTCAGTTCCTTTGCCACCAGCGACTCCACGCCGAACAGGCACGGCGCAGCAAATTCCAGCTTCATACGCACACCTCCGTTTCTTCTGCCGCTCGCTTCGCAGCCCGCCCTTACGCGCGGGGCAGAGCTGCGAAAGCCGTCGAATCTTCCCTAAGTATAAAGGCAAGCCGTGAAAAAAGCAAGCAGAATGTTAGATTTTCTGTCGGTTTGTTGGATTTACATAAAACGGCAAGTCCTGGAAAGGAATCCTGTGCGCTTCTTTCTAACAATATGCAGCTTTACACAATCCAACACTTTTTATCTACCGTGCCATCCTTTTGCATCGGCACGGATGTTTTTTTACGCAGGTCTTTAACACTGCGTTTTCTGGCATAAAAGCGCCTCCATAAAAAATAGGTCAATTTAGCCCTGTTGCCAATAGGTCAATATGCCATAATTTTTACGAGGTGTTATCATGGGACGTTTGAAAGCGCTGCGCCTGGCACGCGGCTACACACAGGTTAAAATGCA
The DNA here is from genome assembly GCA_944384985.1 of uncultured Clostridia bacterium. Classification (GTDB taxonomy): domain Bacteria; phylum Bacillota; class Clostridia; order Oscillospirales; family Acutalibacteraceae; genus Fimenecus. The sequence goes on along the minus strand of CALWVM010000001.1, from coordinate 271,076 downwards.
GATGCTCACGGGCATCGACCAAAGCGACTACTCCAAGCTTGAACGCGGCACGCGGTTTTTCACCTTGGAACAGTGCCGGCGTCTCGCGCTCGCATTGGGCACAAGCATGGACTATCTCGCCGGCCTGACGGACTGCCCGGACCCGTACCCGCGCGCAGATGACGCGGAGAAAAATTAACGAACGGTGCCCGCCGCACAACGTGCGGCGGGCATGGGCTGATTTGCGAATATACCGCGCACGAAAGCCCGCCGCCGAGGTCTGCTCGGCGGCGGGCTTTGTTACACCTTCTATTTCGCAGGCACAGGCGGCTCTGCGCTTGGCTTTTTCGCAGAAAACAGCGGCTTGTCGATCGCCCCGGTCAATTTTTTGAAGCCGACGGCAAGCAGTACGGTCGCTGCAAAGCTGATCAGGACAAACGCATAGACGTTCGTTACGCCGAACCGCTGTAACAGCATCATCGGGATACGCATCAAAATATACATCTCAAACAGGTGCTTCCCAAAGAAAATGAGGATGGCGTTACACACGTCCAGCTTCATCGTGGCGAACACCACGATGAGCCCCATAAACAGATATTTCAGCACATAGAACGTGAATGCGTCCCGTCTTCGATAATGTACATACAGGAAAATCGCGGCGCACAACACAAACAGGACGTACCAAAGCCACTTCCGCTTTTGCAGAACGCGGTCGAGCGCCGGGCGTGCAAGCGAAAACCACATGCCCAGAGGGTACAGCAGCACGGTGTCATACCACCACGCGCCCTTGATGTCAAACAGCACCGCGATATAAACTCCCGCAAGCACTGTGACTGCGCACACGGCGGGGATATATTTCCCACGGCTGCCAAAGACGGCAAAAGAAAGGAACGTAGCAAGGTACAAAATCAGGACGGCAAAAATATACCAGTTGCTGTTGCCGACCGCCTCCCAGCCCGTAAACGAGAGCAGAATCTCGCGCAGGCTGTACTCCTGCAGCGTGCCGAGCGCGGCGTCAAGCGCTATATATAAAAGCACGGCAATATCGAAATGCAGAAGCGTGCGCAGCACCCGGTTCTTCGGCATCGCGCGCACATACGCTTTCCCCTTCTTTTGAATGGATTCCATCACCCCGTAGCCCGAGTAAAACAGAAACATGACCACAACGCCCTGGTCCATTTTCTCCTGCACCCAAAAATACGGCTCTTGCAGCAGCGCCGGGCCCGGGTACGCGGGAATATAGCCGACCACATGGGTCAAAAACACAAGCAAAATAAAAATGCCCTTGATCGCCGTGGTGCGGTCAAAGTCGAGGTAATGTGCGTTGAGCCCGGTAAGCACCGGCCGCGGCAGGCGCAGTTTATAAAAGCAAAGCGCCACGACCAGCAGCAGAAAAATCGTCATAAGCGTCCCCCTTTTTGCTTGGCGGAAAAGAAAACGGAACGGCATTTGCTCGCCGCTTATGGGCTTTTTCTGCTCTGCCGTTCCGTAAACTGTCTATTTGGTTTTTCGCTTACTGCTCGACGGCGTAAACGCTGACCTTTTTGCGGTCCTTGCCCATGCGCTCAAAGCGGACGGTTCCGTTCACCTTGGCAAACAGGGTGTCATCCGAGCCCTTGCCGACGTTCTCGCCGGGGTGGATGTGCGTGCCGCGCTGGCGCACAAGGATGTTGCCCGCGAGCACATACTGCCCGTCGGCGCGCTTGACGCCAAGTCGCTTGGATTCGGAATCACGGCCGTTCTTGGTCGAGCCCATACCTTTTTTATGCGCGAAAAGCTGAATGTTGACTTTAAGCATTACAAAGCACCTCTTTCAATCCATGGTAATGTAGTCGGGATATTGTTCGCAAAGCGACTGCAAATGCAGCTGCAAGCCGAAAAGCTCCGTCTGCGCCGCCGGCGCCTCACTTTCGGAAAGCGAAAGCGAAAGCGTTCCGTCGCGCTGTGAGATCTCGGGAGAAAGCCCCAGGATCTCCGTTACGGTGTTCGCCGCCATATAAACGGCGGAAGAGACCGCCGCGCAGACAATATCCTGCCCGCTTTCGGCAAAGCCCGCGTGCCCGTGCACGCAGAAGCCCGAAAGCATGCCGTCACGGCCTTGCGTAAAACGGATGCGGATCATGTCTTACGCGTTGACGGCTGTGATTTCAACCTTTGTGTACGGCTGGCGATGGCCTTTCTTGCGTTTCTCGTTCTTCTTGGGCTTGTAGGTGAAGACCGTGACCTTCTTTGCCTTGCCGTTCTTGAGAACCTTGGCGGTCACGCCTGCGCCCTCGACATACGGATTGCCGACCTTGAAGCCGTCATCTGTGGCGACTGCGATCACCTTATCGAAGGTGACTTCGGCGTCCGCTTCCACAGCCAGCTTTTCGACGTAAAGCACGTCGCCGGGCTGGACCTTGTACTGCTTCCCGCCGGTTTCGATTACTGCGTACATAGTTTTTCCCTGCTTTCGATCAGTCTCGCTATGAAAGGTGCAGAAAACCTGCTTGTTGCGCGAAAAGGGCGCACCTTTCCTATGCGGCACATGGTATTCTATCAAAAACTATGCTTTCTGTCAACCTTTTTTTGCGTTTCAAGCGCGCAAGCCCGTTTATTTTACAAATACATACAAATACAGAGCGAGAAAATGCAGCACAGACCCCGCCAGCACAAAAAAGTGAAAAACGCTGTGAAAATATTTGTGCTTCGCGCCGACGCCGTACAAAATCGCCCCGAGCGTATAAGCAAGGCCGCCCGCAATCATCAGCCAAGTCCCTGTGCGGTCAAAGTGCTCCCAGAGCGTCTTGACCGCGACGATGATCATCCAGCCGAGCGCCAGGTACAGCACCATCTGCACGACCTTGGTTTTGTTAAAGAGTGTCAGCGTGATGGGCACCGCCGCTGCCACGACCGCCCACGCTACGCCGAAGATCACCCAGCCGAGCGCGGGACGCACGGGCGCGATGACCAGCACTGCGAACGGTGTGATCGTCCCCGCGATCATCGGATAGATCATGGCGTGGTCTACAAGCCGCATGGCGCGCTTGCCGCGGTTCGGACGCAGGGCGTGGTAGACGGAGGAGCAGGTATACATCGCGATCATCGTGATCCCATACACAAACCCCAGAAGCGCATAGTCCCACCGCCGCGCCAGAATCGCGCGCACCAGGCACAAAAGCAGCGCCACAACGGAAAGCCCGCCGCCGACCATATGCGAAATGGAATTGAGCCAGTCCTCTTTGCGCGAGTAGTTTGCAAGTTTGATTTTATCCAGATAGCCCATTCGAAAGGTCTCCTTTCTCTACGGCCTGCGCCGTTTCTACCCATAAAGTAGACCCTTTCACCCGGTTGCGCCACCCACTTCGGGTTGCAACGCACAAATTCCCGCAACCGGCGGTTGCGTATTAGATGTTAGATATTAGATGCTGGATATTAGACGCGGGGTGGGCATGTTTTATGCGAAGCGGAATCTTTCATGGCGCAGGGCGCGGGAGCTTCCCCTGATAGGGGAAATGTCGCGCAACGACAAAAGGGTTCGGGATTCGGAGAATCTGCTCGCGCCGTAGATGGTTTCGTTTCATCCCGTCATCCAGGGGATACCACATTTGGCGCAGCGGCAGTTGAATCACCGAAGCCGCTCCAGACGAAAAAATATTTCTTTCCCACACGTAGTGGCGGACTTCCACGTCCGCCAAAGGGCAGTCGAAAACCGAAACAACTTTCCACTACGCTGAAAACTTCCTGCCCAATTCTTCGGAAAATATAATCAAAAATCTGTACTTTTTCCGGCAGGCATGGAAGCCTGCCACTACGCGGTTGCGCATCCTTGCGGCTTCGCACAAGTCCGCACACCGTACGTCTAACCTCTATCTTCTAACATCTAACATCTAAATGCCTTCCATCACATGCATGGCGTGAAGCCTGCGATCCCCGATGGTATCCATCACGGCAAAGGCGTAAGGCTCCAAATAATGTTCTCCCGCTTTCCGGGCGCAGAGCCCCTGACGTTCAAGCTCGCCGATAAAAAGCGAAGCGATCTGCTCCATCTCCTCCGCCGCTTTCTCGTCCGCCGGCGCCTGCAAAAGCCGTTCCAAGCGGCCGGGGATCTCCGGCAAAAGCCCCGTCTCGCGCGCGGCGCGGAACTGCCACTTATAAAACGGGCTGTACCGGCGTGCGAGCAGAAAGATCAGGTGCAGCGCGTGCGTCACGAATTCGTTACGTGCGAGCGCCGCCGCGCCGGCCTCCCCGTGGCGAAGACAGCGGCTGAAGTTATATTGCCCGCTCTGCGCGGCGAAACTCAAAACAGCGGCAATCTTTTTGCGCCGCACGTCTTCCGGGTAGCCCTGCAAAAGCGTCTGCCGGATCGCGGAAAACGCGCCCTCGCCATCGTAAAACACCGCGCCGTTTGAGGCGTTCGCCAGCGCATATTCCGGCGTATAGAGCCATTCTTCATTCGTTTCGGGCGCGCGGGGGATCCCGATGAGCGTGCGATAAAAATCCGAAATGCGGAACACCCCGACACGGCTGTTCCCGTAAATGCTGTGCTGCTGCATTTTGACGCCGAGAAATTCCCGCGGCAGTTTATTATAGGCACGCATTAAGCGGAAACCGAACGCGGAATCCGCTTCGTCGGTCAGCCAAAAGCAGAACCCCGCCTCGAAATCGTGGTCGTGCGAGAGGTCGTCGTCATAGCCGAAGCACTCCGACCCCAAACCCACAAGCCCCGCCGCCACCCGGGATTTCTCTGCGGCGAAATCGTTTTCCAAAAGCGGGACGCCGTAGGCTTCAAAATAGCGGCGCGAAAGCTCAAGCCCCTGCATAGATACGGTCCGCCCTTTCGTCAAGGTCCTTGCGGATCTTGAAAAATCCGTAGTAGCCGAAAGCCTGCGCCGCCTTGCGGCAGACGAAGGCATAGTAGCCATCGCGCACGGTGCGTTCGTCGTCGAGCAGCGCGAGCGCGTCAAAGAGCAGCGCTTCCACCTGCGCTTCGTCCCGGCCCGCGGCGGCATACAGGTCCGCCAGATTGATCTTTGTTACGGCGCGGTCCGGCTCGGTGTGCTCGTTTTGCTCCAGGATCGCATACGCACGCTCGTACAGCATTTCGGCTTCGTCAAAGCGGCCGAGTTCCGCGAGCGCGGTCGCCTTGTTGTTATAAAGCCCCGCAAGCTGCAAATCCTGCGCGGGCAGCTCTTTTTCATACACCGCTTCGGCGCGCGCATAAAGCGTCAGCGCGCGTTCGGGGTCGCCGAACGCCTTGCAGGTCGTCGCGGCGTTCAAAACGATGGTTGCTGCGGAGACAAGGCCTTCAAGACCCTCTTTTTCAATCAGCTCCAAGCCCCGTTCGACTGCACCCATGCCCCAGCCGCGGTCATTCATCTTGCGCGAAAGCCCCATGATCTCGCTTTGCACCGAAAGCTCGCCGCGCCGGTCTTTGAGCGCCACGGCTTCATTCACCCAGTATTGCAGCAGCCGCTTCGCGCCGTTGAAATCTTCGTGCGCCAGCAGGCTGTCCAATTTGTCCATGATATTCGCGACGGGGATGTGCCCTTCCGGCGCGTCCGGGTCGGGGTAATAAAAATCCTTGCCCGAGCAAAGCGGGCAGGTGGGTTCCTTGTAGTCAAATGCATCGATCGTAGCCATAGTATTTTTCGCGCCCTGCGGCGCGCTCCTTTCCGGTGTTCTGCAACTTTGCGCGCCGCCCTGCGCGTCTCGGCAAACGCGAACCGTGGGTACCGCTTTTTTTCGCCTTCCATCATACCGAAAAATTCCCCGTTTGTCAATAAATGATAATAGGAACTTTTACTGATAATGCCGTGGAACGGTTGCGGCATGGCTCGGTTTGAAAGACCACACCCACGCTCGGTTACTGCGTATCTAAATCCAGCAGCCTGTACGGGTTAGTCTTGACCATTTTTTCCACTTCTTCGTCCGTGCAGCCGAATTGCAGCATGGTCCCGATGAAAAAGCGCATCCCCTCGGCGGGGATCGGATCCATGCATTGTGCGAAATCCGTGCTCATAATGCACCGATTCGCACCGACCTTTTTCACGAGGTCCACATAGTCGGCAGGGTCTATGGACCCGAGCCGCGGCATCAGATTGCCGCAGACAAGCTCTATATAGGCGCCCATGTCCGCAAGTTCCAAAATCTGCGCATCCGTAAATCTGCCCCAGGTGTCCGACAGCGGGTGCGTTGCGACCATTTTGGAAATGCCTGTCTCTTTGGCGCGGGCAAACAAGGCTTTGGTTTCCGCAAAGGACATGTGCCCCTTGCAAAGCACCATATCGTATTTTTTAACGATCTCGAGAACCGCTTCGGCTTCCTTTTTCAAGCGCCCGTCCGGTTCTAAAATATCGATCCCACCGGACTGCCCGTTCCCTTTTCTGCAATACGCCGCGTCAAAAGCCGGGAACCAGATCACCTTACAGCCCATTTTGGCATGGTTCTCCATGGTTTGCGCCGCACAGGTCAGCCCGCCCGTCGTACCGTAGCCGATGGTTACGCTGCCGAACACCCGCACGCCCTCCACGAGCGTCTCGGCGATCTGCGCCTCCGTCGTCGTGGGATAGTAAAAGCTTTTGACCACGACCGCCCGCATCCCGCCTGCAGATGCCGCCTTGGCGATCTCATAGGTATTCGCCCGCCTGTTCCACACAGGGTCGGGCGCACAATGGATGTGCATATCCACACTGCCCTCATACAGGACATCGATCTGCTGTTTGCTGAGGTCCATGCGCGGCTTGTATCGGGACATACGGTTTCCTCCTGCCTTTTTGTATCGTTCGAAAGTCCGTTCTGGCCTGTATTATATACATTCCGCCGGGCAAATGCAAACCCGCAATCCCTGATTTACATTTTCCCAAAAATGTAGTATAGTAGTATTCGGCAACAAGACTTACGCCGCAGGAAAGCGGCAGAATCGGGAGGTCTGTTATGAGTTCGGTATGGACAAAGCTTGCAATGGCCGGGATGGCGGCCGTCGCCTCCAGCGCGCTGGGCGGTGTGATCTACCGTCATATGCGCTACCAGAAGATCAAGCCCAAGCCCCTAAAGGCGTTTGACGAGCTGCGCCCCGACGATACGCGAGAATTGCATTTGACCGCGCACCGCGGGCTTTCCGCCGTCTTTCCCGAGAACACCGCCGAGGCGTTCACCGCGGCGGGAAAAGCGGGCTTTTACGCAATCGAATGTGACACGCACTGCACGACGGACGGCGTGTGGGTGGTGCTGCATGACGGGCAGATCAAGACCATGTTCGACGGCAAGGGGGATGTGAAAAGCTATTCCTACCCCGAAATGCTCGAAAAGAAGATGGTCAACGGCGCGAACATTGAAAACTACCCGAACGCCCACATCTGCACCTTGCAGGAGTACATCGACATCTGCAAGACCTACGGCTGCCGCCCGATGATCGAGGTCAAGGACCGCCGCATCGAGAAGATGCAGTCGCTTTATGACCTGCTCGCGCAGAACGGCATCCTGAAAAGCTGCATCATCATTTCGTTCCACATCTCGGTGCTGCGTAAGCTTCGCGAGATCGACCAGGACCTTGAAATGTGGTATCTCGTAGAGTACATCACCGGCAAAACGATCGACGCCGCGAAAGAGATCCACGCCGGCGTGGCGTTTTGTGCGCAGTACAACGCCCCGCGCCCCGAGGCGATCAAGCAGATCCATGACGCCGGCCTTACCGCCGCCTGCTGGACGGTAGACTCCAAAGAGCTTTTGGAAAAGATGATGGACGCGGGCGTGCACTACGTCACCACCAATTCCATTTTGCCTACATCGGCAGCGCGGGAAAAAGTCACGGCCTCGGAGAATAGATAATTTATGACTACGTTTTGTCCCCTGTTTTCTTCCAGCAAAGGGAATTCGATTTACATCGGCGCCGAAGGCGGCGGCGTGCTCGTGGATGTTGGGCGCTCCTGCCGCCAGACGGAGGCGGCGCTGCACAACATCAGCGTTGCGCCCGACAGCATCCGCGCGGTGTTCGTCACGCATGAGCACTCGGACCACGTCAGCGGGCTTCGCGTATTTGCAGCAAAATACCACACACCCGTCTACGCAACCGCCGGCACGCTGGAGGCGCTCGACGATATGCGCATTTTGGACGGTCGGTTCGACGCGTTCGTCTTGAGCGAGGCGGGCACGGACTGCGGCGCGCTGTTCGTCCAAAATTTCCGCACCCCGCACGACAGCCGTGAGAGCTGCGGTTATGTGCTCACGGCGGAGGATGGCTCGCGCGTGGCGATTGCCACCGACCTCGGCGAAATGACCGACACCGTGCTTTCGGCGATCCGCGGCTGCGAGACTGTGCTGCTGGAATCCAACCACGACGTGCGAATGCTGCAAAGCAATCCGCAGTACCCTTATCCGCTCAAAAAGCGCATCCTCGGCACGCACGGGCACCTATGCAACGAGGTGTGCGCCGAAACAGCCTGCCTTTTGGCGGAAAGCGGCACGCAGCACCTGTTTTTAGGCCATTTAAGCGAGCAAAACAACCTGCCCGAACTGGCATACCGTGTGACGGCGGATGCCCTGGAGGCGGCGGGCGCCGTCTGCGGCGATGACATTACCCTGACGGTCGCAAGCCCTGTCTGGGCAGAGAAAGCGGTGCGGCTGTGTTCACGATAACGATCCTGTCGCCCGGCAAATGCCGGGAAAAGTATGTGCGCGACTTCTGCGCGGAATATGAAAAGCGGCTTTCGGCATTCTGCCGGCTGCATTTGGTCGAGCTTTCCCCCGAACCGCTGCCCGAAAATCCCTCAGAGGCGCAGATCCAAAAAGCGCTCGAACGCGAGGGCGCACAGATCCTGGCGAAGATTCCGAAAAATGCCTATGTGTTAGCGCTTTGCATTGAGGGCAAAATGCTTTCAAGCGAAGCGCTTAGTCAAAAAATATCTGCGCTCGCTTTGGAGGGAAAAAGCGAGCTTGTTTTTGTGCTCGGCAGCTCTTTTGGGCTTTCCGACGAAGTCAAACGGCGGGCGGATTTTCGCCTTTCCATGTCGAAAATGACTTTTCCGCACCGTCTTGCGCGCGTGATGCTCTTAGAGCAGATTTACCGTGCGTTCCAAATTCAGAACGGCGGGAAATACCATAAATAGATTTTAGATGTTAGACGTTAGATATTAGATGTGGAATGGGCGGGTTTTCTGCGAAGCCGAAAGTTAGTGCAAACCAGGTAGGGGCGGGCAATTTCCCGGTTCGGTTTTTTCGGTCACTTCCTCCCCCCCCCCGCACATCTAACATCTAATATCCATCGTCTAAAACGGACAAAGTGCGTGCACGGTGCGTCTTACTTTACAGAAACACATGGAAAGGGAATTGAGATGAAATTTCAAAATGTGGCGGTCTGCGACCTGCGCAGCTACAACACGCCGGAAGCCGCGTCGTCTGTCGAGGCGGTGCACAACGCGGCGCTGGTGATCCTGCCGAAAGGCTGTGACGAACAAACCCGCGCGGCGTTCGCGAAAATCGATATGAAAAACGTCGCGTCCACTGTCTACGCGGACGCAGATATCGAAACGCTCACCTTCAACGGCAAAACTGTCTTAAGCAACAATAACCTGCCAAACAACAGCATCTGCGTCATCAACGGTACGGCGATCATTATGCCGCTTTCGGAGAACAAACAGGTCTCGCTGATCGTCAACGGGAAAGTGGTTTGCGACCAGCGCAACCAGAACAGCGGACAGCTTAAATTCCTGTGTGTCAACGGTAAGGTGGACGCCGTTGATCTTTCGGCGGTGGAGCTTTTGCCGGACGGCGCGATCCTGCCCGCCGAGCGGTTCCTCGGCGACGGCAAAAACCGTTATTACGGCAGTCTCGTCTTTGTAATGGCTGTCCCCGCTGAGGCGCACGGCGAAGTGACGGCGGATCTGGTCGTCGCGCACCCGAGCGTACAAAAAAGCGCGCTTTCTTTAAGCGCCAAAGAAGTCACATATGCCAATATAGACACGGACGTTCTTTTCAAAAAGGATCTGCATGAATTCCATTTGACCAAGACTCTTTTGGAAAACGTCCCGGGCAGGCTCGTGCTGATGGACATTGTAAAGCTCTATATCGAAAAGGACGTGACCGCCGAGCTGCTGCTCGAAAAGGTCTGTCTGATTGTAGATGTTGCGCAGATCCGCGCGACGAAAGACACCTTTGACGTGGTGCAGCTCTTGGCGCATGACGTCGCAAAGATTCGGAGACGATGAACGCGCAGGAGAAAAACGAAGCGTTTGACGCGGTTTATGGGGCGCTGTTTTCGGATGTGTTCGCCTATTTTAACGTCTGCTTCGGTGCGCAGGAGGCGGAGGACCTCACGCAGGAAATCTTTCTGCGTGTGTGGCGCGCCGTTGACAGCGAAAGGGTCCCCGACAACTGGCGCGCGTGGGTGTTCCGCTGTGCCGTGAACCTCAAAAATGACTTTTTGCGGCGCGCCTACGCTTCGCGCGAGACGCAGCCGCTCGATGAGGCGCAGCCCGACCCGGCCAGTGCGCCCGACGACATAACGCGGCTTGCCGTGCAGCGCGCATTTGCGGCGCTGCCTGCGGACTGCGCCGAGCTGCTGACCTTAAAAAGCTTCGGCTTCAAAAGTGAAGAGATCGGCGAACTGCTCGGTGTGACGGCGTCCGCTGTGCGCACGCGGCTGCAAAAGGCAAAAGGCCTATTTTCAGAAAATTTGGAACGGGAGGCAAAGACGAATGAATCTGCATGACACAGACGCACTGCTGAAAACGGCAGTGGATACCTACCGCCCGAGCGCACGCATTTTCGAGCGGGTGCGCGCTCGCGTTCGGCGGGAACACAGCGGCGTGAAGGTGCTGTTCGTCAGCGCCGACAGCGCCAAGATCCTCGAAAAAGTGTTCAAAAAATACGACGCGTGGATGCAGAAGATCGCATGATGCGCAGGTAAATAAACGTAGAGCGGCAAGCTGATTTTGGCTTGTCGCTCTCAGACTGTCAATTAAGTCTTTTTTCTCCCTCTGACGAGGGAGGTGGCACGCGCTTTGCGCGTGACGGAGGGAGAGAATCAGTGAAATATCAAGGTTTCCGACTACCCCTTAGTCTCGCTTCGCTCGACAGCTCCCCTGACAAGGGGAGCAAAGTCCCTTTTTTGACACACTCTAAGGGCAGCAAGCCGATTGTGGCTTACTGCCCTTTTCCCTTGTTTTTTGCCCACAGACTTTACATCCCCGCGCGTTTGAAATGCAGCTCGCGCATTCCCTCGACCTCATCGCAGATCGGCTTCAGGTTGCAGGTGCTGCAATCGAAGTTGACGCTGTTCATAATGTGGTTGAGCGTTTCGGTGACCGCGTGGGTCTTTGCCGCGATTTTTTCCAGCTTCGCGTAGTCGAGCTGCGGGTCGGTCAGGAAAAGGATCTTGATGCCCTCCACCGCCGGTTTTTCCAAATAAGCGGATAGAAGCAGGTTGCCCACCTTTTCGAAGCTGATGCCGCCCTGCACGGCGCTTTTGCTCACGCGGACAACCTCTTTATGGCTGCGCGAAGCGGTACGGATCATATAGCCTTTCGGGAAGCAGTGGTATTTTACAAATTCGACTTTCCGGATCCGGTCATACGTCTTTTGCTCGTCCCCGGCGTCGTCGCGCATCCCGATCAGGCAGACGCGCGCAAAATGCCGGCTTTGGCGGATACTGCCGAGCTCGTCGCCGTAAACAGCGATGCCGCTTTCGACCGGTTCGGACGTGATGAGGTTGAAGCCGACGCCGTTTAATTCAAAGGCGGTGTCGCGCTGCAGGATCACCTCGTTGCGGCCCGCGTCCGGCCACGCCTTCCCCGGCGTATACGGATACGCGCAGCTCTTAGTCCCTTGCAGCAGGGCTGACGTATCGCGGATCAAATCATTATAGAAATCCATTATAACCGTTTGTCTCTCTTCAGATTGTCATAGTGCTTTTGCAGCGCATCATAGATTTTACGCACGAGCTTCATGTCCAGATTGAACCAATAGATCGTGAACGTGAGCCCAAAAAATGCTGCCAAAGCGGTCAGGATCTTTGCAATCGCTTTTATCATACTCGCCCTTCCCCTCAACCGGCTTTCGCCATGCCTTTTTGCCTTGCGTATTCGGCGGCGCCGAGCGCCCCCATCAGCTGCGGGTCGGTCGAGAGCTCGACCACCTTGATTTTGAGCACCTTTTCGATCGCCTGTTTGAGTCCTTCGTTTTTCGCGCACCCGCCCGTTAAGGTGATGCTGTCCGTCGCGCCGGCCTTTTTCGCCATGACGAAGCAGCGTTTTGCGACCGCAAGCTGAATGCCTGCGGCGATCTCATCCATCGGCTTGCCCTCGCCGACGAGGGAGATGACCTCGCTTTCGGCGAACACGGTGCACTGCGCCGTGATGGGGATCGTGTTCTTTGCGCTCAGCGAGAGCTTGGAGAATTCCGGGAGGCTCATTTCAAACGCATTTGCCATCGCCTCATAAAACCTGCCCGTGCCCGCGGCGCATTTGTCGTTCATGGCAAAGTTTTTGACCGTGCCGTCCGTGTCAATGGAAATGCCCTTGACGTCCTGCCCGCCGATGTCGATGATAGCCTTGACCTCGGGGTTGGTCACATGCACGCCCATGGCGTGGCAGCTGATCTCAGAGATGTTTTCCTCGGCAAACGGGACCTTGTTGCGGCCGTAGCCCGTGCCGATGAGATAAGAAAGATCCTTTGCGCTGTGCAGGTCGTCGACCTGCGCGATCGCATCGTCCAGCGCGATCTGTGCAGACTGGACGGGATTGATCTTGCTGCGGTTCGTGACCGCCGCGACCATTTTCCCGTTCTCGTCTAAAATAACGCATTTTGTGTAGGTAGAGCCTACATCACAGCCGCCGAAATATTTCATATGGATTCACATACCCTTTCTATCCAATGGATTGTTTCTGCAATTACCAGGCAAGATCGTCTTCGAAATCCAGCAGTGTGGGGTCGACGGGCTCTTCCTGCAAAACAGTCTGCATGTATTTGTTCACCTGGTCGCGCATATCGCGCCGCGAGATCGTCCGCGGGTCCATCAGGTCCTGCTTGACCCAGATGAAGTGGACATTGCGCTCGCGCGCCTGATCGTCGAAAATGCCGTTCAAGCCGTCCATGCCCTTGCAGGAGATCTGGTCGTACATGATGACCGTATCGACATGGTATTCCTCGACGATGCGCCAGAGCTCATCCACAACATTGCGGTAGCCGCCTTTGGTGTGCTTGCGCATGATGGAGCGCTGATAGGTCCGGGCTAAGTCGCGCAGCGCCTGCTCTTTGTCGTCCGCGCTGATCTCCAAATAGGAAATCATCGTTTCCATATCCATCACAACGTTGATGCCCCAGCAGTTTTCCAGCCAGTTGGCAAAGCTCGTATAATAGTTCGCCGGGCAGGACCACACGACGGCGCGGTGGCGCATCACTTTGGAGACGGGCGTTTTCTTTTCATACGCCTGCATCATGATCTTGTTGACCTTTTTGTCCACCTTCAAGAAGCGCTTGTTCGAGCCGCCCGACAGATTGAAATAGAAAATACGGTACAGCCAGAAGCACGCGCCGGTCATCTGCGGGTAATCGGTCTTGTTCACGTCCCATTTCTGGAGCTCGTAATCCAGCTGCTCGTTATAATCGCGCATTTTGGAGAAGAAAGCGTCCCAGTCGAATTTTTCGCCGGTCTGCTCTTCCACATAGGCGATCAAAGACTTGATCTCCTCCACGCCGTATTCCTGCACGTCCTCGTCATTGTAGCGCAGCGGCACGCCGAAAACGTGCGACGGCAGCTGCAAGCGCCGGTCGAGGAAAGAGGTGTTCATAATGGAGCCGTCGCAGGGCATATTAGTGGAGATCATGCAGCAGCCGATCTTCGGGTAATCGTCTTCAATGGCAACGCCGGCCTCCCCGCTCGGCAGCGGGCAGACGTCCGCCGGGACGCCGTAGCTTTCCGTGACCTCGAGATACGGCGGCGTGATCTGCTGGTCAACCATGGACGCCAAAAAGATCGGCAGCGTCTGCAGCGGGATGGGGATCAGGTTCGGGAAGCCCGTAAAGACTTCGTTCGGGACGATCTCATCCATCAGCACGATTTTTTTGGACAATTTATTGCCCGGGTGGAACCGCTCGTCCGCACGCATCGAAATGCCGATGAGCTTCGTGGTGTGCTTGACGATCATGTTGTAGTGCAGATGCGCCATTCTCAGCTGCGGCCCGCGAAGCCCCATCACATGGCGGTCCACAAAGGCGGGTGCGGAAAGATAGGAGGCAAACCAGCGGTACCGCATTAAGCCCTTCACACACGACACGGGGGCTTTGCCGACCATAGCGATCATGTCTTTCCAGTTGACAAGCCAACGGTAGTAATCATATAAGGTGTCGCCCGCGCCGCGCCACTCGCGGTGCTTCAAAAGGGCAGTGTGCTCGCGGTACAGGTCGCCTAAGCCCGCAGGTTTCCCGAACATATCGACGGCATACGCTTTGATTTTATCCGGCTCGATTTTGATGTTTTTCAGTTTTTTTAGCTTATCCTTGAGCATGGACGTTCGCCTCCCTCGCCTTTGCGATCTTTTTGATCTCAAGGCTTTCCACAAATGCCTGCACGCGCGTCCGAAGCTGCCCGGAGGAGGAAGCCGTATACTGCCGGTCCACGGACGCGGACGGCACGCCGTATTCGTCGTTCATAATGTGCGATGCGAGCGCGCGCTCGTAGCCCCAATACTCACAGAATTTGATCTGCTCGTACAAAACGCCGTCGGCGTGATATTCCTTTACAAGCCGCCTTACGGTATCGCGGCGTTCCTGCACCTTTTCGTGGCTCATATACCGCGGGCACTGGCTTGTGACCATGTAATGCTTACAGATCTGCGTGAGGATGTCCTCGTTCGGGTCGATATGGATCTCCTCCCTGCCCGGGATAGAGCCGAAGCAGAACCGGTCCGCCACAACCAGCGCACCGCTTTCTTCGATCAGCTTTGTAAACTCGGGATCATCCATTTCCGAGCCGACCACCACGATCTTCGCGCGGTAGTTCTTCTTTTCGTCGGGCTCGCGCGTTTTTAACTCCTCGGCGGTCTCGCGCAGCTTATCCAAAATGAGAGACTTCGGGCAGCAGTATGTAATCAGGTTCAAAACGTGGTATTCATAGCCTGTGATGCGCGGGTTCTCCTCTTTGCGGTAGCTGCCGATCTCCGTCATCAGGCGGCAGACCTCGTTGTGCTCGGCGACGGCTTTCAAAAGCGCCTCGTCCGAAAAATCCACGTTGTATTTTTCCGAAAGCGGATGGATGATCTTATCCTTCGCCTGCTTGACATAGTGCTTGACGGTGTGGGGCTCGATCTTAAAGGGGACGTCCATGAAGCTTACGAAAAAGTTCGGATTGTCCACAAGGTGCAGCAGCTCAAAATGCTCTAAGGCGCGGTTCATCTCGGAGCAGGTCTCCGAGCCGAGAAGCGCATCCAGAAAGTTGTAGCCGCCCTCAATCGCCCGTTCTAAAAGTGCTTTCGAGTAGCCGCACAGGAAATTGCTCATATAATAGGTCGCAATGTCCAAAGACCCCGTCCGCGGGGCGCGCAGCCGCACGGAAAAGCAGCCGGGGCAGTTGAGCAGCACCTCCGGGACATGGTAGCAGGTGTAGCCGAGCGCAAGCTTCCCCTGTGCTTTTGCCTCTTGCACAAGCGCGTTGTTGGCTTCCTGCAGCAGGTTTTCAAACTCGTAAAGATGTTTTAAATCTTTCATAGAACCTCCTTAAAACCGGTAAGGCTAAGCTGCCGGGAATCGAACACAATATGGTTTTCAGCGGTACTTTAGGCGCGGGCTGCGTTAAAAAGCTTGAAATACGTCAGTATTCCGGCGCTTTTGTGCCTTGCCCGCACAAAAATCCTCTCGCTGAAAACTGCTGCACACCGAAAACGATGTCGGCAGGGATGGGATTTTCGTTTTGAGCACGCAGGCAGGCTGCCGCGGCCTCGGGCGAAAAAGGGAAAGACCGCCGTGCCGGCGCGTTTTCGGCATATCGGGTTCGATGCTCGGCAGCTTAAATGATTTCCATTTTCCGAAGCGCCTCGGCAACACCTTTTACGATGTTGGAATCATCCGGAAGCTGCATGATATTTTTCCCTTCGATGTCATAGACGGCAAGGTTGGGATCCGAAAGGATGTAGGCAAGCACCGGGATGTCGCCGGTGTCGATGTATGGGATCACATCCTCGCTCGGCAGCCGGTTCAGGATCGCGCCGATCTTTTCATACATGACCAGCTCATCCGCCACACTTTTGATGGTCTCGATGACGTGCGTCCCCTTTTTGCTCGCGTCGCTGACTAAGAGCAGGTGGGTCACCTTTTCCATGACGCGGCGGTTGATCTGCTCGATGCCGGCCTCGCCGTCGATCACGACGTAGTCGAATTCCTCGGAAAGCAGGCTGATGACTTCTTTTAAGTACGAATTGATCTTGCAGTAGCAGCCCGCGCTTTCGGGACGGCCGACGGCGATAAACGCAAAACCGTCGGTTTCGACCAGCGCATCGAAAATCTTATACCGCGCGTCGCCGAGCAGTTCGATCGCCGCTTTTGTATCCCCATCCTCGACCGTGGAGACGATCTCCTTGCGGATATCGTCGATCGTCGTCTGCACATTGATCCCCAGCGCCGTGGAAAGGCCGACGGCAGGGTCGGCGTCGATCGCCAGAATTTTTTTGTCCGGATACTTTTCCGTAAGCAGTTTTACGATGGTTGCGGAAACGGACGTTTTGCCCACGCCGCCTTTGCCCGCAACCGCGATGATTTTTGCATTCTCTTTCATAGCAGATACGCTTCCTCTTGTTAAAAAATTAACTAAATAACAGTATAGCAATTTTTTCTTTGTTTTTCAATCTATTTTTATGGATTTTTCAAAAAACAAAGATCGTTCTGGGATTGTTCCGCTTTCCAAAAGCAAACGCCCTGCCGGGTTCCAACCGGAACCCGGCAGGGCGTTTCGCATGGCTTATGTGCCGCTTCTGCGCGGCATTACGCTTTTTTCTTTTTCCGTTTTCCCGCGGCGCGCTCACACGCTTTGATGAGCTCCACAAGCGGGACGATCGCGAACGCGAGCGCAATGGCGATGGCATATTCCATCAGATTGATGTGTTCAAACCCGAACGCATCGCTCAAGCCCGGGATATAGATCACGGCGGTTGTCGTGATGAGCGAAGCAATCGTCGAAAGCGCCAGATACTTGTTGTGGCTGCCGCGCGCCGCCATCGCAAAGATCGAACCGCGCTGCGAGCGCATGTTCAGCGAGTGGAAAATCTCGCACAGCGACATGGTGAGGAACGCCATCGTCATGCCGTCCGGGCTGTTGACGATCTCCCATCTGCCCGCTTCGACAAAGTGACCGACGAGATACGCCACGATGGTCAGCAGCGCAATGAGCAGCCCCTGGTAGGCGATGTCGCCGCCCACACCGCCGGCAAAAATACCGTCTGTGGTCTTGCGCGGCGGACGCTTCATAATATTCCTTTCGCCCTTCTCCATACTCAGCGCCAGCGCCGGGAAAGTGTCGGTGACGAGGTTGATCCACAGAAGGTGGACGGGTTCGAGGATGGTGAAGCCCATCAGGTTCGCGAAGAAGATCGCCAAAACCTCGCTTAAGTTCGACGCGAGCAGGAACTGGATGGATTTGCGGATGTTGTCGTAAATGCGGCGGCCTTCGCCCACGGCGGAAACGATCGTCGCAAAGTTGTCGTCGGCAAGCACCATGTCCGCGACGTTCTTCGTCACGTCCGTGCCCGTAATGCCCATGCCCACGCCGATGTCGGCGCTCTTGATGGAGGGCGCGTCGTTCACACCGTCGCCGGTCATGGCGGTCACCATGCCGCGGGCGCGCCAGGCGTTGACGATGCGCACCTTGTGCTCAGGCTGCACGCGCGCATAGACCGAATACTGCGTGACCTTGTCTTTGAATTCTTCGTCGGAAAGTTCGTTGAGCTCGGCGCCCGTAATGGCTTCGGACGCATCCTTTATGATGCCCAGCTCTTTTGCAATCGCGACTGCGGTATCCTTGTGGTCGCCGGTGATCATAATCGGGCGGATGCCTGCACTGCGGCATTCTTCGATCGCCGCTTTGACCTCGGGGCGCACGGGGTCGATCATTCCCGTAAGCCCGATAAAGATCAGGTCGTGCTCCAGCGCTTCCGCGCTCTGGTCCTCGGGGACATCCGAATACGTGCGGAACGCGGCCGCCAGTACGCGCAGCGCACGGTCGGCATACGCCTTGTTCGTCCGGAGGATCGCCTCGCGGTCAGCATCGGTCATGGGGACTGCCGCACCGTTTTTGAAAATATGGGTGCAGCGCCCCAGCACCACGTCGGGCGCACCTTTGGTAAACTGCAAAACGCCGTCGGAAGTCTTGTGAATGGTGGACATCATTTTGCGCGAGGAGTCAAACGGCGCTTCGCCCACGCGCGGCGCGCTTTTCAGCAGGTCGTTTTTGTTAAGCCCCAGCTTCATCGCATACGCCACCAGCGCGGCTTCGGTGGGCTCGCCCACCAGGTTGCCGTCGTGGTCCACATTGACGTCTGTGCACAGCGCCATCCCTTCGGCAAGCAGTTTTTCATTGTCGGCGTAGTGCTCAACCACGGTCATTTTGTTCTGCGTGAGCGTGCCGGTCTTATCCGAGCAGATGATCTGCGCGCAGCCGAGCGTTTCCACAGCGGTCAGCTTGCGGATGATGGCGTTCTTTTTCGACATATTCGTCACGCCGATGGAAAGCACCACCGTCACCACGGCGGCAAGGCCTTCGGGGATAGCGGCGACCGCCAGTGATACGGCGATCATGAACGAGTGCAGCAGGAAGTCGAAGTCCAGCGGCTCTCCCGTCGTATAACGGCGGATGATGTCGAACACAAACATGAACACGCAGATGCCCAGGACAATGTAGCTTAAGATCTTGGAAAGCTGCGCGAGCTTTTGCTGCAAGGGCGTGCGGGATTCCTGCGCCGCGGAAAGCGCGCCGGCGATCTTGCCCATTTCGGTATTCATGCCGGTGGCGGTCACGACCGCGCGCCCGCGCCCGTACACGACCGAGGATCCCATATACATCATGTTTTTGCGGTCGCCGAGCGGCACGTCTTTTTCTTCCCCGAGCCCGAGGGCGTTGATGGCTTTGTTAACGGGCACGGACTCGCCCGTCAGCGCCGCCTCCTCGATTTTGAGGCTTGCGCTCTCGAATATGCGCGCGTCCGCGGGGACGGCGTCGCCCGCTTCGAGTAAAATCACATCGCCGACGACCAGGTCCGCGCTCGGGACCTGCTTGACCTCGCCGTCGCGCAGGACTTTGGAGGTCGCCGCCGCCATTTGCTGGAGCGCTTCGATCGCCTTTTCCGCTTTGCTTTCCTGATAGACGCCCAACACCGCGTTGATAATAACCACCGCGAGGATGATGATGACGTCCGTGGGAAATTCTTTTTCCATCGCCGCCGTGATACCCGAAACAATCGCCGCCGCGATGAGGATGATGATCATCGGGTCAGCAAACTGTTCGAAGAGCCGGCGGATGAGGGATTTCTTTTTCCCTTCCTGCAGCTTGTTTTTACCGTTTTCGGCAAGACGTTTTTCCGCTTCGCTTTGCGAAAGCCCCGTTTCGGAGCTGCCCACTTCGCGGAAGACATCCTGTGGGGACTGCAAATAGTACTGCATACTGTTCGCCTCCTGAAAAAATAGGTGAAAAAAGACCTTCTGGCAAACGCGGACGCTGCCGAAGGTCTTGCTACCTGAAAAAGCAGGCTCGTCGGCCAGCCGAGTGTACGGCAAGATGTTGACCGGCGGGTTCAAGTAAGGGGGATAAACCCGCTCGCCTGAAAGCTACTCCCCTTCCAAGGGCTTTTCTCTGGTTCCAGAGTACCACAAAAATCAACACTTGTCAAGTATTTTTTAGCCGCGCACCGTATGACGGGCGCAGGCCTATGTCCGGAAAGGTTTTTGTTTTGAAGGCGGACCCTTTATTGCGCCGCAGTATCCGCCGTGCGCAAGGCTATATAACTATCTATACCCGCGTTCGCAAGGTTTGATACATCCGCCGTATCCGAAAGAATGGGCAGAACATTCTCTGTACGGTAGTTTTGGGCAAGCCGCTCCTCAAGCGCCGCCGTCGCAGCCGATACAAACGCCGCCTCGTCCATGTCGGAAGAATACGCAGTGCCGCCGAGCATCGTACCGTCGGAAAGCCCCGTGCGGTCGAGCAGGACCGCCGCCGTGTCCGCCGCGGAGTCGAAGATCCCGCCGCCGTACGCCGCCGTATCCCCTGCGACCACCGCCGAAAGCGGCATGGCGACCATCAGGGGGGTGTCGCCCACCTGCGTTTTTGCACGTTCGATGAAGCTTTGCAGGATGGCGTTGCGGCTGTAAGTGCTTTCCGCTTCGCCCGGAAAAGTTGCGCGCGCGGCAAGCTCCCCCGTCGGGAACTGCACGCCGTCCAGCAGAACGGCATCCGCGCCGAATTCCACTGCGTTTCCGATGACATCGAGCAGATAGCGCTGCGCCGTCTCGGAATACGGGTTGAGCCACGGCTCCCCGCCATTGCGGGCGCTGGCATCCAGCCAGACGGTCACGCCGTCCGCCTCCGTCACCGCCGTCCCGGGCAGCAGGGATGCCGCAAGGGGGTCCCGGAAGCAGTACACCCGCGCCACGATCGTGTAGCCCTGTGCTTTGAGCTGTTCGACGGTATCCTTCGCGGCTGCGGAATCCGCGGACGCGCCGATCTCCCCGGCTGTGTCCGTACCCGTGTCGGTACAAAGCCTGCCCGCTTCGTTTTTGAAATCCAAAAGCACCGCGTTCGCCTGCGCCTGTTCAAGCGTGCTGCGGAACAGGTCGAAAGCAATGCCGCCGCCGAGCTCATCTTCGGTGATATACAGCGCGCGCAGCCCGCCGTCCGCACTGACCACCGTGTCGCTGCCGTCGTCAATGGGACGCTCATACAGCGAGATGCCGACGAACGCCGCCGCAAAAACCACCAAAAACACCACCACGAGCACCACCGCATACACGACGGCGTTGCGGCGTTCCTTTTCGCGGCGCGCGCGGCTTTCGCCGATGGCGTAGGTCGTGCCTGTGCGCCGGCTCGGATAGTTTTTGGAAAACGGATAATAGCTTTTTTTCCGCGGCTTTACATCCCGGTTCCTGAACATACTTTTTTCCCTTTCAAACGCCTAAGCCGGTGCCCGTAAGCCCTGTGAACGCAAGCGCGAGGATCGAAACATAAATGAATACGGCGGGCGTGCCCTTAAAAGCTTTCGGGATCTCGTCGTTTCGGTCCAGCGCGCGCAGACCGAAGTTGATGAGCAGCACCGCGATGACAAACGCGATCCCGGCACCCACCCCTGCGCCGATGGCTTCAAATACGCCGAACGCCGCACGGTAGTTGATGAACGGCACGGCAAGCACCAGCGTATTGAACGCCGCAACGCCCAGGCGCCGCACGGTGCGCGGCTTTGCGCGGAACACCAGCAGCACCACGAGCAGTGTGACAAGATAAATCCCCGTAAGCACGCCGACAAAGATCAGCGCGTGCCAAAACACATTGAGCGCGCGCACGGCGGCCGCCTGCTCCAAAAGCACACAGACAAGCGAGCCGAGCGTCGAAAAATATACGATAAAAATACTCAGCGGAAAAAGCTGTTTGGGCTTTGCCGCCATGCGGATGGCTTCATCCGCACCGTACCCGCCCGAAAAAATCAGGTTCTGGAACAGGCAGGCATACAGCGCCGCCGAAAAGAGACTGCCTAAAATGCTCATGGCTTTTCCCCGCCTTTCGGTTCGTCCGTGCTTTCCGCGCCGGATGCGGCATGCGCGTCGTCCGCCGTGTCCGTGCCGTTTTGCATCCCGTATTTTTCGCGGTATGCGTCGAGCTCCGACAGGATCTCGTCGAATTCCGACAGATAATCCTCCGCTTCGGCGCGGGATCTGCGCGGCGGGGTTTCCGCGGAAGCAGTGGGCGGCTGCGGTGTTTTCACCCGGGTTGTCTTTGCCCTTGCCGCTTTTTCGCGGGGCGGTTTCTGCGCCTTTGCCTGCTTTTTTGCCCGTTTTTCTGCCGCTTTCTGCGCGCGGCGGGAGGGCTCGGGCTCTGTCGGCGCTGCCACGGCGCCGTCGTCCGGCGCGGCGGCTTCTTTTGCGGGTGCAGCCGCCTTTTTCAGCCGTTCGCGCGGCTTTGCCGGCGCAGATTCCTCTTCATCATAGGGGTTGAAATCCGTATCCAGCAAATTGCGAAGCTTCCCGACATGCGACTGCGTGATCTCGCGCATGTCAAACGCCTGCTCGACGTCCGCGTCGGGGTGGCGGCGCAGAATGAGCGCTTTGATGCCCGCTGCAAGGAACCCCAGCAGCAAAAGCCCACCGAACGGGAACAAAAAGCCCTGTAATTGCACAGGCAGGTGCAGCGACACGGAATAGATCGTCCCGCTGCCGATGATCTCGCGCACCGTGCCGACAAGCAGCGCCACCAGCGCGTAGCCCGCGCTTGCCGAGACCGCGTCCACAACCGTTTTCCGGAACGGGTTTTTGACGGCGAACCGCTCGCAGTGCAGCGCCACCAGGGAGTTAACGGCGAGCAGCGGCAAAAAGATGCCCACGTTCTGCGCTTCGTTCGGGGTGAAGCGTTCAAAGAACATGAAAATCGGAATATTGATGAACACCCCGAGCACCGCATACACGGCGACACGGAAATAGCTTTTGAGCTTTTTCAAGGCGAGGCACGCGAACAGCTCGATGACCAGCAGTTCCGCGCACGACACCACGGCCAGAATGATGGCGGATTTTAAGGAAACCGCCATCGCCACGACGGGCGCAAGGCCGATCGCTTCAAACAGGACGGGGTTTTTGACCACGGCGCTGTCGCGGATCCCCGTCCAAAGCGCTTGTCCCCGTTTACGCATCGGTCAAGCCCCCTTCCGCATTTTGTGCCGTGCCGGCT
This sequence comes from uncultured Clostridia bacterium, assembly GCA_944384985.1. Taxonomy (GTDB): domain Bacteria; phylum Bacillota; class Clostridia; order Oscillospirales; family Acutalibacteraceae; genus Fimenecus. The sequence continues at coordinate 248,209 of CALWVM010000001.1, read as the reverse complement.
TTCGAGCGGCGTTTGCGGCGCGCATGTGCCTGCAGGCGGCGCCGGAACGCGGCGTCGGGCAGTTTGTTGAACGCGCCTGTCAGCGCCTGTGTGAGCAAAACGGCAAACATCACGCCTTCTTCAAACGTGCCGAAGATGCGGAACAGCATACAGAACACGCCGCCGCACACCCCGTACGCCAGTCGGCCGTAAAACGTTTTCGGCAAAAGCGGCTCTTCCGACAACAGGAACAGCGCTGCGAACAGCAGCATCCCGCCGCACAGCTCCATGACGACGGATTGCCCGCGCCCGGCTGTGGTGCGCGGAAAAAGAACTGCCATCAGCGCGGCAGCCGCCAAAAAGCCGGCAGCCGTCGTAAACTGTTTCGGGCGGCGCACCAGTAGATACACGAGCGCGCCGAGCAGCGCAATGATGCAGCCCGTGCCCATGGGGCCCGCATGCGCGCCCACCAGCACATCCAGGTAATTCGCGAGCTCGCCGCCCAAAGACGCGCTGTTTTGCAGCATCTGCGTCAGCGAAACGCCCGCGGTAAACATCGAGCTGCCATACACCGGGGCGCTCTCGCCCGCTGCGGGCAGCGCCGGATAGGTAAACACATACTGCGGCAGGCAGACCGTCACAAAGGCAAGCCCCGCCGCCGCAGGGGAAAACAGGAGGCTGCGCGCCGTACCGAACGGCAGTTTCGCGGCAAGGATCGCAAACGCGACGGCGAGGATGACGAGCCACGCAGGTGAAGAGGCGGGCAGGCAGAGCGCGAGCGTCACGCCCGTGACCACCGCCGAAAGGTCGCGCAGTGTCGTCCTCTGCCCCAGGATCTTCATGCCGAGCCCCTCGCACACCAACGCGGTCAACACCGCGATGCACACGAGCCACAGCGCGCGCGAGCCGTAATAATACCACGCCATAATCGTCGGTGCGAACAACATCACCAGGCGGTCCAGCATCTGCTTTTGTGTCGTTCGGATCTCCGCTTTCATTTCAGGCGTAAACAAACGGCCGTCCGCTTGCGGCGCTATATCCTGACGCAAAAAATCCACCTCGTTTTCCATAAATTTGGCATTGCAAAACCGTGGGCTTTGCAATAGGATGAAATAGTAGCCGCGCAAATCTCGCGCGGTACAGAAGAACGGCTTCGCCCCGCGCGAAACACCGTTCGCAGAAGGGGGCTTCACCGTATGGAACTGCACAAAACATCTACCGCCGTCCTGCTTGCCGCGCTCACGCGCGAAGACCTTTCAGCATTCCGGCTCTCGTTTGCGGATCTTTCCGCTGACAACGCGCAGACGGTGCGCATCGTCCGGGAGATCCTGCTGCGCGCCCGCCGCACGTTGGACTTCGCGCCGCCCGCCCGGGGGACGCTTCGCATCGATGTGCTGCCGGAAAAGAACGGCGGCTGCATCTTCCTGTTCACCGCGCACAAAACGCGGCTGCGCGTGCTGCGCAAACCGCGCACGCTGTTCTTTTCCACGCAGGATGTAAACGTTTTTTTAGATATATACAAACGCCTTTCGGCCCCGCCGCTTGCCAAGGCGGAGATCCGCCTGTTTCGCACAAGGCAGGGTTTTGCGGCGTTGTTCACCTTCCCGGACCTCTCCGACGCAGCGCGCGCAGAGCGGCTGCTTTCCGAATACGGGCAAACGCACGATGTATCGAGCGACACCGCGCTGCACCTCGCCGAGCACGCAACGGAGCTGCGCCTTACGCCTGCGCCGCGTCTGCCAGCTTCTTAAACCGGTCGATCTCCGCCGCCATGTCGGGGCTTCCGAACAGCGCACTGCCTGAGACGAACACATTTGCGCCCGCGGCAGCCGCTTTGGCGATGGTCTGTGCCGAAATGCCGCCATCCACCTGGATGTCTAAGCCGGGAATGCCGCGCCGCGCGCATTCTTCGCGCAAAGCGCGGATCTTCGGCAGCATGTCCTCCCGGAAGCTCTGCCCGCCGAAGCCCGGCTCGACGGTCATCACAAGCACCATGGCGAGCCTTGAAAGATACGGGTAGACTTCCGAAATATCCGTGCCGGGCTTGACGGCAAGCCCCGCTTCTTTCCCGGCGGCGCGGATTGCGTCGAGCGTTTCTTCGATGCCGCTTTTTGCCTCGACGTGGAATGTGATGCGGTCTGCGCCCGCTTCGGCGAAATCCGCAATATAGCGCGCGGGCTCGTCGATCATCAGATGCACGTCAAAGGGGAGCGCGGTCGATTTCCGCAGGCAGCGCACCACCGGCGCGCCAAGCGTGATATTCGGGACAAAGTGCCCGTCCATAACGTCAATATGCACCATATCCGCCCCGGAAGCGGTCAAAAGCTTTAGCGCTTCGGCAAGATTACCATAGTCGGCGGAGAGGATGGAGGGAGAGATCCGATTCATAGCGTGTATCTCCTTTTTCAGCTTGCGGCGGCAGTGGTTTCCGGCGCAGCGGTCGGCGCGGCGGTTGCGGGAACGGTCGGCGCGGCGGTTGTCGTTTCAGCGGCAGCCGTGGTCTGCGCCGCCGCGGTGGTCGCCGTTTCGGGCGCGGCCGTATTTTGCAGCGCGCTGATATAGTAGGCGCCGTCCTTTTCGCGCAGGGTCACGCGCATATACTTGTCGGGTTCGGGCGCAACCATGTTGCCCTCTTCGTCCTGCGCCCACTGGTCGCCGCCGATGTAGCCGACGGTAAGCACGATCGTGTCGCCGCGTTCTTCTTTCGCCACGACGCGCGGCGTATAGGTCGGCACAACGCCCGTCAAGGGGATGGTGTAGGTCTGCTTGGTCGCATCATAGGCGAACGTGTAGCCGTACCCTTCGACCGTCATGTGCTGCGGCTGCACCTCCGTACCGAACAACCGCTGGAATTCCGCGGTCACATCCGCTTCGGGGATGACCATGCCGTTGTCATCATAGGTGTACGTGTCGGGCGCAAGGTTGCTTCGAAGGATCGACCAGATCGAAATGTCGATCAGCTGCTCGGGATTCGCCTGCGTCAGGTCGTCGAATGCGTCCGGATCGTTCATCACCACGGGCGTGAGCAGCGTGTTGTATTCATCGAAATTGCGGCTTTTTTCCACCGCCTGCCGCACGGCGGTCACGCCGGCGACGATCACCGTGACCACGCCGATGAGCGCGAGCACCGCGATGGCGAGCCCCAAGGGGAACGCCCAGCGGCGCGCGCCTTTTTTATGTTTCAGTTTGGTATTAGCCATATGCTTCCCCCGATCCATATTGTTCCGTCGCGGTCAGCGGACCTGCCCGTCGCCGTAGATCTTATATTTAAAGCTGGTCAGCTGCGGCAGCCCCAAGGGACCTCGCGCATGCAGCTTTTGCGTCGAGATGCCGATCTCCGCGCCGAACCCGAAGCAGCCGCCATCCGTAAAGCGCGTGCTCGCGTTCCAGTAAACCGCCGCAGAATCCACTTCGTTTAAGAAGCGTTCAGCCGCCGCCTCGTTTTCGGTCACGATACAGTCGCTGTGCCCGGAGGAATACCGCGCGATGTGCGCGATTGCTTCGTCGAGCGAATCGACGACCTTGACCGACATCTTATAGTCGAGGTATTCCCTGCCCCAGTCGTCTTCCGTGGCCGCTTCTATGCCGGGCAGGATCGCGCGTGCGCGCTCGTCACCGTACATCGTCACGTGCTTTTCGGAAAGCCGCGCGTAGATTTCGGGCAGGGCTTTTTCGGCGACGGCGCTGTGCACCAGCAGGCTTTCCGCCGCGTTGCACACCGACACGCGCGAGGTCTTGGCATTGTAAACGATTTCCGCCGCCATGTCGATGTCGGCATCTTGATCCACATAGATATGGCAGTTGCCCACGCCCGTTTCAATGACGGGGACGGTCGCATTCTCCACCACGGAGCGGATCAGACCCGCCCCGCCGCGCGGGATGAGCACATCCACATACCCGTTTAAGCGCATAAGTTCCCGTGCGCCTTCGCGGGAGGTGTCTTCCATTAGGCAGATGCAGTCGGCGGGCAGCCCCGCTTTTTCCAGCGCCCCGCGCATGGCGGCGACGATGGCGGTGTTGGAGCGGATCGCCTCTTTGCCGCCGCGCAGCAGCACGGCGTTGCCCGATTTCAGGCAGAGCGCCGCCGCGTCCGCCGAAACATTCGGGCGCGCTTCGAAGATGACCGCGATAACGCCCAGCGGAACGGAAACCTTTTGAATTTTCAGCCCGTTGGGGCGCACCGTTTCAGAGAGCACCGCGCCCACGGGGTCGGGGAGGTCTGCGACCTCGCGCACGCCGTCGGCGATGCCGCGGATGCGCTCTTTTGAAAGCGCCAGACGGTCGAGCATGGCGCTCGCCATGCCGGCTTCTTTGGCTGCCGCAAGGTCCTTTTCATTTGCCGCAAGGATCGCCGATGTCTGCGCTTCAAGCGCCTGCGCCGCCGCTTCGAGCGCGGCGTTTTTCGTTGCTGTGGGCGCGGTCATCAGCACACGCGAAGCCGCCTTTGCCCGCGCGCCGAGCATTTCCAGATTTGTCATCGCCATCACCCGTTCTTATCTGTCTTTTTTCCCAACAAAAAATGTGCCGACCTGCTTGCCGTCGAGTGCCTTATAGATTGCCTCGGGCGACGCGCCGTTCATCACGATCACGTCGATACCCGCTTCCGTCGCGAGCGACGCGGCGTGCAGCTTCGTCACCATGCCGCCCGTTGAAAAGCGCGTGCCGTGCCCGCCCGCAACGCGCAAGAGCGCATCGGTGATCTCGCGCACTTCGGGGATCAGGCGCGCGTCCTCGTTTTCGGTCGGGTCGGCGTCGTAAAGCCCGTCGGTGTCGGTCAGGATGATCAGCGCATCCGCACCGATGAGCTTTGCCACAATGGCGGAAAGGCTGTCGTTGTCGCCGTAGACGATCTCTTCGACGGCGACCGAGTCGTTTTCGTTGACGACGGGTACGGCGCCGTATTCCAGCAGCTTTTCAAACGCGTTCGAAAGGTTTTCCCGCCGTTCCGGGTTTTCCACATCGCTTTTCGTCATCAAAAGCTGGGCGACCGTGTGGCCGTATTCGCCGAACAGCTTGTCGTACATAAACATCAGCTCGCACTGCCCGACCGCCGCGGCAGCCTGTCTGCCCGGGGTGTCCTCCGGCCGTGCGGCAAGCCCCAGCTTGCCGACGCCCACGCCGATGGCGCCCGAGGTGACCAGCACCACCTGCACGCCGGAATTCACGATGTCGGACAGAACCGACACGAGCTTGTGCATCCGGCGGATATTCGTTTTGCCGGTCTCGTAGGTCAAAGTGGACGTGCCCACCTTAACGACCAGCCGCTTGACATCCTTTAGAATCGCCAAAATCCTGCTCTCCCCGTTATGCCCGGAAGGCCCTGCCGGCGGGCATAGTTATAAGTATATTCAGTATAGCACACTCCCGCGAAGTTCTCAACCGGAAATTTTGCGCGCCTATATGCAAGAAGCCCCCGCAGTGCGGGGGTTTTCGAATATCAGACGGGAGAAAACAGAGGGCAGAAGCGGGACGAGCGGTTTTTCGGTCAGCCGAGACTGCCCTGCGGATTTCAGCAAAATTTTATTTTCTTTCGCAGCCGAAAAATGATACGGACTTTCGTTTTTAATGAAACTCTCCCAAACGGTTCCTGCCCTCTAACTTCTAACCTCTGTTCGCGGGCGGGCGTGGAAGCCCGCCACTACGCGTTTGATCGGACTTTTCCTCCCGTCTTCCGAGGGAGGTGGGTTTTGCCAAAGGAAAAGCCGGAGGGAGAGAAAAACGCGTGGTTGTACGAAAACTCAACCCGTCTGTGGCTGTGCGCAAAGCCTAAGGCAATCCCTTCTATCCTCTGCCCCCCGAACTCTAATTGTCCCTCGGATTTTTGCGAATACGCAGCACCAGCACCGTGATGTCGTCGCGGTGCGGCACCTTTTTCTGCGTCGCGACTTCCAAAAGCCGTTCGGCGATCTTGTCGCAGGGCTTTTCGCGAAGGGCGGGTAAGCTGCGGCGCAACGCACCTTCGTCCGCATCGAACGCTCCGTCGGACGCGAGCACTGCAACGTCGCCATCCAAAAGCTTGCCCTCCGCGACGGCGAACCGTGCCTCCTTTAAGATTCCCGCGGGCAGCGACGCGCGCTTGATCTCGCGGCATGTCCCATTGCGCAGCAGCAGGGATTTTGCCGCACCCGCCTTGTAGAACTCGGCCTTGCCCGTGTAAAGGTCCACGCGCAGCACATCGAGCGTCGCTAAAGATTCCTCAGCAGATTTGAGCATCAGCGCAGCGTTGACCAGCCGCAGCGCGCTGTGAAAATGCACGCCTGCTTTACAAAGCTTTGTGAACAGCGCCACAGCGAGCGTGCTGTCTACCGCCGCGCGCGTGCCCTGGCCCATGCCGTCGCTGAGCACCGCCACATAGCCGCCGCGCCCATCATAAAAGCTTTCATAGCTGTCGCCGCAGCGGCGCTCCCGGTCCGCCGCGCGCCGCGCTGCGCCCGCCTCGACGCAGAATTCCGTCCGCTCGCAGAAGGTGACCTGCAGTCCCTGTTCGCCCGCCTGGATGCAGGGCAGTTCCAGCGGACGGCCGATCGCTTCTTCCAGCGCTTCGCGAAGCTCTGCCTGCGGCGGGGCTTTTACGGCGTCGGCAAAGGTGACGCGCAGACGCAGGCGGTCCGTCTCGCCGCAGACGCAGTTTACGTCCTGCGGCAGAATGCCGAACTGTGTACGCAGGCAGTCTTTGGCGCGCTGCGCCGCCGTCTCGTCAAAGCAAAGCTCCGTGGAAAGCTCGGTTGAAAAATCCCGCAGCATATCGCACAGGCTGTCGAACTGCTCGGCGGTGACCTGCCGCACCTCGTTGATCTTTACCTGCGCCGCCCCGCGCTCTGTCGCGCGGATATACTGCCTTGCGAAGCTCTCACAAAGGCTCGTCTGCCGGATGCACCTGCCATGCAGGGCGGACGGCAAATGCTGTACGTCCGGTGTCTCGCCGCGCGAAAGCATCCTATATAGCTCGGAAAAGTCATGCAGCGTCTCGTCGCGGTGTTTTTCCCAACAAAGCGTTTGTCGCCCGCAATCGGTGCAGACCTCTTCGTGTGCGCGCGCCGTTACCTCGCTGCCCTGCGGTGCGACAGGCGTTTCGAGCATGGCGGATACAGATTTTACGGACTGCGCCATTTCGTCCACCGCGTGCACTGCGCCGGACAGTCTGGATAAGATCTCGCGCCGCTGGGGGTTATCCTGCGCGGAATTGATCGTCTCGGACGCCCGCCGCTGCATCCTGCGCAGCACGCTTGCCGGCGTCGCGGCAAACAGACCCGCCCCTAAAAGCGCTTCAAGCACCTGCTGCCAGCCGCCGGAGGTAAACAGCAGCGCCGCTGCATAGGTGCACAGCAGCACAACCGTGCCGACAAGCCGTTTTTCACGCATGGCAACCCCGCAAAGCAGCCCGGCCGCCCCGTAGGCGCACGCCGCAATCCCAAGCGACCCGTCCAAAAGAAATACGCCCGCTGCCGCAAGCCCCGCCACCGCGCCGCCGGTCTCGCGGAACAGCCATGCGAACAGCAGCAGAAGATACACCGTAATGATGCGTGCAGGCGATACACCGAACACGTCGGCGTCCGCCACCGACAAAAGCAGCATAAACACCGTCACGCAAACGCCGGGCAACAGCTGTGTTTCAAGCGTTTCCTGCGCGAGCGCGCGCTTTCCCGCCGCAAGCGATACCGCAAAGCACCAGGCCGCGCCGAACGCCGCCGCCGATTCGCCCAGGACCGCTAAAAACGCCGTGCCCGAAAAGCCGCCCGCCGCCGATGCCGCAACGCCCGTCAGGAAGCAGACGAGGAACGCGATGCACGAAGGCAGGAGCCGCAGGTCGCGCAGCCGTTCAAATTCGCGGGAAAGGCGGACGAGCACCCCGGCGGAAAGGATAGCGGCGATATAACGCAGTGCCGAAACGCTGTCCAGCGTCAAAAGGCAGCCGGCTGCCGCGCCCGCACCCGCTGAAAACAGGTACCGCACGGGCATGGCGGCAAGGAAGCTCACACCAAACGGTGCCGCGTCGTCCAGCCGCACCGATGAAAGCAGCAGTCCGCACAAAAATGCCGCCGTATGGGTTATGACGCCCTTGATGGGGTTCGGCAGGGCACGCGCCGCCTGCACCATTTTTTCCTCGGCAGAAGCCAACGTCTGCAAAACGATCACCACACTTTGTCGTTTACTGCCTTGCGGGACAAGCCCGCATTGCAGAAAAATTATACGGCAGGCAGTGGGGCAGGTTCTGTCGCTTCCTGCTGTTGAAAACGCCGTTTTTTGCGGGAAGCGCGCACTTAGGCGGTAGATTTCAGGCATTCGATGTCAGGTGCTGGATGCTAAAGGTTAGACAATAGACATTAGATCAGCCGGAAGGGAGGTTTGCCGTATATTCAGAGAAGCATACGTTGTTTTCATGCCCCATGCTCCTCCGGCAAAGGTGGAAGTCCGCAACTGCGCGCGGTCTTTTCTTTCCCCCGGAACAGCCGCGGCTTTCTGTACCCGCACATCGTGCCTGCCCTCTAAGCTGCCATAAAAACAGGGCGGCTCTCCAAAGGAAAGCCGCCCTGTGTCCCTGCGTTTTGCCTGCGCGTTATTCGATATCGATCGGGCGCGAGGGGATGACGAGCGCGCAGATGATATACAGCACAATGCACGGGAACGCTGCCGTGAACACGGCAACCGCCGCGAATAAAATGCGCACAAGCGTGGAGTCGATCCCGAAATACTCCGCGATGCCGCCAAGCACGCCGCATAACATTTTATCCGTATTGCTTCTGTACAGTTTCTTTTGCAACTGAATTCACTCCTGTTCTTTGTTTTTCCGTCTGCAAACCGCAAACGGTATTTTTTTCGACGCGGCGCGTCAGTCGCCGCGGTCCAGTTCCAGATTGCCGAGCGCAACGTGAACCGTGTACTGCGCGCCGCCCGTGTCGCGCTGCAGCGTGCCGGCCGCGCCGGTTCCGCTGCGCTGGACTTCGCGCAGCCACGCGGTGGGAATATCCTCGTCCAGCTCCGCCGAACCCGTGTCCACGGTATAGGTAAGTGCAAACGGGGTGCTTACGGGCAGTTCCAGATTGACATCGCCGGTCACCGTTTCCGCCGTCAGCGACTGCGTCACCGCCACGCTGCCGTCCACATCCAGCTCCCCGGTTTCCACGCGAAGCTGCGCGGTGTCCGCCGTCACGCGCTCCACTTCCAGGCTTCCCATGTCGACATGCGCCGAAAGCGCCGAAGCCGTGATCCCGGTGATTTGAAGTTTCCCGAGCAGCGTCTCCGCCCACAACGTTGTCAGCGTGCCAGGCACATAGACCGTCAAAACGGCCTCCACGCCCTCGAGATCGTCCTCCGCGAGTACGCGGATCTCGCCGTTCGCCGTTTCCAGCGTATAGCGGGACGTGGGGTTCGAACGGCGGGAATACTGCTCCAGCACGACCTCGACCGTGTTACTCGTCGCAGGCCGGATGTAGACGTTGCCGGCTTCGGCCGTGATGCTCAGCGTATCCGTCGCGTCCAGCGTCGCGCTGTCGCTTTGGAACAGGTTGCGGCGGTCCTCTTCGTCGTGGTCGCCATTTGTATACATGGAAATATCCGCGCGGTCCGAGACATAGCGGTCCAGCACGCCGCCGTCGCGGAACAAGGCGCGCAAGCCCTGCGAGCCGAGCGCGACCCCAAAGCACAGGGTCGCAATAAAGGAAACGACCAGCAGAACGCTCGTGATAATCATCGCTTTTTTCATGGTGTGCACGCTCCTCTCTTAAAACCCGGCTTTGCGGTAGCTGTACCGAAGCAGCCATGTCAGCTCGATGATGCCCTGCAGCCCCGCCACAAACAAAAAGACGGAAAGCGATATGAGAAACGCGACCATCAGCCCCGTCGGCACCGCCGCCACGGCGAAGATCGAAATCACCAGCACAACGAGCGGTGAGAGCAGCAGTGCGGCAAAGAGCGGATACGCGCCGATGGCGATAAAGACCAGCACGAAGAAGAACACGCCCCAAAGCGTGCGGTTCAGCCGGTTGTCGTTGCGGTTTTTCGCCTGCTGCACGGGGTTCACACGGCTTTGCTGGGCGGGATTGCCGGCGGGCGGCACGGGATTTGCTGCCTGTGCCCCGGCATTCGGCGCATAATTCGGGGCGCTGCGCAGATATTGCAGCGCGCAGGTATACGGGTTGCCCAGTTCCGCGCAGATCTGCTCTTCCGTTTTCCCGGATTCCGCGCCCGCCTGGAAATGCTCTTCAAAATCCGCAAGGATATCCTCACGCTCCGCCGCAGGCAAAGGCTGTAAGTGCGCTTGCAGATGCTGTAAAAATTCCTGTTTTGTCATTGCGGCTCACCTCCTAATATTGTAGAAACGCTTTTGGTGAATTCTTTCCATTCCCCTTCTAAATGCGCCTGCATATCCGCGCCCTTTTGTGTAAGACGGTAATACTTACGCGCCGGGCCCGACGGGGATTCCCGCAGATAGACTTCAAAATAGCCTTCGGCGCGAAGCCGTTTGAGCAGCGGATAGATCGAGCCTTCCGAAATGTCGATCTCCCGCCCGACCGTGTCCGCAAGCTCATAGCCGTACTTGTCGCCCTGCTTTAAGAGGGACAGCACACAAAGCTCCAGCACACCTTTTTTGAATTGTGTGTTCATAACGCGCTCCTTTCCGGCGGCACGCACCGCCAAATTTGAAAGCCGAAACCGCCTGCCGCCACACGCCCCGGCGGTGGTCCTTTCCACCATCTCAAGCCGGGACTAACTACAGCCCGATTGCAGGTTTTCTGCGGTCGAAGGGCGGCACGGCAAAAGGGCGGCGGACGGTAAGCCGTCTGCGCTCGCCGCAGCGCACCGGATCAGCTGTGGCGGCGCTCGTCGTTCTGCGCCGAACGCATTTTACCCGCTTGCCAACGCGCAGCCGCCTTGCGGTTTCTCTTTCGGACGGCTAAATTATAACACAAGCTACCATATAATGCAATATACTTTTCAATGTTTAATATATAGTTAATAATTCGTAGCTTTTTCTTTCCCGCTTTTTGCCGGACAGCAGCCGCGTATTCGCCTCGTCTGCGCCGCGCGACGTCTGTTAATGCGCATCCGATACACACCGACCGATATGCGCGCCTAAAACGCACCCTGCTTGGTGCACATCCCGCACGGCGCACACCACCTGACGCACGCCCTGCCCGCTCTGCACACCCTGCCCGACCTGCCCGCTCTGCGCGACCGCGCCTTGCCATCGCTCCCCCTACATTTGTCCCGCCCAGGCACGCGCCGTCTCGAGTACACCCAGATACGTCTTCGGCATTACGCGCCGCATACCCTTTTTCTGTGCGGACGCGGCACGTTTCCCACAAAAAATTTCACAGAAACTGGGGAGTTTTCACAATGGCAAAATGCACAAGAAAAAATCTTAATTTCTGACTACAAAGCACTCCGGGCTGTATATTTTGTAAAGACATCGCAACAAAGAGTAGTTTGCCATTATTTTCACAAAGTTTATAAACATTGTTCAAAACCTCGTCTTTTATGCTTGTACACGCGCTTTTTGGGCTACTTTTTAACATTTTGAACATGGTTTTGAACATTTTTAAACATTTTAAAAATATACTGTCCGTATAATTTTCCAAATATACAACTTTGTCTATTTTTCCATCTTGACAGATTTCGCGTAAAAACAAGCCGGACTTCTGCACTTTTTTCGCTGTTTGCGCCGCATATTTCCAGCGCCGTGTTCCATACTAAAATCCGGGTTCGCGAAAACGCGCACCCGAATTTTTGGACGCGGGGGCGCAGCTATGGTCAAAGGCATCAATCGGCAGGTTTTGGAAATTCGGGATCCCGGCTCCCCGTATTTTGAGCGGGCGTTTTTCTTTGTGAAGCCGGAATATGCGTTTACAAGCGAACAGACGCTGCGCCGTGCTGCCGAGGATTCGCTCGCCGGAGCGGACCACCTGCCGCGGACACGGCGTAAGCGTGTGCGGGAGATCCTTTTGCGCGTCCTTGGCGCGGTGGGAGCGGCGTGCGCGGGCGCTGTTGTGACAGCGATTCTGCTGGTTTAAAAGGATGCTGACATTGTCGCGCCGCCGGAATCATATTGGCGTGTAAAGCCTTGGCTGGCTTGCGGCTTCGCGTTTCCGGCTTCTGCCGGGTCGCCAACATCAAATATTCCAGCCCGTAAAGCCGGACTCTCGATGCTCGGAACGGGTAAAAGGCCGTAAACATCGGCACAAAAAAACGTGCCCCGGCTGCCGGCACAAAGGGCAACAAAAAACGCACCCCGCATCGGGGTGCGTTTTACTTGGACACGTTGTCCGCTTTATTTGCTCTTCTTTTTGCGGGTCAGCACAAGCGCGATCGCAGAAGCCGCCGCTACGCCGGCAATGGCATAGATCGCGGTGTCGCCGGTCGCCGGTTCGCCTGCAAAGGTCGTGGACTCGGTCGGCGTGGTGTCATCCCCACCGGTGCTCGAGCTGCCGCCGCCGCTCTGACGGAACACGCCCTCCAGACGGTCGCCGAGATCGCTGACCGCATTGCGCAGGGAGTCGAACAGGCCGGAAAGGTCGCTGTCAGAGAAGCCGTCTGCGATATTGTCCCCAACCTCGCTCGGGTCAAACGTGCTCACACCCGGTCTTGCAGCATACGCGTTCTGGATCGCAGTCAGCAGTTCCGTTTGCAGCGTCGCGGCAACGTCCGCCGTCAGGTCATCCGGATAATCCGCCTGCAGCGCTTCCACGGCAAGCGCAATAGAAGTCGCGTTGGCAACCTCGTTGCTGTAATTCGCGATCGACAGGCCGCGCACAACGGCGGTCACCATTTGCCCGCGCTGTGCGTCATCCGCAAAGACGGTCGCGCCGTTGGCCGTCACATATGTAACAACCGCGTCGCCGATTTCCTTCGCGTTCGCATCCGGCAGCGCGTTGACCGCGTTCCCCGCAAAGGAGGGTACGCACAAAGCCGCCATCATAACCAAAGCCAAAAGGCAAGCCGAAAGCTTTTTCATGTCTGTCCAAATCCTTTCTCATACAAAAGATTAGGGTAATTCACCATGTTACGCTTGCTATTATATCAATGTCGTTTGTAAAAGTCAACCGAAAAAACACAGATTTTTATAAATTTTTGGCCGAATTTTTAGCGCAAAAAAACAGACCGGATCCAAAGGTGATTTTCTTTTCTTTTGGAAGACATCGATTTTTCCCGCTTCTCATGCGAAAATTCTGCTGCATCTGCGCTTTTGTGCAACAGACCGTTGATCGGGAAAGCAGAGAAATATGCCGTGCGGGCGCTCTATTCTATATAGTATCCCTGCCCCGGCAGCAAAAGAAGAAGCCCCGCGCACGGCTCGTGCGCCGAAAAGTGCGGGAAGCGCCGCCGCAGCGCGGGCAAAAAGCAAACGCACCCCACATTGTGAGGTGCGCGTCTGTCTGCGGCAGCCTGCCGCTGGAGCTGCTAACCAGATTCGAACGGGTGACCTCGTCCTTACCAAGGAGTTAAAGTTTGTTGATATAGCGCGGAATAAAGGTATGTTGTTAGCAATGTGTTAGCAACCGAAACAAGGTAACAATTTACCTACTTCCGATTTTTCGTGTTATTTCTGCAAAAAAATACGTTATTTTTACCAATCTGCAAGGTGTTTCGTAGGAAAGTGCTGTTTTGGCACTATAAAATTCCTTTCATAATGATTAGGAAGGAAGATTTTTATGGTGATCGAAATTGAATTTATACGCCTTGCGGAACAACGGCGGAGAGCGCTTGGCTTGACGATTGAACAGTTTGCAACGCGTGTGGAAATCTCCGACAGGATATACCAATATTATCTTATCGGCGCGGCGCAGCCTACACTGGGCACCGCCATGCGGATCGCGGCAGTGCTGCAAATCGATTTGAACGCACTGCGGGACATGCAGACGCCCGATGAATTCGGCAATTACCACAAACCCGGCAAAGAAGAGAAAGAAGAAGCTGTTGCTTCGCTCAAATAAAAAAAGCCCCATGCATGGACGCATCCCGCGGCGGGAGGTCTAATGCATGTGTATGTTATACACGATATATGCCCAATATCTGGCGTTCAGCGTCTGCCCGTTCGCCTTGAAAAAGTTGCTGTCCGCACAAAGCCGCTTCGGGTCAGGGTCTTCCCCGCGCTTCAGACAGGTATACAGGTACGCGAAAAGCTGATACACGACTACGTGGAAATCATCTTTTGCCATTTTCCGCTTCTCCTTGTCTCTGCTCCGCGTAATATTCATCTAAAATTCTTTTTGCGAAACTTGCCGCCACCCTGTCACTATCCAACTCACCGTCATACTCGCCTAAAATCGGGTCGTTTTCTGAATACGGAACAGCCTTTGAAGCGATTGCCTTTAATTCTTCTATCTCACTTTTCGATAAATTGTGTTCCATATTTGTCCCGATGTAGACCTCCTGCGCCCTTGTATCCAGCTTCCACGCGATACTGTTGCGTAGCCGCTCTGTATCCTCAGGTGCAAGCTTTTTTGCGTATCCTTCGGCTTGTATGCCGACTCTTGTCAACGCAAGTTCAACTGCTTCGTGCATGGCGGACAATATCTCATCCGCATGACCTTCAAATTGTGCGTTCACTCGATGATTTCAACCCGATAACAATACTTTTCTATATCTTCCCGCCATTTGTAGTACGCCCGTTTTTGCTTTTCTGTTGTACCGGGCGGGAAAATCGGTTCCCCTGTGTTTTTATCATACTCAAGTTTCCCGATTGAAAAAACCTCTTTACTCGCTTTGACCACAACTACCATCCTTTCGCAATTCTCTTTATTTCTTCGGACAGTCTGTTGCCCGAAACATCACTGAGTGCCTCTGCAAATGCTTCCTTTTCACTTTGGGCTCCGTATTTAGATAGGATCTCACCCGCATGACCTTCAAAATGTGCGTTCATTTTCTTTTCTCAAACTTGTATCCATTTCCGCAGTCATAGTTATGGTCGTCGATAACCGCCCGTATATCCTCTTGTGTCATCCCGTTTGGATGCGCTTTGCACGCAAGCTTTTTCTCGATCCTGTGCACACAATCATTGCATGGAATGTACACGCGTTTTTTGGCGTTGCCCGGATCAGTAAGGCGCATTACAAACGCCTCATGCTCCGACAGTTCTCCACACCTCTTCCAACGCTCTTCAGGCGGCAGCTTCCAAAACTCATCTGCCGTTAAATTTCCTCCAGCCATAACGTGTTTCCCTCCCGTTTCAGAACGTAAAACATAGTTCCTCGTCTAAATAAGATTTCATTTTCCAGTGAGTTAAGCTTCCGCATGTCTCTTCCGTTTTTGCTCTGAATTATCATCTGAACATCCATTGCTTCATCATACACTTCTGTACTTGTAGAGGTAAAGGATTCCTCATTTACGATTGCCCCAGGGATATACTCATCCCAAAAGGCTTCCAAATTGGTCATATAATCGCTTCTAAGAGAACGATACACCGCTCCCTCATATTTTGGCAATTTTGTTAAGGCTGTATCAATGTTTCGGGCGATCTCTCTGTATTCGTCCGTTAATTTATCTTCCCCACGAAGCATAGCATTCAACTTAAAAGCGATACGCGAGCTCTTGTACTGATTGAGTGCATACACATCCTTTTCGTTCAATATACCATCGCTGGCGCTCATTGTCAAACCCGTACCGTATGTATCCTTCGCGTTTTGGAGAATCTTTTCAGATCGTTTTCTCGCTTCCCACTCCGTATAGCTCATATCCGGGATCAGCTCATATTCCCCTGTTTCCGGGTTGCGGACGCGGCGCATGGTCGGTTCCGCTTCGCGGACGCCTTTCAGCGCGCCGATCATCGTGCAGCGGCAGTTGTATACCTCCCGTCCCGGGCCTGCCGGGTCGCCCGGATAGCGAAGCCCGTTCGAGAACTTCTTGTCCTGATCCACGATTTCGCCGTCCACCGTGCGGTGCGAATGCCTTGTGCGGCCGTCCATCGTGGCGACCCACTCTTTTTGCACGTCAATTCCTCTGTCCCGCGCTTTCAAAAGCCCGTCGAGCCTGCCTGCGTTTTCCGCACCTGTCACCGCCGTGCGCGCGGTGCGGATCGCGCTTACCCGTTCCATCTCCGGGATGCGCGTTTGCAGGTCGTCCGAGACTTGCTTACCAACCAGAACGGCGGAAAGCCGGACGTGAAAAACTTTCGTGCGCGGCAGTTTTATCCGCTTTTGCTGGAGCTTGGTATTTTATCGCTGCCGCTGGGCGAGACCGCCTTTTCCAAAGCCCACCCGCCGCGGCTCACGCCGTATTGCACAAGACATACCTTTGCTTCCCTCGCATCGCTCGCAGACATCAAGCTCGAAATCCTCCAAGCCCTTATGGGGCACGAGGACTACGCCACAACGGTCAACTACTACGAACGATTTTCCGTGGAGGATCTGCGCAAAGAGCTTGAAAAGATCCAAGAATAGCCCTTTTCTCCGCCTGTTTTCGCTGTAAAAAGCTTTGAAAATTGTTAGCAACCGTGTTAGCAACCGAAAAAGTTGCACGCAGTTTTTCGACGTTTTTAACGCTTGTGTCTTTTTACTTTTGCGTTTTCAAGACAAAGAAAAACCCGCAGAAACCTTTCTGTATCAAGGATTCTGCGGGTTTTCCGTGGAGCTGCTAACCAGATTCGAACTGGTGACCTCGTCCTTACCAAGGACGTGCTCTACCACCTGAGCCATAGCAGCTTATCTGCCGCCGCACATTCGGTCTGCGTGCGGCGGATATTATTATACCAACCGCCGCGCGGCTTGTCAATGTTTTTTTCACCGGCGCCGCGTTTTTTCCGAATTTTTCCGTTCTCCGCATAAAACCTGCAAAATCGGGGCATAAGGTGAGTGGACTCCCGGGTTTTGCCGTTTTCCGCGTCGGGCGGTAAAAACTGCTTGCAACGCCTGTCGAAAGAGAGTATAATAAATATGTTTGATATGCTATATTGCGGTATTTTACGTGCAAAAAGCCTTGGTTTTGGGGGATGCGCGCCGTATACGCGCAGGATATGCCACCGCTGCTTTTCGTAAAAAAATTCGGTTAGGAGGAATGCGTACCATGGGCGGAGATTTACATTGCCACACCAAACTTTCGGACGGTTCTTTGGGAATTGAGGATTTGATTTCGCTTGCCAAACGGCGCAACATAGAAACGATCGCGATCACGGATCATGACTGCCTTGCGGGCACGGTGCGCGGCAGGATCATCGGCGAGCGCCTCGGCGTGCAGGTGATCCAGGGCGTGGAGCTTTCCGCGACGGACACGCAGACCGGCAAGAGTGTGCACATCCTCGGCTATTTAAGCGAATTTCCCGATCGGCTCGAGGGGCTTTGCCACCGCAATACGCTCGCGCGCAAAAAGACGGCGCACTACATGATGCTGCAAATTGCCAAGCGCTACCCCGTCAGCGCCGAACTGATCGTCAAATGCGCGACGGGTTCCACCAATATTTTCTCCTGTCACATGATGCAGGCGCTCATGGAGTGCGGCTGCACGGATTCGCTGTACGGGGATCTGTATCACCGCCTGTTTGATCCGGGCGTTCCCGGCAGCATCTATATCGCCCCGAAATTCCCCGACATCGGCGAAGTGGTGGACGCCGTGCACGCGGCGGGCGGCATTGCAGTGCTCGCGCACCCGTGCTTAAACGACAACCTCGATTCCCTGCCCCGCCTTTTGGAGCACGGGCTCGATGGGCTGGAGGTCTGGCACCCGTCGGCGGACGAGGCGGCGTCGGCGGAACTGAAAAAGCTGGCGGCGAAACATAAGCTTCTTATGGTCGGCGGGACGGATTTCCACGGCCTTTACAATAAAACGCGCGTATGTGTCGGCGATATTGTCACGCCGGACGACGCGCTGCAAAAGCTGCTCGGCTACAAGGCGCGGCAGAAGCGGCTTGCCAAAAAAGCGCAGAAAGCGGCGAGCGAAAGCGCGGGCTGACCGCGGGAGGATTTTATGGAAGACAGTGACATCAAAATTTTCGGGAAAGAGCCGAAGCAGAGCGGCGATGCCGACGAATTGCAGCTGATCGCGCTCATGGAAGCGCAGCGCGCAAACGGCAACATTGACAAGGCCGCCAAGCTCGGCGACTATCTTTCGGACATCTTCTTAAACGAGGACGAGCTGCTGCGCCGTCTTTCGGAAGAAGTCGGCGCGCTCGATTACCCGGCCGCCGTCATCCACCAAATCAAGATCCTGATGTTTTTCGCAGCGGAATACTGCATCAACCGCGTGCTGCCGAACACGATCCTCAAAAGCACGGCGATCAACGCCCTGTACGGCAACATAAAATATGGCGATGCCGCGTTTTACGAAGAGTTTTCCGACGGCGGCGAGTACAGCTTTTATTATCTCGCCATGCGCAAGGATGCCCCGAGTGTGATCCTTGAGATCGGCCGGACGTTTTCGATGCTCTGCGGCAAGGAGGATGATCCGGAGTTCGTGGAACTCGGCAAACGCCTGTTCAACCTCACCGAAGAAGAGGTTGAAAATATTATCCAGATTTTTGACTTTAAGACGGAGTGACGAAAAGCCGCGCGAAACGGCAAACCTGCAGACGAGGACTTTGTGAAATATGTAAGAACCAATGCATCTAAGTTGTATTTCGCACTTGACCCATATATCAGAGAACACAACCTCATGGTCACAGACGGCAAAAACGGTATCATAGACTTTTGTCATATGGCTGCAACCATGTCTGCGTATTTTGGTGGTATCCCTTCGAATTTCTGGGCAAGCTGGGGCGGTGATTTAGCAACCGGTATGGCGGACACGACTAAGCGCATTTCTGACAGAGATAAAGGTGATGGTTATTGGGGCATGACGGATCAGGAAATTGCCGAAATGACGATTGGCGGGGATTCCAGTTGCAGTTACAACGATTTCTGTTCGGATTTTGACGCATATAAAACACAAGAAAAGGTGCATGCTTTGCTGGATCAAACGGAAACGTCTCACCCGCTTTCCGACGCACTCGAATGGTACTATAACGGGAACATATTTCAGCAACGATTCAAATGGCTCGCAGAAGAATTAAATTGCTCTCTAAACGTTCGCGACTTGTACCAGGCTATCTTAAAAGCCATGACGGGTGTTGATGAACAGGCCCCTGGTTTTGGGTTGTTGGCTTCACAGGGCAAAAAACCAAGCAGAGAAGTGATTGAATATTGCTGTAAATCTTTTGCCAATTACATTTATTCCATGAACCTATAAAGAAAATGAACAAAGCGGAATGCGAATATTGTTCGTATTCCGCTTTATCTTTTAATACCGCCACCACTTTCCCGAATGATAAGACGGTCTGCCGTCCGCATAATAGGCATCCTGCAAGCTTTCCTGCGGATTGTCCTCTTCCAACGGGTCTTCGGAACCGTCGGAATACGTTTCAGAAATTTTCTCCTCTTTCCCGCACACAAAAATATTTTTGTAATCAAAATAATCCACGTATCGTGTGCCCAGAAAAATCGTCACTTCTGCCACATACTTCTTTCCATCCCGTTCCACGATATGTGTCGGGTGAACTCCGAAAACCGCAAATATAAAACCGCTTCCCAATACTGCGATCCACAGCAGGGACAGCAACACGCCCAAAGCCGCGCACACAAATCGCTTCAGCGGATACTTATCTGTTTCGATAGCGGTTGCATAAAACCAGCCAACAGCGTAAAGCAGCAAAAGCAACGCCCAGACCGTCCCAACGATACAAACGGCATAGGTCACATAGCGTGCAAACTTAAGGTCAAACAACCCGAGTATTGCGTTCAGCCCGAAATAGAGCGCCAAAAATGCCGCCCAAATACCTACCGCACACAAGAACCTGCTCTTTTTTCGCCGCGCAGTATTTCCTACGTTTTCATGCATAGCTACACCTTCCTCCAGCGCCTGTATTTTTTATAATCGGCCGAGGTCAAGCGGCATAGAAGAACCAATCATTTCCCAACTCCCGAAAGTCCGTATATCTATGTTTATATAGGGAAACCCAATCTTCATATTCCGTTGTACCACTGGCTGTTTTGGTCGTCTTGTCCCCGTAATAATAAGCAAACGTAAATCCGGCAGTCCTTTCTTCGTTGACATAATCGATCACAAAATACGGTTCCGCATTTACTATAATCATATAAGGCGTTGTCTTTTCAAAAAAGGTTCGGATAGCAGCCTGCTCGTCTTCGGAAAATGTATGCATTTTTTCTGTTTCGTTCGGGGACATGAGGAACGCATGCACATCGTCTTCGTATCGTCTCGCCTTTTCCCAAAACGCCCGGTTGTTTATAAATATAACCGCAATCTCCTGAAACATCTCGGGGTCTTGTTGAAACAAGGCGATCATTTTCTCTGCGTTCTGCCCCTGGCACTGGTAATCGTCTTTTTCTTTGCAAGAACTGAGACCGCATAAAACAGCTATGCACAACAGAACACAAATCATTTTTCTGCGCATGGGAATCCCCTCCGTTTTTAGCGCTGTGTTTTTTATCGCTTTTCTATATCGGTTGCAAAAGGCGGCAGGAGCTCAGTTTTGCCTTGGCGGGGCGACGGTTAGTCCGAAGGTGAGCGCCCCGACCAATGCGGGCAGCAGGACGCACAAAAGCAGGCTCATTCGGTAATCCGTCCACAGCAGACGGGAAAAGACGGATGGTTCTACGGATAAGCCGCACACGGCAAGCAGCGTCACAAACACGATACCCGTATATTTCGCCGCGTCTTTCGCTTCGGTCACCGCGTACCGCATCTGTGTGATTCGTCCCAAAACCGGGCAGGCCACCAGCGGTGTCAAAATCAGGAGCGGGAAATACAGAACGACCATGTGCACAAGCAGCAGGTCCCTGTTTTCCGACATGGCATACAGGTGCCTCGGAAGCCATAAGAGCGCGAGCACCGCAGCATAGATAAAGAAGATCTCCAGCGTAAAAATGCGCCTGCGTACCCAAAGCCCCACGCCGAACGCCAAGGCCCCCACCGCTGCGGGCAGAAAGATAAGAAGCGCTAAAAGCGGGGCCGGGCGCCGGAAGAGCAGCGGCAAAGCCGGGATGGCAAACAAAATGCAACCGCGCAAAAATACAAGCAGAGGAAACACAACACTTTCTTTGCGTGTGACGCCCTCCTCGTCCCGCAGGTGCACGCCCAAAATCGGACAGACCACAAGCGGCCACACGAGCAGAATCGGAACATACAAAAGCACAAAGGCAAGTTCCGCTGACATCGTGTGCGGTTCACAAAACGCAAAAAAGACGAAGATAAACAGCACGCCCACTGCCAATTCCGCAAAGCCGAGCGGTTTTAATTTTCGACGATCCATAAACGACCTCCTCACTAAGGCCGGGGGCGGTTCTATGTCCTGCGCACAGAAAATCCAGAAGTTGCTTGTGCGAGGAGCCATCCCCTGTCCTTCTCATCTCGGATACTGCCATGCATCAGGATTCTCATACCAGTCGGTCAAACGCCCATTTTCATCATAATATAGAGCTTCTAACACAGGGGTATCTTCTTTTAACGGATCTTCCGTGCCATCACAATAGTCCTCTTTAATGCGCACCTGTTCCCCACATACGAAGATGTTTTTGTAATCATAATATTCCACATACCGTGTACTTAAGAAAATCATCACTTCCGCCACATACTTCTTTCCATCCCGTTCCACGATATGTGTCGGGTAAACTCCGAAAACCGCAAATATAAAACCGCTTCCCAATACTGCAATCCACAGCAGGGACAGCAACACGCCCAAAGCCGCGCACACAAATCGCTTCAGCGGATACTTATCTGTTTCGATAGCGGTTGCATAAAACCAGCCAACAGCGTAAAGCAGCAAAAGCAACGCCCAGACCGTCCCAACGATACAAACGGCATAGGTCACATAGCGTGCAAACTTAAGGTCAAACAACCCGAGTATTGCGTTCAGCCGAAATAGAGCGCCAAAAATGCCGCCCACGCCCCTACGACGATCCACCCTTTCTTCGTTTTCCGTGTCTTTGCCGCTTTTGTCTCTTCTTTTATGGTTATCCCTCCTGTAGCCTATGTGCTGCTTTACAGTGTTCCCGTTGATCCTTTGATCGACATCGGTAGAAGGAAAAGAAATATTATCCTTTTCTTTCTCTTCCATAGAAAAAAGCGATAGCTTTCATTCCGCCTTTTCTATCTTCCCATCCTCCATCGTAAAATGCTCGGTCACTTCCAGCGAATCCGCAACATACAACGCAACGTCTCCGGAGGAGAGCGCAACGGTTTCGTCAAACCCGCCCCAGACCTGATACGGAATGTCTTCACGAATATAGTACACCCCGCCGTATGTCGCGTCTTCATACGTAAAAGTATATCGGACTTCAGCGATCTTTCCGTTTTTTCCGTCATAATACATACAGGAAAAGGATGTTAAATAGTTTGCATCTTCCGCCTGATTCTGCTGTTCCGCCGACGTTGTCAGCAAATCGAAATAGCCCTGCACCGCTTCGCCCGGCGAAAGTGTATCAAATTGCCCGGCGGAATCCGCGAGCTGTTCCCCCAAAATCGCTGCGCCGACATTCGCGTTCAGATATGCTTTGTATTTTTCCGGATCCCCCTGAAACAGTTCGTGGAACGCCGCCTTGGCGTCGTCTGAAACAGGGCTTGCAGGATCCCCATCTATGTAATTATAGTTTTCAATGACAAGCACATACGGAAGCGTCTCTTCCGCGAAGCGTTCGCCCTCCTGATACGCCGTCTCATTCACGGCATAAATTGCGTATGCCTCGGGAGATTTAAGTGTCCAATCGTTTGGAACTTGAAATCGGAGCGTGAGCACATCCCCTTGGCTTCCCTGCGTAACCGTCTGCATGGCGATGTCCGTCGGCGGGATCTCCGAAAGTCCGCTTTTCCCGCAGCCCGTTGCAAAAAGAAGCAGCGCAAGCCCCAAGGCTGCAAGGTGCACAATTTTTCGTTTCGTGTATAAATCCCCTTCGCAAGCAGTTTGCCGCGGGTTGCCGCCTACGGCAACCACAGCCCCATTGTAACCCGTTTCCCCGAAAAAAGCAATCGTGCGGCAAAAGCGAGACAAAAACCGCCCGTATCCGTTTGGATGCGGGCGGGCGTTTTATCTATCCGTTTACTTCGCTTTTCCCTGAAACAGCGCCGCGAACAGCGAGCCGACCAGCAGGAAAAAGTCGGAGCTGCGGCGGTTGCGGAAGTAGTTGGAGATATCCTCCACGCGGTCACGCAGGGTTTTCATGGTTCCTCTCTCCGTTTCTGCCGCGGCAAGCGGCAACATCCCTTTGCAAGGGAAGCCGAGCCGCGCAAATCGCTGTCGCTTCCGTCTTGCGGCAAAAATGATTTTTCGGCGCGTCAGCCCTTGACAACAAGGTTCACGAGCTTGCCGGGGACATAGATCTCCTTGACGACGGTTTTGCCGTCTAAGAACGTCTGCGTCTTTTCGTCCGCTTTCGCCGCGGCGATGGCGTCGGCGGCGGCAATGTCCGCGGGAACGGTCAGCTTCGAACGCAGCTTGCCGTTGACCTGCACCGCGATCTCAATGGTCGCATCCACGCACTTTGCTTCGTCGAAGTCCGGCCAAACGCCGTCTTTCGCGAGCATTTCGCCGTAGCCGAGCGTCTCCCACATTTCCTCCGTGACGTGCGGGGCAAAGGGGTTGAGCAGCAGAAGGAACGTGCGCAGCTCCGCACGGTTGATGCTGCCGGCGTCATAGATCGCATTGAGGAGCGTCATCATTGCGGCGATCGCCGTGTTGTATTTGAGCTGTTCAATGTCCTCCGAGACCTTTTTGATCGTCTTATGGAACGCGCTTTCGAGCTTTTCGGAATACGCGTCGCCGTCTTTCAGGATCGTCTGCAAATTCCACACGCGGTCGATGAAGCGCTTGCAGCCCTTGACGCTGTTTTCCGACCAGGGCGCCGCCTTTTCATAGTCGCCCATAAAGAGCACATAGGTGCGCAGGACGTCCGCGCCGTAGCTTTCCACGACCTCATTGGGGTCGATGACGTTGCCGCGGGATTTCGACATCTTCACGCCGTCGGGGCCTAAGATCAGCCCCTGCGCCGTGCGCTTCTGGTACGGTTCCGGGCAGGGCACCACGCCGATGTCGTAGAGGAACCGGTGCCAGAACCGCGAATAGATCAGGTGGCGGGTAACGTGCTCCATGCCGCCGTTGTACCAGTCGACGGGCATCCAGTATTTCAGTTTATCATAATCGGCTAACGCCTTGTCGTTGTGCGGGTCCACATAGCGGAGATAGTACCACGACGACCCCGCCCACTGGGGCATGGTGTCGGTCTCGCGCTTCGCGTCTGCGCCGCATTTCGGGCACTTGCAGTTGACAAAGCTGTCGATTTTGGCAAGCGGGCTTTCGCCGTCCGAGCCGGGCTCGAAGTTCTCCACCTTCGGGAGCTTCAGCGGCAGTTCCTCATACGGCACGGGGACCATGCCGCAGTGCGGGCAGTAGACGATCGGGATCGGTTCGCCCCAGTAGCGCTGGCGGTTGAACGCCCAGTCCTTCATCTTGTACTGCACGCCGCCTTCGCCGATGCCCTTTTCGGTCAGATACTCGATCATTTTGGCAATGGAGTCGGCCTTGTTCGTAAAACCGTTCAGGAAGCCGGAATTGACCATTTCGCCGTCGCCCGTGTAGGCTTCCTTGGAGATGTCGCCGCCTTGGATGACTTCGATGATGTCGATGCCGAACTTTTTGGCAAATTCATAGTCGCGCTGGTCGTGCGCGGGCACCGCCATGATCGCACCCGTGCCGTAACCCATCATGATATAGTCGGAAATGTAGATCGGGATCTCTTTCCCATTCACGGGATTGACGGCGGTGAAGCCTTCGAGCTTCACGCCGGTCTTATCCTTAACCAGCTGTGTGCGCTCGAATTCGGTCTTTTTCGCGCATTCCGCGCGGTAGTCTTCCACGGCGTCCATGTTGGCGATCTTCTCTTTATATTGGTCGATGAGCGGATGCTCCGGCGCCATGACCATAAACGTCACGCCGAACAGCGTGTCGGGGCGCGTGGTGTAGATGCGCAGCTTTTCGGGAATGCCCCTTATTTCAAAATTCACGAACGCGCCGCGGGATTTGCCGATCCAGTTGACCTGCTGCTGTTTGATGTTCGGCAGGTAGTCCACATGGTTTAAGCCGTCGAGCAGCTTGTCGGCGTATTCGGTGATGCGCAGGTACCAGACGTCCTTCGATTTCTGCACCACTTCGCTGTGGCAGATGTCGCACTTGCCGCCCTGGGAATCCTCGTTGGAAAGGACGACCTTGCACGACGGGCAATAGTTGACGAGCGTTTTGTCACGGAACGCAAGGCCGTGCTCGAACATCTTCAAGAAGATCCACTGCGTCCATTTGTAATAGCCTTCCTCGGTCGTGTCAATGACACGTGTCCAGTCGAACGAGAAGCCGACTTTTTTAAGCTGCGAGGTGAATTTCGCAATGTTCGTGTCGGTCACCTTGCGCGGGTGGATGCCCGTTTTGATGGCGTAGTTTTCCGTCGGCAGGCCGTAGGCGTCAAACCCGATGGGGAACAGGACGTTGTAGCCCTGTAACCGCCGCTTGCGCGAGAGGACTTCCAGCCCGCTGTACGCCTTGATGTGCCCGACGTGCATGCCCGCGCCCGACGGGTACGGGAATTCGACCAGCGCATAATACTTCGGCTTATCGGAATTGTCCACGGCGTGGAACACGCCCGCGTCCTCCCATTTTTTCTGCCATTTCGGCTCCACAGCCTTAAAATTGTACTCCATTGCTTTCACCCTTTTTATGCGGTAGATGATTTTTAACTATTTATAAATTATGCGGTTATCCACGCGGAGAGATCGACCGGCTTCGCGTCTCCCCAGAGCTTTTCGAGCGCGAACAGCGAACGGTCGGCGGGCGTGAACACATGCACGACCACGCTTTTGTAGTCGAGCAAGATCCAGCCCGTGCTTTTGCCCTCAATGTGGTCGGGCTCCACGCCGAGCTCTGCGAGCTTTTCTTCCAGCTCCTCGGCAAGCGCGCGGATATGCGTGGTGGACGTGCCTGTTACAAGCAGGAAGTAGTCTGCAATAGAGCTGACTTCCGTGATCTCCAGAGCAGTCAAATCCATACCCTTTTTCGCATCCAATATTTTTACGGCGTTTTCAAGAATGGCCTTCGGTTCCATGTAAGGCGGTTCATCCTTTCTGTTGTATATCAAAATCTATGGTCAGAAGCAAGGCGGGGCGTTCGCGTAGTGGCAGGCTCCCACGCCTGCCGCAGCACAGTGCGACGCAGCAGCACCTATCGTCTATGATGAAAACCGCAATTCCGCCTTCTACTGAACCGATTGCAAAAACCAACTTTCTTACAGGCAGGCGTGGAAGCCTGCCACTACGGGAGGATCATTTCATTGTAGCCGCAGCAATGCGTGAAACCCACCTGTACCGCATCTAATTTCTGTTTTCTAACTTCTGACCTCTGCTTTGCACAGCCAGCACCGCGTCATTGTAAGCGTCAATGCTGTCGCGGTCCACGGGCGCGGCGGCTTCCACAAGTTCAGCGATGGTGAATTGCAGCCCCTCGACGATCGCTTCTTCCAGCGAGCGCTTGGCAGTCTCGCGCATATGCTCGACGCCGGGATAATCGCGGTCGGCGGAAATGAAATCCGCAATGAACACGACCTTTTCGAGCTTCGTCATCCCTTCGCGCCCCGTGGTGTGGTAGCGCACCGCCGTCAAAATCTCTTCGTCCGTCACATGCAGCACATTGCGCAAATAGGCTTCCCCCGCTACCGCATGCCACGTTTTGGGGCTTTTGCGCTGTGTTTTTGTGAGCATTATACCATTGTCCCGGAAGAATTTCAACATATCGTCGGGCGGGGTGTTTTTCATGATGTCGTGCACGAGCCCCGCCGTGTAGGCTTTTTCGACGTCTGCGCCGTACTGCGTTGCGAGTTCGCGCGCGGACTCGGCCACGCACAGCGAGTGATGCAGCCGCTGCGGATTCAGTTTGGCTTTGATCGCTTCCAAAAATTCAGCGTTGCGTTCGGTATCCATACAATCCCTTTTCCTGAATATAGTGTGCCACCCCTTGCGGCAGATAACGGCTTGTATCCCGCCCGCTTCGGATCGCCTCGCGAAGCGCAGAAGAACTGATCTCCAGCGGCTCTGCGTCGAGAAACCGCAGGTGCGGCGCGGTGCGGCCCTGCATATAGATGCGCAAGCGTGAAAACGCATAGCTGCGTAAGACCTGCAGGTCGTCCGCATTTTGCCGCGCAGCGACAAGCAGCGTGCAGCGCTCTAACAGCTCGCGGTAATGGTACCACTTGTGGAAGGAAAGGAACATATCCGACCCCATCAGCAGAAAAATTTCCGCGTGCGGGTATCGGGCATCCAACTCGCGCACGGTGAGCACCGTGTAACTGTCGCTTTTGCGGTCGATCTCCATGCGGCTGACTTCATAGCGCGGATCGGAGAAAGCAAGGCGGCACATTTCGAGCCGTTCCTCGTCGAGCGCCAAGTCCTCACAGATCTTGTGGACAGGGCGCTTGTCGGGGACAATGAGCACCTTGTCAAATGCGATCTCCCGGCAGGCGGCCTCCAAGAGCCGCACATGCCCAAGATGCGGCGGGTTGAACGTCCCGCCGTACAGAGCGATTTTCATTGGCGCCCCCGTCATTTGCTTTTCTGCTTCTCTTTTTGGTGCAGCTTTTCGCTGTACCGGTAAAACACCATGCTGCCGCCCACAACGGAGACGACCTCGGCGTTTGTCGCGGCAGCGATCTCGTCGGCGATATCCCGCGGGCGGGCGGGCGCGGTCTCCAGCAGCACTTTCAGTTTGATGAGCTCTCGCGCGGTGAGCGCGTCGTCCGTCTGGCGGATAAGCGCCGGGGAAACGCCCCCTTTGCCCACCTGAAAGAGCGGCGTAAGCGAATTGGCCTGCGCGCGCAGTGCGGCGCGTTCTTTTCCGGTCATAGGGTCTCGGTTCCTTTCGTATCCTCTAAATAAGCGGGCAGCTTGTCCGCCAGCGCGCGCAGCGCGTTGCCGCGGTGGCTTACAGCGTCCTTTTCTTCGGGAAGAAGCTCGGCAAACGACCGTTCGCCCACAAAGAACAGCGGGTCGTAGCCAAAGCCGCCCTCGCCCTTCGGCGCGTAGCCGATCTTGCCCTTACATTCGCCCTCCACGGTGCATTCGCGCCCGTCGGGGAACACGCACGCCACAGCGCTCACGAACTTCGCCGTGCGTTTTTCGTCAGGGACGTTTTCGAGCAGTCCCAAAAGCTTGTCGTTGTTCTTTTTATCGTTGCCGTGCTCGCCGGCAAAGCGCGCGGAATAGACGCCGGGCGCACCGTCGAGCGCGTCCACGCAAAGCCCGGAATCGTCGGCAATGCAGGGCATACCGCTCTCTTTGCACCCCGAACGGGCTTTCAAAAGCGCATTTTCGAGGAAGGTCGTGCCTGTCTCATCCACGTCGGAAAGGTCCACGCCCGCTTCGTCGGCGGTCAGGACATGCACGCCCAAAGGCGAGAGAATGCGTTGCAATTCGTCGCGTTTTTTGAGATTATGTGTGGCGATTAAAAAATCCAAAGCGTCTCTTCTCCTTTTTCGGCTTTTCGGTCGCTTGATCCTCGGTCACTTCGTCCGCTCCCGGTTCCATGCCCGGAACTCCGTTTTCATCTGTTGGAGCACCGGCACCGGCACGCCCCGCTTCGGGTGGCGCAGCGTCCGATGTCTTGCCGGCGGGTTCGTTTTCGGGTTCAGGTCGTGATGCGGCGGGGTGTCGAACGCCTGAAACGTCCGAAGCGCGAGGCGCCACATCGTCTTTCTCCACTTGCGCATGCGTGCTCTCCTCCTCGTCATACGTTTTCTGCTCAAACAGCCCCTCGGCAAAGGCGCGGGGATTAAAGGGCTGCAAATCATCCATCTGCTCGCCCACGCCGATGAATTTCACCGGGATGCCCAGCTCGTTTTTGATGGCGAGCACCACGCCGCCGCGCGCCGTGCCGTCGAGCTTCGTAAGCACGATACCCGTGATCTCGGCGACATGCATGAACTCGCGCGCCTGGTTAACGGCGTTCTGCCCCGTGGTCGCGTCAAGCACCAAAAGCACTTCGCGGTCAGAATAGGGCAGTTCGCGGTCGATGACACGGTAAATTTTCGCAAGCTCGTCCATCAGGTTTTTCTTGTTGTGAAGCCGCCCAGCGGTATCGATGATGACGATGTCGCAGTTGCGCGCTTTCGCGGCGTTGACCGTGTCGAACACCACGGCGGCAGGGTCCGCACCCTCGGAGTGCTTGACGAGTTCCACACCTGCGCGCTCGGCCCAGACGCCGAGCTGATCGATCGCCGCCGCGCGGAAGGTGTCCGCCGCGCCCAAAATGACGCGCTTGCCCTCGGCTTTATACATCGCGGCAAGCTTGCCGATGGTCGTGGTCTTGCCCACGCCGTTGACGCCGATGACGAGCACCACGCTCGGCACGGTGACAAGGCCCATATCCTCGCCGCCGTCCAAGAGCTCGGCAACGATTTCCTTGATCTCATTTTTCACGGCGTCCGCGCCGCGCAGATGTTTTTCGGAAACGCGCTTTTTCAACCGGTCGGTGATCTCGACCGCCGTAACCATGCCGACGTCGCTCATCACAAGGATCTCTTCCAGCTCGGCGTACAGGTCGTCGGTGATCTCGCCGCCGTCCGCAAACAGGCTGTCGATGGCGCCTGCCATTTTGTTGCGGGTCTTGGAAAGCCCGAAATTGATCTTACTGAAAATACCCATGCGCTTCATCCTTTTCGTATCGTTTTGTCTCTATGTACTCGATGGTTCTGTTTTATGCCAGCCCTAATTGCTTCGCCATTTCGGCAGTCTTGAGTTCCAAGAGCTTGGAAACGCCGCTCTCCTGCATCGTCACGCCGTAGAGGACGTCCGCCTCTTCCATGGTGCCGCGGCGGTGGGTAATCAGGATGAACTGTGTGTTTTTCGTCATGCGGCGCACATACTGCGCGTAGCGCGAAACGTTCACGTCGTCGAGCGCCGCCTCGACCTCGTCGAAAATGCAGAACGGCGCGGGTGTGACCTTCAGAATCGCGAACAGCAGGGAAATGGCCGAAAGCCCTTTCTCGCCGCCGGAAAGCGGTTCGATGCTTTTGAGGTTCTTGCCGGGCGGCTGCACCTTGATCTCGATGTCGCATTCGAGGATGTCGTGCTCGTCGGAGAGCAGCAGCTGCGCGCTGCCGCCGCCGAACAGCTCGGAAAACGTTTCGCCGAACGCCCGGTTGATGCGTGCGAAACGGTCGCGGAACTGCTGCGCCATTTTTTCGGTCAATTCGCCGATCATGCGGTTGAGCTCGTCGCGGGATTTTTCGACATCCGCGATCTGCCCGGACAAAAATTCATACCGTTCGGCGACCTCTTTGTATTCCTCGATCGCCGCGACGTTGACGGACCCGAGCGCGCGGATCTGCCCTTTGAGCTCCGTCAGGCGTTTGTTCGAGCTCGCGTAATCCTCGATCTCGATCCCCATGGCCGCCGCCTCGCGGCGGGTGAGCTGGTACTCTTCATACAGCTTCGCGGTCAAATCGTCATATTCCTTGCGCATGGCGGTCTTGCGTTCTTCCAGGCGCGCAAGCTCACCGCTCAAGCGTTCGCGCTCCTCGGATTTCGAGCGTTCAAGCAGACGCAGGTCGTTTTGCTGTTTGGTAAGCGCGTCGCGCTCGGCGATGAGTGCATCGATCCTTTCGCGCGAGCCTGCTGTGTTTTCGCGAAGTTTCCGCGCGTTTTCGCGCAGGGTTTCGATGCTCTGTTCGAGCGCCGCGTTTTTCTGCCTGTATGCCGCGATCTCCTGCTCGAGGGCGGTGTGCTTGTCCGCGTGGCCGGCCTTGCGGTTCTCGAGGTGCGCGATGTCGTCGGCGGCGGTCTCCATATCCTTTTCGAGCGTCAAAATCTGCATGCTCAAATCCGATGCCTGCGACGAAAGTTCTTCGCGTGCCGAATCGAGTGCCGCGCGGTCGCCGGTCAGCTTTTCGAGCGCCGTTTCCTTTTCGTGCAGTTCGCCGTTCAGGGTCTCAAGCGAAGCTCGCGCCTCGGCGGCGTTTTGCAAAATGCGGTCGGCGCGCGTGCGCAGCGTTTCCTTTTCTTCAACCAGCTCTTTGACCGCGCCTGACACAGACGAAAGCTGCTCGCTTGCAAGCTTGAATTCGCCCTCGCGGCGGATCTTTTCTTCCCCCGCGCGCAAAAGGTCGCCCTGCGCGCCGTCGAGGTCGGCTTTCGCGGCGGCGGCATCTTCGGTCAGCTGTTTGCAGTCCGCCTGCATGGCGGCAAGCTCGGTCTGCGCGGCTTTTTCGGCGGCTTTGAGCTTTTCGATCTCGTTGCCGCGGCTCAAAATGCCGACGCTCTGCGCACGCGAGCCGCCCGTCATCGAGCCACCCGCGTTGATGACCTGCCCGTCCAAGGTTACGATGCGGAAGCGGTAGTTGTATTTTTTCGCCATGGCGATGGCAGCGTCCATATCCTCCGCCACGACGGTGCGCCCGAGCTGGGCGCGGATGATTTCGGTATATTTTGCGTCCGCGGACACAAGATCCGCCGCAAGGCTTACGAAGCCGTACTGGTCCTCCAGCCCCGATTCGCGGAAATCCCGCGCGCGGATGGCGGCAATGGGCAGAAAGGTCGCGCGGCCGGCGCGGTTTTCTTTCAAATAGGCGATGGCGCGTTTCGCATCGTTTTCCGTATCGGTGACAATAAACTGCACCGCCGCGCCCAAAGCCGTTTCCACCGCCGTGGTGTACTTCGGTTTTACGGAAATCAGCTGCGAAAGCGGCCCGTGGATGCCCCGAAGCGCGCCGCGCGAAGCTTCACGCATGACCGCCTTAACGGCGCCCTGGTAGCCCTCCATGTTCTTTTCGAGGTCGGAAAGCAGGCGGATGCGGTCCTGTGTTTTGTGCAGCTCCCGCTCTTTTTCGGAAAGTGCCGTGCGCATCTCCTCCGCCTTTTTCGAGCGAGAGGCAAAGCGCATGGTGTAGCCGTCCATGGCGTTTTGCAGTTCCTGTATTTTCGTGTTGCTCTCTTCGAGCGCGGCTTTCGCTTTGTCGTGCGCCGCGACGAGCGCCTGATAGCTTTCCTGCCGGTGGCCGAGCGTTTCGTCAATGGTGCTTATGCGCGTCTTGATCTCCTCGACGGAGGAATTCGCCGTTTCGGCGGTGACGCGGTTGTCGGCAATCTGCACGGACAGCGCCGAAACGGCGGCGGAAAGCTGCGCCGCCTCCTCGGAGAAGCGCGTGCTGTCGGAAAGCCGCGCCTCCTGCTCGGCGGTAAGACGGCTGAGCTGTGCTTTGAGCGCGTCGCGTTTTTCGGTGCTTTCGGCGATGCGCTTTTGCGCTTCGGCAATGCGCGCGTCCAAGTGCCCCGCTGTCTCTTCCTCTTCGGCGCGGTCGCGCGCAAGGCGCTCCATCGCCTCCGCATTGTGGCGGATGGAGGTCTCCTCGACCTGCACCTGCGCGTCGAGCGCTGCCGCCTGTTCTTCAAACTTCGCGCTTTCGGCGCGCACCTCTTCGATTTTGACAAGCAGCGCCTGCGTCTCTTCGGCCGCCTTATCGATCTGTGTACCAAGGTCCTCCAGCTGTGCCGCCGCTTCGCTGTGTGCCGCTTCGGCGGTCGCGATTTTGTGCGACTGCTCGCGCAGGCGGTCGTCAGTGCGTTCAATGGTGTGGAGCCACAGCCCGATTTCGAGCTGCTTTTTCTCTTCGGCGAGCACAAGAAATTTCTGCGCTTTTTCGCTTTGCGCCTTTAAGGGGCCTACGCGCCCTTCGAGCTCGGTCAAAATGTCGCGCAGGCGCAGCAGATTTTCCTCCGCTGCGGCAAGGCGCTTGTTCGCGTCGTTGCGGCGGTAGCGGAAATGCGAAATCCCCGCCGCCTCCTCGAGCATCTCGCGGCGCTCGCCCGCTTTCGACGACACCATATCGGCAATGCGCCCCTGGCCGACGATGGAATACCCGTCGCGCCCGAGGCCCGTGTCCATAAACAGCTCATTGATGTCGCGAAGCCTTGAAGTTTCGCCGTTGATGATGTATTCGCTTTCGCCCGAGCGGTAGTAGCGGCGGGTGACGCAGACCTCGTCCGTATCTTTCGGGAGTGTGCGGTCGCGGTTGTCAAAGCGCAGCGTCACCTCGGCAAAGCCCTTCGCGCGGCGAAGGTCGGTACCCATGAAGATGACGTCCTCCATTTTCGACCCGCGCAGGCTTTTGGTGGACTGTTCGCCCAGCACCCAGCGCACCGCGTCGGCAATATTGCTTTTGCCGCTGCCGTTCGGCCCGACGACCGCCGTGATGCCCTGATTGAATTCCAGCACGGTCCTGTCCGGGAAGGACTTGAACCCCTGCATTTCCAGCGACTTTAAAATCATGTATCCGTATCCTTTATCCGTTCAGCGTACAAAAACGCCGGTTTCCCTTTATTTTACAACGAAACGCCTTCGCTTGCAACGCCTTTTCGCGTTTTGCAGGACTTATAGCCCCATAAGCGCGAGTGCTTCGCGCGCGGCGTCCTGTTCCGCCTTTTTCTTGCTCGGGCCGCTGCCGCGCCCGATGACGTTGCTGTTCAAGTGCACTTCGACCTCAAAATGCTTGTCGTGGTCGGGCCCCGTTTCCGAAACGAGCACATATTCGAGCGTTTCGCCGGGGTTTTGCTGCGTGACCTCCTGGAGCATGGTCTTGTAATCCTTAAAGACCGGCTTTGCCTCCACATACGGGTGCACAAAGCGCAGGACGAATTTTTTCGCGGGTTCCATACCGCCGTCGAGATAGATCGCCGCGATGACCGCTTCAAACGCGTCGGAAAGCACCGAGGCGCGTTCGCGCCCGCCCGTGCGTTCCTCGCCCTTGCCCAAAAGCAGGTAGTCGCCCAAGCCGATTTCGCGCGCGTACACATCCAGCGATTTTTCGCACACGGCGTAGGCGCGCAGGCGCGTCAGTTCCCCTTCGGGCACGCCCTTGTGCTCGGAAAACAGATATTCCGCCGTGATGAAGCCCAGCACCGAGTCGCCCAAAAACTCCAGCCGCTCGTTGTCGCCCGTGCCGGTCTGGCGTTCGTTGGCATACGACGAATGCGTCAGCGCGCGGGTGAGCAGGGCGGGATTGCGGAACGTATAGCCGAGCTCATTCTCCAGCGCTTTCAGATTGCCGTTCATCCTGCATGGCCTCCTTTATCTTCCCCGCCACATCGGCTTTCACACAGTCCGCCGCCTGTCGCAGCGCACTTTGGAACGCGTACGCGTCCGACGAGCCGTGCGCCTTGATGACCGGCCTTTGCACACCGAGGATCGGCGCGCCGCCGTACTGCTTGTAATCGAGCTTCTTGCGGAAGCCGTCCATCCCGGACTTTACGCCGAGGTAGGAAAGCATCGTCAGCGGGTTTTTCTTAAACATGGCTTTGATCTCGTTGGACATCATCTTGGCGACGCCCTCGTACATTTTGAGGATCACGTTGCCCGTAAAGCCGTCCGCCACGATGACGTCCGCCGCGCCTGCCGGGATATCGCGCACTTCGGCGTTGCCGATGAAGTGGATACCGGGCATTTTAGAAAGCGCTTGATACGCTTCGATCTGCAATTTTGTGCCCTTGGTGGCTTCCGTCCCGATATTTGCGAGCCCCACGCGCGGGCTTTCCACACCGAGGATCTGGCGCATGTAGATGTCGCCGAGCCGGGCAAAATTACACAGCATCGGCACGGTGCACTCGGCATTCGCGCCCGTGTCCACCAAAATAAACGGCGTGGTGCCGGACGGCATGACAGCACCCAAAGCCGGGCGTTTGACGCCCTTGATGCGCTTGACGAGGAACGTCGCGCCCACGAGCAGCGCGCCTGTGCTGCCCGCCGAAACGAACGCATCGCCCGCACCGCTTGCGAGCGCGCGCAGCCCCACCGCCATAGAGGTGTCCTTGCCCGCCTTCAAGATCTCGGTCGGCTGCGTCTCCATCGAGAATACGCCGTCCGCCTGCAGGATGTCCATGCCGGAAATATCCGTGCCGTCGTGTTCGACACAGGCTTTGATCTTCTGTTCGTCGCCCACAAGTGTGATGGCATAGCCGTAGGCGCGCCTTGCCGCCGCGCAGCCTTTTAAGATCTCGGACGGCGCATTGTCGCCGCCGAAAGCGTCTGCTAAAATTCTCATAAGCCCATTTTCTCCTTATATGCGTGCAGTGCCGCAAGCGCCCGGTCGGCGAGCGCCTGATAGCGCGCCGCCTTGTCGCGGATCTTTTCGTTGAGCGGGGGCAGCACACCGAAATTCGCGCCCATCGGCTGGAAATCCCGGACGCTCTCGTCGCTGATATAGCGTGAAAGCGCGCCCATCATAGTTGTTTCGGGGAGGACGATCGTTTCTTTCCCACAGAGCACGCGCGCGGCGTTCAGCCCCGCAAGGATGCCCGAAGAAGCCGATTCCATATACCCTTCCACGCCGGTGATCTGCCCCGCGAAAAAGATGTGCGGGTCGGTCTTCAAACTGAAATCCGCCGACAAAAGCCGGGGCGAATCCAAAAACGTGTTGCGGTGCATGACGCCGTAGCGCACGAACTGCGCGTTTTTAAGCGCTGGGATCATCGAAAACACGCGCTTTTGCTCGCCGAATTTCAAATTCGTCTGGAAGCCGACAAGGTTATACATCGTGCCGGCGTTGTTCTCTTTGCGAAGCTGCAAATTCGCCCACGGGCGATGCCCCGTTTTCGGGTTCACAAGCCCCACGGGTTTTAACGGCCCGTAGCGCATGGTGTCTTTCCCGCGCGAAGCGAGCGCTTCAATGGGCATGCAGCCCTCATACACGTCGCGCCGCTCGTCGAAGCTGTGTGTTTCGGCGCGTTCGGCGGTGGTGATCGCCTCGTAGAACGCCTCATACTGTGCCTTGTCCATCGGGCAGTTGACGTAGTCGTCCGCCCCGCCGCGGTCATAGCGCGACTGCGTGAACGCTTCCGAAAAATCAATGCTTTCCGCCGTTACGATGGGTGCGGCGGCATCGTAAAACGAAAGCCCCGCTTCGCCTGTAAGCGTTCGGATCGTTTCGGCGAGCGCGTCGCTCGCAAGCGGCCCCGCGGCGACGATCACCACGTCCGCATCCGTGGGGAGCGCTGTGACCTCTTTATGGATGACCGTGACGTGCGCGCAGCCCTCGATTTTTTCGGTGATATACGCGGAAAACTGCTCGCGGTCCACGGCGAGCGCGCCACCCGCGGGCACACGGGTCTTGTACGCCGCTTCGACGCACAGGGAGGAAAAGTCCGCCATTTCCGCTTTCAAAAGCCCCGCCGCGGAATTGATACGCTCGGCTTTTAAGGAATTCGAGCACACAAGCTCTGCAAACCCATCCGAACGGTGCGCGGGCGAGTGCTTCTGCGGTTTCATTTCATAAAGGTCGACCGGGACGCCCCGCATTTGCAGCTGCCATGCCGCTTCCGCGCCGGCAAGCCCCGCGCCGATGACCGCTGCCTTCATGCGTTACGCCTCCGCTTCGTCTTTCTTTTTGCGCTTTCGCTCCGCCTTTTTCTGGAAGCCGCAAGCCTCGTCCTCGCAGACGAGCAGCCCCCCGCGCCGTTTGAACAGCGATTTGCCGCACTGCGGGCAAACCTCGTCCGTGGGGACGTCCCAGGTCATGA
The DNA here is from genome assembly GCA_944384985.1 of uncultured Clostridia bacterium. Taxonomy (GTDB): domain Bacteria; phylum Bacillota; class Clostridia; order Oscillospirales; family Acutalibacteraceae; genus Fimenecus. The sequence continues at coordinate 211,717 of CALWVM010000001.1, read as the reverse complement.
AGTTGCAGTTCGGGTAATTGTCGCAGCCATAGAACGTGTAGCCGCGTTTGCTCTTTTTCTGGATCACCTTGCCGCCGCATTTCGGGCAGCGCGCCGCCGTTTCAATGACGAGCGGCTTGGTGTTTTTGCATTCCGGGTAGCCCGGGCACGCGAGGAATTTGCCGTAGCGCCCGGTTTTGATCACCATCATCCGCCCGCATTTTTCGCAGGGGATGTTCGTCTCGTCCTCTTTGAGCTTGATTTTCACGCCCTCCATGGAGGCTTTCGCCTTTTGCAGTGTTTCATCGAACTCGTCGTAGAATGTGTGCAGCATCTGCACATAGTCGATCTCGCCATGCTCGACTTTATCGAGGTCGCTTTCCATGTTTGCGGTGAATTTCACGTTGACGATCTTCGGGAACTGTTCTTTTAAGAGCTTCGTGACCGCTTCGCCGAGTTCCGTGGGCTTGAGCTGCTTTTGCTCACGCGTGACATATTCGCGCCCCGTGATGGTCGAAACGATCGAAACATAGGTGCTGGGTCTGCCCACGCCCGTTTCTTCGAGCATTTTGACAAGCGACGCCTCCGTATAGCGCGCGGGCGGCTGGGTGAAGTGCTGGTTGCCGCCGAGCTCTTTGAGTTTGAGCGTATCGCCGGCTTTCAGCTCCGGCAGATGCGACGCGTTTTCTTCTTCCTCGTCCGTCCCGGCGACATACAGCTTCGTGTAGCCGTCGAACCGCACGGTGTAGCCTGCCGCCGTGAACAGGCAGTATTTGCCCGCCGCCGCGTCCGCTTCGTTCGCCCCGTGGATCTCGGCGCGGACGGTATCCTGCACACAGTTTGCCATCAGGCTTGCCATAAAGCGCTTCCAAATAAGGGAATACAGCTTATACTGGTCGGAGGAAAGATTCTTTTTCGCCTGTTCGGGCGTAAGCGACGGCACGGTCGGGCGGATCGCCTCGTGGCCGTCCTGCGCGGTCGCTTTGGTTTTATAATACCGCGGTTTTTCGGGGAGATATGCTTTGCCGTACGTTTCGGCAATATAGGCGCTGCCCTCGGCGCGCGACTCCTCGGAAATACGCAGGGAGTCGGTACGCATGTAGGTGATCAGACCCATTGCGCCGTAACCCTCGACCTCCACGCCTTCATACAGCTCCTGCGCGACGCGCATGGTGCGCTTGCCCTGGAAACCCAGCTTGCGCGAAGCTTCCTGCTGCAACGTAGACGTTGTGAACGGCGGGGCGGGCTGGCGGCGGCGCGTGCCCTTTTTGACGCTTGCCACGGTATAAACCGCGTCCTGCAAACGCTCGAGGTAGGCGTCGGACTGTTCTTTGTTCTCGATTTTGACCTTGCCCGTCTCATCGCCCGCAAAGGCGGCGGCAAAGGCGCGCTTCGACGAGGGCGCGAGGAATTTTGCGTCGAGCGACCAGTATTCCTCGGGCACAAAGGCGCGGATCTCCTCTTCGCGGTCCACGATGAGCCGCAGCGCAACGGACTGCACGCGCCCGGCGGAAAGTCCGCGGTGGATCTTCTGCGAAACGAACGGGCTTAATTTATACCCGACGAGCCGGTCTAAAATACGCCGCGCCTGCTGGGCGTCCACAAGGTCCATGTCGATCTTTTCGGGATGCGCCATACCCTTTTCTACGCCGGAACGGTTGATCTCATTGAATTTTACACGGTTTTTGTCGTCCAGGCTCAATCCCAGCACCGTGGCCAGGTGCCAGGAGATCGCCTCGCCCTCGCGGTCCGGGTCGGTCGCGAGATACACGCGGCCGGCGTCCCTGACCAGTTCTTTGAGCTCCTTGACAAGCTTTTCCTTGCCCTTGACAATCGTATATTTCGGGGCAAAGTCGTGCTTGACGTCCACGCTCAGCTTCGCAGCGGGCAGGTCGCGGATGTGCCCGACGGACGCCGTGACCTTATACCCTTTTCCGAGATATTTCTGTATGGTTTTCGCCTTGGAGGGCGACTCTACGATCACAAGATCAGCCATAAAAAGACCTTCCTATATTTTTCTGTATTTTCTGCCTTCCTGAAGTTCTGCGCAGCCGTAAAGCTCCAGTTCGGTGAGCGCCGCAAGGCACGCGGCGGCGGAAAGCTTGGTTTCTTCTGCAAGTTCGTCGATGTGCCGGCCCTCGGCTTGGAGTGCCCGGTACACGGCGCGTGCGCCGTCGGACGCCGTATCGGGCAGAACGCCTTTCGGTTCGGCGGGCGGCGTTTCTTGGGGCGGCGTCTTTACTCGATGCCGCCGCACAGATGCCGTTGGCGGGAAAGGCTCGCGCGTCGGCATATCATTTTCCCGCAGCAGCTCGCCGAAGCTCTTTTCCGTCTCGGCAGCGTGCAGCTCGTCGGGGAAGCGGTACACATATTCCTCAAGCACATCCATCGGCGCGAACACGGGCTTTGCCCCATCGCGGATGAGGCGGTTGGCGCCGGTAAAGGCGCTCGAAATCACATCGCCCGGGACGGCAAATACATCGCGCCCCTGTTCCATGGCATACCGCGCCGTAATAAGTGATCCGCTGTGTTCACCCGCCTCGACGACCACCGTACCCACGGAGAGCGCGGAAATGATCCGGTTGCGCAAAGGGAAAGTGGTTCTCGACGCAGGGGAATAGGGCAGGAATTCGCTGATGACCGCGCCGTTTTGCGCGACCTTCCGGCGCAGGCCGCCGTTTTCCCGCAGATAATCCGTGCCAAGCCCGCACCCGAGCACGGCAATCGTTTTGCCGCCCGCATAAAGCGCGCCCTCGTGTGCGGCGCGGTCCACGCCCAGTGCGCCGCCGGAGACAATCACCGCGCCGCTCGAAGCTAAGGATTCCGCCAGAAGGGTCGCCACACGCAGCCCATAGGCGGATGCCTTTCGCGTGCCGACGATGGAGAGCATCGCTTCACGCAAAAGCACGGTCTCGTCGCCCCACACAAACAGCACGGGCGGCAGGTTGCGAAGCTCCCGCAGCCGGTTCGGGTATAAAAGCGAATCGGGCGTGACGATTTTCCAATCGTTTTGCGCACAGTCGCGCAGCACATCCGCGGACTGCGAGGGGGAAAACTTCGTAAGCGAAGCGATCTGCTTCGCCGTCAGAAGACCCGAAAGCCGCCATTCGGCGCTGCCCGCTTCGTAAAGCCCGCGCGCCGAGCCGAAATATTGCAGGATGTCCTGCAAGGCTGCCGCGGGGCCGAGCGTGCGCAGCAGCCAGATCCAATATGCCGCATCGTTCATTGCATCATTTCCCACATCAAGATGGCGGCGGCAGCAGCCGCGTTGAGCGACTCCGCCCTGCCGCGCATGGGGATGGTAACGCGCGCCGCAGCCGCTTCGAGCACCGCGTCCGACACCCCGTTCCCCTCGTTGCCGACCACCAGCACCGCGCCGCCGGAAAAATCCACGTCCCGCACGGGGGTGGCGGCCGCATCCGGCACAGAAGCAAAGGTCGGTAAAATGCCGCCGAGCGCTGTAAGCGTTTCGGCAAGATTTTCCGTTTCCAAAACGGGTAAACGCAAAAGCGAGCCCATGGACGCACGCAGCGCCTTGGGATTAAACCGGTCGCACCCGCCGGCGACAAGCAGCCCGGAAATCCCCAGCGCTTCCGCTGTGCGGGAGACCGCGCCGAGGTTCTGCGGGTTTTGGATGCGCTCGAGCGCAAGCCACCGTTCCCCGCGCTTTGGCGCAAAGCCGGCGGCGGGCGGCTGCTTCGCGATACAGAACACGCCCTGCGGCGTCACGGTATCCGAAAGCCTTTCGGCGACCGGTTCGGAGACGGTAAACACGGCTTTCGCCCCCGCAAGGAGCGTCCCCAGCCGCGCGCCGCCTTTCGCTTTCGCCGCTTCGGTACAAAACACGGCTTCCACGGGGATGCCGCTTTCGGCGCAGTCCGCGCACAGCCGCAGCCCTTCGAGCACAAAAAGCCCCGTCTTCTTTCGCTCGGCTGCCGTGTCGCGCAGGCGGCAAAACGCCCGCACGCGCTCGTTTTGGCGGCTTTCAATGGTCTGAAACTTCATACTTTCTCCCGCGATTCGGCAAAATTCGCCGGTCCTTGGAAAACGGAAACCACGCCCCGCGTGCGCGCTGGGCGTGGTTCTGGCTTATTGAAGCGCCGCTTTCGCCTGTTCGCACAGGGCGGTAAACGCGGCGGGATCCGCAATCGCGATCTCGGAAAGCATCTTGCGGTTGAGCTCGACGCCCGCCTTTTTCAGCCCGTTGATGAACGTGGAATAGTTCATCCCGTTGATCTTGCACGCTGCGGAAATGCGGGTGATCCACAGCCGGCGGAAATCGCGTTTCTTCTGTTTTCTGCCGATGTAGGCGTACTGCCCGGACTTCATGACCGCCTGTTTCGCGGTCTTGAACAGACGGCTCTTGGAGCCATAATACCCTTTCGCAAGTTTGAGGGTCTTATTTCTTCTTTTGCGCGTCATCATCGCGCCTTTCACTCGTGCCATTGCCTCTTACCTCCGTAATTCTTCGCAGCGCTTCTTATTTATAGGGGACCAGACGCTTGATCTGCTTGCAGTTGGTCGTGTCGGCGACCGCCGTCTTGCGCAGATTGCGTTTGCGCTTCGTGCTCTTCTTGGTCAGGATGTGCGACTTGTTCGCATGCGCGCGGATGGGCTTGCCGTTTTTCGACAGCTTAAAGCGCTTTTTGGCTCCGGAATGGGTCTTGATCTTCGGCATTTCAAATTCCTCCTGAATAATGAATGTGAGTTAAACCGCCGCTTACTTCAGCGGGGCAAGGAACATCAGCATCTGCCGGCCTTCCATTTTGGAGGGCTTTTCGACAGTGGAGAAATCCTTGCAAGCTTCGGCAAATTTTTCCATAGAGCGGTGCCCGAGTTCCGGGTGCGCCATCTCGCGGCCGCGGAAGCGGATGGAAACCTTTACCTTGTTGCCCGCCTTCAAAAATTTCTCGGCGTGTTTTGCCTTGGTCTCAAAGTCATGCGTGTCAATGTTCAGAGAAAGGCGGATCTCCTTGAGCTCGACCGTTTTCTGGTTTTTGCGCGCCTCTTTGTCGCGTTTCGCTTTTTCGAACCGGTATTTCCCGTAATCCATGATCTTACAGACGGGCGGCTTTGCCGTGGGCGCGATCTTCACAAGGTCGAGGTTTTTCTCCTCCGCCTTTTTGAGCGCGTCGCGCGCGGACATGATGCCGAGCTGCTCGCCGGTTTCGCTGATGAGGCGCACCTCGCGGTCGCGAATCTGTTCATTGAGCTGCAGGTCTTTGGTACTGATGCAAATCACTCCTTAGAAAAAAATGAAAGCGCGAACGAAAGTCCGTTCACGCTTTTTTCAACACGCAATTTGCCCCGAAAAACGGGGGGCTTCACGGTATTGACCTGTTTTGTACGAAACGCACAGGTGAGAACGGAACGGTTCTTCTTTGTTGCGCAAGTATCATACACCACGCGCGGGGATTTGTCAACCCCGAATTTTCCGTGCCGCCTATATTTTGCCGCACGGGGCGCGCGGTATGCAGAAGCTGCGGCGAAAATATCCAATACTAAAGTTTTGATTCCTCTTTTACAAATGCGTCGCTGCGCGCCGCATCGGAGCACTCCCGGCGAGGGTTCTCCGGACGGAACCGTCCAGTGGACGGTTCCATCTCCTCTTCTGCGCTTCTTTCGGGAAACGGGTTTCGCATCCTGCAAGACGCCGGGGGCGCTGCCCCTCGACCCCGCCGCCTGCCCCCCCCAAGGCGGGCGGAAACTTTCGTTGTATTTCTCCGTTTCGTCTATTTTATCAGCTTTTCCACATCGGAAAGCAAAATGCGCTTCGAGACGATAAACGTCTTGCGCGAAAGCTTGCCTTTATCCGTATCATATGTCCCGGACGCCTTGCGCTCGGGTGAAAAGATGCCGTAAGACGACGTAACGACCGTGCCGTCGGGGAACACGACGTTGCCGCAGTAGCCCGTATCGCCGTTGGCGGTCGCAGAGGGCTCTTCCTGGGGATCCAGATAGGTGTGCGCGATCTTGATGCGGTACTGCCCCTCGCGCCCGTTTTTGAGGTCGTCGTAGGTGCCGACCCAGGCGATCCAGCCCTCGGAATACCAGCCCATCCCCTTGCGCTCATAGTTGCGCTTGAGCTTTTCGGGGTCGCGTTCGATTGAGCGGAACGTGATGAACAGCCGCCCGTCGGGCAGCCACTCGGCTTTGTGCCGCTCGCCGTTTAAGGCAGACGGCGCTTCCACGGGGGCGGACCACGTCCTGCCCTCGTCGCGCGAAAAGCTCAACATAGAGTTGATCTTTTTCGAGTTACAGCGCCCGATGAGCATCAGCTCGTCGCCCGTGCCGCCCGCAGCGCGCACGCACTCGACCTCGCAAAGCTGCGCGGCGCGCTCAAAGCCGCGGTAAGCCTTGAAATACCGCTCGGGGCGCGACCAGTGCATCCGCCCTTCGTCGTCAAAAGAAAGGATGGTTTTATAATTTTTGAAGCCGCGCTCGTGGAACAGCCCCATCCATTTGTCCACGAACCTGCCGTTTTCCTTCAGCTGTGTCAGCGAGCTCATGGGCACGATGGGCAGGCAGGAAAACACGGGGTCGCCTTTGCCGTAAAACAGCTCGTACTCCGTCCACGTCCTGCACTCGTCAGAAGAGAGCGAGCAGGAAAAGCCCCCCGTCGTGGGCTCGCCGGGCCACTTCGGATTGCCGCAGATCAAAATCAGCTTGTCGCCCCAGTCGTGCTCGGAAAAGGTCAGGCGGTAGACCGTGGGCGTTTCGCGCGAGTTTTCCCAGCTTTTCGGCGGATTTTCGATCGTATCGGGATAGGTGCGCCCACCGTCGTGGCTGATGCGCGAGAGCGTTTTGCCCTTGCCGTGCCCGGCGGGGTACAGGGTCAGGATATCCCCGTTTTGCAAAAGCACAGAATCCGGGTGCCCAAGATACCCGTCGCCCGCATCCACGACGGCGTACTCGTACAGATAGCGAAGCGCTTCCGGTACGTTTTCGGGCGCGCGGCTCAAGTCGATCTGCGGGATCGTGTAATCCCGCCCCGGGGTACGGTATTTGAAAAAAATGCCCATGCGTTTCCTCCGCTGTTAGATTTAAGACGTTAGATTTTAGATGTCAGATGTGGGGTGGGGGCGTTTGCGCAAAGCCGGAAGTACACACAACCCGCGCGGAAGCAAATGAGCCGTTCACTTCTTCCAGAACGCGAGACGGTGCTTTTTGGGCTTGCTCAAAATCGGATGGTCAATGATCTGCACTTGGTCGCGGTCCGTGCCCTCCTGCTCAAAAACGATCAGCTCGTTGCCCTCCGGCTTCAAAAGCCCTTTCGGAAGATACAGCGTCACCTGCGGGCCCGCCTCCCAATAGCGGCCGAGGTTAAAGCCGTTACAGAACACGCAGCCTTTTTTGAACCCGGTCATGTCCACAAAGCAGTCCGCATCCGTCGCGGCATTGAACGTGCCGCGCAGGAAGCGCGGATAATCGTCCTTGACCTTGCCGAATTCCAGCCCCTCGAGCGAATCGAGCGGCAGGGTGTGGACCGTGAAGCCGAACAGTTCCTGATTTCCCAGCAGCACGCGCCGAATTCCCTTGCGGTCGTACAGGTGCTTGCCGTAGTTGACGCGGCCCATCGCTTCCACAAGGATCTCGATCTTCCGCTCGCCGGAGAAACCGGGCATGCGCACCGTAAAGCCGTCGCCGTTTTCCATTTTCGGGTTGTCGCTGCGGTAATAGGTCTTTTTAAGCTTGCCGTCTATATACAGATAGGCGTTATCATGCACGCCCTCCACGGTGAGCGTTGCCGGCTCGTATTCGCCGCGTACGGTCACGGAATAGAGGATGTACCCAAAATTCTGCCCGAGCGCCTCCATGTGCACGGGCGCAGGGACGTGATGCGCGGTCCCCAGTGCTTCAAGATTGTCGAAAAGCCCCGCGCTTTGCGTTAAGGGCACTTCACCGACCGCCTGCAGCTTCGGCTCGTCGGGCAGGCGGGTAAGCTCGAGCCCCTGCTTGTCGCAAAGCAGCCGGCGCACCGCGTGATAGCCGGCGGTATAGCCGCCCCACTCGTTCAAAAGCGCGCTGTAATCATAGCTCGTCACTGTCGGCTCATAGCGTTTGCCGTAATTCGCACCCGCCGTGAAGCCGAAGTTCGTGCCGCCATGGAACATATACAAATTGAAGCTGGCGTCCATCGCCAGAAAATCCTCCACTTCCTTCGCCACGTCCTGCGAAGAACGGGTGTGGTGCACGTCGCCCCAGTGGTCGAACCACCCGCACCAGAATTCGCCGCACATGTGCGGCTGATCCTTCTGGAATTTGTCGAGCTTTTTGAGCAGATGCTTGGCGCGCGAGCCGAAGTTCATGACCTTGAGCACATCGGGCAGCCCCCCGCCCGAAAGCATCCAGTCGCAGTCGCCGTCGGAGGTGAACAGAAGGCAGTCCATCCCAACATCCAGCATGATCTGGCGCACCGCTTCGAGGTATGTGTGGTCGTTGCCGAAACTGCCGTATTCATTTTCGACCTGCATCATGATGACGTTGCCGCCGTTTTTCTCGAGGAGCGGCACAATTTCGTGAGAAAGCGCCTCATAGAACCGCCGCACCGCTGCAAGATACGGCGCGTAGTTGCAGCGCAGGCGCATATTTTCATCTTTCAGAAGCCACGCGGGGAAGCCGCCGAAATCCCATTCGGCGCAGATGTACGGCCCCGGCCGGACGATCGCATACAGCCCGAACGACATCGCTGTGCGCAGGAACGCGGCGATGTCGAGCATCCCGTCAAAGCAGAATTCGCCCTCGCGCGGTTCGTGGAGGTTCCAGCAGACGTAGGTTTCCACTGTGTTGAATCCCGCCGCCTTGAGCTTTTCGAGCCTGTCCGCCCAGTGCTCGCGCGGGACGCGGAAATAGTGCATCGCGCCGGAGTAGATAGGGAACGTTTTTCCGTCCAGGCAGAACTGCCCGTTTTCGATCGTCAGCATAGATGGACTCCTGTTTTTTAGATTTTAGACATTAGATATTTGATGCTGGATGTGGGGCGGGGGAGTTTTCAGCAAAGCCGAAAGCACAGATAAACCACGTAACGGCAGGTGACTCCCTTGTTAAGGGAGCTGTCCGCGGACGTGAAAAAGGGTTCGGGATTCGGAGGATCTGTTCCCGCCGCTTTCACGCATTGCCGCGGCTGCACACAAAACGCACCTGCACCGTCTCTGACTTCTGGCCTCTGACTTCTGGCCTCTGATTTTCACACAAGCCCCAGATATTCCTCTAAGCACTGCCCGCTTTCATGCATATCGCTTGCGGCTTCTTTGCCCACATACCGCCAGTGCCACGGCTCATAGAGCATGCCCGTAACGTCGGTCTTGTCCTCGGGGTAGCGCAGAATGAAGCCGTATTCCCACGCATGCTCCGTCAGCCAGGTGAATTCCTTGGTCGAGACGAAATCCGCGCTCGCGCTGCCGATGTCCATGCAAAGCCCGGCGTTGTGTTCACTCGCGCCTGCCGGCTGGACGCGTTCGGCGGCTGCCTTTTCGGCTTCTTCCTCGGTCATGCCCTGCGCAAGGTGCACCTGCACGCGGTTTTCGAAGTTTTCCGACTGGCGCTGCATCGAGCAGTAGCCCGCATACGGCGTGAGCGTACAGCCGTCCGCCTTGGCGGCGGCGTACATCTCAGCATAGCTCGGCGCGACGCGGGCATCCAACTGTTCCGCACTGCCCTCCACCGCAGCCGCGAGCTCCGGGACGTAGTCCTCAGGCAGACGGTACTGAAGGCCGATATAGGTCACCGCCCAGTTGTCGCCCGTCGGCGTAACGGTCAGCGTCTCGCCGTCCTGCGCGCGCTGCACGAGCCCGAGCCCGCGCGAGGAAGCGGGTTCGGTGGGCGCTTCGGTGGTCGTTTCCGCCGGCGCCGCGGTGGTCGTTTCCGCCGGAGGTTCTGTCGGCTCTTCGGTGGGCGCTTCCGTTACGGCCTCCGGCGTCGCTTCGGCTGCGGCGCCGCGCCCGGTGAGCATATAGCCCGCCGTCAAGCCGCCCAAAAGGATGACCAGCAGCAGTGCAAGGACGCCCTTTGCTTTCAACGTTTTTTTCGATATGGTCTTTGCCATTTCCATTGTCCTTCCGTGCGGGCAAAAGGGCTTGCCCGCTTTCGCTCCTATTGTAGAGGGTTTGTGCCGCGATGTCAACCGTTTTGCTTAAGCTGCCGAGAATCGAACCCAATATGCCGCAAACGCGCCCAAAGCATCCGCTGAAAACCATATTGTGTTCGTTTCCCGGCAGATTACGGGAAACGTACGGTTTTGCAAAAATTCGACAGCCGAAAAAATGAAATTTCTATCGACTTTGACGGCAAGTTGTGCTACAATAGTATAAATCTGTGCGCACGGCGCTTTACGGCGCGTACCGCATGAAAATCCGGGGACTTGCCCCATGTTTCACGGAGGAATGCTGATGCAAGCTCGAGAAAGCAATGCCAACTATCCTTCCCGTCGGCGAGAAATGGCAAATTTTGCCGCGCGGGAGATCAAACGGGTCTGCAAGGAGATCGGCCCGCGCGCGTCCGGGGAAGAAAGCGAACGCAAAGCGCAGGCTTATCTTGCGGAAACCATGAAACCCGTCGCCGATAGCGTGGAGATCGAGGATTTCGAGCTGCACCCCAAGGCATTCATGGGCTGGGTGCTTCTGGACGTCTGCCTGATGCTCGTTTCGGGCGTGCTGCTCATTTTGAGCTGCCTTGACGTGTTCCCCGCGGCGAGCACCGCGCTGGGTGTGATTGCGACCGTGCTGACCGCGTTCGCGCTTTTGTGCATGATCTGTGAATTCCTGCTTTATAAGCCGCTTTTGGACCCGTTTTTCCCGAAGCGTAAATCCTGCAACGTCGTTTGCACCCGCAAGCCGAAAGGCGACGTCAAGCGCCGCATCGTTTTCTGCGGGCACATGGACTCGGCCTATGAATGGACGTATCTGCGCCTGGGCGGCGGCAAGCTGTTCGCCGCCGTGGTCGGCGCGGCGTTCGGCTCGGTCGCCGTGCAGTTTATTCTCGACATTCTTTCCTTTTTTCCGCTGCCGGAACCGGTAAACATCGTCATCCTTGTGCTCGCCGTCCTCACGACGCTCCTCGTGATCCCCGGCGCGTTTTTCGTCAACTGGAAATGCGTCGTCCCCGGCGCAAATGACAACCTGACCGGCGTGTTCGCCTCCATGGCGGTGCTGCGCTACATGGCGGCAAACGACGTCCGTTTCGAGAACACCGAAGTTGCAGCCGTTTCGATGGGCTGTGAGGAAGCGGGGCTTCGCGGGGCGAAGGCGTATGCCGCAAAGCACGCCGAAGAGGACGTGGAGACCGTCTATATTGTGACCGACACATTGCGCGACTACGACTTTATGGGCGTATACAATAAAGATATGACCGGGCTTGTGAAGCTTGACGCGCAGGCGGCGGCGCTTCTCAAAGCGGGCGCACAGAACGCGGGGCACGATCTGCCGTATTCCAATGTGTTCTTTGGCGCGTCGGACGCTGCGGCGCTGCAGCAGGGCGGGCTTCGCGCTGCGGCGCTTGCGGCGATGGATCCCACGCCCGCGCGGTATTATCACACGCGCACCGACACCGCCGACAATCTCGACCTCAAAACGCTGGAAGCGGGCATCGACGTCCTGCTGGAAACCGCGTTCCTATATGACGAAAAAGGGCTGCGCGACACCTATGATACCGCCAAGCCCGCGCAATAAGAATTTATCACGCAAAGGGGAATGAGCATGCAATCAAAGCTTTTGAAAATCGGATGCGTTTTGTTGGTGATTCTGTTGTGCGTCGGCGCATTTTCCGGCTGCGAGCTGAGTTTCTCGCAGGACACGGGGTCCGAGCCGGTCGCCGTGACGTTGAAAACGGATCTCCATGACGCGAGTTTTGAATTCACCTATGGCGAGCTGCGCAAAATTCTGGACGCGGAATCGCTTGCCAATCTGTTTGAAAATTATGAAAACAAGACCGACGACGTGACTATCACGCTCACCTACAACGACATCCGTGCGCGTTTCGGCTCCGGCAGCGACAAGACCGTGTTTGATGCGGTGCTCGCGCTGCTCACCGACGACGAACGTGCGCAGCTGGATGCCAACCGCACCGAGGTGCTTGCATATTACACCGACATTGCCAACGCCGTCAAGGCGCAGCAGCCCGAGACGATCCGTTCCGAAAGCTTTTGGGTGGATGACAAATCCATCCAATTCACCGCTGCGGACGGTACCGTGCAGAACAGCGACGCCACCATTTCCAAGGCGGCGCGGTTGTATAAAGACATGCTCATGAACGGGCTTTCCTCGGTGCTGCCGAACAATGAGACGTTAGAGGCCGGGTCCGACCTGAACGCCCTGCTGTATTTGCAGGGCACGGACGCAATCACCGCGCTGACGGATGCGGATCTGGACGCGATCTACTCCTCCGTCAACCAGACCACCGAGAACGATTCGGACGGCAATCCCGTGGTGACGGAACTGACCCGCACCGTGGAGATCCACGTCAAGCCCGAAGAATCTGCCGTGCTGCACGCCGTGGATGTCCGTGACAAGCAGGCGGTACTGGACAGTCTCAACCGTCCCGAAAACTCCTTTACCGTCTCCGACTATACGATGACTTTCACCGATTTGACGATCACCGCGATCTTTGACGCCGCCACCGACGAGCTGCTGTCGATCTCCTACGACAAGACCATGCACGTCACCGCGACCGTCACAGGCGAGGGTACGCTCGCGCCGCTCGGCACGCAGACGATCGATTTCGACTGCGGCTCGAACATGTTCTACCAGTTCGGCTGGCCGGATCGGGCGACGGCATAACGGCGTTCCTCTGATTTTCCAACTTCGGACGCAAAAAAGCCCCGCCGACCGCGGGGCTTTTTTCAGAGGTCTGGTGCAGAAGCTGTGCTGCCATTTTCCCGCATGACGGAAAGTTTAGGAGCGTGTGCGGCGGCGCACAACGGACAGCCGCAAGGGCTGTCCCTACGGGCTGTGCAAGTTTTCGGCGGGAGCAGGTGCTGCAAACAGAAGTCAGATTTCAGTGGTCAGAGGTCAGAAGCGGTGTAAGTGCGTTTTGTGTACAGCCGCGGCAAAGCGTGAAAGTGGCGGAAGCAAGCCCCCGCCCTACAGTCTCTCCCTTGTGTCAGAACGGCGTGTGCGCCGTTTTGACTCCTCCCTCATCAGAGGGAGGACCGCACTTGCGCAAACTCCCCCACCCACGTCTAATAGCTAACATCTAATATCTAACAGCGGAGGTTTTCCATGACTGAACAGGAACGCATTGATCTCTACACAAGCATCGTCCCCAACCGCCGCCAGCTGTTGATTCAGGACATGCGCTTTTATGCCTTTGTCCATTACACGGTCAACACATTCACCAACCGCGAGTGGGGCAACGGCAAAGAGCCGGAAAGCGTGTTCAACCCCACCGCGCAGGACACGGACCAGTGGTGCGAGGCGATCGCGGATGCCGGCATGAAGGGCGTGATCCTTACCTGCAAGCACCATGACGGCTTCTGCCTTTGGCCCACCAAAACGACCGAGCATTCCGTCAAAAACAGCCCGTATAAAAACGGCAAAGGCGACGTGGTGCGCGAAGTGGCGGATTCCTGCCGCAAATACGGGCTGAAATTCGGCGTGTATCTCTCGCCGTGGGACCGCAACTGCCCGCTGTACGGCACGGATGCCTACAACGACTTTTACATCGAACAGCTCACAGAGCTTTTGACGAATTACGGCGAAATCTTCATGCTCTGGCTCGACGGCGCGTGCGGTGCGGATGCGCTGGGGCAGCCCAAACAGAAATATGACTTTGAGCGCATTTGGAGAACGGCGGTCGAATTGCAGCCGAACATTGTGATGTCGGGCTGTGCGCCGGATGTGCGCTGGATCGGCAACGAAAGCGGCAAGACGCGCGAAAGCGAATGGAATGTTGTGCCGCGTTTTGCCTATGACCAGCAGAACCTCGCGGCGAACTGCCAGCAGGATGACGACATGCGCAAATTCCAGAAGCGCTGTCAGGATGCGATGCTGCCCGATCTCGGCTCGCGCGCGTTTCTGGCGAATTACGACGATTTCATGTGGTACCCCGCCGAGGTAGATGTTTCCATTCGCCTTGGCTGGTTTTACCATCCGTTGCAGCGGTTCACCCTAAAATCCCTTCGGCACCTGATGCAAATCTATTATACCTCCGCAGGCAGCAACGCCCTGCTGCTGTTGAATATCCCGCCGAACCGCAAGGGCCGCTTTGCAAAAGCGGATGTGCGCCGCCTGCGGCAGATGGGCGCCTGGCTCAAAAAGGAGGACGAATGCGTTCTGCCTGTCCGCCGCACGGATTCCGAAGACGGGTATGAGATCGTTCTGGAATTCGACCGGCAATCCGTGGACCGTGTGCGCCTTGCCGAAGACACCACCAAATCCCAGCGCGTGGAATCGTTCGAGATCTATGCAGATGAAAAATGCGTGTTCCGCGGGACGATCATCGGGTTTTCCCGCATTGCGATCTTTGACGAGCCCGTTACGACCGACCGTTTGCGCATTCGCATCACGCAGTGCCGCAACGAGCCGCATATCGAAAAGGCCGAGGTGTGCAAGACGGGCGCATATCGGTTTTGACGATAGAAGAGGACATACAAACAGAAAGACGGTTCTGTGCTGCATCAGACACAGAACCGTCCCTTTTTTTGCTTTCTGATTTTTATTGTTTGCTGCGCCGCCGAATATCGAGCAGCGCGCATACCCACGCGGCAACCAGGCAGGCGAACGAGACGAACAGCAGCACCGCGCCCAAAGGCGACAAAATTGCCGAACAAAGCGTCGCGAAAAACAGCGCTACGGCAGAGGCGACGGGCAGCCAAATCGCCGCGCGGCGCAGCTCGCCATAAGCGTAGTAACAAAACACACCCAACCCCGCAATCAGCAGTATGCCCGCGGGGATGACGACCAGCATCATTTCTTCGTTTTCAAAGAAACGCCACAGCCGACCAAGCGGGAGAATGATATAGTTGTTCAACAGCACCAGCAGGATATATAGCATGCCGGAGCTGAACAGCGCAAGCCCCGTTAAATCCCGGCTTTCGTTCGCGGCTTCATAGACATCCCCCTATGGTTTACTGCTTTGAATATAACACACCGGCCGCTGCTCGTCAAGCAGACCGTTTTGCCTTATTCCACGTTTTTATACTGCCTGCCTGCGCTGTCGATGCGGTAGTCCTCCCAGTAGATCAATTCCTCTACCGTGACGAAGCTGTAACCCTCTTCCGACAAAATACACAGGATCTCGCGCAGGGCGTCCGGCGTATTCTTAACGTCATTGTGGAACAGGAGGATCGATCCGTTTTCCGTCGCCGCCGTAACGCGCTCCACCATTTCTTCTACCGAAAGTCCCTGCCAGTCGAGACTATCTACCGACCACTGCACGGTCTGCATCCCGAGAGCTTCTGCGGCGGTGATCGTGTCATCTGTATAGTCGCCCGACGGCGCGCGCAGCACACGCGGACGTGCACCTGTACAAGCCTCGATTGCCGCGGAACACGCTTCCATGTCCGCGAGCAGTTCGTCATAGGTCAGTTCGCCGTATGCCTTGTGGCTGTCGGAATGGTTCCCGATGGTATGCCCCGCATCATGAAACGCTTTGACGCTTTCCGGGTTTTTACGTACCCAATCGCCGACGGCAAACACGGTCGCTTTCGCGTTGTATTCCGCCAAGATCTGCAGCAGTTCATCCGTGTCCTCCGCGCCCCATGCCGCGTCAAAGGTCACGGCGATCTTTTTTTCATCCGTTTCCACGCAATAGACCGGCAGCCGCCTTGTTTGTGTTCCCGCAGTCGTGTTGCTCGCGTACCGGTTCGAGACCCCCGCGAGCACGAACGCTGCGGCAAGCATCAACACCAGCCCCACGGACAGCGCACGTCGCGTAATCAGCATATATCGCATAAACTCCCCTCCCGGCAATATATATGCGCGGGAGACACACAAAAATCCGTTTTCCGCTGAAAGCAGACGTCGTTGAATGCATTACTTCATTTTTTCTTTTCCCGTTGCCGGTTTCCGCGCGGGCGGGAAGCCGTGCGAATCCCTATTTTTCTGCGTCACGCGATTTCTGCGCATTTTTGTCCGGTCCCAACGGCAAACAACGGCCTTTTCTCTTTACCGTTTTTTACGCAAAACAGGCGCACACCTTTCGGTGTGCGCCATATGTTTTTAAGGGATTTGGTTTAGCCGGCCGGATTCACTGCATTGTAAGTAAAACCGGTGTAGTTGTTCGTAACGGTCGTTGTAGCGTCGCCGACAATCTGTACGGTGTTCGTGCGGACCGTGAATTTGCCATATACCGTGTAGCTGTAGCTCAGATTCGACAGTTGACCGGTTGCTGCATTGTACACGAACTGAACCTTGATATCCGAATACGCGGTTTCCAGATCGGTCAGTTTCAATACGCTGATCGAAGTGCCCGCGACCTGAATCGCGTTCGCGATCTGATCCGCAATCTCGTTCTGCACAATAAAGTCACTCGTGAAGCTGTTGAGACCGGTCACATCAAGACGGTTCGGATTATCTACATTTTTCAGACGGACCGTGCAATTCGTGATGTTCCCATCCGTGCTCGTTGCCCGGTTCACGATCTGGATATCGTCCGCTGTCAGCGTTGTACCTTTCAAAAGGTAATTGCTCTGACCGTTCTGCTGAATGTTGGGCAGATTTGCCTCGTCGCACCGACCGGAAACTGTGCCAACACCCATAAAACTCCCGACAACGCCATCCAGAGACAGGTTCGCCGCGCTGAGGATCTGATCCAGCGTTGTGGTCTGATCACCAATGTCAACATGACCGTTCGGCGTGTAGCTCGCTGTGCGGGTAAAGTTGTAATCGGCAAAGCTCGCGTCCGCAGTTGCCGCATTCAAAAGTTCTGCAACCGCTGCGCGGTCCTCTTCGCTGCCGAGCTCACCGCTGAAATTGTATTCCACAGGATCGTGCGAAATCACCGGCTGGCCGGTCAGGGAACCTTCGATACGGTCAAGCAGGCCAATCAGCATGGACTGCAGATTGTCGATGCCGTCCGCAACGGTCACGCCGAGGCCGTCCAGATCCAGCATACCTGCAATGGAGCTCAGGTCGATATTGCCCAAAAGCCCCAGAAGCATGTCAAGGATTCCGCCGCTGCTGCTACTGCTGTCACCACCGGAAGTGGGAGGTGTAGATGTTGAGGGAGCTTGTGTCACCGGCTCGGTCGCGGGGGTATCCGTATTTTGTCCGCCGTTCTGTACCACGACCTGCTGCGCAGACGGGGTATAAAGCTCCACCGTACGCGGGTCGCCTTTAGCGGCAAAGCCATAGATACCGACGGTCAGCAGCACCGCAAGCAGGATGGCGCAAAACCGCACCCAACCGCGCTGGCGTCTGCTCTTTTTTGCCTGAAGTTCCTCAAGCGTCAGCTCAGGCTTATTTTTCTTCGCCATGGTATTCTTCCTTTCGCAAATAAGTTGCAGTCCGTTTTATGCACGGTTTAATATACGAAGTTCGAGTAAGAAGCTTCGACAGTGCCGCTGCCGGTACCGGTCGCAATGCTCAGTTCCAAAGACTTCACGTTCATGAAGTAGGAATAGCTAAGGGACGTGAGCTGGCCGGCATCGTTGAGTTCCACTGTTACTTGGATATCTTCAAACGACACATCGCCCGACTTCACCGAAAGCAGGAACGAAAGTGCACCCAGCGCATTCGCGATGCCGTCAGAAACTTCCTGTTCCGTTATAAAGTCGTTCGTCAGACGCGAAAGTGCGGTCTGCCCATCCTTTTGCGGGTTGTCTGCCGTCGGCAGCGAGAAGGTGTATTTCGTGCCTTCCACCGTCAGGTTCTGCAGATCGGCCGCCTGCAGCGAGGTCGCTTTCAGCGGATACTGGTCGTTGCCGAATATCGAAGCGACATCACCACCCGGCTGGTTCGTCCCGCTCTTCTGCCCCTGGCCGAGGAATCCGCCGACCACGGAGTTCAGGTCTGCGTTCGAGTCAATTCTGTGAATAACGTTGTTGATGGCTTCCGTTTGGTCGCCAACGCTGATGTTGGACACCACGCAGTTGCGTGCCCAGTCATAGGTCGCGTTCGCCGCCGCCGCTGTCGCCGCGTTGATCGCGTCCACTGCCGCCTGCGCTTCATCTGTTACCGCTGCTGTGCCGCCGCCGGTCGCTACGCTGCCGTTGCCGGAAACACCGCCGATAACGCCGGTGTTGGCAGACGCCTGCTGAATGGCTTCCTGCTGTTCTTTCAGCGCTTCCTCCGCTTCCGTACGCGCGGTCTGCGCCTTATTACCGACAAACCCTGTTGCGGCACCCACGAGGACCAGCGCCACGACAATCGCCCAGAAGCGCGTCCAACCGTTGGAGCGTCTGATCTTCTTTGCGGCGATCTCTTCGGGGGTTAATTGTACTTTCGCCATGTCTGTCTCCCTCTTTCCGAAATCAATATACGAAGTTCGAGTAGGTCGCTTCAGTATGCATAGCGCCTGTGCCTGTGATCGGGATAACCGCCGCACGAAGCCCAAGTTCCGAAACTTCCGCATCGTAGGAATAACGTAATTCCTGAAGCTGACCGTCCGTAATAACTACCGTTACATTGATATTGCTGTATGTGCCAACAAGGCTCGTTACTGAAAGCGCAGAGCCAACCTGCTGCTGAATCTCTGCCGAAACTTCATCCTGCACCACGATGTCTTCCGTCAAACGGTTGAGCGCTGAGGAACCGTCACGTTTCGGGGTGTCGGCATTGGGAAGCGTGAACGTATATGTATCCCCGTTCACCTGCAAGTTTTGTAAATCCGTTGCCTGTAAGGAAGTCGCTTTCAACTTGTAATATGCACCGTGGTAACCGATCTCTTCCTGTGCATCTGCGCCCTTCGGAATATCTTTTTTGTTTTCACCGATACCAATGAAGCCGCCTACAACTGAGTCGATGCTCGCGTTCGAGTCAACCGCCTGAATAATTGAATTCAGCGTTCCCGTTGCAGAACCAACATCTACATTTTTTGTAAACGCGCTTGTACGTGACCAAGTATAGCCTGCGCCGCCATCAACCGCCGCTTTTGTCGCCGCGTTGATCGCGTCCACTGCCGCCTGCGCTTCATCTGTTACCGCTGCTGTGCCGCCGCCGGTCGCCGTGCCGCTGCCGCCGCCGGAAACCGTTCCGCCGGAGATGCTGGCCGCGGGGGTCACCACGCTCTGATACACGGTCCTGCCGCCGCCGAACGCAACATATGTAGCTGCATAGACGAAGACAACAGCCAAAAACAGCGCGCACGCTTTCAGGAAGGTTTCGCCGAAGATCTTTCTTTTTTCTTTTGTTCGATCCATCTTCGCCAAACGCTCTTCAGGCGTGAGCACGATTTTCTCCTTTTTTGCCATTTTGACCGAATCCCCTTTCTAAGTCAATGAACAGATTAGCATCCCATGCTAATCGATACTACTATAATTTACAATAAAATCTCCGAATTGTCAATAAATAATCCGTATTTTCTGGCGGTTTTATTGAAAAGGTCGGCTTAATTTTCCGTCGCTGTCAGAAATCGGCAAAAATACAGCCAAATTGCACCGAAAATGCCGGGATTTGGATGGCGTTTGCCTCTCAAAAAACAGACCGTATTAAATTCAGCCGTTTAAAAACCGTTTCTATTATACGAATTTACGAAAAATTTTGCAATACAAAAACAGACTGTTGTACGGGTTTGTCTTTAAAAGTTTCCCGATTGGGCAGAGCAGTGTTTTGTGCTTTGTTCTCTTTAAACAGGCATAAAGAAAGCGCGGCGAGGGGTTCCCTCGCCGCGCAGGATCAGACGAATTGTGATTTGGTGCGCACCCTTGCCGCGGTCTTGCCCGCGCCGGTGTGCCGTCGCCCTCTCACTGCATGACTCAGATATCCAGCCAGCCGTCGTCGCCGCCCTCTACCGGGCCGCTGCCGATCGAAATGGTGATGATATCTTCCACATCATACACAGAGACGTCAAAATCCGGGGTCTCATAGAGATGTTTCATTTTTCCTTGCTCCTTTCAGAATCAAATTATTACCAGATGATCACCGCGTCGCCGTCTTCCGGCAAGTCGCCGCTGATTTCAATCGTGATTGCTTCACTTTGCTCATACGTCGTATACTCGAAATCCGGCGGCGCGTATGTCTTTCCGGTTCCCATTGTTTTGCTTATCTCTTACGCTCCGTAGGGGAACTCTCTCAGATAAGACTCCACAATGGTGCCATAATTTGTATTCAGAAGAGCCTGCTGTGCCGCATCATAGAATGCGTAAGCAGTTGCGCCGTCCGCGTCGAGATACTCAACCACGCCGACATACGTTACATCGGAACGGGTCTCTGCACTCGTAATCTCCAAACGTGCGCCGAAGTCATAGCTGCTGCCCGTCTGCTGGACATAGTCCGTCCAAGCGACGTCATAGCCTTCTGCCGGGGTGCCCTGTGCTACTGCCTTCGCGGTATCCATGTCGAAGCCTTCCGTACCCTTGTAAGCTACGAAGCCCAGCTTCTGGATCGCGTTGGTGTCGCCGCCTGCCGCGGTGTTCGCGAAGTAGGTATCCCAATCCGAAGCGCTGATCGTGGAGATCACACGGAATGTGAACGCATCCGCAACCGTCGTTTCGCTCGTCGGCGTCATCTTGACCTGCGATTTGCTCTTCGCTACGACCGGGCCTGCCGGTTCGTCGGAAGCTACCGTCATCATGCACATGGAATTGGTCAGATCGAAAACCGAGTTCTGCTGACGAACACCGTTGATCGCCAACATCGCAGCGCCTCTCTCATAGGCCGCCTCGTGCAAACCAATCCAAATCTGCTCGCCGGGCTGTACGCTATCGGCGACCGTCATCTGGAAAGTCATATATGTCTCTCCAGCTGCCGGATTCCAACGATATGCAGCAGACAAAGCAGATCCCGTAATCTGAATCGCTCCAGTGAAATACTCCTGTTCTTCCTCTGTCAACCATTTTGCAACCTGATCCAACGGGAAGTTAGGATTCCATGCTGCGTTCGGGTTTGCAAAGGATGTTGCGCAATCGCCCTGCCATGTTCTAAATTCCGGAGCGGAGCTTCCTACAGGAGAAAGCTGATCCTCATTGTAGAAAATGACGTTGTTGAATGCACTCAAATTTGTCTGCGTGCCCGGGTCAATTTTCAGACTAAAGGTAACGGTGTCGCCGGGCTCGACCGTTGTTGCACTGGCTTCTGTAATCAGCTTGATTTCGCCCGATGTCAGTGTGGGCTCATACGTATATGCGCTCACCATCATAGAGAAACAAGTTGCAAGCATAATTACAGCCAAAACAACAGAAAGAAGTTTTCTGCTCTTTTTCATAAATAATGCCTCCAAAATTTATTAACTTATTCCTTTATTCGCCGCAACGGTTGCTGCGGTTTCAGACTGCATCGGGAAATCCATAAAGCCGTTGACGCCTTCAATATATGAAACATCGGTCGCGTCAATCCAGCCGTCTCCGTTGATGTCCGCTGCCATACCGGCAACTGAACCATCGCCAGCCGCAAAGTCAAAGTCCATAAACCCGTTGATGCCTTCAACGGTGGTTACGTCAGTAGCATCAACAAACCCGTCTCCGTTAACATCGCCAAAGAAGATGAAGTAGTATGTCTCAACAACATCGCCGCTTGCACTAAGCAACTCGATCTTCGCGCCTGTGCTGTATACGCCGTAGTCATTCGCCGTTACGCGGATCGAACCCGAAGGTGTCGTCAGCTTATCCAGAATGTCTGCATCCGAATATGCGTCGATACCGTAGACAAAGCCGTTACCATTTGCACAGTAAGATACTCTGTCAATGATCGCACCGGTCGATGTTCCGTTCTCCGAAAGCTGAAGTTCCGGTGCTGCGGCTGTGCCGACGGTAACAGACGTATTGTTCAAAATAAATTCCTGCCCGATGGATTCCACATCCTCTGAAATTTCAGAAGATGCGAACGCACCGCAATACAGTTTCCCGGCTTTGTTCGTCTCGGTCTTTTGATCCTCGGCTTTTAAGCCGATTGCCGACGCGCCTTCCGCAATCGCTGTCAAGCGGAACGTCAAAAGGGTCCCGTTCAACTGCTGCGCCGCGGCAGACGTGCCTTGCGGCGTGATGATCACGTTCAGCAAACCGACGGTCGGGTCGCTATAATCGCTTACCATCGTTGCCGACCCCGCGCCGAAGATCCCGGTCACGGACAATGACCCTGCCACATATTCGAAAACTGCAGGATCATAGTAAATCGGCAAACCCGTTGGGCCGGCATAATAATCCGTAGTCGCCGCGACGGTGACTGTAATTGTATCGCCAACATCGACCTGTGTTTCAGAAGCCGTAACGGTGAAAGTTGCCGTTTGGTCTGCCGCCATAGCGGAAAATGCAAACACGCCAACGATCATAGCGACAGATAAAACCAGACAAAATGCCTTTTTGGCTTTAGACATCCACTGTCCTCCAATCTCTCCTACCGGTAAAACTATATACGCTTTGCCACGATTTGTCAATAAAAAATTGTTGATAAAATTTTTCCATTTTTGCCCTAATGGATTCATTTTCGTCACCTCTTTATGCTGAACCGAGCGGATCACGGACGAAAGCGCACAGAAATTCTGGATTTTTTCTCCGATCCGGCGCTGTTGTTTTTCCGAAGATCATCCATTTTTCATTTGGTTGTCGCGCATAGGACAAAATATGACAAAAAAAGTCACCGTTTGGAGCTATAAAAGGAACTGATCTTTTTTGCAAGCGCTTTTCGTAGGATTGAAGAAGCAAACAAAATGATTGTAGGGACTGCCCTTGCGACTTCCGCAGAACGGTTGCTTTTCTCAACGCAATTCCTGTTTGTGGAGAAAGTTTTTACTTTGCGTAGTGGCAGGTTTCCATGCCTGCCAGAAAAAAGCATATTTTTTCTGAAAAGCGGATCATCTATTTTTAAGGCAATCGGATTTTGTTTGTATACAGCACTGTCTATGTGCGGGCGCGGAAGCCCGCCACTACGCGGTTTGCGCGAATTTCCGATTATGATGGGATCTCCTCTTTCAGAGCTAACATTTTTTACTCGCGAACAGACTGTTGTACGGGTTTGTCTTTAAAAGTTTCCCGATTGGGCAGAGCGGTGTTTTGTGCTTTGTTCTCTTTAAACAGGCATAAAGAAAGCGCGGCGAGGGGGTCCCTCGCCGCGCAGGATCAGACGAATTGTGATTTGGTGCGCACCCTTGCCGCGGTCTTGCCCGCGCCGGTGTGCCGTCGCCCTCTCACTGCATGACTCAGATATCCAGCCAGCCGTCGTCGCCGCCCTCTACCGGGCCGCTGCCGATCGAAATGGTGATGATATCTTCCACATCATACACAGAGACGTCAAAATCCGGGGTCTCATAGAGATGTTTCATTTTTCCTTGCTCCTTTCAGAATCAAATTATTACCAGATGATCACCGCGTCGCCGTCTTCCGGCAAGTCGCCGCTGATTTCAATCGTGATTGCTTCACTTTGCTCATACGTCGTATACTCGAAATCCGGCGGCGCGTATGTCTTTCCGGTTCCCATTGTTTTGCTTATCTCTTACGCTCCGTAGGGGAACTCTCTCAGATAAGACTCCACAATGGTGCCATAATTTGTATTCAGAAGAGCCTGCTGTGCCGCATCATAGAATGCGTAAGCAGTTGCGCCGTCCGCGTCGAGATACTCAACCACGCCGACATACGTTACATCGGAACGGGTCTCTGCACTCGTAATCTCCAAACGTGCGCCGAAGTCATAGCTGCTGCCCGTCTGCTGGACATAGTCCGTCCAAGCGACGTCATAGCCTTCTGCCGGGGTGCCCTGTGCTACTGCCTTCGCGGTATCCATGTCGAAGCCTTCCGTACCCTTGTAAGCTACGAAGCCCAGCTTCTGGATCGCGTTGGTGTCGCCGCCTGCCGCGGTGTTCGCGAAGTAGGTATCCCAATCCGAAGCGCTGATCGTGGAGATCACACGGAATGTGAACGCATCCGCAACCGTCGTTTCGCTCGTCGGCGTCATCTTGACCTGCGATTTGCTCTTCGCTACGACCGGGCCTGCCGGTTCGTCGGAAGCTACCGTCATCATGCACATGGAATTGGTCAGATCGAAAACCGAGTTCTGCTGACGAACACCGTTGATCGCCAACATCGCAGCGCCTCTCTCATAGGCCGCCTCGTGCAAACCAATCCAAATCTGCTCGCCGGGCTGTACGCTATCGGCGACCGTCATCTGGAAAGTCATATATGTCTCTCCAGCTGCCGGATTCCAACGATATGCAGCAGACAAAGCAGATCCCGTAATCTGAATCGCTCCAGTGAAATACTCCTGTTCTTCCTCTGTCAACCATTTTGCAACCTGATCCAACGGGAAGTTAGGATTCCATGCTGCGTTCGGGTTTGCAAAGGATGTTGCGCAATCGCCCTGCCATGTTCTAAATTCCGGAGCGGAGCTTCCTACAGGAGAAAGCTGATCCTCATTGTAGAAAATGACGTTGTTGAATGCACTCAAATTTGTCTGCGTGCCCGGGTCAATTTTCAGACTAAAGGTAACGGTGTCGCCGGGCTCGACCGTTGTTGCACTGGCTTCTGTAATCAGCTTGATTTCGCCCGATGTCAGTGTGGGCTCATACGTATATGCGCTCACCATCATAGAGAAACAAGTTGCAAGCATAATTACAGCCAAAACAACAGAAAGAAGTTTTCTGCTCTTTTTCATAAATAATGCCTCCAAAATTTATTAACTTATTCCTTTATTCGCCGCAACGGTTGCTGCGGTTTCAGACTGCATCGGGAAATCCATAAAGCCGTTGACGCCTTCAATATATGAAACATCGGTCGCGTCAATCCAGCCGTCTCCGTTGATGTCCGCTGCCATACCGGCAACTGAACCATCGCCAGCCGCAAAGTCAAAGTCCATAAACCCGTTGATGCCTTCAACGGTGGTTACGTCAGTAGCATCAACAAACCCGTCTCCGTTAACATCGCCAAAGAAGATGAAGTAGTATGTCTCAACAACATCGCCGCTTGCACTAAGCAACTCGATCTTCGCGCCTGTGCTGTACACGCCGGAGTCATTCGCCGTTACGCGGATCGAGCCTGCCGGTGTTGCCAGCTTATCCAGAATGTCTGTATCCGAATATGCATCGATACCATAGACAAAGCCTGCACCATCATTGCAAAGCGATGTTCTGTCGATAATCACGCCGGTCGATGTTCCGTTCTCCGAAAGCTGAAGTTCCGGTGCTGCGGCAGTAGAAACGAAGTTGTCGATCGCAGCCTGAAGCTTATCGGCCATCGCGTTGGTCGCATTGGTGGTCGCTTCGCCTCTGACACGGTCGGTTGCAACAAAGGCTTTCGCAGAGTTCCAATACAGGTTCTGCGTGTAACCGTCGTCGTCCTGATACTCGTAACCAAGCGCTTCGACCAGCTGCTTGTAAGCATCCGCCGGCTCAACGTCTTCCTTAACCGTCCAAGCGCCCGTATCTGCAAAGATGGAGTCGGCCTGTGCGATCAGGGTTTCGAGATAATCATAGTCGCCGTTGTCCTTCGCGGAATCATCGGCTGCCATGAGGTTGTTGCGTGCAACCATCAGGTTGTACTTCGCGTCGAACACCTCAGACTGCAGTGCGGAACCGCTGGAGTTGACTTCCTGCGCGTTAGCAAGAGCAGCTGTGTAAGCGCCCCAGCTATCCGTGGAGTAGTTCGCTTCCTGATAGTTCTGTGCATTTGCAGCTGCGATTTCTTTCGCAAGGAACTGTTTCTCGGTGGCCTTGGCCTGCAGGAAGTCTGCATAGTAGCCAAGCTTTGCAGTCACGTCAGCAAGATAAAGCGGCGAATAGGTCGGCGCTTCATAAGCCGCAAGTGCTGCTGCATAGGCTTCTTTATCCGCTTCGGAAGGATCAAGCATCGTGTTTTCGATAGCGGTCTTCAACGTAGAGTTGGTCTCCGCACCGGCGATTGCATTGATCTCTGCCTCAGACAGGGAGTTGCCTTCAATGTACTTATCGGGCGCTTCGGGGGTCTCGTAAGCCGCAAGGATATCCCAAGCTTCGTTGCGGACCTCTTCATAGTCCCAATATTCGAAGAATCTGTAGTTCTGGAAGTTGATGCCGTCTTCGCCTTCCGCAGCTTTGAGCGCCGCCGTCAACTGATCGGTCGGGTCGGCAACACCGACGCGTTTGGGAACCAACGCCTCATATGCATCATTGAGATTGTCAACCAACGTCTGCAAAGCATCCGGGTTGAAGTTGTTGGCAAACTGGGTCTTATCCGCCATGTAAGGAAGCGTCAGTCTGGCTTTCGCATCCAACATGGCCTGTGTAAACGCAGCCCATTCTGCATCAGCGTTTTCAAAGTCAGACGCTTTCAGAGCCATGGACTCATAGTTCGTATAGGCATCTTCCAGCGCAGTCTTATCGACGATGTAGAGTTCGCCGAGGTTATCCCCGCCAGACTTCGGAAGCACAACTTTAGCTTTGTTGCCATCTTCATGGTTATGCCAGGTGATTCTAAAGTTGTTACCAAATGCCGCCGTCGTACCGGAGACGTACTGCGAGTCATCGAATCCTTCCACATACTTGTAAGGATAAATCGTCGCTGCGGAGCCCTGACTTTCGGCGATATAACCCTGGCCGGCCGCTGAGAGCGTTGTGTTCTCGTTGTCGCCGTGGACATAGTCCCGGTTCAGCGTGGCGAATGCAGGCGTATTATCCGCTGCTACATCATACACCCAATATCCACCTGTTGAGGTTTCAATATTAGAGTATGTCATTGACAGAGCATTAACGCCGGCTTCCAGAGAAGTCGCATAGTGAATGAGATCGTACGCATCACGTTGGACGTTAATGGCAGTTTTCTCGCCTATGCCTAAGAAACCACCATAATGCCAGACATCCGAAACAGCCCCAACCGAGGTGTTCTCCGCAAGGGAGTCATCCATATAACCATACGCCAGCAAAGTCTGCTCACCGCCGAGCGCCGCGCCGTCCTTGCCGATGAAGTAATAGGTCACAGCAAGGGTGAACGGAGCGTCAGCCGTATACGTGCCGCGGATGCGGAACGAATAGCTGCTCCAGGGCGAAATGCGCTGCGTTGCAAACGCAGACGTGCCGTCGCTGAGGTAAACCGTCAGGTTCGGATCAGACGGAACAATGTTCGTGACAGTAACGTCATACGCCGTGTCATAGGACCCATCCGGATGCTTGAGCAGCATGCCCATCGAGTCGTTCTGGATGCGCAGCGTGCCATCAACCGAGCCGCCCTGTGCGTACAGGTAGCTGCCGCCGTTGTTGGTATCCGTCAGCAGGAAAGTGGGATCCTGATATTCCTGCGTATCCGTCTTCCAGCCTACGAAGAAGCCGAGGAAGGGCATCACAGGATCAAGCAGGCCGTTGCTGTGCGCCACGGAGAGTCTCTGCAGGAGATTCTGCACCAGCGTAGCAAGACCGTTCTTGCTCAGGATGCTGTCGATCGAATTGTAAGACGCATCGATCATGGTGAAGTTGCCGGCCACCTTATACAGGAGGTCGTTGAGCAGGTCGCGCACAACGCTGATCGCTGCGGTCAGCAGCGGGGTCGTGAACAAAATGCTGTCATTCGGGATGTCGAGCAGCCCGGTGGTGCTCGCGTCACCCGCGATCTTACCGAGGTCAAGGTTCAGAAGCGCTTCCACGAAATTGGTGCGAAGTGCTGTCTCAAGCCAGCTCGGATCGGAGGTATCCACATTGAGGATCTGGTCGACGGGCA
Organism: uncultured Clostridia bacterium; assembly: GCA_944384985.1. GTDB lineage: Bacteria > Bacillota > Clostridia > Oscillospirales > Acutalibacteraceae > Fimenecus. The sequence continues at coordinate 184,035 of CALWVM010000001.1, read as the reverse complement.
GAAGGTTCTTGAGGATGTTGCCAAGCTTCACCCAAGGATCCTGCGCAGTTGCAAGATCGATGGTCTCGCCGCAATCCACGAGCGTCTCCATCTTCCAAGTCCATTCGTAATCACTCGACAGAGCCCAGTCGATCACCCAGTCAACGGTGTCTTCCCAAGCGCGCGGATTGGATTCGAACGCGGAAAGTTCATAGGTCTTGGAGTCAGCAAACTTGAACCCAACGTCGGTGTCCTCGCCGAGGTCGACAAGGTTGCGCAGGTACGCCATGCCGAGATCCACGCCGATGGTCAGGCAGACATCCAGCCAGTAGCTGTTATCCTTGCCGGAAAGCAGCGTGGCGGTGTTGTAGTCCGCATAGATCAGCGCATCATAGTTATAGGTCGGCAGAAGCTGCGTTGCAAGCTCACGAAGAACCATAGCAAGCACAGCGCCGAGGGACTGACCCTTCAGGCTGTCTGCCGAAGGCAGGATCAGCTGCGGCATGAGGAATTCCAGAAGCTTCGCAGCAATGCCGCAAAGGATCTCCTGATCGGTGGAGCCCTCGTCCATCATCAGGTTGTAATATTCATCTTCCGCATAGTTCGCGCCGAAAATGGTTTCAGGCGCAATGCCGACGACGGTACGCGCCGCTTTCTTGACGTTGTCAAGGAGCTTCGAGTTGTCGCCCTTTGTCCAGTTGATCTGAGACACAACATTCGGCGCAAGGACCATGCCGACCACTTCGCCGAGGAAGTCGTTGAGGCCCTGCAGGATGGTGGTGTAGCCCGCCGTAGAAGCGGTGTTGCCATCCGTGCCGGGGATGTACTTATTGAGCAGGTCAGTGGGGATCTTGTAATCCCAGTTGACGATGTTCATGTAGGCGTTCGCGTTGGAAAGGTCCGCCTTATAAATGGAATCCTCGAAGCGATAATAATGTACGCCGTCGATCACCTTATAATCGGACCACTCCCAAAGGTATTCGCCCTGTTCGTCCGTGAAGATCGGGTCGCTGCCCAGCGCGTTGACTTCTTCGCTGCCGACTTCGCCGACATAGTTGAACTGCGCGCCGAACCATTCCGCGATCGCTTTCTTCACAGAGCCGTTGAGGACGACAGGCGCCATCTCGCCGAACACATACGGGATCATGTTGTAGAGCATCTGCACACCGGTCTGGGTGGAGATGTTCATGATGTTCGCCGCGTTGCCGGAAGCGGCAAGCGAGGGCAGCCAGTAGCTGTCGTTCTCATAATACTTGAGCGTTTCACCCGTGGACTTCTCGAACACATAGACGCCGCTGCCTTCCACTTCTTCCGTCAGAACGAAAGTCTCTTCCTCGGGAACATAAAGGTCGGCCGCAGGGTCATATACATATGCTGTATAGTTCGGCGTATCGGTAGCAGTAGTGCCCGCGACATAGTAATACCGCAGGTTGTCTTCTGCCGTAGGCAGGTCATGATCGCTCGTGATCGTGCCGGCCGCGTCCGCTTTCACGGTCGTGGTGCTCTGGGGCTTGGTGAACAGACCCTGCACGAAAGAGGTTACGATGCTGTCCATGCTGCCCGCAGCGGCAAGCGTCTCCGCTTCTGCAACGGTGTCATCCTTGCGCTCCATCAAAGGCGTGATCAGGCTCTTGATGAGGCCGGGGATGTCGGAGATGTACTGATCGACTGCGCTCAGATCGACAAAGTTGCCGATGACGCCGACATCCAGCGAACCGTCACGGATGACGCCCGCAACCAGAGAAGCGTTGTCGCGCAGGACATTCAGCAGAGACGTGATGATCGCCGTGTGGTCTGTGCCCTCACGGGACATGCCGGACTGCCAGTTGTCCAGATTGACATCCGCGATGATGCCCAGCATACTGCTCAGCAGGCCAATCAGGAAGCTGTTGTTGTCCAGAAGAGACTTGACCCCGTCGACTGTACGGAGTGCAGCGTTGATGGAAGTCAGGTCGATGTTCAGCGTGCCAAGAACCGACAGGTCGATCGGGTCCATCTTGATGTTTGCGCTTGCCAGCACATTGTCAAGATAGTCAAACAGGATCGACAGACGTTCTTCCGTGGTCAGACGGGTGACGGTGCCGTAAGGGCTGTACGCCTGAAGATTTTCAAGGTCTTCCGCCGTCTGATAAGAAGTCTTTGCCGCCGACGCCAGTACCGACATGCTGGTAAACAGCATGACGATCGCCAGGATGACGCTCAACAGTTTTGTTGACTTTTTCATCTTGTTTTTCCTTTCTGTTAGATTTCCCGAAAACCCTCTTCTCGCCGCAGGGGTTCGGAACAAGGGAACCGGGTGAGGTGCCCCGGGATTGCTGGATCTTGCCGGCGCGGGGCTTCGCCGGACTTTGAAAAAGGAATGTGAGGACCGCCTCTGACCACCCGTCCCAAGCGGGAGGCTGTGCACTGCGCACTCCTCGTACTCGGATCGCCTCCACCGCACTCCGCTTTGTGAAGCCGGCGGAGAACTGATGATACACACCCGAGCCGTATTACCGTAGGATGTGTATCGCAAATCGGCAAAGCCGCCCTCCCTGCGAGGGCTTGTCCCTAAAAAAGAGGGCACTTCACCCCATTGCACCATTCCTATGGTTACTCAGATTATAGAATCATTTCTTGGAAAAGTCAACAGAATATTCATAAAAGGTTTTCATTTTTTCCACAATTCACAATTTTCTGATGCTTTTTTCAGTCATTCGGACGAAGCGGCTGCCAAATGCAGGAAAGGAAGCCTTTTTTATCCGGGGAAAGAGACCGCCGCGGCGCGCGCCAAAGCAAAAAACATATTGTCAGCTTGGATTTTGCATTTGACACGGTGCAAAAAAGCGGCAATGGGGCGCACCGTTGCGGTGCGCCCCATTGCGCGGTTTCGTTTTTGCAAGTCCGCTTATTTCATCACAAGATTATAATCCAGCACGCCCAAAACGTCAAACGTTTCGTCATAGCTCCCGTTCGAGCAGACATAATCCACCTTGAACAGCTTATCCTTATATACATAATAAATATTCAGCGCGTAGTAGAACATCGTGCCGTCGTCCTGCGGGACCCGGAAATCTACAAGCCGGCTGTCGATCTGCTTTGCGGTGAACAGATGCGTGTCATACCCGAGCTCCGCGTTGGGATACTGTTCCTGCACCTGTGCAAGGAACGCCTCCTGCCCCTCGCGCTGCGAAGCAAAATAGGTATCGAGCGTTTCGCCGTCGTCCAGCGCGCCGAGATCGCTGACCTGAATATAGGTGTTCGCGTTGTCATCGCGGACAAAGCGGCCATTCTTATCCGCCGTCCAGCCATCGGGCATGGTCAGCGTATAATCCGGGGTTTCGATCGTGTCGCCGTCCGAGACGAGGCTCGGGAACGGGATGCCGCCGATGTCGTACCCGCCGTTTTCGAGCGTGACGGGGTCGCCGTCCTCATCGGTCACATATACTTCGATGTCGCCGTTTTGGTTAAGGACTGTGTTGCCCTCCGCATCCGTCACGGCAAGGTGGGTGTTGCCGTACGCATCGGTGATGACCAGATATTTGTTCCCGCACGCCGCAAGCGTCACGGCAAGCGCCAGCACCGCACACGCGGCAGCTATAAGTTTATTTTTCATTGTTTTAACACATCCTTTTTCCCCGAAAGCACCGTCTTACTTCATAGAAAGGCTGTCCGCCAAAAGCTGCCGCGGGTCCACGCTCGGGTCATAGCTTCCGTGCGCGCACACATAATCATATTTGTAGAGTTCGCCTTTATACACATAATAGATATACATGGCGTAAAAATCGATCGAGCCGTCCGCAACCGGTACCTTGACCTCCACCGTACGGCAGTCCAACTGCTGGTCGGTCAGGGTCTCTTGGGCATAATTCACGGTGGCGTCCGCAGCGCGGTCCCCGAAGTACTCCAGAAGACCTTCTACCACAACACGCTGGTTGGAAGAAATCATGTCCAAGGCGTTGCTGCCTTCGGTTGGGCCGAGCTTTTCCACCTGCACGGTGGCGTCTTCATTATCCTCGCGTGAAAAGCGGCCGGAGTCCTCCTGCGCCGTCCAGCCTTTCGGCATGGACAGGGAATAATCTACCGTTTGCAGAATCGAACCCTCGTCCGTTTCGATTACATTGTATTCCCCTTCTTCCAGGTGGAGGGTATTGCCATCCAAATCCGTAACGGCTTCTTTTGCGCCGCCGTCGGCGACGGGCTGGCCGGCTTCATTGGTTACAACCGCCTGCGGGTTTTCCGATGACGGCTCTTCCTGCCCGCATGCCGTTGCGCCGAGCAGAAAGGCCAAAAGCACGCCGGCAATCACTATACGCTTTTTTCTCACGGGCACACATCCTTTTCATACGCAGCGCCGCACGGGGGCAAACCGCCGTTCCCGCAGCCATATGCTCCTCTGGTCTCAGTATACCCTGCCAAAGGGGAAAAGTCAATCCGGCAAGGGATACTTGCGCTTAATACGCCTTGCCCCAATAGAGCATCTTCGTGGCGGGCTTGCCGCAGCACACGCAGGTGTCGCCGATGTGCTCCTGCTCGAAGGGGATGCAGCGGGAAGTCACGCCCGCCTCCTCCTTGAGCTTTTCTTCGCAGGCGCGGTCACCGCACCACATGGCTTTGATGAAGCCGGGCTTGTTGTCGGCGATGTCCTTAAGCTCGTCGAAGTTCTTTGCGGAGAAGGTCATCTTCGCGCGGCGCGCATATGCCGCATCATAAAGCCCCTGCCGCACGGTTTCGAGCAGTTCGGGGATCTTTGCCTCGAGCTCGTCGAGCGACACGGTGATCTTTTCGCCGTTGTCGCGCCGCACGAGCACGCACTGGTTCTCCGCAAGGTCGCGCGGGCCGATCTCCAAACGCAGCGGCACGCCTTTCATCTCATACTGCGCGAATTTCCAGCCCGGGGTGTTGTCGCTCGTGTCGGTCTTGACGCGGCAGATGGGCTTCAAGCGCGCTTCCACCGCCGCGGCCGCTTCGAGCACGCCGGGCTTGTGCGCCGCGACGGGCACGATGATGACCTGGATGGGTGCGACGGCGGGCGGCAATACAAGGCCGCGGTCATCGCCGTGCGCCATGATGATCGCGCCGACGAGCCGTGTCGAGCAGCCCCACGAGGTCTGGAAGGGATATTGCAGCGTATTGTTTTTGTCGGTGTATTGAATGTCAAACGCACGCGCAAAGCCGTCGCCGAAATAGTGCGAAGTCGCGCTTTGCAGGGCTTTGCCGTCGTGCATGAGCGCCTCGACGGTGTAGGTGTCCTCCGCGCCGGCGAAGCGTTCCTTTTCGGTCTTTACGCCCTTGATGACGGGCATGGCAAGCTGCTGCTCGCAGAAATTCGCGTAGACGTCGAGCATTTGCAGCGTCTCTTGGCGCGCCTCTTCTTCCGTGGCGTGGATGGTGTGCCCTTCCTGCCACCAGAATTCGCGGGTGCGCAGGAATGGCCGGGTCGTCTTTTCCCAGCGCACGACCGAGACCCACTGGTTATAGAGCTTCGGCAGATCGCGGTAGGAGTGGACAATGGATTTGTAGTGCTCGCAGAACAGCGTCTCCGAGGTCGGGCGCACGCAAAGGCGTTCCTCCAGCTTTTCACTGCCGCCGTAGGTGACCCACGCCACTTCGGGCGCAAAGCCCTCGACGTGCTCTTTTTCCTTATTCAACAGGCTTTCGGGGATGAACATCGGCATGCAGACGTTTTCGTGCCCGAGTTCCTTGAACTTTTCGTCGAGAATTTTCTGTATGTTCTCCCAGATGGCATAGCCGTAGGGCCGCAGCGCCACGCAGCCTTTGACGCCCGTGTATTCAATGAGCTCGGCTTTTTTGACGACATCCGTGTACCACTTGGCGAAATCGACCTCCATGGGGGTGATCTCTTCCACAAATTTCTTTTCCTTTGCCATTTCTGCTTCCTTCCCGTTTCGAAACTTACGGGGACGCCGTTCGGGCGCCCCCGCGTTTTCCGTATCCTCAGTGTTCTTCGATATACTTCACGATGTCGCCGACGGTTTTGATGTGCTCGATCTCCTCTTCGGGGACTTCGATCTGGAATTCATCCTCAAACGACATTACCAGATCCACAAGATCCAGGCTGTCCGCATCCAGATCCTCCTCGAGAAGCGTTTCCGGTGTGACGGCATCCTCCTCGACGTCAAACTGGTCGCAGATAATGTCTCTGACCTTTTCAAAAATCATGTTTGCACCTCCCAAGATCTGTTTTCGGATACCCAATATATACTACATTGTATTAAAATATTTGCCTTTGTCAATAACCTTTTCCGATTTCCCCGCAAAATTGTTGCAAGGGCGTAAGCTCCACACCGTCTGCGCCCGAAAGCAGCCCCAAGAGCGCTTGTGCGATGCGTTTTACCCCGCCGCATTCGGCAGATTCGAAATTCACGGGCAGAACCGGGTCGTGGACGCTAAGCCGCAGGATGAAAAAGCCGTTTCCCGCGTCTTTGGGGAAAATCACTTTCACGCCCTCGAAGCTGTCGTCCGCCACGATCATGTCGTGCGCGGCTTGCGCTTTTTCTTCCACCTGCGCCAAGACACGTTCGCCGCAGGCGCGGAAATCCGGGTCGGTTAGGGCTAAACGCACCTCCGCTTCCTCAGCAGGTTCTTCGAGCGCAGCAAGAAGCGTGTCGAGCGTTTTGCCTTCGCGCTTTAACCGGCAGAGCTTGATGATGATGCGTGTGACGAGATAGGCGCCGTCGTCAAGGAAAAAGTTTTCGCGGAACGCCGCGTGTCCCGAAGTCTCGATGGCGAGCGGGACGTTTTCGCCTGTTTTCGTGCGCCGTTCGGCTTCGTCGATGACGTTTTTGTAGCCGCGCTTGAAGCGCAGGTGTTTGCCGCCGAGCGTTTCGTTAATGAATTTGGTCAACCCCGCCGAGGTCACCGAGTCGGTCACAATCGTGCCGCCGGGGCTTTCTTCGAGCGCGATCGCCGCCGCCACGGCAACAAGCCGGTTGCGGTTGAGCTCTTCGCCGCTTGCCGTCACCGCCGCGCCGCGGTCCACATCCGTGTCAAAGATCACGCCAAGGTCGGCGTGCGCACGCAGCGTCGCCTGCCGGATGCTTTCCATGGCTTCGGCATTTTCAGGGTTTGGGACGTGGTTCGGGAAACGCCCGTCCGGGTCAAGGTAACAGCTTCCCGCTGTGTCCGCGCCCAAGGGGGCGAGCACGCAGTCCGCGTAAAAGCCGCCCACGCCGTTGCCCGCGTCCACAACGATCTTCATCCCCGCAAGCGGGTGGTCATGATCCGCACTTTGCACGCCGTCTTTGATGAGCGTCCGCAGGTGCGCACAGTAAATGGGCAGGTAGTCGAGTTTCTCGGCGCGGATCTCCTGCGGCGCGTCAGGGAGCGGCCGCGTTTCAGCGGCGGATAAAATTTCGGTCAGCTGCGCGCCCGAAATGCCGCCCGCGCGGGTGAAGAATTTGAGCCCGTTGCGGTCCCACGGGTGGTGGCTCGCGGTGATCTGCACCGCGCCGTCGCAGCCTTCGGTCTGCGTGGTCATGAACATGGCGGGCGTCGAGCACAGCCCGCAGTCGAGAAGCTGCACGCCCTCGCCCGCAAGGCCGGAGAGCACCGCTCGGCGGATGCGTTCCGCGGAGACGCGTGAATCGTGCCCGACCGAGATTTTTAAGTCCTCCGCGCGCTTGCCGCACTGTGTGGCAAGGAACGGCACGAACGCCGCCGCAATGCGGCGGACGACCTCGTCGGTCAGGTCGATTTGCTCGGGCGCGGTCTCATTCACCGCCGTCCCGCGCACATCCGTGCCGCTTTTTAAATGTAAAAGATTCATAGGCGACACCCTTTCAGATTTTAGACGTTAGATATTAGATATTAGACGCGGCATGGGGAAGTTTATGTGAAGCCGAAACCTGCACGCACCCTTCCTCCCGTCTTCCGAGGGTGATTCCCCGCAGTGCGGGGAAATGTCGCGAAGCGACAAAGGGGACGGCGCCCTCCTCAGAGGGGGCAAAAGAAAGCCAAAGTTTGATGACCCGCCCCTACGGATATGTGTAGATTTTTTGTTTCATTACAGCCGCGGCTTTGCACAAAACTACTCTGCTTCGCCACTGATTTCTAACATCTGCTCTCTGTTTTCTGCTTCAGCAATCCGCGCTTCTGCAATTCCTCGGCGGCGAGCATCACGCCGACTTTGCCCGTGTGGAAATTGAGCCCGCCCTGCATCCAGACGGCAAACGGCGCGCGCAGCGGCGCGTCGGCGGAAAGCTCGATGGACGACCCCGATGTGAACGCCCCCGCCGCCATGATGACCTGATTGTCGTAGCCGGGCATATCCCACGGTTCGGGGGAGACGTAGGCATCCACGGGCGCGCCCTTTTGCAGCCCCTGGCAAAACGCGATCAGGCGGTCGGCGTTTTCGAGCCGGATCGCTTGGATGATATCGTGGCGCGGCTCATCTGACCGCGGCGTGACCGCAAACCCAAGCTTTTCGAACAGCGCGGCGGCGAATACGGCTGTCTTGAGCGCTTCGCCGACGACGTGCGGCGCATGGAACAGCCCCATGAACAATGCGCGGTTCTGGCCGAGCGTCGCGCCCACCTCGAGCCCGAGCCCCGGCGTGGTCAGCCGGCAGGCGCAAAGCTCCACGAGGTCCGCGCGCCCCGCCACATAGCCGCCTGACGGCGCAATGCCGCCGCCCGCGTTTTTAATCAGCGACCCCGCCATCAGGTCCGCGCCGACCTCGGTCGGCTCTTTTTCCTCGGCGAATTCGCCGTAGCAGTTGTCCACCATCACAACGGCGTTGGGGTTCACGCGGTGCACAAGTTCGGCGACCTGCCCGATCTCTGCGACCGAAAGGCTGTGGCGCAGGGCATACCCGCGCGAGCGCTGGAGATACACCATGCGCACGTCGCTGTGCGCTGCTTCCCGCTCGATGGCGGCAAGGTCAAGCGCATCGTTTTCCGTCAAATCCACCTGGCGGTACTGTACGCCGAAATCTTTAAGCGTCCCCTTGCCCGCGCTTTTTCCGCCGTCGATGCCGATGGTCGAAAGCAGCGTGTCATAGGGCGTGCCCGTGACGCACAGCATTACGTCGCCCGGGCGCAGCACCCCGAACAGGCAGACGGACAGCGTGTGCGTCCCGCAGGAGAGCGCCCCGGCGCGGATGAACGCGCGTTCGGCGCCGAAGATGTCCGCCGTGAGCTTGTCCAGCTTCTCGCGCCCGCGGTCGGAATAGCCGTAGCCCGTGGTCGTGCCGAAATCCGCTTCGTCCACGCGGTTTTGGATGAACGCCGCAAGTACCTTTTGCTGGTTGTATTCCGTTTGCGCGTCGATTTTTTGGAACTGCGCGCGCGCCGTTTTGAGCGCTTGGGCGGACGCTTGTTCTATTGTATCCGAAAATGCAAAAAAATTCCTCATGGCTTTCTGTTTCCCAATCCGATCGTGTCCGTTTTTTCAAACCCGCATTTGCGGTAAAAGCCCGCCGCGTTTTCGGCGGCGAGCAAAAAGATCTGTTTTTTCCGTTCCCGCAGGATTGCACAAAGCGTGCACACGCAGGCGCGTGCGAGCCCTCGCTTGCGGCAGTGCGGCGCGCTTGCCACGTCGCGCAAAAAAGCATAATCCCCGAACGTATCCGCGGCGGCACAGGCAACGGGCGCGCCCGTCTCGTCATATATCGCCGTCAAAAGCGTCCTGCCGCCGAAGATGCCGCGCGCATTGCGCGCGACCCATGCGTTTTTTGCGTCCGCGTCCGCAGGGGTGCTGTCTGCGGTCACAAGCAGATCGTAGACCTTGTCGAGCCCGTCCGTAACAAACGGTGTTTCCGCTTCGGGCCGGATCGGCGTTTGAAGCCGCATCAGGTCACAGCGCGTTTGCACCGGTACGCCGAGCACTGCGAGAAGCCCGGCTTCGCCCTGTACCTCGCGTGCGCCCGAAGCGCAAAGAAAGGCGCGCAGCTCTTCAAAATCCGCAAAAGGCGCGGCGGCAATATGCGCCCGCCCGTTTTTCTGCAAAACGCAGAACGCCGTCACCGTGCCGCGTTCGGTCTCCTGCACCCATACGCTCTCCGTCTCCACAGGGTCGCACCCGGCGGCACCAAGCGCGGCGGGCAGTTCGTTTGAAAAAAGCTCCGAAAGCCTCCCCGCCGCATCGTCCGTGACGCGCTCCAACCGTTTAAGCATTACAAAGTGCTTCGGCGAGGTTCTGCGCGAGGGTTGCCGTGCTCTCGATATCCGCCTGCTTTGCGACGCACGACGGGGAATGGATATACCGGCACGGGACGCTCACCGCCACGGTCTTGACCCCGCCCGCCGCCTTGTGGATCGCCGCCGCGTCGTTGCCGCCCGCGACGAGCGTTTTGGTCTGGCAGGGGATGTTGTTTTTCTCTGCGATCTCAAACGCCAGCGCACAGAGATCGCGGTCATAGACCGTACCGCGGTCCATAAAGCCGACCACCGCGCCTTTGCCGAGCTCGCACACACGTTTGTGCCCCGCAACATCCGCAAGGTCCGCCGCCGTCGTGCATTCGAGCACGACCGCATAGTCGGGGCGCACCGTGTACGCCGCCGCCCCCGCGCCGCGCGTACCGATCTCTTCCTGCACGGTAAAGCAGCAGGTCAGGTCATAGGGCTGGGGCTTTCGCAGCATGTCCAGCAAAATACAAACGCCCACACGGTCGTCCAGCGCCTTGGCTTTTATAAACCCGTCGCCGAATTGCGTGTAATCCGAGCAGAAATAAGCGTTGTCGCCAAGCTGCACCCGGGTTTCCGCTTCCGCACGCGAAGCGGCGCCGATGTCGATGCAAAGCGTGTGCACATCGGGGATCTTGCCGCGCTCGTCTTTTGAGAGATGGTGCACGGCTTTGCCGCCGATCACGCCGACCGCGCCGCTTTCCAGACGCACATACTTGCCAAACAGCACGCGTGCGTCGATGCCGCCGACGGTTTCAAACCGCAGGAAGCCATCCTCCGTGATATGGGTAATGAGCAATGCGACCTCGTCCATGTGCGCAAACAGCGCGACCTTGTTTTTCGCGCGCTGTTCGCCTTTTTTCTCCACGATAATATTGCCGAGTGCGTCTACGGTATAGGTTACGTCTGCGGGGAGGTTTTGCAGCACGAAGTCGCGCACCGCGTCCTCCCGTCCGGAGGCGGCATTCAATTCGCAAAGCGTTTTCAGCATACTTCCTTCGCCTCCCGCAGAATGTATTCCGAGAGCAGCCGCGCGGAATTTTCCACATCCGCCGTGCTCACGACCTCCACGCCCGTGTGCATATAGCGAAGCGGCACGGACACAAGCCCCGTGCGCACCCCGCCGGCTGCCGCCGCCATCGCGTCGGCGTTCGTGCCGCTAAGGCCCCCCATGACTTCCACCTGATAGGGGATCCCGCAGCGTTCCGCTGTTTTTTGCAGCCCGACGCTCACCGCGCGCGTTAAAGACGGCGCAAAGCCCACCATCGGCCCGCCGCCCAAAGTTCCGGTCTCTTCTTCCTTTTCATCCGGCGTTTTGGCAAAGGTCACGTCCACCGCAAGGCAGAGGTCGGCTTCCGCCGAAAATGCCGCCGCACGCGCGCCGCCCTCCGTCGTCTCCTCCAAAACAGAAAAGACCACGGTCAGGTCGTCCGTGCAGCCCGCCGCTTTTAAAAGCTCCAGCGCTTCCAACAGCACGCAAAGCCCCGCGCGGTCGTCGAGCGCGGGCGCCGACACGCAGTCGCCCGCAAGCTGCCGGAATTCCGGGCGCAGCGCGATGCGGTCGCCCGGGCGCACCTGTTCTTTCGCCTGTTCGGCGGTCATGCCGATATCTACAAGGATCGTTTCGGGCACCTTGCCCTCGTCCTCCGGGGAGAGCAGATGCGGCGGCGTGCTGGTCACCACGCCGAAGATCGGCGTTTTGCCGTACACTGTCACTTCCGCCGCCGCCAAAGTCCGGCGGTCGATCCCGCCGCACGGCGCGGCGCGCAGGAACCCTTCGGGCGTGATCTCCAAAACGATCAAGCCCACCTGGTCCATGTGTGCGTCGAGGAGGATCTTTTGTCCCCCGCCGCCTTTGACCGTGCAGATCACGCTGCCCAGTGCATCCGTGTGCACCTCGCCGTATTTTGCAAGCTGTTCTCTTGCCGTTTCGGCAATATCCCGCTCCGCCCCCGAAACGCCGGGCGCGGCGGTCAGCGTCTGTAAAAGCGCCTTTGTCTCCATTGCTTTCATCGCCTTTGTTTTTTAAATCTCCACGCAGCCCACGGGACGGATGGACAACACATAGCACGTCCCTTCGCCGAACACGCTTTCCATGGCGGATTTGTACGCGCCGAGCAAATCGAGCGGCACAAACGCCTGGATCGTCCCCGCGAAGCCGCCGCCGTGCACGCGCCACGCGCCGCGGCCTTCAAGCACCTGCTGCGAAACGGCAAGCGCCAGCGCGACGGGCTGTTCCTGCGGCTTTTTGACGGAGAACACGTTCTGGTTATACATGAACGACGAATACCCGCTTTCGAGTATGTATTTCTTAAAGCTTTCGAAATCCCCCGCGCGCAGCGCCGCGACTTCCTTTAACACGCGGGCGTTGTCGGCGTAGAAGTGGATGGCGCGCAAAATCGCGCGGTCGCCGACCTTTTTGCGCAAAGAAGGCAGTGCGGCATAAAAGTCCGCTTCAGGCACCTCGCGCAGCACGGATTTCCCGAAGCAGTGCGCGACGCTTTCCATCTCCTCGCGGATGTAGGCGTATTCGTCGGTGAGATCCGAGTGGCTGCCCTTGGTGTCCACGATGCACAGCGCGTGTGAACAGGCGGCAAAGTCAAACTTGACCTCTTCAATTACGGGGTTTTGGGGATCGGCGAAATCGATCGTCACGAACGAACCGACCGCACAGGCGGTCTGGTCCATCAAGCCGCAGGGCTTGCCGAAGTATTCGTTCTCGGCGTACTGCGCGATCTTCGCGATCGTCACTGCATCCACCGCGCCGTCGTTGTAAAGGCCGTTGAGCATCTCGCCCACAAGCACCTCATACGCCGCCGACGACGAGAGCCCCGAGCCGGAGAGCACCTGCGACACGGTCGCGGCGTCAAACCCGCCGATCTTATACCCGTGGTCCAAAAAGCCCCGGCACATCCCGCGCACCAGGGCGGGCGAATGGCCGCGCTCGTCTTCGTGCACCGACAGGTCGGAAAGGTCCACCACGTCCATATCATAGCCCGCGGATTTGACGCGCACGATGTTGTCGTCGTTTTTGGCCGCGGCAGCCGCCGCATCGAGGTTGATGCCCGCCGCAAGCACCCGGCCGTGGTTGTGGTCGGTGTGGTTGCCGCCGACTTCGGTGCGCCCCGGCGCAGAGAACAGGCGGATGTCGCGTTGTGCGTCGTAAAGCCCGGCAAAGGTATCGGCAAGCGCGGCGAAGCGTTCCCGCTGGGCTTTGACCGCGTCATCCGTCACATACACGCGCTGAAGCCGCGCGTCATACGCGCCGGACAAGAGTTGTGCTTTCAGTTCCTGCAAATTCGGCATAATGAGAACATCCTTTCTTGCGGCGCTTTAGCTGTTTGCGCCGCTTTTTTTGGTTTTCGTATCTTCTTTGAGCTTCATCCGGCTGTTGTAAAATGCCAGGATGCGGTTGACGACAAGCAGCGACACGCCCGACACCATAAGCAGCAGCACGATGGGCAGGATGAACGCCATGGAAAACGGATCGTAGACATGGCGGCCGACGAAGCTGTAAGACAGGAGCTTCGGCAAAAAGCCGAGCAGAGAGAGCACCAGATAGCGCCGCCGGTCGAACCGCAGCGCGCCGTAGACCTGGCTTATTGTATTCATCGGCGAGCAGGGGACGAGCCGCAGGCCCAAAAGCAGAACGCTTTTGGTGCGTGTGTCGGCATTGTTCAAAATGCGCTCGACATTTTCATAGCGTATGAGCATCTTGTGCAAAAGCCCGCCGCCCACATGCTTGCCCCAGGCGTATTTGATGGACGCGAGCAGCATATAGCCCGCCGCGTTGATGAGTATGGCAATGGGCGTGCGAAACACCATGCCGGCGATGACGCACACGGCGGAGATGGGCAGGGGGATCACGGCCTTTGCCAAAAACAAAAGCAGGATCACCACGACCACGAGCCCGCGGTACGGCAGCGTCGCGACGGCATATTCGAATTCGGCAAGGCGGCGCATGAGGTCGTCGTAGCGCGCCAGGAAGTCGGGATCCTGAAAGAGCAGCGCCGCGCAGAACAGCACGACTGCCAGGATCAAAAGCGTCACGCCGAGAAAATCCAGCAGCCGCGAGCGAGTAAGCCGTTTGCGTGCCATGCGCCGCACCTCCTTTTGCCGCAGAGTATACCATTTTAATCTATTTCGTATTTTATAACAAAACGGCGTGCAGGTCAATACAGAGTTCAGATGTCAGAGATTAGAAGTCGGAAGCGGGGCAGGGCGGGCAGGTAGAGGCCAGCGTTTAGAAGTCAGAGGTCAGGAACCGAATGGGTGGGATTGCACGAAGCCGCGGCGGCGCTAAGAACTGCATGTTTTATCTTGCAGGGGGGTCTGTTCTCTGTGCGCACGCATTTTGTGCTGTTATGGTATGAATTTTTATGATACAATATACCTAACCTTTCTGAAAGGATGTGCGCTTTATGAAAATCGTCATTTTAGACGGCTACACCACCAACCCCGGCGACCTTTCCTGGGCGTGGCTGTCCGAATACGGCGAGGCGGCCGTTTTCGACCGCACGCCGCATGAAAAGATCGTGGAACGCACCCGCGACGCGGATATCGTTGTGACCAACAAGACGCCGCTCGGGCGCGCGGAGATCGACCAAATGGAGCGCCTGCGCTTCGTCGCGCTGCTCTCCACGGGCTACAACGTGGTGGACGGGGCGTATCTGCGCGAAAAGGGCGTGCCCGTTTCGAACATCCCCGCCTATTCGACCGGGGCTGTCGCACAGCTGGTGTTTGCTTTCCTGACCGCGTTTGCGAACCGCGTCGCCCTGCATTCCGAGGCGGTGCACGCGGGCGAGTGGTGCCGCTGCCCGGATTTCTGTTTTTGGAAAGCGCCGCTCGCAGAGCTTTCCGGCAAGACGCTCGGCATCATCGGCTTCGGCGGCATCGGGCAGAAAGTTGCGGACATCGCCACCGCCTTTGACATGCAGGTCATTGCCGTTTCAGGGCACGAAACCGACCAGAGCGCGCGCAAAAATTTCCGCTGGACGACGCTTGAGGGCCTCGCCGCGCAGTCGGATTTCATCACCCTGCACTGCCCGCTGACCCCCGAAACCGAAAACCTTGTGGACGCGGCGTTTTTGGCGCGCTGCAAAAAGACCGCGTACCTCATCAACACCGCGCGCGGGCCCGTGGTGGACGCCGGGGCGCTCGCCGACGCGTTAAACGAAGGGCGGCTGGCGGGCGCAGGGCTCGACGTGCTCACCACCGAGCCGCCCGCCGAGGACAACCCGCTTTTGCACGCGAAAAACTGCCTGATTACCCCGCACATCGCGTGGGCAGGGTATGAAACGCGCGCGCGGCTGATGTCGATCTTAAAAGACAATTTCGCCGCATTTGCAAAGGGCGCGCCCATTCATGTGGTGAATTAGATTTCAGAGATTCGATGCTGGACGCCGGATGTGCGATGGGGAAATTAGATGAATTCCAAAAATCTGCACATGCTTTTCTTCCCTCTGACGAGGGTGGTGCCCCGCAGTGCGGGGAAATGTCGCGCAGCGACAAAGGGGACGGCGCCGTTGGCGGTGTCACGGCAACTTGTTGCCGTGACGGAGGGAGAGACGAAAAAGAACCAAGTACAGACTTATCTCTCCCCCAGGCTTGGCGACGTGACCGCCGCCAAGCCAGCCCCTCGTCAGAGGGGGCAACGCATAACCTAATGTTTGTACAAACCCTTTCCTCCCGTCTTTCTAGGGGGGCAAAGGAAAGCCAAAAATTTGTGCACACGCGCCTACGCGGAATATATATAACTGCGCCTCCTCTGCTGCCATTCCCCATCTAAAACCTGAAAAGCGGGTATGTGTCGTAGATGACACATACCCGCTTTTTGCTTTGCTTTTTTCGGCGCTTACACCCGTTCGACGGGGTAGCTTTGCGCCCAGTCTGCGACGACGGCGTCAAAATCCGCGCCCTTGAGCATTTTCAGGCAGTCGGTGCGGTAGTCGGCAAACAGGTTGCGGTCCGCGTCGGCGATGTCCTCGCGCAGCACCAGGAACACATAGTCCCCGTCGGTAAAGACCGAGGTGGTGTTGTTTTCCATCGCGAAAACATGCTCGAAAAACGCGTCGGAATAATTTTCATCCGCGCGCGAGACGACCACCGTTTCCGTATTCGAAATGGTGTTGTTCGCCTTTGCCGCCTCTTCGGCGATGGACGACCCGCCCGCGATGGCGCTCGCCATGTTCTCAAAAGAGGTAATCAGGTTCGTGCGCTCCGTATCGGACAGCGCGACGGCGTTGCCGCTGTCGTCCGCCGTGGTCAAAAAGCCCGTGATGGACTGGAACGCGATATAATTTTCGCCGAAATACGCTTGCAGCGTTGCTTCATCTACCGGCTCGTCGCCGTCGGCGGCATAATAATCCACCATGACGGCGTCTTTATACGCCTTAGAGGTCTCGACCTTCCAAAGGTCCTGCTTCGTAACGCCCAGATCCGTATAATAATTGCCGAACAGCCGCCACAGGTCGTTGACCGTCTGCGACACTTCGGCCTTCTGCTGGGTCGTAAGCGCAAGCCCGCGCGAAGCGAAAGCGGAGTTGACCGCAACATATTCGGCGATCTTCTCGTTGGATGCCTGCGCGACGCCCGCTTCGTCCGCCTCCGGGTTCTCGCTGCGCGCGAGGTCGTCAAAATACAGGCAAACGCCCTCGCCGACGGGCGAGCCGTTTACCTTGGCGCCCGCGTCCGACCCGCAGGCCGGCAGCGCCGCAAGGACGAGCAGCAGCGCCGCACACACCCCTATGATCCGTTTCATCCGACGCGCCTCCGATCCTTATTTGAGCATGAATTCCAGTGTGAACGTCCGCTCGCCGCAGTGCGTGGTGATGGTGCAGCCCACGGTCGAGACAAAGTATTCCTTGAATTTCACGGTTTTGTGGACTTCCTTTTGCAGCGCGCGCAGCTGTTCGTCGGAAACGCCGGCCGTGTGCGAAAGGAAGGCGCGGTCAGTATCGATCTGCCCCTCGTACTGCTTGAGCAGGTCGCGCACATACTGCATTTGGCACGCTTCCAGCTTCCCACGGTACTTTTTGCCGACGACAAGCGCCCCGTCGCGCATGACGATGGAGGGCTTGATGCCCAGCACGTTCGCGCCCAGCGCCGTAAGGCCGGAGCAGCGCCCGCCTTTATAGAGGAATTCGAGCTTGTCCAGAATAAAGGTCGTCACGACCTTTTCGCGCTTGTATTCGAGCTCATGGACGATCGTTTTCGCGTCCGTGCCCGCTTCGGCAAGCTCCGCAGCCTTGATGCACAAAAGCGCGATGCCCGTCGTGAGGCTTTTGGAGTCTACGACATAGACGTTCCCGACTTCTTCGGCGGCAAGGCAGGCGTTTTGGTACGTCACGGAAAGCTTCGCCGAAAACGCCACATGTACCACGGCGCTGCCGTCCGCGGTCAGCGCGCGGAAAAAGTCCACGTATTCCGGGATAGAGACCGCCGCGGTCTTCGGCAGCCTGCCGGTCTTGCGGTAAAACGCATAGAGGTCGTCCGGGGTGATGTTCACACCGTCCTCATAGCTTTTGTCGTCCAGCGTAATGTGCAGGGGGATCACATGGATCCCGTAGCGCTCCCGCAGTTCGGGCGGCACATCAGCCGGGCTGTCCGTTGTGATGATCGTTTTGCGCATGCAGATATTCCTCCCACAGCCGTTGTTTGATCTCTTCTTCGCGTTTTTCGCGGGCAAGCGCCGCGCGCACCTGTTTTTTATGCTTCCCGATTTTCCCGTTCCTATAAAACGCGACAAGGAACATGCCGACGAGCGCGCCCGCCGCGGAAATGATAAAGTCGCCCATGGTGTCTAAAAGCCCCGCTTCGGACGTGGGCTCAGAGCATTGCAGCTGCAGCCCGTAAAGGCGGTCCATAGTGAATTCGTAGATCTCCCAGCCCACCGAAATGCCAAGGGAGAAGCACAGCGCAAAGAGCGAAGCGAGCGCAGGCGAAAGCGGACCGCGCCGCCCCTGGATGATTACGGCAAAGTCATAGGCAAACCACGCGGCGATGAAGCCCGCGAAGAAATGCGTTACGATGTCGAAGCTGTGAAAATCGGTGCGGTTGTTGAGCGTAGAGCCGATGACCACGCCCACGAAAATAAACACGTTGAGCATGGTGCCCGTGAGATAGTCTACACGGGTGATGAACGACCTGCCGCCGAACACCTGGAAGAAATCCCACAGGTGGGTAAACAGGATGGCGAAGATCGCTTCGAGAAATTCCACGACTGAGCCGTGGAACAGGCCGTAAATGCCCCAGAGCATGATCCCGGCGCGCAGCACGATCCAGAGGATCTGGTGGCGCCGCGGCAGGTAGCCGGGAAGTTGATTGTCTGACATAAGCAAAAATTCCTTTTTTGTATTCCGTTTATGCAAAGCGCGCGATCATGCCGACCGTGTCCTCGCCGTTGCTTTTGACCGGCAGACCGATCAGGTCCCCGTCGGTGGAAAGCGTCGAGCCGCAGGCGACGATCTCGCCGCTTTCCAGCGCGCAGATCCCGCCGAAGCGATCGTCACGCGAGCCGCCGTAGGATTGCAGCGTGTTTTCCAGCACCTTGCCGGACGCGTCCGTGCGCACCACGAATGCATCCGTGCCGCCACGGTTGCCGACCTTGCGGAAATCGCTGTTGGCGGAGTTCGTGAAGCCCGCGAGCGCGTAGCCGTCCTCGGTCGCGCAGACGGCGGTAAAACAGTCGTCAAACAGGCCGTGCACCACGCTCTGCCAAGCCACGGCGCCGTCGGCATTGTATTTGACCATGATCGCATCATACCCGCCCTGGTTCGAGAGCGTGGACATCGTCTGATCGCGCGAGGACGAGCGCCCCGCCACGACGCAGCCGCCGTCCGAGGCTGCCGTCACCGCCAGGAACATGTCGCTTTCGGAACCGCCGAACTGCCGCACCCACTGTTGCTCGCCGGACGCAGAGAACTTCACAAGCCCCGCGTCCGCACGACCGTAGGGGGTAAACAGGCTGTCCGCCCCGCGGGACGTAAAGCTGCCCGCGGCATAGACGCTGCCGTCCGCATCCACCGCAACGCTCGTGAGCGAGTCGCCGGTCGAACCGACGGCGTGCTGCCAGGCGATCGAGCCGTCCGCCGTAAACTTCACCACGATCGGGGCGCTGCGCCGCGCGGAAAGCCCGAGCGATGCGCCGGTGCCGTCCGGAGAGCTCGAATACCCGACCGCTATGAACCCGCCGTCGGGCGCAGCGGCGACCTGCTCGAACCCGTCGGCGCGGCTGCCGCTGAAATTGCCGGTCCACTGCCGTTCGCCGTTCTTGTTGAATTTGAATACGACCGCGTCGTAATCGCCCGCGTTCGCAAAGCCGAGATCCGACGCTTTCGTCCTGCCGCTGACGGCAATATTGCCATCCGCATCCACCGCGATCCCCGTAGCCTGCACGCCGCCGTCGGACGGGATCGCCTGCTGCCAGTCAAGCCTGCCTTTGCGGGTGTATTTGATGACGACGGGGATCGGCGCTGCGCTGTCTCCCGCAAGGGAAGCCATGCTGCCGTCTTTGGAGTTCGCCTGCACAAGCGCCACAAAGCCGCCGTCCGGTGTGGCTGCCGTATCCACAAACGCGTCGCCGCCCGTGCCGCCGAAGGTCGTGCCCCAGTTGGCGGTGTTCTGCCCCGGCAGGGCGGGGGTGTTCGAGTAGGGTACGGTGTACGTCAGCGTTTCGCCGTTTGCGCCCACGACGACGTTGCCGTATGCGTCCGTAACGGGAAGGCCCATCGCCGCCCCGCCGCCGCCTGCCGTCGTGGGGGTATAGGCGACCATCGTGGTCACGAGATTGCCCGCCTCGTCATACACGAGGTTGCCGTTTTCATCGGTGACGGGCACGGCGTATTCCTGCGCGGGATAAATAATGGTAGTGCGCACCTCGCCGTTTTCATCATAGACTTTTTCGCCGTTGGCGTTGGTGATCTCCACGATCTCGCCTTCGAGCACCGCTGTGATGGGGTTGCCGTTTGCGTCTGTCAGCGGCTCGCCGTTTTCGTCGGTGACCACCACCGTCTCGCTCGTCGTCTTGTTGCCGCCGCATGCCGAAAGCACAGCGAACACCGCAACGAGCAGCAGAACCGATATCAGGATCATCCATTTTTCTTTTTTCATGCGTATGCCTCCGGGGAATGAACGTCCGCCCGCCTGCGCCGCAGCGGCTGTTTTTACGCGCAGATGCTTATACATTGTTAGTCTACCATAGTTTTTGCCTGTTTTCAATTCCAAATTTGTACGCGGGCGCATTTTGGCGGGGCAAAAAGCCCTTGAAACACCGCGGGCTTTCCTGTATAATAAGAATCAGTTATTACGAAGGAGTCGTTCCACAGATGTTGGGCAAATTTGTCAGAGTTCGGGTCACAAAACCCCTCGGCCGCTTTGACAGCGAGACCAATACAAAATATCTGCTGAACTTCGGCGTCGTTGAAAGCGGGCTTGACCCGCGTTTCCCGGTTGCGGGCGCGTACATCATGGGGGTGAACCACCCCGTCCGCCGCTTTGACGGCCGCGTGATCGCCATCATCCGCGACAAGCAGGAACGCGCCGTTTATCTGGTAGTCTCGCCAAAATCCAAGCGGTTTATTATTCAGGATATCAAACCGGCCGTCGCCTTTCGCCACAAGGGCAAGGGCGTGAAGATCGAATGCTTTTACGAACGGTCGTGCGGGGCGGTCGTTTTCCGCGACATCGGCGGCGAGCGCCGGTTCCTGCTCATCAAGAACAAGCGCAGCGCCCACTGGGGCTTCCCGAAGGGCCACGTCGAGGCGGGCGAGACGGATCTCGACACCGCCAAACGCGAGGTGCTTGAGGAAACGGGCCTGCACATCGAGGTGTTCCAAGGGTTCTGCGAAAGGTCCGCGTACACCATCCAGGGGCGCATCGACAAAACCGTCCTGATCTTCCTCGCCACCACCAAGGACACCCGCACCGTCATCCAGCAAAGCGAGATCGAAGACTATATCTGGCTGAACTTCGACCGCTGCCTTGCCACGCTCAATTACGAGAACGACAAGGCGATCTTAAAAAAGGCGCAGGCGTTCCTCACTGAACACAGCGCACTCGAGGTGTTTTGAATGGACGTGCGCGTCGGGGACATTCTTGAAATGAAAAAGCCGCATCCCTGCGGCGGCAAAACGTTCCTGGTCCTGCGCGCGGGCATGGATTTCCGCCTGCGCTGCACGACGTGCGGCAGGGAGTTCATGGCGCCGCGCGTAAAAATCGAGAAGCGCATCAAAAAAATTCTGCGGGAAGACGGGGAATCGGATGTTTGAATCAGTACAGGGGGTCGAGGCGCGGCTTCAGGAGATCGAGCGCGAGCTCTGCACGCCCGAAGCGGCGGCGGATGCAAAGCATTTCGCCGCGCTCATGCGCGAAGCCAAGCACCTGCGCCCGATTGCGGACGCCTACGCGGCATACAAAAAAGCGGAAGCCGACCGCGACGCGGCGCGCGAACTGCTCGCTGAGAGCGGCGCGGACCGCGAGCTTCGGGACATGGCGGCAGAAGAGTGCCGCGCCGCGGAAGAAAAGCTTGAGAAATTGGAACAGGATTTGCGCGTGCTTTTGCTGCCGCACGACCCGAACGATGATAAAAATGTGATTTTAGAGATCCGCGCAGGCGCGGGCGGCGACGAAGCCGCGTTGTTCGCCGCGCGGCTTTTCCGCATGTATTCGATGTATGCAGAAGCGCGCGGCTGGAAGCTGGAGGTCGTGGGCGCCTCCGAAACACAGCTCGGCGGGTTCAAGGAGATCAGCTGCATCATCGAAGGCGAGGGCGCGTATTCGCGCCTGAAATTCGAAAGCGGCGTCCACCGCGTCCAGCGCGTGCCCGAGACCGAAAGCCAGGGGCGCATCCACACCTCCACCGCTACCGTCGCGGTGCTGCCCGAAGCCGAAGAGGTGGAATTTGAACTCGACCCCGCAGATTTGCAGATCGACGTGTTCCGTTCCTCCGGCGCGGGCGGGCAGAAGGTCAACAAGACTTCCTCCGCCATCCGCGTGACGCACCTGCCCACCGGGATGGTCGTGGAATGTCAGGACGAGCGCAGCCAGTACCGCAACAAGGATAAGGCGCTTGCCGTCCTGCGCGCACGGCTTTACGAGATCGAGCGCAAAAAGCAGGAAGCCGAGATCGCGGGCGAGCGCCGTTCGCAGGTCGGCACGGGTGACCGCAGCGAGCGCATCCGCACCTACAATTTCCCGCAGGGGCGCGTGACCGACCACCGCATCGGCCTCACGCTTTATAAGCTGGAAGCCGTGCTCGACGGCGACCTTGACGAGATCATCGACGCGCTTCTCGCCGCCGACGCCGCGGAGAAGCTGCAAAATGCGGGGGCATAAAACAAGAGAGACCAACAGGGGCCGGTTCCGGGCCTTTGCAAGGCGCAGCGCCGTCCTTTTTCTCTTCCACCGGCGATAAACTACCGGTCGAGCCGGCTAAACCAACGGTCGGTTGCGAACAGAACAAAGGTCTGTTAAGATGCCGGTATCCCAACAAAGGAGCGAAACCGCCATGAAAAAAACATTTGGAACAAAGCTTGCAGAGATGCGCCGGGAAAAAGGCATGACGCAGCTGGAGCTTGCCGAAAAAATGGGCGTGACGGACAAGGCCGTTTCGAAATGGGAACGCGACTTATCCTTCCCGGATGTCAATTCCATCCCGAAGCTCGCCGAGATTTTCGGCGTGACCGTTGACGAGCTCATGCAGGGGAAAGCCGGTACAAAAGGGAAAGCCGCCGACAGCCGGGTTGCCGGCATCGTACAGCTTGCCCTAAAAGGCGTCGCGCTGGCCATGGGGATCGCCGTTGCCGTGCTGTCGTTTCTTAAAGAGATCGAAACCGCCGACGCTGTCGGTATGCTGGGCATCGGCCTCGCCGCTTTGGCAATTACGCAGCTTTCGGGAAAGGACTAACGCGCCGTGATCGCGCGGTATGCAGAAAAGGACGGATCTGTGTCGGTTGACACAGATCCGTCCTTTTTGGTTTATACAGCTTTGAAAGCTTTCTGCCTTTTCTGCTTGCGCAAATGCGAAATCCTTACACTTGAACGAGCCTGTAAATCGTAAACCCTTCCGCTTTCGCTCTTTCCGCAAACGATCTGAAGCTCGCTTCATTCATGGTGTCGGCATCAAACGCACCCAGCGCGTTCCCACAACGCCCCTGAATTTCGCTGACCAGATTCTTGCGATATGTGATTTTATCGCTTAGTCTCCCTTTATATTCATAGACATACAGATTGGTTGTCGAATTTTCGTGGGTTGTCGCTGTTTTCGGATAAGTGTTCATGGTTTTCCTCCCGCGCCTATTGACGGATAAACGTGCGTGTGCTTGCAGCAAGCAGCAACGAAGCGACTCTGCTCGGATCCTGCATCACAGAGCTGCTGATATTCGTCGGCGTTTGGGAATTGTTGTTCAAATACTGCCAGCCCACCGGGTTGTCTACATAGGCATTCGTCAAGCCGGCGTTGACAAATGCTTGCGGATAAATTGTTGTAACATTTCCGGGAATGGTGATCGTCGTAAGTGCCGTAGCCCCGTAAAAGGAATAACGTCCAATGGTCGTAAGATTGTCCGGCAAGCTGATATTCTCTAAAGAGATGCAATCCCCAGCAAAGGCATAATCTCCGATCGTGACGGGCTGATCTCCTTTTTGAATAATCACCGTTTCCAGGTTCGTGCATCCGAAAAAGGCGTACGCGCCGACGGAAAGATCTTTCGGGATAACAACGGACTGAAGATTCGTGCAATACATAAATGCGGAGTTCCCCATCGTGGTAATGGTCTCCGGTATCGTAACCCTTTTTAAGTGCGAACATTGATAGAAGGCTCTTTCATTGATTGCTGTGACAGCCATTCCGTCCAATGTGCTTGGAATCGTAACGTCTTCTACAACATCTTTGAACTCCTCTTTTATGGATACCCCTAACGTATTATCTGCAAGCCTGGTGAAATCAAAATACTGAATATCCTGTGTGTCGTCCGTCCCGCCGACGCTTCCCAGATTCTGACTTGTTCCGTCGGTATAATACGCGACCAGCTCGCCGGCGCTGTTGATCTCCATCGTCAAAATCCCTCTGCCGGCCGCACCGGTATCACCTTTGTCGCCCTTGTCGCCTTTGTCTCCCTTCTCGCCTTTCACGTTGCCTAAATTCGTCACGGAATTATCGGTCATCGTAACACTCAGTTCGCCCGCCGCCGAAAGCGTAACGGTTTTGATCCCCACGCCGTCCTCACCATCGGCGCCGACAACGGCACCGAGGTCGGCAGACTCCCCGGTGGAATAGGTCAATATCAGGTGCCCTTCCGTATTGATTTCCGTCTTGACGATCCCGACGCCGTCGGAGCCTTTGATGTTGCCCAGCTGCAGAATCGTACCGTTGGTCAGCGTCACGTTCAATGCGCCCGCGTCGGTAACGGTCACGTCCGCAATGCCGATACCGTTCGCGCCCGCTGCCCCGGTATCGCCCTTTTCGCCCTTCTCCCCGTCGGCGCCGTTCTGCCCGACAACGCGCCCGAGGTTGATGCTGGTGGAATTGGAGAAGCGCAGCACCAGTTCGCCGACGTCGTTGATCTCCGCTGCGGTAATCCCCACGCCGTCCGCGCCGTCGGCACCCGCCGCGCCGGTATCGCCTTTGTCGCCTTTTTCGCCCTGCTCGCCGTCTTTGCCGACCACTTTACCGAGGTTGACGGAATTGCCGTCCGAATAGGTCAGCACCAGCTCCCCGGCTGCATTGATTTCCGTTTGGGTAATGCCGACACCATCCGTGCCCGCTGCGCCGGTATCGCCTTTGTCGCCTTTTTCGCCCTGCACGCCGTCTTTGCCGACCACTTTACCGAGGTTGACGGAATTGCCGTCCGAATAGGTCAGCACCAGCTCCCCGGCTGCATTGATTTCCGTTTGGGTAATGCCGACACCATCCGTGCCCGCTGCGCCCGCTTCGCCGGTATCGCCCTTGTCGCCTTTGATGTTGCCAAGGTTCAAAAGCGTTCCGTTGGTCAACGCGATCTCCAGCGTATTTTCGGCAGTGATGGTGATCGTGCGAATACCTACGCCGTCTTCCCCGTCGGCGCCGGCTGCACCTGTTGCCCCGGTATCACCTTTCTCGCCTTTGTCCCCCTTGTCGCCTTTCGCACCAACGACAACGCCAAGATTTTCCACACGATGATCCGAATACGTCACCACGAGTTCTCCCTTTTGGTTGATCTCGGATTTCGTCACACTGATGCCGTCCTTACCGGCGGCGCCGGTCGCACCGGTTTCGCCTTTTTCGCCCTGTTCACCTTTTGCCCCGATAACGTTCCCGAGGTTGTCCCTCTGGCCGCTGGAATAGGTCAGCACCAGCTCCCCGGTGGAGGTGATCTCCGCACTGGTTACGCTTATGCCGTTTTCACCAGCTTCGCCCTGTTCCCCTTTGGCGCCGATGACGCTGCCGAGGTTGGCGGTCCGGCCGTCCGAATAGGTCAGCACCAGCTCGCCGTTTTCGTTGATGGAAGAGCTTTCGACGCCGATACCATCGTCGCCCTTTTCGCCCTGTATGCCCTGTTCGCCTTGAACGCCCTGCGCGCCCGCTGCGCCTGGATCGCCTTTCTCGCCCTTGGCGCCGATTACATTTCCTAAATTCGCTGTCTGCCCGTTGGAATAGGTAAGCACCAGTTCGCCGTTTTCATTGATGACAGAGCCGGACACACCAATGCCGTCGTCCCCTTTGCTGCCGACGACCCGGTCCAGATTGACGCCGGTGCCATCCGAAAAGTTCAGGATGAGCTGCCCGTCCGCGTTAACATATGCTTTGCTGATGCCGACACCGATATCGCCCTTGTCCCCTTTTTCTCCCTGCGCGCCGTCTTTTCCATCCGTACCGACGGCCCTGCCGAGGTTAATTACCCGATCGTCGGACAGCTTCAAAAGCAAATCGCCGTCCCGAGAAAAGCTGGCTGTTTTGATGCTGATATTGTCCTGCTCGGCGGCTGCTTTCAGCGAATCGATCCACGCCTGCTCTGTACCGGAGTAGCCATTCTCCTTGGCGATCTCATAGGCCGATTTCCCCGAAAGGGAGTCCAGCCACTCCTGCACCGTACCCGTATAGCCGTACTGCACAGCCAGCTCGTATGCCGACAGGCCGTTTTTAACCGTGGAAACGGCTTGTGCGCTGCTCTTTCTGTGCACATAGGTCGCTACACCAAATGCTATGGCGAACATAATCAACACCGCAAGAAGCACCGCAAGAATTTTACGCGCGATATGCTTCCGGCCGCTTTTCGTTGTGGAATTTTTCGCTGTGTTCTCCAT
Organism: uncultured Clostridia bacterium; assembly: GCA_944384985.1. GTDB lineage: Bacteria > Bacillota > Clostridia > Oscillospirales > Acutalibacteraceae > Fimenecus. The sequence goes on along the minus strand of CALWVM010000001.1, from coordinate 157,651 downwards.
CGTTCTCCTCCTAAACACGGGCTCCCCGCCGCCACGTACCGGGGAAAGGATTTGTAAATCCATTTTAGCGGATTTTCCGCTAAAAGTCAATAGAGTAATATCCGCTAAACCTATAATAGGGCATATTATACGGAGGTGATCGTATGCTCTATCGGCGGATCCGTGATCTGCGGGAAGATCGGGATTTAACGCAGCGGGAAATGGGGGAAATCCTGCTTTGCAGTCAGCGTGTATACAGCGATTATGAACGAGGTGTTTTGGATGTCCCGACCGAGATTTTGATTCGTTTGGCTGATTTTTATAATGTTTCCACAGATTACATTCTGGGAAGGACCGACATCCGTGAAATGGCAGGAAACCACCAAGGAAAGCTTGAGCAGCCTTCCTGATGTTCCGTAAATAAAACACCCGCCCGGCTCCGTAAAGGAATGGGCAGGTATCTTTGGATTGTGCGCGGCGGGGCCGTTTTCACGCGTTATTTTGCCCCTGCTGTGGTCTAAACGACGGGCTTTTGTTTGTCACCTACGACCATTATGAAACATTTTTTGAAATCATCTAAGGGAGGACGGCACATGGAAGAGAAAAAAACGGTCACGCTCGATCTGACCGGCTGCAAATCCTTGGGGGAACTGCACCTGCGGATCAAAAAAGCCTTTGATTTTCCCGATTTTTACGGGCAAAATTGGGACGCCTTTTGGGATCTGCTTTGGAGTGAATTCGATGCAAATCGGATTGTTGTTTTAGGTCTGAAAACCTTATCAGAAGAATACGCGTGGCATTTGGATAAAATGCTGGAGATTCTTCAAAGATTAAAGGCCCATCGAGCAAAATACGGCGAAGAGATCGAAATCGTGAGCCGTCCCTGACGGTTTTGCAAAAACGGGGCTGGTATCCTAAATAAAGGATACCATCCCCGTTTTCCTTTGCTTTTCTGCCTTACTCCGCCGCCTGCTGTGCCTTCTGCGCTTCGCGCAGGGCGTGCGCAAGCTGGTCGGGGCAGGAGGTCGGGCGAAGCCCGCAGCGGATGCCCGAAAGCGTGCCGATCACCTCATCGACCTTGCGGCCGCGCACCAGGCGTGCCACGCCCTGCGTGTTGCCGTTGCAGCCGCCGTAGAATTTCACATTCTTTATCACGTCGCCGTCGAGCTCGACTTCGATCTGCTGCGAGCACGTCCCGCGCGTGCGATAGGTATAGGTCATGGTTAAAACTCCTTTTTTGCTAAAATGTCTCTGTGTCCCCGGTGCAGAAAAATAGATGCGCGCATTTTCAGCTGCGATAAAACCGAAAAGCCCCGCCCCTACAGCTGCAAGCTTTACCCCTTTTGTGCAGCCACGGCTTTACAAGACCCTTTCCTCCTGGTAACTAATAAATGCGCCGCTGCGCGTCGCATCGGGGAACCCCCGGCGAGGGTTCTCCGGGCGAACAGTCGTCCGGACTGTTCTGCCTCCTCTCCGGCGCTTTATAAAGGCAAGGGATTTCGCACGCTGCGGCGTGCGGCCAAAGGCGCCGCCTTTGGATTCCGCCACCCTTTTGAAAAAGGGTAGACGAAAACTTTTGTATGGGTCTCGGTTGGTTCTTGCAGAACAGAACAGCTTTACACAACCGCCCCACATCGCATCTATCGTCCGGAATCTAAGCTCTGACATCTAAAAGCCGGTTCGCCAGTTGGGCGAGCTTTTCCATCGGGATCTTTTCCGCGCGCACGTCGGCGGGCAGTCCCGTGGCGGCGATCGTCTCGGCCACCGCCGCTTTTGGCAGATTCAAGCCAGCCGAAATGCCGTTCACCGCCGTCTTGCGCCGCTGGGCGAACGCCGCGCGCACCATTTTAAAGAAATAGGCTTCGTCGCGCAATTCGATTGCGGGTTTTTCCCGCACGCACAATTCGATCACGGCGCTGTCCACCTTCGGCGCGGGCAGGAACGATTCGCGCCCGACCGTAAAGAGCGTGTGTGCCTCGGCGTAATACCGCACCGCCACCGTGACCGCGCCCGCGTCACGCGAGCCGACCTCGGCGCAAAGGCGAACGGCTGCCTCCTTTTGCACCATGACGACCAGCTTTTCTATGGGCAGGCGGCTTTCGAGAAAGCGCATGAGCAACGGAGACGTGATGTAATACGGCAGGTTCGCGCACACCGCGATGCGCGCGCCCTCGCCGAAGCGTTCGCGCAAAAGCGCGTGCAGGTCGAGCTGCATCGCGTCGCCCTCGACAAGATCTATATTGTCATAGTCCGCAAGCGTCTCCCGAAGCACGGGGAACAGCCTGCGGTCGAGCTCCACAGCGACGACCCGCTTCGCCTGCTCGCAAAGCGCAGCGGTCAAAACGCCGATGCCCGGGCCGATCTCCAAAACGCAGTCCGCGCCCTCCCGCGTCGCCGCCCGCGCCATTTCGGGGCAAACGGTCGGGTCTATCAAAAAATTCTGCCCGAGGGCTTTCGAGAACGAAAAGCCGTGGCGGGCAAGCACCGCGCGCACGGTCTTTTCGTCGGAAAGATCAAAACGCATGGCGCAGCTCGCCGAGGATATCCATGCCCTTGACAATGTTTTCGTCGGACGGCGTGGTGAAGTTCATGCGGAAGCAGTTGGTGGTTTCGCCCTCTTCCACGGTGAACGCGCTGCCGGGCACAACCGCGACCTTCTTTTCCACGGCGCGCGCGCAGAAGTCGAGCATATCGACCGAATCGGGCAGCTTACACCAGACGAACATACCGCCCTCGGGGCGCACATACTCGACAAAGCCGCCGAGCTTTTCGTCAATGAGGTCGCACATCAAGTTGAGCTTGCGGCGATAAATTTCGCGGATCTTTTGGATATGCGCTTCAAAATCGGTGGTCGCCATCCATTCGTCCACGAGCATCTGGGTGAACATGGGCGTATGGGTATCCGCCGCCTGCTTGCCGACGGTCATTTTCGCAACGATCGGCGCGGGGGCGATCGTGTACCCGACGCGCACGCCGGGCGCGAACACCTTGGAGAACGAGCCCGCGTAAATAACGAGGCCGTCTTCATCCATGCTCTTGATGCTCGGCAGGGATTCGCCCGCCACGCGCAGGTCGCCGTAGGGGTTATCTTCGAGGATCAGCACGCCGTACTGCTTCGCGAGCGCATACAGTTTTTTGCGTTTTTCGAGCGACATCGTCGCACCCGAGGGGTTCTGGAAATTCGGGATGGTGTAGATGAAGCGGACGTTTTGATTGTCTTTGAGCTTCTGCTCTAAAATCTCCATATTCATGCCGTCCGCTTCGACCGGCACGCCGCGCAGCTGCACGCCGTAGGAGCGGAAGCAGTTGAGCGAGCCGATGAACGACGGCGATTCGCTGATGACGACGTCGCCGAAGTTGCAAAGGGTCTTGGTTGCAAGGTCCATGACCTGCGTTGCGCCCGAGGTGATAATCAGATCGTCAAACTCGCGCCCGATGTTGTGCTTTTCTTTCATATAGGCCTTGACGCGCGCGCGAAGCGGCGCATAGCCTTCGGTCACGCCGTATTGCAGGGCGGTGACGGGCTCTTCCTCAAAAATCCGCTTTGAAATGGCGCGGACTTCCTCGATGGGGAACGCCGCCGCGTCCGGGTTGCCCGCCGCAAAGGGGATGACCGAGGGGTCGGCGGTCGCTTTCAGGATTTCACGGATCGCCGACGGCTGCAGCGATGAAATGCGTTTGGAAAATGTATATTCCATGAGAACACTCCCTTTTCAAAATCAAATGGTATTGTAGCACACTGTGCAAAAAAGCGCAACTGTCTGCGGTCCGAATAGACGCGGCAAAAGCGGGGCATACTTTTTGCGGAGGTGTCCCGAATGGAAAACCGTGAACCGAAAAAAACAAAGAAAAAGCTGACCCGCCGCGCCGCGGTGCTGTATCTGACACTGGCGGTCTGTGTGTTGGGCGTGGGCGTCGCCGCACGCACGGCGATGAATTTCAGTATAAAACCGCAAAGCGATGCGTCTGAAACGACCGAAGCCGTGACGGAGGCCCCGACGGCGCGGTTTTCCGCGGAGGACCTGACCGCGCCCGCCGCGCCGAACCGTGAAAGTTCCACCGAAGCTCCGGCGGAATCCGGCGGCGTCTACGCGCCCGAAGCGGAAGAAGGGCTCGCGGTCGCCGCGCAGGATGACGGCATCGAGCGCGCGGCTTCGTTCGTTACACCGCTTGACGGCGGGACGGACAAGGGCTTTTCGAACGGCGAAATGGTGCAGTCGAAAACGATGGGCGACTGGCGCGTGCACAACGGCGTGGATTTCCGCGGCGCTGAGGGCGACCCCGTGAAAGCGATCAACAACGGCGTGGTCAAGGCGGTGTATGACGACGTGCTGTGGGGCACGGTCGTGGAGATCGACCACGGCGACGGGCTGATCGCCAAATACTGCGGCTTAGGCAAGGGCAGCACGGCGGAGGTCGGCGCGACGGTCAAAATCAATGACAAAGTCGGGAACTTAGGCACGATCCCCATCGAAGCCGCGGACGAGACGCACCTGCATTTGGAACTTTGGCAGGATGACGCGGCGATCGATCCGATGGGCGTGCTTGGATAGCTTTTGACTGCTAAAAATCGGATGCCGGCGCGGAATTGGCGGGATCGTGCAAAGCGGTGGCGACGAAGCAAACCAACCATACCCCGCGTAGTGGCAGGCTTGTTTTCATCACTACCACGGATGCGCCCCGACCCCGCCGCCTGCCTCTAAGGCGGGTGAAAACTTTTGTATGCGTTTTTTGACAAAACCCGACCCGAGCAGGAAATCTGTTCGGGTCGGGTTCTCGTAATATTCGATTTTTACAAATCGCTTTATTCGTCCTTTTCCGTTTCTTCCACGGCAAGGCCCAATTCGACGAGCTGCGCGGTATCCACCGGCGCGGGACACTCGGTCATCGGCTCGGAGGCGTTTTGCACCTTTGGGAACGCGACGACGTCGCGCAGGCTCGCACAGCCCAAAAGCTGCATGCAAAGGCGGTCAAGCCCGATACCCATGCCGCCGTGCGGGGGCGCGCCGAAGCGGAACGCGTCCAAAAGGAAGCCGAATTTTTCTTTGGCCTCTTCGTCCGAAAGCCCCAACAGCGAGAAAATGCGGCTTTGCAATTTCGGGTCGGTGATGCGGATAGAGCCGCTCGAAAGCTCGATGCCGTTGAGCACGAGGTCATACGCCTTGGCGCGCACGCGGGCTTTGTCGGTTTCGAGATACTCCAGGCACTCATCCATAGGCGCGGTAAAGGGGTGGTGCATCGCCACGTATTCGCCCGTGTCCGCGTCGTACTCGAAGAACGGGAACTCCGTGATCCAAAGCAGGTCGTAGCGCCCTTTCGGGATGAGGTCGAGCTTGGCGGCGAGTTCCTGGCGCAGCGCGCCGAGGACAGTGAGCGCGAGCGTTTCGTTCGCGTCGGCGACGATCAGCAGCGCATCGCCCGTTTCGGCGTCCATTTTGTCGCAAATCGCCTGCATTTGCTCGGTAGTTAAAAACTTACTAAACGATGCCGCCGTGCCGTCTGCGTTCAGCCGCGCCCAAGCAAGGCCCTTCGCGCCGATGCCGCGGACGAACTCGGTGAGCTTGTCCATCTCCTTGCGCGAAAGCTTCGAAGCGGCGCCTTTGGCGTTGATGCCGCGCACGGTGCCGCCCGCCTCGACAGCAGAGCGGAACACGCCGAATTCCGTTTCGCGCGCGATGTCGGTCAGGTCCACAAGCTCTAACCCATAACGGGTATCGGGTTTGTCCGAGCCATAGCGTTCCATTGCCTCGCGGTAGGTAAGTCTGGGCAGCGGGGTCGCAAGGTCGATCCCGAGCATTTCGCGGAACACGCGGCGCATATAGCCCTCGCCCATTTCAAGCACGTCCTCCATATCGACGAAGGACATTTCAATATCGATCTGCGTGAATTCCGGCTGGCGGTCGGCGCGCAGGTCCTCGTCGCGGAAGCAGCGCGCAATCTGCATATAGCGGTCAAACCCCGCGACCATGGAAAGCTGCTTATAAAGCTGCGGCGACTGCGGCAGGGCGTAAAAGCTGCCCTTGTGAAGCCTCGAGGGTACGAGGAAATCGCGCGCGCCCTCGGGCGTGGAGCGGATGAGCATCGGCGTTTCGATCTCGATAAAGCCGTTTTCGTCAAAATAGTCGCGCGTGATCTTTGCAAGGCGGTGGCGCATCAGAATATTTTTTTGCAGATCGGGGCGGCGCAGGTCGAGGTAGCGGTATTTCAAACGCGTGAGCTCCGAGGTCTGCGAGTTTTCGACAATTTCAAAAGGCGGCGTCTCGCTTTCGCCCAAAATGCGAAGCGCGGAAACTTCCACTTCCACGTCACCCGTGGGGATATCGCTGTTTTTCGCCGCGCGTTCGCGCAGAACGCCCGTTGCCGCTACGACGAATTCCGAGCGCAGCTTCCGGCCCTTTTCAAACACTTCGGGGACGGTGCTTTCGGTAAACGCAAGCTGTAAGATCCCCGTGCGGTCGCGCAGATCGACAAAGATGAGCGCGCCAAGGTCTCGCTGCTTCTGCACCCAGCCGCACACGGTGACCGTGCGGCCGATGTCGGAAGCGCGAAGCGTCCCGCAGTAATCCGTCCGTTTGATTCCTTGCATCGTATCCATCAGTTTTGCACGCCTCCCAAAATCGCGGAAATGTCCGCTTCGTCCAGGTCCGATGTGTCCAAAACGTCAAGCGCCTCGCGAAGCACGATGGACTGGAACGCGCCGACGAAATCATCCAGCGGCAATTCCGTCTGCGTGCCGTCGCGCATGGCTTTGAGGTTGACGCGGCGGTTCTCAAGCTCCGCGTCGCCGAGCACGACGGTATAAGACGCGCCGATCTTATCGGCATATTTCATCTGCGCTTTAAGCCCTCTGCCGACGGTGTCGAACTGTGCCGAAAGCCCTTCTTCCCGAAGCGCTTCGGCAAGCGCGGCGGCTTCAAGGCCTGCCGCTTCGCCCATGGAGACAAGATAAATATCACATTTTTTCGGTTCGGGGAACGGCACGCCCTGCGCTTCCATCAAAAGAAGCAGCCGTTCGATCCCCATACCGAAGCCGCACGCGGGCATCGGCTTGCCGCCGAGCTCTTCCAAAAGCCCGTCGTAACGGCCGCCGCCGCAGACCGTGCCCTGCGCGCCGATCTCATTCGAAACGAATTCGAACACCGTGCGCGTGTAATAGTCAAGCCCGCGTACAATGGTTGGGTTGACGGTAAATTCGATGTCCATCGCCCGCAAATACTGCTGTACCGCGTCAAAGTGCGCGCGGCAGTCGTCGCAAAGGTAGTCGAGGATCTTCGGCGCGCCGGCCGCGATACCTGAGCAGACGGGGCTTTTGCAGTCGAGGATGCGCATGGGGTTGCGTTCGAGCCTTGATTTGCAGGTGTCGCAAAGGTCTTCGCGACGCTCCGTAAAGTAAGCTTTGAGCGCATCCTGAAAATGCTTGCGGCATTCGGGGCAGCCGATGGAATTGATCTCGAGCTGCAGGTTCTGCACGCCGAGATAGCGGAACACCGCGTGCGCGAGCGAGATGATCTCGGCGTCCGCCGCGGGCGTGCCCGCGCCGAAGGATTCCACGCCGAACTGGTGGAATTCGCGAAGTCTCCCCGCCTGCGGCTTTTCGTAGCGGTAGCAGGAGGTCAGATAGTAAATTTTCTGCGGCAGGGCGTCGTTGAACAACCCGTGCTCTAAAAACGCGCGTGCCGCGCCCGCCGTACCTTCGGGCCGCAGGGTGATGGACCGACCGCCCTTGTCTTCAAAAGTATACATTTCCTTTTGCACGACGTCGGTCGTTTCACCGACCGAGCGCTGGAACAGCTCGGTATGCTCGAAAACCGGCGTACGCATTTCTGAAAAGCCGTAGTTTTCAGCGATCTCGCGCACCGCCGCTTCTACATACTGGGTCTTGTAGCTCTCTTTCGGGAGCAGGTCAAGCGTCCCCTTGATTGCATTCGTAATCAGTGCCATACGTTTTCTTCCTTTTGTGGGATAGGATAAAAGCGCCCCCTCCCTTGGGAGGGGGTCCGCTTATTGACAGGGTTTATTTGGGGTTGACGATGTCGCGCCAATCGAGGTCGCCGCGCTCAAGCGAATGGATGATCGCTTCGGCAGTGGCGATGTTGGTCGCCACGGGGATGTTGTGGACGTCGCAAAGACGCAGCAGGTTATACTCTTTCGGCTCGTGGGGTTTGGGATTTAAGGGGTCGCGGAAGATCAAAAGCAGGTCGATTTCATTGCAGGCGATGCGCGCGCCGATCTGCTGATCGCCGCCTTGGGAGCCGTTCAGGAACCTTGTAATCTTTAAACCCGTCGCCTCGGCAACGAGCTTGCCCGTGGTACCGGTCGCGCAGAGGTTGTGGCGGGACAGGATCCCGCAGTAGGCGATGCAGAACTGCGTAAGCAGCTCTTTTTTGGAATCGTGCGCCATCAGGGCGATGTTCATAGCGTTCCTCTCTTTCACAAAATTCAGTCACAAAATTCGCGTTTGCCGGGGAAAATTCCGTCAAGCCGCGGTCCGTGATATTACACCGCTATATAGCATACCAAACTTTTTTAAAAAAATCAACAGTTGTTTGGTATTTTTTTACAAAATTTTCGCGTGTGGGAAACAAGACGCGTTTTGGAACCGTCAAAAGCCGAAATATTGTACAGCGGGCATTTCCCCGCATCGCGGGGAATAACCCTCGGAAGACGGGAGGAACGGGGTTACACCGTTTTTCGGCAAGACGTTTTTCCTCTCTCCCGCTATTGCCGGGGAAGCGAGCCCTCAAAACATGTTCGCGCGTACCTTCCGCGCCTTGAATTCCACTTCCTCACCCGAAAGCCTTGCGGCAACGCGTTGGAACGCTGCGCGGGTGGCCGCCGCGGGCAAGACACCTTCGGAAAGCCCGGTCAAACGCGGGTCTTCGGGGATTGCGCCGATGAGGCGGATGCCGCTTTGCGTGACCGCTTCATCCGGCGTAAGGCTCTCGTGCGCGCGCATGCGCGCATAGTCAAATCGGTTGAGCAGCAGCCGAATTTCGTGTTCCGGGAAGTTTTCAAACAGCAGGGAACTCAGCGTGGATGCCGCACGCACGCAGACGGCGTCGGGCGTGGCGACCGCCACTGCCGCATCGGACACACGGCAGAGCGTCGGTACGAAACCCGTAAGCCCTGCGGGCGCATCCAGAAAACAGTAGTCAAAATCCCCGCCCGCTGCGTCGAGCACCGCGGAAAACGCATCCGCATCAGGAAGCGCTGCCTCCGCGGGCGGCGGCAGCATCAGCCCGAGACGCTTGCTCCCACTTTCTGTCAGCACCGCATCCGCAGGCGCGCAGCGCCCCGCGGCGGCGTCGAGCCAGGAATACACCGCCTCGGTGCCCAGACCCGTGAGCAGGTCGAGCGTGCGCAGCCCCGCGTCGCAGTCCACGAGCAGCACGCGGCTGCCGCGTTCCATCAGGGCGCGCGCAAGGCAAACGGCGACGGTGGATTTCCCCGCGCCGCCTTTGCCGGAACATATCAGGATCCGTTTCGCCATAGCCTTCCTCTTCCCGCCGTCAGCTGAGCACGCTGTTGTAGCCCTGTTCGGTGTCGAGCGTCGTATCGCCCGAAAAATACGCCTGATAGATCTGGGCGACGAGCGTTGCCGTTGCCGAACCGCTGTTCAGGTTTTCAATCGCCACGGCGACCGCGATTTCGGGGTCGTCATAGGGCGCAAAGGAGATCATGAAGCCGTTGAGGCCCTCCACGATCTTGCCCTCTACCTTGGCTTTGGATTCTGCCGTACCACTTTTCGCGGCGACTTCCACAGGCAGGCTGCGGAACGCCGACATGCGCTGGCCGTACCGGTGCATGCCTTCGTGCACGATACGCAGCGTATTGTCCGAAACGTTCAGTTCGTTTAAAACCGTGCCGGTGTTTTCGAGGATCGTCTCGGAATAGTCGGCAGACTTCACGCTTTTGACAAAGTGCGCCTGATAACGCGTGCCCGTAGCGAGGGCCGCGGCGTAATTCGCGAGCTGGATGGGTGTGAACAGGTTGTCGGACTGCCCGATGGCGGCCTGGACCGTATCGCCGGGGTACCAGGTGCCGCCGTGCGATTCGCGGTAGGCGATGCTTGCGAGCACGCCCGTGGACTCGCCCACTTCCACGCCGGTCTTCTGCCCAAGGCCGAAGCGCGTGCAGTATTCGTTCATGCGGTCGATGCCCAAAAGCCTGCCCGTCTCATAGAAAAAGATGTTGCACGACTGGTTGAGCGCCTCTTTGACGTCGATGTTGCCGTGATAGCCGGTGCAGCGGAAGACCGTGTCCGTAAAATAGGTGTAGTAGCGCGTGCAGCGGAACCGCGTGCTCTCGGTAATCACGCCCTCTTCGAGCCCCGCCACAGCGATGGCAGGCTTCATCGTAGAACCGGGCGCGTAGGTCGAAAGCAGCGCGCGGTTCCAAAGCGGCGAGCTGTCGTCCGCCGCAAGCGCTGCGTAATTGTCATAATAGGCCGAAAGGTCATAGCTCGGGTAGGTCGCACAGGCGAGCACCCCGCCCGTTTTCACGTCGATGACCACCGCCGAGCCGACCGCCGGGATGGATTCCTTGTCGCGGTATTCCTGAATGAACGCGGCGAGCGCGTCCTGCGTCTGCTTTTGAAGCTTGGAATCGATCGTCAGAATCACGGCGTTGCCCTCTATGGGGGCGGTGGTGAGCTCGGAGGTCTTGTTGCCGTCGGCGTCGGTCGTCGTGGTCATGACGCCGTTCGTGCCGCGCAGGTATTCCTCCATGGCGCTTTCGATGCCGAATTTGCCGATGGTGTCGTTCATCGCATAGGCGCGAAGCGCCAGCGTCTGCCGCTCGGATTCGGTGAGCGACTCGTCGGCGCGTGCTTCTTCATATTCCGTGGAGCGCGCCTCGTATTCCTCGGCGTCCAGCTGCCCGACCACGCCGAGGATGTGCGGCGCGATGGTGCCGTCGGGATAGCTGCGGCGCGTGGTGACTTCGATGTCCACGCCCGCAAACTCGGCGCTGTTTTCCTTGATGATCGCGGCGACCTCGGTCGAAACTTCGTCCGCGAAGGTGAAAGGATTCATCGCCGAGAAGGAAATGCGCTTGAGCGAATAGCAGACCGACGCGATCTTGCGCGCCGTCTCTTTGTCGTAATCCTGCAGCTTGAATGTCTCGACCAGCGCGTCAAAGCAGTTCTGCGCCGTGGCATAAGAATTCAGGTGCAGCACGTCGCGCGACTTTAAAAACGCGATGTCCGAGTCTGCATTTTCTTTATACTGGATCTGCCCGTTGACGTCAAACACCAGCGGCAGGTCGTCGTTCCATTCCACACCGTGCGCCTCGCACAGCGCAATGAGCGCCGCTAAGATCTCGTTGCGGCGTTCCTGCTCGGCGGTCGGGGGGAAATAAGATGCATTGAGCACGATCGTGTTGACCTGCTCGTTTGTAACGAGCGGTACGCCGTTGCAGTCGAGGATCTCGCCGCGCGCCGCACGGACGGTGCTGTTCACGGAATTGAGCGCCACGCGGCCGGTGGAATAGTTGCCGGCGTTGACGATCTGCACGCGGAACAGGTCCACAAGGAAAACGGAAAAGAACAGCGCAATGGCGACCAAGAACGCCACCGTGCGCAGCCGCAGGCTTTTTTCTTTCATGGGTACTCCTTCCTGCGATGTGTCATTCTATGCGCGTCCGCCGCATCACCGCACGCACGAGCAGATAGACAAGGGGGGTAAGCAAAACGGAAAACAGAACCGACGGCAGGTAGTAGCGCGCGAAGAGCCAGCCCGCGCCGTCCACGCCCTCGGCAACCACAAAAAAGATCACATACAACGAAACGTACAAAACATGCGCGAGCCCCGAAAGCAGCATCGCCGTAATCAGGTTGTTGCGCATGATGGTATTGATGAGGATGCCGCACGCCGCGCCGATGAGCATAAACAGCAGCGCGTGGAACCCGTCGCCCAAAGGCGAGACGCTGTCCCAAAGCACCCCTGCAAACGCGCCGAACAGCGCGCCCGCGATCTCGCGCTCGAAAAGCCCGAGACAGACCGTCAGCGACAAAAGGAAATACGCGCGCACGCCGAAAACGGACGGAAACGCGCCGGGGGTGTTCTGCAGCAGATGCGCCGCCAAAATCAGCAGCACGAAGATGCCGCGGCGCAAAAGCAGGATCCGTGTCTTCTTACGCATCGCCCTTGCCCTCGAAATCCGTGATGACAAAGGCGTCCTGCACTTCGCCGGTATCCACGCCGGGCTGCATCTCCGCGCAATAGGACACGTCGCCCTCTTCTTTATAAACGTCCGTGACCGTGCCGATGATGAGCCCGCGCGGGAACACGCCGCCCACACCGGAGGTGCAGACGATCCCGCCCGGGGCGACCGCCGTATCGCGCGAAAGCCCCGTGAGCTTGAGTTTCCCGTCGGCGGCGAGCTTGGAGGTCGTCTCGGTGTAGCCCGTCTCGCCCGTGCGGATCTCATACGCCGCCGCGCTGACCTTCGGGTCGCAGATCGACAGCACCACGCACGAGGTAGGGCTCACTTCCGACACGATGCCGATCAGGTATTCGCCGCTGATGACCGGGTCGCCGACGGCAACGCCGTCGGTCTCGCCGCAGTTGAGCTCGAACGAGCCGAACACGTCCGCGGCGTCACGCCCGATGAGCGTGCCCGCGACGAATTGGAAATCCGGGTTCTTTTCTTTTACGCCCAGGAAATTCTCATAGCTTTCCACCTGCTTTTGCAGCTTTTCGTAGTCCACAAGCATGCCCTGATATTCGGCGACCTGGCTTTCCAGCTCCTCCACGCGGTCGCGGTATGCGCCCGCCGAAACAAAGCCGTCCGCCGCGCTGCCCACTTTTTCCGCTATGTAGGTGCAGGCGCGCTCCAGAGGCGAAAGCACCGTGCTCACCGCAGACGTGAGCACGGAAGTGCCGCTCGAAAACGCCGCCGCAGCGACCACACACGCCAGCAGCACAACCGCCACGGCAAGCAAAATTTTGAAAGCAGTGCTTTTGAAAAAGTTACGCATACTTCTCCTTTACGCAGACGGACAAACGCAGAGATCAGAGGACAGCGGGCAGAAGTAAGGCGGGGCGGGGTCCCGCTTGGGCTTTTACCGACTGCGATTTATCGGTTTTTCTCTCCCCCAGTCTCGCTCCGCTCGCCTTCCACTGACGACGCCCGTCAAAGGGGGAAACGCTTGACCGAAAGTTTGCTGAAAACCTTTCCTCCCTCTGAGGAGGGAGGTGGATTTTGCCGCAGGCAAAAGACGGAGGGAGAGACAAAAGGAGAATGCAGCTTTATCTCTCCCCCAGTCTCGCTCCGCTCGCCAGCCCCCTCGTCAGAGGGGGCAAAAAGACAGCCGAAAATTTGCAGAACCATTTCCTCCCGTCTTTCGAGGGTGATTCCCCACGCTGTGGGGAAATCGCCCGCCCCTACAGCTACAGGCTGTTTGTTGGCTTCTCGCCTGCAATCAATCGTAATTGCGTTTACCGGTCACGGCGAGCATGTCCCCGTTCTCCAGGCATTTGCCGCAGCCGTCCACCACGCAGTCCAGCGGATTGTCCGCGACGTGCACGGGGATCTTCGTCTCGATCGAGATCAGCTTGTCAAGCCCCCGCAGCAGCGCGCCGCCGCCCGTGAGCATGATGCCGCGGTCGATGATATCGGCGGAAAGCTCGGGCGGGGTCTTCTCCAGCGTCGAGCGGATCGTATCCAGGATCTGGTTGACCGGGTCCGCCAGCGCTTCGCGGACCTCTTCGGATGTAATTTCAATATTCTTCGGCAGGCCGTCGAGCAGGTTGCGCCCCTTGACGTCCATGGCGCCTTCGCCGTCGTAGGGGTAGGCAGAGCCGATCTTGATTTTGATGTCCTCAGCGGTGCGCTCGCCGATGAGCAGGTTATGCTTTTTGCGGATATAGGCGATGATGGATTCGTCAAAATTGTCGCCCGCCACGCGCGCGGACTGCGCGGTGACGATGTCGCCGAACGAAATGACCGCCACTTCGCTCGTACCGCCGCCGATGTCCACGACCATGGAGCCGACCGCTTCGGAGACCGGCAGCCCCGCACCGATGGCAGCAGCCATAGGCTCTTCGATAAGGCTGACGTATTTCGCGCCCGCCGAGCGCGCCGCGTCGTGCACCGCCTTGCGCTCCACCTCGGTAACGCCCGAGGGGATGCAGATGAGCACGCGCGCTTTTGAAAACGGAGATTTATTGATCGCCATGCGGATGAATTCCTTAAGCATGTCCGAGGTGATCTCGAAGTCGGCGATAACGCCGTCCTTTAAGGGGCGCACCGCCGTGATGGAGCCGGGCGTTCTGCCGATCATCTGCTTCGCCTTGTCGCCGACGGCGACGACCTTCTGCGGGTAGGCGCTGACGTCCACCGCAACGACCGAGGGCTCCCGGATCACAATGCCCTTGCCCTTGACGAAAACAAGGGTATTGGCGGTGCCGAGGTCGATCCCAATATCCTGTGAAAACAACATTTGGCTCTTCCTTTCTTTCCAAGTGCAATGCGCACAATTTTCCAATATGTAGTTATTATACCCTACGCCATAAAATTTCTCAACCGCTAAATCGTTAAAACTTTCTAAATTCTGTTGTAATTTTTTTGTAGAAGTACGCGCGATTTCAGATGCTGGATGCTGGATACCGGACACCGGACGCGGGACAGGCGGGTTTTGCGCGGAACCGAAAGCCCGATCAAGCGCGTAGTGGCAGCAATTTCCCTGTTAGGGGAAATATCCGCGGAAGCGAAAAAGGGTGCCGTTTTCGGAGAAAATTCCACGTCCGCCTAAGGGCAGTTACAGGCGCCCAAACCACTTGCGGCTATACCGAAAACTTGATGTTTTCTGTCGTAGGGGCGGGTCGCCGTGCCCGCCCGTAAGAAAGTCGGATTTTGTGATCGGTCACGGCGAACACGGGGATTCAGATCACGGGACAAACATAAGCTGTAATCGTATCGCGCTTAGCTTTGCGGGCGTGGGAACCCGCCCCTACGGCGATTGTCTTTCTTCCTCGCGTCGCCACTACTGTGTGCGGAATCTTCCTATACCGCGGCTGACCTCTGACCACTGAAATCTGACTTCTGTTCGCGGGCGGGCATGGAAATCCGCCCCTACAAGATCAAGCAGAATTTTAATTATTTTCACAGCCGCGGCTTTGTGAAACCCCGCCTATACCGCTTCTGACTTCTAATCTCTGCTTTCTGCCCTCTGAAAAAGCCGAGGCATTGTGAATGCCCCGGCTTTTTGTCTGCGCCTTTGCAGGCGCTGTTTATTTCTCCTCAAAAAACGCCTTGCAGGCGCGGTAGGTCATGAATACGTCGAGTTTCGAGACGATCTCGAACGGCGCGTGCATGGAGAGCACCGGCACGCCGATGTCCACCACATCCATCCCAAGCGACGCCAGGAACATCGCGACGGTGCCGCCGCCGCCCGCGTCCACCTTGCCGAGCTCCGCGCACTGCCAGATTACGCCGTTTTCGTCGAGCATGCGGCGCACAGCCGCCATATATTCCGCCGAAGCATCCGACGTGCCGCTCTTGCCGCGCGCGCCGGAGTATTTCATGAACGCGGCGCCCCCGTTTATAAACGCGGCGTTGTTCCGCTCGCAGACATCCGGGTAGGTCGGGTCAAACGCCGCGGTGACGTCCGCCGACAGGCACTTGGTGTTGCGCAGTACGGTACGGACGTTTTCGCCGCGCGCAGCTGCAAGGTCGGCGATGAAATGCTCCAGATACGCCGAGTTCAGCCCTGTGTTGCCCTCCGAACCGATTTCCTCCTTATCCGTAAGGACGGTCACCGCCGTGTAGGCGGGTGTGCTTTCCAGCGCAAAGATCGCTTCCGCCGCCGGGTATGCGCACACGCGGTCGTCGTGGCCGTACGAGCCGATCATGCTGCGGTCAAAGCCGATGTCGCACGCGTGATAGGCAGGGACGACCTCCAGCTCCGCGCTTAAGAAATCGCCTTCGGTCACGCCGTATTTTTCGAACAGGATGTTCAGGATGTTCAGCTTGACCTTTTCGCTGCCCTCGTCGGCGGAAAACGGACGGCTGCCCACGAGCACGTTGAGCTCTTCGCCGCGTACGCCGTCGGCGAGCGTGCGTTTCATCTGCTCGCCCGCCAGATGCGGCAAAAGGTCCGTTACCGCAAATTGCGGTTCGCCCGCTTCCTCGCCGATGCGCACTTCGACCTTCTCGCCGTCCTTTTTGACGATCACGCCGTGCAGCGCGAGCGGCAGGCAGGTCCACTGGTACTTCTTGATGCCGCCGTAATAGTGTGTTTTGAAAAGCGCGAGGTTGCTGTCCTCATACAGCGGGCTCGGCTTTAAGTCGAGGCGCGGGGAATCGATGTGCGCCGCCGTAAGCCGGATCCCTTCGGGAAGCGGCTTTTCGCCGATCACGGCGAGGATGATCGCCTTGCCGCGGTTGTTGTAATAGACCTTGTCGCCCGCCGCATACGCCTTTTCCGGATCGAATTTTTCGAACCCGTGCGCCTTGGCGCGCACCTCCATGAACGCCGTCGCTTCGCGTTCCGTTTTCGCGCGGTTGAGGAAGTCCTTGTACCCTTCGCAGAATGCGTCCGCTTCGGCGACCTCGCTTTGCGTCAGCTTCTCCGCCGCGTTTTCACGCTTGTAAAACAGCTTTTCCTTGAGGCTGTCTACCTTGCTTTTTTCTTCAGCCATTGCTGTTCAGCTCCTCTTTATATAAATTTTGATATATGCGCATCGCCCGCTGCACCTTGTAGACGTAGTGGTTGGTGCCGCGTGCGGGGATGTCGATGAGCGTTTTGCCGTCTGCGGAATACCGCGTATCGGAAAGCCAGGCGTTCACCTGCCCGCGCCCCGCGTGGTAGGCGGCGACGGCGGTGGGGATGTCGCCGTCAAACTCCGAAAGCAGCAGGCTCAGGAACGCCGCCGAATAGCGGATCGCCGTTTCCGGTTCATAGAGCGCGTCGGTCGGGAGCGTCTCGCCGGTTTTCGTTTGCAGCCACTCGAACGTCTCGGGCGTGATCTGCGCGATGCCGAGCGCCCCTGCGTCGGATTCAGCGTCCGGGTCAAAGCCGCTTTCGGTATGTAGCACGGCATACAAGAGCACGGGCGGCACGTCGTATTCTTCTGCCGCCGCTTCGACCTCCTCGGTATATTCGAGCGGGAACACGGCGTGAAAGACCGCGCGGCCGCCGAAAAAGACCGCCGAACCGATCAGCAGCACAAAACACAGCGTCAGTGCTGCAAGCTTGCTCGCCGCTATGCGTTTTCGTCTGTTTTTCATTCCGGGAACACCCTCCCGATCTCCTGGTCCAATGTATAAGGCGGATAATTGCGGATGACCGCGTCGCAGCGCGCGCAAAACCAGCTCTCGTCATGCTGGGCGCGAATGCGCCGCAGCGCGTCTTCTTCCGTGAGCCCGTCGCGCTCCATGATGCGCGCAAGGCGCGTGCTTTCGGGCGCGACGACGGCGACGGTGCGCGAACAAAGCGCGTCCTCGCCGCTTTCAAACAGGGCGATCGCGTCGAGCAGGGCGGCCGGAACGCCCGCGCGCACAAGGTCGGAAAGCGTTTCGCGCACGGCTTCGGTCACGGCGGGATGGACGATTTTATTGAGCGTTTCGGTCGCTTCGGGCGAGGCAAATGCCGCCTTGGCGAGCGCGGCGCGGTCGACCTCGCCGCTCGTAGTTAAAATCTGACTGCCGAACGCCGCCTGCAATTTCTGAAGCAGCGGCGAATGGGGGATATATAGAGATTTTGCCACGCGGTCGGCGTCAATATGCGCCCAGCCGCGCCGCACGAGCGTTTCACAGACCGTGCTTTTGCCCGCGCCGGTCTGCCCGGTGATGCCGATGACCTGCATAGCAAAACTCCTTCCGTTTTAGATGGTAGATGTTAGATGCTGGATTCTGGATGTGCGGGTAGCGGACCAGCGTTCAGATTTCAGAAGTTAGATGTCAGATGTGCGGTGGGGAGGTTTTTCGAAAACCGAAAGGAAACGCATATCCGTAGGGACAGCCCTTGCGGCTGTCCGTGTTAGATTTCAGATGTTAGACATGGGGTGGGAAGGTTTGTGCGGAACCGAAAGTCCGCCGCTACGCGTCTGATCGAATCTTCGATTTTTGCAATTTTCCCATCGTGCTTCTAATCTCTGACCACTGAAATCTGACTTCTGATCTCTGCACGCCCTCCGCGCGCTCACCCCGCAATGCCGGGGATCATACACAAAAACGGGACGAGCACCACGGCGGGCAGCATGTCCGCCACTTTGATGCGCGTGACGCCTAACAGGTTCAGCCCGATGGCAAGCACCAAAAGCGAGCCGACGCTCGTCAATTCGTTGAGCATGGTATTCGTGAGATACTGCGCCAGAAACTGCGCCGAGAGCGTCAGCGCGCCTTCATAGACAAACAGCACCACGCCCGCGAGCATACACCCCGCGCCGAGGCTTGCCGCCGACCCACCTCCCTCCTCAGAGGGAGGAACGGCATATAAGCCTTTCGATTAGATATTACCCCCTCTGACGAGGGGGCTGCCGCCGCAAGGCGGCTGGGGGAGAGAAAAACTTTCGCTTGCAGGCGGTAAAACCCAAGCGAAAACTCACCCTCACCGCGCAACGTCCAGCGTCCAGAATCTAATTTCCAGCATCTAACACCGCACAATCCATTGCGCCGACGCGCACGCACGAGGTCACGGGGCTGCCGTAGAGCCGTTCGCGCGCAAAATGCCATTTTTCATGGAGGTTATAAACAATATCGTGTTCGTTGCGGTTGGCGATGACGAGGATCGCGCCCGTCTCGTTTTCCCGCGTATACGCGACGCACCCGAGCACGGCGGAGACAAAGCGCATCTCGCCGTCGCGCAGGACGGGAAGCGCGTGCCGCAGCGCGCCCAGCTTCTTGTAAAACGCCAGAAGCGTTTCGTTTTCGCGGCCCCACGGGTAGTATCCGCGGTTGAACGGGTCCTTATAGCCCTGCATCCCCGCCTCGTCGCCGTAGTAGACGGACGGCACGCCGGGCAGCGTGTATTGCAGCACCGCCGCAAGCCGGAGCAGCTGCACGCCTTTTTTGTAATCTGCGTCGGAAAGCCTCCGCTCAGCCTGCCAGGCGCGGTCATGGAATTTGGCGCTCTCGCCGGCAAGGCGCGTGATCGCACGTTCGGTATCGTGCGTGCCGATATGATTCATCAGCACGTCGAGCACGGGCTTGGGGTAGTGCTCCAAAATCGGCGTAACGGCGCGCTGAAAATCCTCGGCAACGCCGCCGCGCGCAAATTCGAGCACCGCTTCGGCAAAGGGGTAGTTCATCACGCTGTCAAGCTGCCCGCCGAGCAGGTACCGCCGCCGCACGCCGTATGCCCATTTGGTCGTGGCGTCCTCCCAGACCTCGCCGAGCACGAGCGCGTCCGGTTTTTCCGCTTTCGCCGCTTTTACGAGCGCGTCCAGAAACGTGTCGGGCAGTTCGTCGGCGACGTCGAGCCGCCATCCCGCGGCGCCCGCGCGCAGCCAGCGGCGCACGATGCCGTCCTGCCCCGTGATGAAGTCGAGGTACGCGGGGCTTTCCTCGTTGACCTCGGGGAGCGTTTCAAAGCCCCACCAGCTTTTGTACCGGTCGGGATATTCGGTGAACGTGTACCACGGATAATAGGGGGACGCTTTCGAATTGTAGGCGCCGATCGTCTTGTAGCGGCCCTCGCGGTTGAAATAGCGGCTGTCGGAGCCCGTATGCGAAAACACGCCGTCAAGGAGGACCCGGATGCCGTGCTTTGCCGCTTCGGCGCAGAGCGTTCTGAGATCCGCTTCGGTCCCCAAAAGGGGATCGATTTTTTCATAGTCCGCCGTATTGTAACGGTGGTTGGAATGCGCCTCGAAAATGGGGTTCAGATACAGACATGTCACCCCGAGGCTTTCGAGATACGGCAGCTTTTCGCAGATGCCCGCAAGGTCGCCGCCGAAATAATCGTTGTTGCGCACCTCGCCCGTCTCGTCGGGCTTCCAGTACGGCGGGTTTTCGATGTCCGTGCGCAAAATGCGGTCGCCGGGCACATTTTGTTTCGGCTTCCCCGAATTGTAAAACCGGTCGGGGAAGATCTGATAGATGATGCCGCCTTTGAGCCAGTCGGGCGTGCGGAAATTTTTGTCATAGACGGTCAGCTGCCAGCTCTGCTGCACGCCGGCGCCCGAAAGCGCGCCTACGCCGTCGCCGCTGTGAAAGACCGACCCGCGCCCCCAGGAGGAGTCGTAATCAAAGTGATAAAAATACAGCCCCTTTTCCGGGACGGAAAGCTCGATGTCCCAGATCTCCTGCTCGTCGCCGTACATGCCCGCCCAGTACATCGGGTGGTCGACCGCCGTTTCGCCGTCTTTTTGCAGCAGCAGGTGCGCCCCGCTCGCGCCGAAAGCGCGCGGCAAAATCAGGCGCAGCCGAAACGGAAGATCTGTTTCGACGGCGCCCGGCACGCTTTTATAAAACGCATCGGCGGAGTTAAAAGGGGTCCAGTTCATAGGCAAAAATCATTCCTGTGTTAAAAGTTGGATGTTGGATGCCGGACGTGGTGCGGGGAAGCTTATGCGAGCCTCTGTTGTGCCTTGCCCCGATCATCCGAGGGGGGCGGCCGCCACAGGGCGGTCGGGGGAGAGAAAACAGTTGCTGTTTGCAGGCGGGAAAAGATTGGTTCCATGCGTAAAGTTTTTCTCTCCCTCCGTCAAACGGCGAAACGCCGTTTGACTCCTCCCTCATCAGAGAGAGGAAAGGATTTGTGCTATCTTTCGACTTTTCTCCTTGCCCCCTCTGACGAGGGGGCTGTCTGCGATAGCAGACTGGGGGAGAGAAAAAAGCAGGTTTTCGGCTTTATATATCTCTTCGTCGTCAACGGCGCCATCCCCTTTGTCGCTTCGCTGCGCGACATTTCCCCGCACCGCAGGGAATCACCCTCGGAAAGACGGGAGGAACGGAAGCTCGAAATTACAGCGTTTTCTTACTCGCTCTCCATCCCCAGCTCTTTGATCTTCTCCCGCAGGGCGCAGAAATCGGAGAGCGCATCCGGCTTTTGCGCGGGGTTGCGCAGAAGCGAGGCGGGGTGATACGTGCCCATGAGCAGCATACCGTTTCTTTCATAAAACACACCGTGCTCTTTGGTCACGCGGAAATCCGGACGGATGATATACTGCGCCGCGATGCGCCCTAAACACACGAGGATCTTCGGGTGCAAAAGCCGCACCTGCTCGCGCAGCCACGGCGTACACGCCGCCTGTTCCTCTTCGCGCGGGTCGCGGTTTTTCGGCGGGCGGCACTTGACGATGTTCGCAATATAGATGTTTTTATCGCGTGAAAGGTCGATGTGCGTCAGGTATTTGTCGAGAAGCTGCCCGCCGCGGCCGACGAACGGTTCGCCCTGGAGGTCTTCATTTTCGCCCGGTCCCTCCCCGACGAACATCACCTTCGCCTGCGTGTTTCCCACGCCGAACACAACGTTGTGCCGCGTTTCGCACAGCGCACAGTTGCGGCAGGCCAGGCACTCGGTTTTTAAGGTCTCCCAGGTGTATTCCATGGCGTTTCACCTTTTCAGAGTTCAGAGGTTAGAGGTTAGAGGTCAGAAGCGGTTTAGGCGGGGTATTCCAAACGCCGCGGTTTCGCGGAAATCAAAAATTTGTAGTCGCAGGGGCGGGGATTAGACGGAAGGAAAGGGTTCGCACAGATTGCCGGCGGGTTCCCTTGCCCCCTCTGAGGAGGGTACTTCCCCACAGTGTGGGGAATCCCCTGCCACTACGCGTTTTGCGATGCTGACAAAATGCGCCGAAAATCACGCAACTTTTAACCTTACGATTTTCTTCCTCCGCCTTCAGTTATCCAGCATCTCGTGCAGGAGCTTCTGCACTTCCTGCGCGGGGGCTTTGCCTTTGAGCGCGCGCATCGCCTGGCCCATGATGTAGCCCATCGCCTGCGTTTTACCGCCCTTATACTCCGAAACGCTCTTTTCGTTCGCGGCGATGACCTCTTCGAGCACCGGGCGCAGCGCGGAAAGGTCGGTGATCTGCGCAAGGTTGTTTTCTTTGACATACGTTTCGGGGTCTACGTCTTCCGAGAACACCTTTTCGAGCACTTTCTTGCCCGTGCCGCGGTTGATCTTGCCGGACTTCACCATGTTGATGACCGCCGCAAGCTTTTCGGGCGAGAGGGTCATGTCTTCGGGGAGCGTGCCGCTGTCGTTCAAGAGCTTCATGACCTCGCCCATGATCCAGTTCGCCGCGTCCTTGGGGCTTTGGCAAAGCTTTTCGGTCGCTTCAAACAGCCGCACGAACGCAAGGTCGCTTGTGAGGATGGAGGTGTCATATTCGGAAAGCCCCAGCGCCTCTTGATAGCGGCGCTTTTTCGCTTCCGGCAGCTCCGGCATTTCGGCTTTCACCTTTTCGATGTAGGCATCCGAAATCTCAATGGGCGGCAGGTCCGGTTCGGGGAAATATTTGTAATCCTGCGCGTCCTCTTTCGAGCGCATGGCGTAAGAAATGCCTTTATTATCATCCCAGCGGCGCGTCTCCTGCACGACGGTTTCGCCGTCTTCCAAAAGGTCGATCTGGCGGCGCGACTCGTATTCGATGGCGCGTGCGATCGCGTGGAAGGAGTTGAGGTTCTTCATTTCGGTGCGCGTGCCAAACTCCGCCTGCCCCTTGGGGCGGACGGAAAGGTTCACGTCGGCGCGCAAGGACCCCTCCTGCATTTTGCAGTCGGAAACGCCCGTGAATTGCAAAATCGCGCGCAGCTTTTCGAGGTATTCGACGACCTCGTCGGCGGAACGGAAGTCCGGCTCGGAGACGATCTCCAGAAGCGGCACGCCGCAGCGGTTGTAATCCACCAGCGTGCAGTCAGCAAATTCATCGTGGACGAGCTTACCCGCGTCCTCTTCCATGTGGATCTCATGGATGCCGATCTTTTTCGGGTTCCCGTCTTGCCCTTTGACCTCGATACAGCCGTTTCGGCAGATGGGCAGGTACAGCTGCGAAATCTGATACGCTTTCGGCAAATCGGGGTAGAAATAGTTTTTACGGTCAAACTTGGTTTTGCGCGTGATCTCGCAGTTCGTCGCAAGCCCCGTGCGCACGGCGAACTCCACGACGCGCCGGTTCAAAAGCGGGAGCGTGCCGGGCTGGCCCGAGCAGATCTCGCAGACGTGCGTGTTCGGCTCGCCGCCGAATTCGGTGGAGCAGCCGCAGAAAATTTTGGTCTTTGTAGCGAGCTCGGTGTGCACCTCAAGCCCCATGACGATTTCCCATTCCATAGCGACGCCTCCTTATCTTTGCTGCGGGGACTGTTTGTGGAAGTCCGTCGCCTGCTGGAATGCCGCCGCGGCGGACAAAATTTCCGCCTCACAAAACGGCTTACCGATAAACTGCATCCCGATAGGCAGCCCGGCCCCATCAAACCCGCAGGGCAGCGCCATCGAAGGCACACCCGCGATGTTGATCATGACGGTGTAGATGTCGCCGAGATACATTTTCAGAGGATCCGAAAGGTTTTCGCCTAATTTCAGCGCCGTGGTGGGCGCAACGGGCCCTAAGAGCATATCGTATTTCTCGAACGCATCGAAGAACGACTGCTGGATGAGCTTTTTCGCCTTGAGCGCCTTATTATAGTAGGCGTCGTAATAGCCGGAGCTCAACACGAAGTTACCGAGCATGATGCGGCGCTTGACCTCCATGCCGAAGCCCTCGGAGCGGGTCTTGACATAGGTTTCCATCAGGTTTTCCGCATTGGGACTGCGGTAGCCGTACTTGATGCCGTCGTAGCGCGAGAGGTTCGAGCACGCCTCGGCGCAGGCGATGATATAGTACGCGGGCACGGCGTATTTGACGATCGGCATGGGGAAGGTCTCGACCGTCGCGCCCAAAGTCTCGCAGGTTTTCGCCGCCGCTTCCACAGCCGCGCGCACCTCGGGGGCGAGCCCTTCGCCGAAATAGTCGGCGGGCAGGCCGATCTTCTTGCCGGCAAGCGAACCCGCTGCTGCCGCCGCGAAATCAAATTTCGGGTTTTCCATGGACGTGCCGTCCATGGGGTCTTTGCCCTCGATCTCCGCAAACAGCGCGGCGCAGTCCGCCGCGTCGTGGGCGAGCGGGCCGATCTGGTCAAGCGACGACGCATACGCCACAAGCCCGTAGCGCGACACCGCGCCGTAGGTGGGCTTCAAGCCCGAAACGCCGCAGAACGACGCGGGCTGGCGGATGGAGCCGCCCGTATCCGACCCTAAGGTGACGGGCGCAAGGCGCGCCGCAACCGCAGCCGCCGCGCCGCCCGAAGAGCCGCCGGGGACGCGGTCCAAATCCCACGGGTTGTGCGTCACACCGGTATACGACGTCTCGGTGGTGCTGCCCATGGCGAATTCATCCATGTTCAGCTTCCCTAATGTCACGAGCCCCGCGGCGTGGAGCTTTTGCACCACGGTCGCGTCATAGGTCGGTACGAAATTCGAAAGGATCTTGGAAGAACAAGTGGTTTTGACGCCCTTGGTGCAGATATTGTCCTTGATGCCGACGGGCACGCCCGCCAAAGGCGAGGTGTATGTGCCGTCGTCGATGCCCTTTTGCACTTCATCGGCACGTTGCAGCGCTTCGTCGCGGCAGACGGTGTTGTAGCAGTGCAAAGCGCCGTCCTGCGCTTCGATCGCATCCAGATAGGCCTGCGCCGCTTCGCGCACGCCGATTTGCTTTTCGCGGATGGCGCTGCCGAGCGCAAGCGCGCTCATGTCTAAAATTTCCATAAACAGCACTCCTTATTCCACGGTTTTCGGCACGGCAAAGCAGCCCTCGCGGCTGTCCGGCGCATTGGCTAAGATCACGTCCGCACGCGCGGTGTTCGTCACCACGTCTTCCCGCACAACGTTCGCCACGGGGAACGAATGGGACGCAGGCTCGACGCCCTCGGTGTCCAATTCGTTTAACGTGTCGATGTAATCCAAAATACTTTGTAAGTCCTTTTCACAGGCGGCGCGCTGTTCCTCGGAAAGCTCGATTCTGCCGAGCTTTTCCAGATACATCACTAAGGTTTTGTCTATCTGCATCCCAATTCCTCCGCGGTCGGTCTTATTTTGCGAAATACGCCTTGATGCGCTCGACCGCTTTTTCTGTGTTCTCTGCCGAACCGAACGCGGTCAGGCGGAAATAGCCCTCGCCCGAAGGGCCGAAGCCCTCGCCGGGCGTGCCCACGACCTGCATCTTTTCGAGCAAAAGGTCAAAGAATTCCCAGCTGCCCATGCCGTCGGGCGTTTTGAGCCACACATAGGGCGAATCCACCGCGCCGTACACGGTGAAGCCGCAGGCTTTGAGCCCGTCGTAGATCGTTTTGGCGTTGCGCTGGTAATAGGCAATGGTGTCGCGAAGCTGCTGCTTGCCCTCCGGGGTGTAGCAGGCCGCGGCGGCGCGCTGGGTGATGTAGGAAACGCCGTTGAACTTCGTCGCCTGGCGGCGCGCCCACATGGCGTTTAATTCCACACCGTCAAATTTCAGGTCATGCGGCACGACCGTATAGCCGCAGCGCACGCCGGTGAAGCCGGCGGTTTTCGAGAAGCTGCGGAACTCGATGGCGCAGGTCTTCGCGCCTTCGATCTCAAAAATCGAGTGCGGCACGCCGGGCGTCGTGATAAACGCCTCATACGCCGAATCGAACAAAATCACCGCGCCCTCGCGGTTGGCGTAATCGACCCAGGGCTTCAGCTGTTCCTTTGTTGCCGCCATGCCGGTGGGGTTGTTCGGGAAGCATAGATAAATCATATCTACGTGGCAGTCCGGGATCTGCGGCAAAAAGCCGTTCTCTGCCGTGCAGGGCATATAGACGATGTTCGACCAGCCGGTTTCGGTCTTGTCGCCCGCGCGGCCGCTCATGACGTTCGTGTCTACATACACGGGGTAGACGGGGTCGCACACCGCGACGACGTTATCATTCGAAAAGATGTCGCCAATGTTGCCGCAGTCGGATTTCGCACCGTCGGAAACGAAAATTTCCGACTTGTCAAGCTGGATGCCGCGCGCAAGATAGTCATTTTGCAAAATGGCTTCCAGCAGGAAATCCTGGCCGTACTCCGGCGGATAGCCGTGGAACGTTTCGGCATGCGCCATTTCGTCCGCCGCCTTGTGCATGGCTTCGATGCATGCGGGTGCGAGCGGCCGTGTTACGTCGCCGATGCCGAGGCTGATGACCGAATCCGCTTTGTCGGGATTCGCCGCCTTGTATTCGCGCACCTTTTTGGCGATGCCGGAAAACAGGTAGCTGCTTTCGATCTTCAGAAAGTTTTTGTTGATCTGCATATGTTTTACCTCCGCTGTTGTGCTGGATGATATACTGGATATTAGACGCCGGATGTTAGATGTGGGGTGGGTAAGTTTTCGCAAAGCCGCGCCATCGTGGAAATCAAAGAGGGGGGGCGGGATTCGGAGAATCTGCACCCGACGAGGGCAGCGGGACATCAAATTGCTCCGGCGGGCGTGGAAATCCTCCGGATTCCGGAAACCCTTTGTCCGCTGCGCGGACATCTCCCTTAACAAGGGAGTCCCCCGCCGCTACGCGTTTGCGCAAAATTTTGGCTTTCCACAGGATTTCCCATCCTACATCTAAAATCCGGTGTCTATAATAAAATCTAAAATTTGATTTCCCCCGAAAAGACCTCTTCGGCGGGACCGGTCATATAGACGTCGCCATTCTTTGACCAGCGGATCACAAGCTGGCCGCCGCGCAGGTTCACGCGGATGTCGGTATCGCGTTCGGCGCGTCCGTTTAAGACCGACGCGACCGCCGACGCGCACGCGCCCGTGCCGCAGGCGAGCGTTTCGCCCGAGCCGCGTTCCCAAACGCGCATGTCGAATTCTGTTGGCGTGATTGTCCGCACGAACTCCGTATTGATGCGGTCGGGGAAGCGTTCGTGATGCTCAAACCTGGGGCCGATTTTTTCAAGCTCCAGCCCTTCCACGTCGTCCACGAACAGCACACAGTGCGGGTTGCCCATGGAAACGCAGGTGACGGCGTAGTCCGTTTCATCGATAGTTAGTTTTTGACTAACCACGAAATCGCCGTCGAACGTCGTCGGAATTTCGCGCGCGGCGAGGATCGGCGCGCCCATATTGACGCGCGCGGCCGTGACCTTGCCGCCCTCGGTGAACACCTTGACGGTCTTGATGCCGCTCAACGTTTCGATCGCAATTTCCGTTTTGTCGGTCATCCCGCGGTCATACACATATTTCGCGACGCAGCGGATCGCGTTGCCGCACATTTTGGCGCGCGAGCCATCCGCATTATAGATATCCATAAAGAAATCGGCGTTTTCAGAAGGGCAAATGCACACAAGCCCGTCCGCGCCGACGCCGAAATGGCGGTCACTGACGAGCCGGGCCGTTTTTGCGGGATCTTCCACACGTTCTTCGAACGCATTGACATAGATATAATCGTTGCCCGCGCCTTGCATTTTGGTGAATTTCATAGCCGCCCTCCTGTTGTAGATAGTTTTTGACTACGTTCTATTTATGATTCCGCTCCGCGGCGGAACCGATTTAAAATCCAACTTTCTTGCGGGCGGGCGTGGAAACCCGCCCCTACAACTACAAATTTTATTTTTCCTGCGCAGCCGCCGCAATGCGTGAAACCTGCCTGCACCGCCTCTGATATCTAACATCTGTATTCTGATCTCTGTTGGCGCGTGCCGTTCATTCGCCCGCCGTCTTCAGCACCTGCCGCGCTTCGTCGAGAAGCTTTCGTCCTGCGCGCATGGCGCGGCGCTGCAATTCGCGGTGCGCTTCGCGTTCCGAGATCCCCAGCGTGCGCATCAGGACTTCCTTTGCCGCGCGAAGCAGGGCTTCGTCCTCCGGCGCGCGCACGGCGCGCGGCCGGCTTTGCTCGCTTTCTGCCGCGGCGAGCCGCCGCACCGTGCCGAGCAGCTCCGCACGGTCCACGGGCTTTTGCATCGGCACAAGGTTGCTGCTGTACCCCGGCTGCGGGTCGCCGGACGACATCAGCCACACAACGTCAAACCCGCCCGGCAAAAGCCGCGCGAGCTCTGTCGCAGGCATATCGGCAAGATGTCCGCAGACCACGACCGCCTCGGGGCGGATGCTCGCGTAGCTGAGCACTTCCGCCCCGGAGGGCAGCAGCGTATTTACAAAAATCTGCCCGCTTTGTAAGATGGCGCGCATCCGCTCGGCGGCGCGAGGGTTTTTGCTCGCGATAATCACGTCTCTCATGCGATGGGCGGCATCCTTTCCGGCAGTTTCTGGTTATTCGTACAGCGGATATTTTTTGCAGATCGCGGTCACGCCCTCGCGGATACGCTCTGCATTCGCTTCGAAATCGGTCGCGGCAAGCGCGATGTATTCGGCGACCTTATCCATATCCTCTGTGCCAAGCCCACGCGTTGTAACAGCGGGCGTGCCAAGTCTTACGCCGCTTGTGACAAAGGGCTTTTCGGGGTCGTTGGGGATGGCGTTTTTATTGACGGTGATATACACTTCGTCAAGCCGGTGTTCGAGCTCCTTGCCCGTTACGCCGGTCGAGCGCAGGTCCACAAGCAGCAGGTGGTTGTCACTGCCGCCGGAGACAAGCTGGATGCCGCGCGAAAGAAGCCCTTTGGCGAGCGCACGGCAGTTGTCGACCACGCGCTGCTGATAATCTTTAAATTCGGGCTTCAGCGCTTCGCCGAAGCAGACCGCCTTGCCCGCGATGATGTGCATGAGCGGGCCGCCCTGCGTGCCGGGGAAGATGGCTTTGTTGATCTTTTTGGCAAGCTCCTCGTCGTTCGTGAGGATGAGCCCCCCGCGCGGACCGCGCAGGGTCTTGTGCGTGGTGGTGGTCACCACGTCGGCATAGGGCATGGGCGAGGGGTGCAGCCCTGCGGCGACAAGCCCCGCGATGTGCGCCATATCTACCATAAGATATGCGCCGACTTCCTTTGCAATCTCGGAAATCCGTTTGAAGTCGATGATGCGCGGATACGCCGACGCACCCGCGACGATCAGTTTCGGCTTGCATTCCCGCGCCGTTTTCTCGAATTCGTCATAGTCGATGTAGCCCTCGGCATTGACGCCGTAGGGGACAAAATGGAAGTATTTGCCGGACATATTCACGGGCGAGCCGTGCGTCAAATGGCCGCCCTCGGCAAGGTTCATGCCCATGACCGTGTCGCCAGGCGTCAAAAGGGCAAAATAGACCGCCATATTCGCCTGCGCGCCGGAGTGGGGCTGGACATTGGCAAAGCCGGCGCCGAACAGTTCCTTTGCGCGCGCGATGGCGATGTCCTCGACCACGTCCACGCATTCACAGCCGCCGTAATAGCGCTTGCCGGAATAGCCTTCGGCGTATTTGTTGGTCAGCACGCTGCCCATCGCCGCCATAACGGCGGGGGAAACGATGTTTTCGCTGGCGATCAGCTCCAGATTGCGCCGCTGGCGGTTGAGTTCCGCCCGCATGGCTTCGCCGACTTCTTTATCATGGGCTTCGACAAACCCGATGGTATCCATCAAATCTGCGTACATATCGTGTTGTGCTCCTTCTCTGTTTTTGCGCGTTACTGCTTGACCGAGTAGTTCGGCGCTTCCTTGGTGATCACGACATCGTGCGGATGGCTCTCTTTAAGCCCCGCGTTCGTGATGCGGATAAACTTCGTCTTGGTGCGCAGTTCATCCAGATTGTGGCAGCCGCAATAGCCCATACCGGCTTTCAAGCCGCCGATCATCTGGTAGATCGTGTCGGACAGCTTGCCCTTATACGGCACGCGGCCCTCGATGCCCTCGGGCACAAGCTTTTTGTTGTTGGTCTGGAAATAGCGGTCCTTCGAGCCGTGGTTCATGGCGGCGATGGAGCCCATGCCGCGGTAGGTCTTGAAGCTGCGGCCCTGGTAGACTTCCGTTTCGCCCGGGGATTCCTCGCAGCCCGCAATGAGCGAACCGACCATGACCGCCGCCGCGCCCGCCGCGATCGCCTTGACGATCTCGCCGGAGTATTTGATGCCGCCGTCGGCGATAACGCTGATGCCGTATTTCGCCGCTTCGTTCGCAGAATCATAGACCGCGGTGATCTGCGGCACGCCGATGCCCGCGACCACGCGCGTGGTGCAGATGGAGCCGGGGCCGATGCCGACCTTGACGCAGTCCGCGCCCGCGTCGATGAGCGCCTTGGTGCCCTCGGCGGTGGCGACGTTGCCGGCAATAAGTGCAACATCCGGGAACGCGGCCTTGACCTTTTCGACGGTCTTGAGGATGTTTTTGCTGTGGCCGTGCGCGGAGTCGAGCGTGAGCATGTCCACGCCCGCTTCATAAAGCGCCGCGGCGCGGTCGAGCACGTCGTCGGTCACGCCGATGGCGGCGCCGCACAGCAGGCGGCCCTGACTATCGCGCGCGGAATTCGGATACTGGACGGTTTTTTCGATGTCCTTAATGGTGATAAGGCCCTTAAGGTAGCCGTTGTCATCGACCAGCGGCAGCTTTTCAATCTTGTGGCGCATGAGGATGGCCTTTGCTTCCTCCAGCGTTGTCCCGATGTGGGAGGTCACGAGGTTTTCGTGCGTCATCACATCGCCGATGCGCACGCTGTAATCGGTCATAAAGCGCATGTCGCGGTTGGTGAGGATGCCCACGAGCCGCCCGTCGTTGTCGCAGATGGGCACACCCGAAATCTTATAGCGGTGCATGAGCTCGTTGGCTTCTTCCACGGTGTTGTCCGGATGCAGGAAGAAGGGGTTGACGATGACGCCGTTTTCACTGCGCTTGACCTTGTCCACCTCTTCTTTTTGCTCCTGGATGCTCATGTTTTTGTGGATGATGCCGATGCCGCCCTCGCGCGCGATGGCGATCGCCATTTTGGACTCGGTCACCGTGTCCATCGCGGCGGTCAGGATGGGCGTATTGAGCGTGATGGTCTTCGTGAGCTTTGCCGAGACATCCACATCGCTCGGCAGGACGTCGCTTTCGGCGGGAATCAAAAGGACGTCGTCAAAGGTAAGGCCTTCTTTTGCAAACTTGTCACTTGCCATATTTTACTATCCTCCCATTTTAATTATCCATTATTATACCATTCCCATGGGCGGGTTTTCAATAGATTTTTACGAAAATTCGCCGCTTTAGGCAGTTCGCCCGCTCGCGCGGCGCTTTTCGACGGCTTTTGGGTGAAATAGACGGTGGATTTTAGACCCGGAGATTAGACGCTGTCTTGCTGGATTCTGGGTGTGGCGTCTAACATCCGGTATCGAAAAAGCCGAGGCGCGCGCCTCGGCTTTTCTGCTTATTTCTTTGTCAGCTTTTCCTTGCCGCCCATATACATGCGCAAAGGCGCGGGGATGTTCACCGTGCCGTCGGCGCACAGGTTGTTCTCGAGAAAAGCGATGAGCATGCGCGGCGGGGCGACGACGGTATTGTTGAGCGTGTGCGGGAAATAATTCCCCTTTTCGCCCTTGATGCGGATCCCGAGGCGGCGCGCCTGCGCGTCGCCGAGGTTTGAGCACGAACCGACCTCGAAATATTTTTTCTGGCGCGGGCTCCACGCCTCAACGTCCAGACTCTTGACCTTCAGGTCGGCAAGGTCGCCCGAGCAGCATTCCAGCGTGCGCACGGGGATATCCAGTGAGCGGAAGAAATCGACCGTGTTGTGCCACAGCACGTCGTACCACTTGTCGCTCTCTTCGGGCTTGCAGACCACGACCATCTCCTGCTTCTCGAACTGGTGGATGCGGTACACGCCGCGCTCCTCGATGCCGTGCGCGCCGACCTCCTTGCGGAAGCAGGGCGAATAGCTCGTGAGCGTCTGCGGCAGGTCGCTTTCCGGGAGGATCGTGTCGATGAATTTGCCGATCATCGAGTGCTCGCTCGTGCCGATCAAATACAGATCCTCGCCCTCGATCTTATACATCATGTTTTCCATTTCGGCAAAGCTCATAACGCCCGTCACGACGTTCCCGCGGATCATGAACGGCGGGACGTAATAGGTGAAGCCGCGGTCGATCATGAAATCGCGCGCATAGGAGAGGATGGCGGAATGCAGCCGCGCGATGTCGCCTTTGAGGTAATAGAAGCCGTTGCCGCTCGTCTTGCGCGCGGAATCGAGGTCGATGCCGTCAAAGCTCTCCATGATGTCCACATGGTAGGGGATCTCGAAATCCGGCACGACCGGCTCGCCGAAGCGCTCGCGCTCGACGTTCTCGCTGTCGTCTTTACCGATGGGCACATCCGGGCCGATGATGTTCGGGATCACAAGCATCCGTTCGCGAAGCTGTGCGGAAAGCTCGGTCTCCTGCTCTTCGAGCGACTTCAATTCATCCGCCATTTCGGTAACTTTTTTCTTGGTCGCTTCCGCTTCCTCGCGCTGCCCTTTTGCCATCAGCGCGCCGATCTGCTTGCTGATGCGGTTGCGATCGGCGCGCAGCCCGTCCGCGCGGCCCTTGCATTCGCGGTAGCGGCGGTCGAGGTCGATCGCTTCATCCACAAGCGGCAGTTTTTCATCCTGGAATTTCTTTCGGATGTTTTCCTTGACAAGCTCCGGGTTCTCCCGAACAAATTTGATGTCCAGCATAGTTTGCCTCCGATATTATTATAAGGTAAGCGTGTTAAATAAAGTGCCTTTTGCTCCCCTTGTCAGGGGTGATTCCCCGCGGGGCGGAGAAATGTCGCGAAGCGACAAAGGGGACGGCCGCCGTCAGCGGCTGGCGAGCGAAGTAAGCCTTGGGGGTAGTCAGAACCCTTGCTTTTTCAAGGGTTCTCTCCCTCCGTCACGCGCAAAGCGCGTGCCACCTCCCTCGTCAGAGGGAGGAAAGGGTTTCTGCAAACTTTCGGTTAAGCGTTGCCCCCTCTGAGGAGGGTGATTCCCCACAGTGTGGGGAAATGTCGCGTAGCGACAAAGGGGACGGCCGCTGTCAGCGGCTGGCGAGCGTTAGCGAGACTGGGGGAGAGAAAAGACTTTGTTGACAGGTTGATTATAGGGTATTCCCTGTATCAGTCTTCGTCGAACGCCGCCGCAAGCTTTTTAAGGTCGTCCGTGCCGAAAAATTCGATTTCCAGCGTCCCGCGGCCGCCTTTGCCCACATAGACCTTCACCGAGCGGCCGAGCGTTTCGCTCAATGCCAGCTCCACTTCGTCATAAAACCGGTCGCGGCGCTTTGCACGGCGCTCGGTCGGTTTTTTCTCGCGCCCCGCCGATTTCACGAGCCGTTCCGTCTCGCGCACCGAAACGCCGTTTTGTACGATCTGCTGCGCAAGCGCGTTGATCGCCGCCGGATCCTCCACGGAAAGCAGCGCGCGCGCATGGCCCATTGAAAGCTTGCCGTCGCGCACGAGGGCCGCCGTCTCTTCGGGCAGCTGCAACAGCCGCAGGGCGTTTGTGACAGCGGTGCGGCTTTTGCCCACGCGCGCAGCCGCCTGCTCCTGCGTCAAGCCGAACCGCGTGATGAGCTGCTGCAAACCCTCGGCTTCTTCCAGCGGGTTCAGGTCCTCGCGCTGCAAATTCTCAATGAGCGCAAAAACACTCTCTTCCTCGTCGGTCATTTCGCGCACAGTCACGGGGACTTCTTTTAAGCCCGCCATGCGCGCGGCGCGGTACCGCCGTTCGCCCGCGACCAGACGATAACCGCCGACGGCTTGCGGCCGCACAAGCAGCGGCTGCAAAACGCCGTGTTCGGCGATGCTTTCCGCCAGTTCCGCGAGCGCCGCCTCGTCAAAGGTCTTGCGCGGCTGTGCCCGGTTCGGTTCGATCTCCGAAAGCGGCAGGGTCACGACGCCCTCTTCGACGGCGTTGTCAAAGAACAGCGCGTCCACGCCCTTGCCGAGACCTCCTTTTTTTGCCATATCCTTATCCCTTTCCTGCGAAACTTCGCGTTTAAGATTGTGCCGCGCGGCGGTACACCTCAGCTTCTTCGGGGTAGGCTTCCTCGAAGTAGTCCGCCTGCGTGTACGTCACGGCGTAGCTGTTCTCGTCCAATTCGGAAAGCACGATATACACATCGTTCAGCTTCCAGATGCAGTTGGGGTAGTTGCCCTCGTATTCGGCATGCGCGCCGTAGCGCACGTCGAACAGGGCGACCGCGTCCGCGGTATTCGCGCCATCGGTATCCGTTGCGCCGCGGAACTGCAGCTGCTCGAGCCGGTCGTCCGCACTGTCAAACATGAAAATGACGCTTTTCGTCGTAGAATAGTTGATAAACACACCCGAAAAATCGTTGGAAAACTGCCTTCTGCCGTCCTCAGCGGTCGTTACGTCCGTGACCTGCCCGATTGCGGCCTGCACCTCGGCAATGGTCATGCCCATGCGGATGTCCGCCGCAAACACGAAGCCGTCTTCTTCCGGCGCGGTGGTTTCCTCGGTGGTGGTCTCCGGCACGGTCGGCGCCGCGTCATCTTTGACAAACTCCCGCTGGCCGCAGCCGAACAGCCCCGCCGCCAGCACCACGACAACCGCACACAGTGCAAAGATTCGTTGTTTCATGGCCCGCTCCTTCCCGCATGACGCCTGCGCGTCAATGCCTTTGCTTCTTAAGAAATTCCTCGGCAAATGCCTCGTAGGCCTGCGCGCCTTTGGAGGCTTTGTCATAATACATCACGGGCTGGCCGAAGCTCGGCGCTTCCGAAAGCCGCACGTTGCGCGGGATCGTGGATTTGTAAACCTTCTGCGGGAAGAATTTTTTGACCTCCTCGACCACCTGCGCGGTGAGGTTCAGCCGCCCGTCGTACATCGTCAGCAGCACACCCTCAAGCTCCAGCTGCGGGTTATAAAGCCTTTTTATTTGCCGCACCGTCGCCATCAGCTGGGCGAGCCCCTCGAGCGCATAGTATTCGCACTGGATGGGCACCAAAAAGCTGTCGGACGCGCACAGCGCGTTAATGGTAATCAGCCCCAGCGAGGGGGGGCAGTCCAAAAACACGAAGTCGTAGGCTTCCCAAACACTCGCAAGCGCGGCTTTCAGGCGGCTCTCGCGCCGGTCCAGCGCGATGAGCTCGACTTCTGCGCCCGCCAAATTGATATCGGACGGGAGAATATCGACATTTTTAAACTTTGTGTTCATTACGCCTTGCGCGGCCGGCGCTTCGTTGATGAGCACATCATATGCAGAGGTTTTAATCGACCGCTTATTGATGCCGTAGCCGCTGGTGGTGTTGCCCTGCGGGTCCACATCGCAGATGAGGACCTTTTTGCCGAGCGCCCCGACCGCCGCGGACAGGTTGACCGCCGTAGTGGTCTTGCCGACCCCGCCTTTCTGGTTGATTATGGAAATGGTTTTTGCCATAAATTTGCTTCAGCTCCGAAAAATGACTTGTCCGAACGCGCACCGCTCGGAACCCCGCGGGGCGAACAACGCGCCCGCAAATCCATCGCGCGTTCGCCGACAACGCCGCCCGCGAACGGGAAATCTTTGGTTTTTATAGTATAGCATAAACACTGGGAAAAGGAAAGGGCTTTTTTGGAAACGCAGCCCGGTTTTTGGGACAGGACAGGGCGTGCTTCCGGAAATCAGAATTCAGAATGCAGACATCAGAGCTGTCGGAAAGGTTACCGCTGAGATTTGCAGGCGACGCTTCGGCGACGGCGCCCGTCAGAGGGGAAACGCACAACCGAAAGTTAACACAACCCCTTTCCTCCCGTCTTCCGAGGGTGATTCCCCGCAGTGCGGGGAAACGTCGCACAGCGACAAAAGGGACGGCGCCGTTGCCGGAGGGAGAGACCGCAGGGGAAAGTCCTGCCCGAAAAGCCGTAGGTCCCCATTGGGCGCAAACAGAGGATTTTGACGTTTCACGTGAAACGTACGGCGGGGTGGGAGGAGGCGGGGCGCTTCCGGTAGTCAGAGATCAAAATACAGGGATTAGAAGCGGTATGAGCGGCTTTGCAGTAATTTCCCCACCCCGCATCTAACGTCTAACATCTATAATCTAACATCTAAAACGCGAAACAGCGGCCGGGAGATCCCGAACCGCTGTTCCGCTGTGGATGTGGGGTGTGAAAGAGAAGGATATGGATATTTAAAACGGAACGGCGACAGGGGTGGGCCGCCGCCCACGTTTTACGAAGTGTATGCGCCAATGGGCGCAGGGCGGACAGAATTCAGAGGTGAGAGGTGAGAGACGAGAAATCAGACGCGTAAAGGGAAGTCTGCTGCGAAACCAATGCATTGCGGAAAACTGTCCCGCCGCACGTCTGTCCTCAGATTTCTGGAATCTGACATCTGACTTCAAACCGCCTCATCTTCCGAAGACAACGGCAGT
Organism: uncultured Clostridia bacterium; assembly: GCA_944384985.1. Lineage (GTDB taxonomy): Bacteria > Bacillota > Clostridia > Oscillospirales > Acutalibacteraceae > Fimenecus. The sequence goes on along the minus strand of CALWVM010000001.1, from coordinate 121,517 downwards.
TTCAACTGCTCGAGCTTCGGGATGCGCACGACATACTCGATGTATTCCGGCGTCTCGCTCTTCGCGGCGTCGGCGTCCACACCGGCGCGGCGGATGGCGTCCACGGCATGGTTCAGCGTATTGATAAATACGCGCACATCGCGGATCCCACGGAAATTCGTGCGGTTCTTGCCGGTCTTCGCGAGCATCTGCTCGACGAGCCGTTCGCTTTCCTGCACGGTCAAACGGCGGTCGATCATGATCCCCAGTGCCCGCGCGCGCTGGTCGTCATTGTCGAGCTGCAAAAGCGCCCGGGCATGGCGTTCGGTGAGCCCTGCGCGCGTCAGGCGGTAGCGCATGTCCTCCGGCAGCCGCAGAAGCCGCAGCTTGTTGGAAAGGGTAGAGGGCGCCTTGCCGAGCTTCCGGCTCAATTCCTCGCGGCTCATGCCGTAATCGGTCACCAACCGGTCGATCGCCTCAGCTTCCTCAAAACAGTCGAGATCCTGTCTTTGCAGGTTTTCGATCAGCGAAAACACCGCCGAATTCTTATTGTCGATCTCCGCAATGATGGCGGGGATCTTGGTGAGTCCCACGAGCCTTGCGGCGCGCAGGCGCCGCTCGCCGGAGATCAGTTCAAAGCCCGTCTCCGTCTGGCGCACCGTGATCGGCTGCAAAATGCCGTTTTGACGGATGCTCTGTGCCAGGCCCTCTAACTCGTCGTAATCAAACCGCTGCCGCGGCTGGTTGGGGTTCGGCGCGATGGATTCCTGCGGGATCAGAAAGATCTGGCCCGCGCTTTTGACTTTCGGCGTTTTCATAGTTTTATCCGCGGGCGGAACCGCCCTTTCCTTTGCTCCGTTTTGCCGGCGGAAAAGCATGTCCCGCCCGGCTTGTCCGAGCGGGCGGCTCCGGAAAAAGCTTTCCCCGCCCGGCATCATTAGCTTAGCACGGGCGGGGCGGATTTGTAAAGAAAAAGCGTTCGCCTAAAAGTGCGGCGGTTCACGGCTTTTTCCCTTTATTTTAAGGGACTTTTCGCAATTTTTGCAGACGCGCGCGGGTATTTTGCCGGAGTCTGCGATATTTTCCGCACAAAAACCAGTCTGCGCGGCATGTTTTCGACCAGATCAAACAAAAGATCCTGTTCGATCTTCCCGCCGAGCAGGCGCACCGCGCCCGCCGCATTTTGAATTTCTTCTTCGGCGGCGGCGGATTTCATCGCGAGGAACAGCCCGCCCACACGCACGAAGGGGAGGCAGTATTCCGAAAGTAAAGCCATATCCGCCACGGCGCGCGCCGTCACAAAATCAAATTTTTCACGGTATTTCGGCAGTTTTCCCGCTTCTTCAGCGCGCATATGCAGCGTCTCGGCCGAAAGCCCCGCCTCCGATAGGACGGATGCAATAAAGCCCAGCTTTTTGCGCGTGCCGTCCAAAACCGTGACGGAAAGGTCGGGGCGCGCGAGTTTGAGCGCGAGTCCCGGAAAGCCTGCGCCGGTGCCGACGTCTAAAAGCGACGCGCCCTGCGGGATCTCCGTTTTCCCCAGCAGCACGAGCGAATCCGCAAAATGCTTGATCGTGACGTCGCGGGGGTCGGTCACGGCGGTCAGGTTGAATTGGCGGTTTGTCGCAAGCAGCCGTTCGGCGTACAGGTCCAGCCGCGCATAGGCGCTGTCCTCAAGCGTCACGCCGTGCGCAGCAAGCGTGCGTTCCAAAAGGGCGCGGTCCAGCATCAATACCCCTCCTTCGCAAGGTAGATGAGCAGCACGGAAATGTCGGCGGGGGAGACACCGCTGATGCGCGACGCCTGCCCGACGTTCTGGGGGCGTGTTTTGCCGAGTTTTTCGCGTGCCTCAAGCCGCAGCCCGTCGATGTTGTCATAGCAGATGCCTTCCGGGATACGCTTGCCCTCCAAGCGGCGCATTTCGCGCACCTGCGCTTCCTGACGGCGGATGTAGCCTTCATATTTGAGCTCGATCTCCACCTGCTCGAACACGGCTTTCGGCAGATCGGGGCGCGTCGGGTCAAACGGCGCGAGCGCGTCGTAGTCAAGCTGCGGGCGGCGCAGAAGCTCCGCCAATTTCATGCCGGTTTTCATCGGCGATGTTTCACGTGAAACAAGCAGCGCCTGCAAACCGTCGCTCGGAGGAATGGTCGTCTCTTCGGCGCGGCGGCGTTCGGCGTTGATCTGGTCGGCCTTTTTCAGAAAGCGGGCATACTTTTCATCCGAGACCAGCCCGATCTCGTGACCCATCGGCGTCAAGCGCAGGTCGGCGTTGTCCTGCCGCAGCAAAAGGCGGTATTCGGAGCGTGAGGTCATCATGCGGTACGGGTCGGAACAGCCTTTTGTCACAAGGTCGTCAATGAGCGTGCCGATATAGGAAGTGGCGCGGTCAAGCACAAACGGGTCCTTGCCCTGTACCTTGCGCGCGGCGTTGATGCCCGCAATCAGGCCCTGCGCCGCCGCCTCCTCGTAGCCGGATGAGCCGTTGAACTGCCCCGCGCCGAACAAACCTTCCAAATCGAGAAATTCGAGCGAGGGAGACAGCGCGAGCGGGTCCACGCAGTCGTATTCGATGGCGTAGGCGGTGCGCATGATCTCCACATGCTGGAGCCCCGGGATCGTGCGCAGGAATTGCAGCTGCACGGCTTCGGGCAGCGATGAGGACATGCCCTGCAAATACATCTCCTCGGTGTCTAAACCGCACGGCTCGACGAACAGCTGGTGGCGCTCCTTATCGGGGAACCGCATGACCTTATCTTCAAAGCTCGGGCAGTAACGCGGTCCTACGCCGTGGATCTTGCCGCCGTAGAGGGGGGAGGAATCAATATTATCGAGAATCACGCGCTTGGTCGCGTCGTTCGTATAGGTAATGTAGCAATCCGCCTTGTTTTCAGGCGGCGTTTCGGTGTCAAAGGAAAACGGCACCGTCGCTTCGTCGCCTTTCTGGACTTCCATCACGGAAAAATCCACACTGCGGCGGTTGACGCGCGCGGGCGTGCCGGTCTTAAAGCGGCGCAGCGGGATGTGCAAGCGTTTGAGCGCCGCGGAAAGCGCCGTCGCGGGGAACATCCCGTCCGGGCCGCTCTCATAGGAGACATCGCCGATATAGACCCGCCCGCCGAGGAACGTCCCGGTCGCGAGCACAACGCATTTTGCGGTATAGACTGCCTCCAAGCGCGTTTTGAGCGTCCAAAGCCCGTCCGCGGCACGGTACAGATCCACAATTTCCGCCTGGCGCACGTCCAGGCGTTCCTGGCGCTCGAGCGCGTGCTTCATGTATTTTGCGTAGTCGCGGCGGTCGATCTGCGCGCGCAGCGAGTGCACCGCCGGGCCCTTGCCGCGGTTGAGCATGCGCGACTGGATCCCGGTTTTGTCCGCCGCCTTGCCCATTTCGCCGCCGAGCGCGTCGATCTCGCGCACAAGGTGGCCTTTCGACGTGCCGCCGATGGAGGGGTTGCAGGGCATGTTGCCGATCCAGTCGAGGTTGATGGTGAACACCCCGACCGTGCAGCCCAGCCGCGCTGCGGCAAGGCCCGCTTCAATGCCCGCGTGCCCCGCGCCGATGACGGCAACATCATATTGTTTTGCAAAATAGTCCATACATATGTTCCTTTAACAGAATGCAGAATACAGATGTTAGATGTCAGAGGCGATACAGGCGGTTTTCCGTGAAGGTGCGGCTGCACGGAAAAAAGCCGAAAGTCAGCATAACCCCTTTCCTCCCGTCTTCCGAGGGTGATTCCCCGCAGTGCGGGGAAATGTCGCGAAGCGACAAAGGGGACGGCGCTGTTGGCGGTGGGAGAGACCGTAGGGCGGGGGTAAGCTCGCGCCGCATAAAAAACAGATTTTTTCTCTCCCCCTGCCGCGGTGCGAGGAGCTTCTGCACAGCCGCGGCAATACGTGAAACCTGCCTGCACCGCATCTGACTTCTGTTTTCTAACTTCTGATGTCTGCCCTCTGACTTCTGATTTCTACTTACCCACACAGAACTGCGCAAAGACCGCGTCCACAACCGATTCGGTCGCGCGTTTGCCGGTGAGTGCGTCGAGCTCATCGATCGCAGCGTCAAGCAGGACCTGCACCGCGTCGCGCGTGACGCCGCCGGTGAGCGCGTCATGTGCTTCGTTCAGGCGGTCAAGCGCCGTGCGGCAGCACGCAAGCTGGCGTTCGTTCATCAGGGTTGGGGCGGTCGTATCGTAATCCGCCGTGCCTAAGACTTCGCTGACCGCCTGTTCCAATGCGGCAAGCCCGTCATGCGTTTTGGCGCTGATCGGCACTACTTTATTAAACACTGTGTCTAATATTTTTGTGTCCAACCGCTGCGGCAGGTCGGTCTTGTTGACCACAGCGATCGCTTTTTTCCCTTTACACAGCGTAAACAGCCGCTTGTCCTCGTCAGTCAGCGGTTCAGCGCTGTCGAACACCGCCAAAATGAGCGTGGCGCGCTCCAGCCGCTCACGGGCGCGCTGTACGCCGATGCGCTCTACGGCGTCCTCGGTTTCGTGCAGACCGGCGGTGTCGGACAGCCGCAGCACAAGCCCGCCGAGCGTGACCGTTTGTTCCACCACATCGCGCGTGGTGCCTGCCACGTCTGTGACGATGGAACGCTCCGTGCCGGACAGCAGGTTCATCAGGGTGGATTTGCCCACGTTCGGGCGGCCGACAATGGCGGTGTCCACGCCTTCGAGCACCGCGCGTCCGGAATCGAACCGCGTGATCAACACGGAAAGCGCCTCCCGCGCCGTATCCACCGTATGAAGCAGCGCATCGTCGGAAACGTCGTCGATGTCCTCATCGGGATAATCCACCCACGCCGCAAGCGCGGCGGAAGTTGATTTCAATCGGGCGGAGACCGCGTCGATCTCCCCGGAAAGCCTGCCCTCCAGGGCGCCGAACGCCGCCTGCTCCGCTTCGGCGCCCTGCGCGGAAATGATCTGCATGACACTTTCCGCTTTGACAAGATCCATTTTGCCGTTCAGGAACGCGCGGCGGGTAAACTCGCCCGCTTCAGCGGCGCGCGCACCGTTTTGCAGGGCGGCGCGCAAGACCCGGCGCGTCACAAAAAGCCCGCCGTGGCAGGAAATTTCCACTACGTCCTCGCCCGTATAGCTTTTCGGCGCACGGAACACGAGGGCGACCGCCTCGTCAAACGGCGTGCCGTCGCAATACACCGTGCCGAACGCGGCATGATAGCCGGGCAGTGTGGAAAGCGGTTTGCCGGAAACGGGACGGAAGATGCGGTCGGCAACCGTAAGGGCGTCCTCACCGGAAATGCGGACAATGCCGATCCCGCCGGCCGCCTGGCCGGTGGAAATGGCGGCTATCGTGGACATAAAATCACCTCGGTTTTTAGATGGTAGTTAGATGATAGATTTTAGATGCAAGACATGGGATGGGGAGGCTTGCGCAAAGCCGGAGAGCAGCGCAATCCGTAGGGACAGCCCTTGCGGCTGGCCGTTGTTAGATTTTAGATGTCAGATGTGGTGCAGGCATGTTTCTGCGAAGTCAAAAATTCGCGTAACCATGTAGGGCGGGTGATTCCCCTGTTAGGGGAAATGTCCGCGTAGCGGACAAAAGGGTGCCGGAATCCGGAGGATTTCCATGCCCGCCCGCAAGGAAGCTGGATTTTGCAATCGGTCACGGCGAAACAGAATTTTGGCTTCAATATAACCATAAGTTTTGATCTTTTCGCACTTTACTCCGGCAGGCGTGGAAGCCTGCCACTACGCGTGATCGTTATTTTCTTCCTCGCAGCCGCGGCTTCACAAACCTCCCCATCCCGCGTCTAACATCTAATCTCTAATATCTAAAATCTAAAAAGCGGCGGGAAGCTCCCGCCGCTTTTCATGCTTGCTTATTCCGCCTCGGTCGAGTCGGGGGCGGGCTGCTCCTTTTTCACTTCGATTTTGCCGTAGAGCGAAACCCCGGCAACGTCGTCGCGCTTTTCACGGTCTGCTGCGACGTCGGGCACATACGGCTCGCGGCGCGGCCGGTCATGCCGGTCGCGGCGGTCATGCCGGTCGCTGCGGTCGCGGCGATAGTCGCCCGAACGTCCGCCGCGCGCGCCGCCCTTGGGCGCGTTCTCACAGGCGATAATCACACGGCGGTCCAGATCCACGCCCGTGGAATAGGAAGTCACGCCGTCGATCTCCTGAATCGTGGTGTGGATGATGCGCCGTTCATACGGGTTCATCGGCTCGAGCGTTAAACTTCTGCCGGTGCGCAGCACTCTTGCGGCGTCCTTTTTCGCAAGGTCCGCAAGCGCGGCTTCGCGCTTTTCGCGGTAGTCGCCGATGTTGATCCCTACGCGCTTATACCCCTGACGGCCGCGGTTTTCGACCATGCGGGCAAGATATTGGATCGCGTCGAGCGTTTCGCCGCGGCGGCCGATGACGATGCCGTAATCCTCGCCGCAGGAAAGCTCAAATAAAATTTCCTCGTCGTTTTCGAAAGCCTTGACCTCGCATTCGGGCAGCCCCAGCCCGCGGACGATCTCCGCAATATACTGGGCGGTCTTTTCGTGCGCGTCGGTTGGATCCAGGCGCGCTTTGCGCTCCCGGAACGACAGCGGCTTTTCCGCCGGCGCCTTCGGTTTTTCCGTCTTTTCGACATTTTCCGCTTTTTTCGGAGCTTTGGGCTTGTCGTTCTTTGCTTTGTCCTGCGCCTTTTCCGCCGGTTTTTTCTTTTTGTCGGCGCGCTCTTTCTTCGGGGCGGGCGCATCGGGCACTTCCACGGTCACTTTGACCTCGGCGGGCGAGCCGCCGAACAGGCCGAGGATTTTTTTCGACGGCATTTTGAGGACTTCCATGTGGAAATCGTCGTCTTCGGTAAGCCCCAATTCCAAAAGCGCCGCCGCTCTCGCTTCTTCAATGGTTGCAGCGGATTTTACGGATTCCTTCGTCATGTTGCGTATCTCCTTCGTAGTCAGTCGTCCTGCGATTGCAGCTCGTGGATGCGCTTTGTATTCGCTTCTTTCGAGCGGCGGTAGATCGTCTCTTCCACCATCAAGCGCGCAAGCACTTTTTTCGGACTGTAAATATGATTGAGCGCCACCATCTGGATGAACGAAAGGATCGAGGAGAAGATGGTGTAAACGCCGACGTTGATCGGCAAAATGAAAGCGAACCAGATCTGCATGACCGGCGTAAACAGCATCATGCAGCCCATGCTCGGGTTTTTCGCCATTTCGGGGTTGGTCTTTCTCTGGCGCACAAGCGAATACACGCTCATGCCCAGCGCCAAAAGCCCGGAAAGGATCGGGATCACCCAATAGATGTCGGGGTTCGAGACGCTCGGCGTGTGGGAAAGATCGAGCCCGAAGAGGGTATAGCCGTCGATAAATTGGTAAATGCGGTCGATCATCTCGGACGTCAGCCCCGAAATCGAGGCGTGGTCGATCTCGCTGAAATGCTCGAGCGCATACAGCTCCATGCGGTAGGATGCGTTCGCGGCGGACCCTTCCAGCATCGGCTGCACGGCGTTTTCAAGCGCCGTTACGACCGCGTCGGGCAGGCGCAGCACCATCGAAAACGGATGGTAGTTGACCTGGAACAGCCCGAGCATGATGATCAGCTGCAGGAACATCGGCAGGCAGCCCGCCGTCATGCCGGACGTGCCCTCGCGCTGGTAAAGCGCCTGCGTCTCCTCCTGGATCTTGCGCTGGTTACCCTCATACTTTTTCTGGATGCGCCGCAGTTTGGGCTGCAGGCGAGCCTGTTTCGCCATGCCCTTTTGCTGCTTGATGGCAGCGGGAAGCAGGCAGAGGCGGATGATAATGGTCATGCACAAAAGCGAAAGCAGGTAGTTACCCGTCATGGCGTAGAAAATGGAAATCACAAAACCAAACGGGATACCCAGCCATTCGTAAAGTCGTTGCATAGAAAACCTCCATGCTGTTTAGATGCTAGATGTTAGATTCTGGATGCTGGATGAGCGGTGGGGAAGTTTGTGCGTAGACGAAAGTCTGAAGCGAACTTTTCCTCCCTCTGAGGAGGGAGGTGGCACGCGCTTAGCGCGTGACGGAGGGAGAGACACGCAAACCGAAAGAAAATACTTCCTTTTTCTCTCCCCTTGCCGCCTAACGGCGGCATCCCCCTCGTCAGAGGGGGAAACGCTTGACTGAAAAATTGCACTGCCCGTTTTTCCCTCTGTTTAGGGCGATTTCCCGCAGTTCGGGGAATCACCCCCCGCGCCCTACCGCAATTTCGGCGGTCTTGTCCGTTTTTCGGGGACGGGGTCGTACCCGCCCGGGAACAGCGGGTTGCAGCGCAAAAGCCGCAATAGACCCATCAGCCCCCCGCGCAGGAGCCCGAACCGCTCAATGGCGGTGAGCATATACGCCGAACAGGTCGGGTAAAACCGGCACCGCGGCGGGAAAAGCGGGGAAATTTTCCGCTGATAAAAGCGGATGGCGCGAATCGCAGCGTTTTTCAAGCACATAGCACGCCCGCCTTTTGGAATGCCGCGCGCATGGCGGCTTGTACATCCGTGCTTTTAAGGAACTTTGTGCGGCTGCGCGCCACGAACACAAAATCATAGCCGCCGGGAAGCTCGCTCTCGAGCGCACGGTACGCGGCGCGGATGATGCGTTTGCAGCGGTTGCGCTCCACGGCGTTGCCGATTTTGGTGCTGACGGTTATGCCGATACGACAAATTCCCGCACGGTTTTTACAAAAATAAACAACCAGTGCAGGATTTGCATAGGATTTTCCGCGGTGGTAAAGCCGGCGGAAATCCGCGTTTTTTTTCAGCGTAACCGTGGTACTCACCGTCTTGCGCCCTTAGTAGGTCAGCTGTTTTCTGCCCTTTGCTCTGCGGCGGGCAAGAACTTTTCTGCCGCCTCTGGTCGCCATTCTCTTGCGGAAGCCGTGTTCCATTTTACGATGCCGCTTTTTGGGCTGATACGTTCTTTTCATCGTTCGATCCTCCGTTTCGGTTTGCCAAACGCCGCGCCGCGCGCCGAAAACGGCGCCAAGCCGGTCATAACGGACGCAGACAGCGCTCATGCGCGTTCCGCAAAGAAGAGCGGCGCTGTTTGGCTCAATTTAAATCTGCGAGTAGTAATTATATACTAATTTTCGCCACTTTGTCAACGCCTTTGTCGGTTTTCCGCTTAATTTTTCGCGCCTGTGCCACACCTTGTGGCAATCTGTTTCAGCCTTAACAAGATGTAGGTTTAGATGTAGATGTTAGATGCTGGACGCCGGAAGTCGGATGCCGGATGCCGGATGCCGGGTTCTGGATGCGGTATAAGCAGGTTTGCATGAAGTTGAAAAATTGCATATCCCGCAGGGACAGTCCCATTTTAGATTTTAGACGTTAGATATTAGAAGTTAGACATGAGGTGGGAAGGTTTATGCAAGCCGCGGCTGTGCGGAAAGTCGAAAAATTTTCTCTCCCCCAGTCTCGCTTCGCTCGCCAGCCGCTGACAGCGGCCGTCCCCTTTGTCGCTTCGCGACATTTCCCCACACTGTGGGGAATCACCCTCCTCAGAGGGGGCAAAAAGACAGCCGAAAATTTGCAGAACCTTTTTCCTCCCTCTGATGAGGGAGGTGGATTTTGCCGCAGGCAAAAGACGGAGGGAGAGACAAAATAGAACCTTTTTCTCCCCCCAGTTTGCTATCGCAGACAGCCGCCAACGGCCCCGTTTCCTTTGTAGCTGCACGACATTTTCCCGCTCTGCGCCACTCCCACTGCCCATTTTTCTATACTATATTATATATAGAATCCTTAAAACCATGGTTTAAAACTGTTGCAATCTTTTTCAAAACATGATACTATATAAAGTGTAAATGTGAAAATTTCGCCTTGAAAGCCCGATTTTGCCGATTTTGCCCTATTTCTTGTTGGGACACGTCAAACCCGTAAAACGGCAAAAATTGCTTTGTGCGGCGCATTTTTGAAAGATTTGTGAAATTTCTGTTTTTGAAGGGGAAAGGCTTATGGACTCTCTTTCCGACTTGTGGAAAGCGGTCTGCACCTATGTGCGCACGACCGGCGGCATCACGGACTCCGTTTTTACGCTCTGGCTCGAACCGCTGTTTATCGACAGCTTCGACGGCGAAAAAGTGGTGCTCGGGATTGAAAGTGAATTCAAATTCGGCATTGTCGAAAAAAAATTCAACCCTCTTTTGGAAGAGGCCTTTTTAAACGTGCTCGGTTTTCCCGTTACGGTGGAGATCCGCCTGATCCAAAAGGAGACGCCCGAAGAGGAGCAAAAGCCCGCCGCGGGGGTGCACGACGACCTGGTCATCAACAACCCAAACAACAGCTTTGAAAACTTTGTCGTCGGCAAATCCAACAACTACGCCTATGCCGCGGCGAAAAAGGTCGCCGAAAACCCCGGCACCGCCTACAACCCGCTGTTCATCTACGGCAAAAGCGGCCTTGGCAAAACGCACCTGTTAAAGGCGATTGAAAACTACATGCGCAGCAAAAACCCCGATGCGGCGATCATCTACGTCACAAGCGAGCACTTCACGAACGACATCATTGAACATATCCGAAATTCGAACACCGTCGCGCTGCGCGATAAATACCGCCGCGCGGACGCGCTCTTGGTTGACGACATCCAGTTCATCGCCGGCAAAAACTCGATTGAAGAGGAATTTTTCCACACCTTCAACTCCTTAACCGAGGACGGCAAGCAGATCGTGCTGTCGTCCGATAACCCGCCAAACGAGATCCCGAAGCTCACAGAGCGCCTCAAAAACCGCTTTGAGTGGGGCCTGATGGCGGACATCCAGCCGCCGGATTTTGAAATGCGCGTCGCCATTATCAAAAACAAAGCCGATGCGCTGCATTTTTCGATTCCGAACAACGTTGTGGAATTCATCGCCGAGCAGGTCAACCACAACGTCCGGCAATTGGAGGGCGCAGTCAAAAAGCTGCAGGCGATCTGTGCGCTGCTGGGTACCGCCCCGACCATTGAAATCACAAAGGACGCCATCAAGGAATTGATGAACACCACACAGCCGGTTTCCGTCGTGCGGGAAAAGATCCTTGAAAACGTCTCCGCCACGATGGGCGTAAGCGTCGAAAACATCGTTTCGGACAAGCGCGATAAAGCCATCAAGGATGCACGGCAGATCGCGATGTATATCCTCCGCGAGATGACCGGGATGTCGCTCGAAGAGATCGGCAAAAGCTTTAACGGCAAAACGCACTCCACAGTCAAGCACTCCATCAACAACGTTGCCGAGCGCATGGACCGTGAAAAAGACTTCAAATCGCTCATTGAAAACCTCATCAAAAACGTGCAAGAAATTTGATTTGTGCGTGTGACATTTTTCTGAACCTTTGTCACAACCGTTCCTCCCGTCTTACGAGGGGGAAAGAAGAAACGCTGAAAGTCAGAAAAACCCTTTTCTCCCGTCTTCCGAGCGTGATTCCCCGCAGTGCGGGGAAATGTCGCGAAGCGACAAAGGGGACGGCGCTGTTGGCGGTGGATTTTGCCGCAGGCAAAAGACGGAGGGAGAGATAACAAAGGGAACGGCGCCGTTGGCGGTGTCACGGTAGAACGCCGTGACGAAGAAAGAGATAAAACAGCCCTCTCGCTTCTTCCAAGTTTTGAACAGGTTTTTGTTTTGAACAACAGGTTTTGAACACCGCCGTTTTAGTTAAAAATGAACTGTTCAAAAGCAAAATCTTTTGAACGGGTTTTCACACCCGTAAAATTGCGGTTTTCCGCTGTGCTTGGGCATTCCGGCGGTTTTTAACAATTTGCACGGCCCCTAATACGAATACTATATATGTTAAGTAATATTATGTTTTTTGGAAAGGAAACGGACGTATGAAGCTCATTTGTGAAACCCAAAAGCTCTCGGAAATCTGTTCAAATGTGCAAAGGGCGGTTTCCACAAAATCTTCCATCCCCGCGATCGAAGGCATCCTTTTGGAAGCGGCGGACAATGTGCTGACCCTTACGGGCTATGACCTGGAGGTCGGCATGATTACGTCGATGGAAGCGCGCGTGGAAGAGCGCGGCAGCATCATCCTCAACGCAAAGATCCTTTGCGACATCCTGCGTAACCTGCCGCACGAGACCGTATCTATTGAAGCGGACGAGCGGCTTACCTGCCGCATCAAAAGCGGCGACGCGGAATTCACGCTCATCGGCATCCCCGCCGCGGATTACCCGGAGCTGCCCTCCGTGGAAAGCGGCTTTCCAATTGTGCTGCAAAGCGAAGTTTTGCGGGATATGATCCGCAAGACCATCTTTGCCACGGCGGAAAACGATGTAAAAGTCGTGCACACGGGCGTGCGCTTTGAGATCGGTGCAAACAAGATCCGTCTTGTTGCGGTAGACGGGTTCCGTCTTGCCATGCGCAATGAAGAGATCGACTACGACGGCGAAGAAAAGGTATTCGTCGCGCCGAAAAAGGCGCTCAACGAAGTGGTCAAGCTCACAGGCGGCGAAGAGACCATCGCTTTGAACGTCGGCAAACGGTTCATCGTATTTGAAATCGGCAATTACCGTATTGTATCACGCCTTTTGGAAGGCGAATTCTTGAACTACCGCGCGGCGATCTCCGGCACGGTTACGGGCACGGTGCGCGTCAACACGCGGCTTTTGATCCAGAGCATCGAGCGCACGTCGCTGATTATCACCGACCGCGCAAAAAGCCCGATCCGCTGCGTCTTTGATGAAGACGTCATCCGGATCTCGAGCACCACGGCGCTCGGCACGGCGCACGACCGCGTGCCCTGCAAGAGCGAGGGCGAGCACATGGAAATCGGCTTTAACAACCGCTATCTTTTGGACGCGCTGCGCGTGTGCGACGCGGACGAAGTGCTCGTCAAAATCGGAAGCCCCATCCTGCCCATTCTCATCGTTCCGACCGAGGGCGAAAGCTTCTTATTCCTGGTGCTGCCCGTGCGGCTGAAGACCGAATGAGCCCGAAGAGAATCCGGGCGCATATCGCCAAAAAAGAAACGCGTATCTTGCCCATCACCACGGAATTTATCCGCTTAGACGCCGCGTTGAAGCTCGCAAACGCCGTCTCAACCGGGGGGCAGGCAAAGCTCGTTATTACCGAAGGCGATGTGCGCGTCAACGGGGAAGTTTGCCTTTCGCGCGGGAAAAAGCTGCACGCAGGCGACCGCTTTGCGTTCGGCGGGGTAGAATACGAAGTACGGAAGGCAGAAGGCAGAGATTAGAGATTAGAAGTCAGAAGCGACGCGGGAAAGTTTTATTGAAACTGTGTGTTTGTAGAAACTTTCGGCTGCGAAAACAATAAAAAATCTGCTTAATCTCGTAGGGGCGGGGCTCCGTCCAGATTTCAGAGGTTAGAAATCAGAAATTAGATACGATGTAGGCAGGGTTTATACATTACCGCTGCTGTGTGCGCAGAAAAAACAAAATCTGTAGTTGTAGGGGCGGGCGTGGAAATCCTCCGGATTCCGGCACCCTTTTGTCCGCTACGCGGACATTTCCCCTAACAGGGGAATCACCCGCCCCTACAAGATAAAACATACAGTTTTTAGTGTAGCCGCGGCTTCACGCAAAACTTTCCCATCCCGCGTCTAGCATCCAGAATCCAGCATCTAAAATTTAGAAAATCCAGCGTCTAAACCGGCGGTGAAACTATGCTTGTCAAACGGCTTGCTTTGCAAAATTTCAGAAATATCGAAGCCATGGAGCTCTTCCCCGCCGAGGGCGTCAATGTCATTTTCGGTGAAAACGCACAGGGTAAGACAAATTTGCTCGAAAGCATCTGGCTGTTTACAGGCTGTAAGAGCTTCCGCAGCCGCCGCGACCGCGAAATGGTCGGGTTTGACGCGCCGTTTGCGAAAAACGATATGGACTTTTTCGCCAAAGGGCGCGAGCAGGAAGTCCTGCTTTACATCGACCAGAAGCGCACCGCCATGAAAAACGGCGTGACGCTGCAATCGCCTGCCGAACTCATCGGCGAGTTTTCGGCGGTTATCTTTGCGCCCGCGCACCTGTCGCTCGTGCAGGAAGGGCCGCTCATGCGCCGCCGCTTTTTAGATACGGCGCTTTGCCAGCTCAAGCCCGCTTACGCGAAAGCGCTTGCCAAATACAACCGCACGCTTGCCCAGCGCAACGCGCTGCTTAAAGATATCCAGTTCCACCCCGAGCTTTTGGAGACGCTTTCTGTCTGGGACGATAAGCTTTCCGCTTACGGCGCGGCGGTCGTTTCCGAGCGCGTGACCTATACAAAGCTGCTTTCCGAATATGCCGCCGAGATTTACAGCGGGCTTTCCGGCAACCGCGAGACGCTGCGCATCACCTACACGAGCAACGTCGGCGAGCTGGACGGCGACGCTTACAAGATCCGTGACCGGCTTTCGGACGAGCTTTCCAAAGCGCAGCACACGGATATTTTAAACGGCATCACCTCCATCGGCCCTCACCGCGACGATCTGGCGTTAAAGATCGATTCCCTTTCGGCGCGGTCGTTCGGCTCGCAGGGGCAGCAGCGCTCGGCGGCGCTCTCTTTAAAGCTTGCCGAAGCGCATATTTTAAAGACCGTCACGGGCGAAGAACCGGTCATCCTCTTAGACGACGTGATGAGCGAGCTCGACGAGGGGCGGCAGGATTACATTCTTAACCACATCCGCGGGCGGCAGGTGTTTATCACTTGCTGCGACCCGACCGCCGTTCTGCGGCTTTGCGAAGGGCGGACGTTCCACGTCGAAGGGGGGAAGCTCCTATGATGCTCGACATCGGCGGCGAAACGATCGTGCGTTCCCGCGAAATATTGGGGATCTTCGACCTCGACACCGCCACCGTCATGCGCGATTCACGCGCGTATCTTGCGGCGGCAGAAAAAAGCGGCGACGCTGTGACAGTGTCTGCGGAATTGCCCAAATCGTTTGTTGTGACGCTCGAAAACGGTGGGCGGAAAGTGTATATCTCCCCACTTTTGACTGGGACATTGTTCAAAAGAGTAAAACCCACAGGCAAAACAGAGAGCAGAGTGTAGAAGGCAGAAGCGGCGCGGGTGAATTTTGACCGCTGCGCCGTCCTCGCTTCACTTTTTCCGCCACCCGTGGCGCTTCTGCGAGGCCGCCCGTCAAAGGTGGCAACGCGCAACCGAAAGTTTTCTGAAACCTTTCCTCCCGTCTTCCGAGGGTGATTCCCCGTAGTGCGGGGAAATGTCGCGAAGCGACAAAGGGGACGGCGCTGTTGGCGGTGGATTTTGCCGCAGGCAAAAGACGGAGGGAGAGACTGTAGGGCGCGAGCAAGCCCGCGCCCTGCATTTAGAATTTAACATCTAACATCCAGCATCTAAAAAAGGAGTAGAAATACATGGAATACGAAGAAAAGCGTCAACCGGCGGAAGAACCGGATGAAGAGCAGATGGACACCGCCGTCGACGAGGAATACGGTGCGGACCAGATTCAGGTCTTAAAAGGGCTTGAAGCGGTGCGCAAACGCCCCGGCATGTATATCGGCTCCACAGGCCCCCGCGGGCTGCACCACCTGGTGTATGAGATCGTCGATAACTCCGTGGACGAGGCGCTTGCGGGCTACTGCACGCACATTGAAGTCGAGATCCTCCCGGACAACGTCGTTTCCGTGCGCGACAACGGCCGCGGCATCCCCGTGGACATCAACGAAGAAGAGGGGCTTCCCGCCGTGACGGTCGTGCTTACTGTCCTGCACGCGGGCGGCAAATTCGGCGGCAGCGGCTATAAAGTCTCCGGCGGACTCCACGGCGTGGGTTCTTCGGTCGTGAACGCGCTTTCCGAATGGTTCGAAATCGAAGTCAGCCGTCAGGGGCACATCTACCGCCAGCGGTTTGCGCGCGGCGACGTGGAAACCGATCTCGAAATCGTCGGCGACACGGAAGGAACGGGCACGTTCATCAAGTTCAAAGCCGATCCCGAAATTTTCACCGAAACCACGGAATACGACTATGACGTTTTAGCGCGCCGGCTTCGCGAGCAGGCGTTCTTAAACGCCGGGCTTTCCATCACGCTCACGGACAGGCGCGACGAAAACGACGTGCAGTCCGAGAATTTCTGCTACGAAGGCGGCATCCGCAGCTTCGTCGATTACATCAACACGAGCCGGGGTCTTACGCCCGTGCATGACGACATCATGCATTTCACCACCGTGCAGGGCGACAAGAGCGCCGAGGTGGCGATCTCCTACAACGACGGGTACAATGAGATCATTTTAAGCTTTGCCAACGACGTGCGCACCGTGGACGGCGGCACGCACGAGCAGGGCTTTAAGACTGCGCTCACGCGCGTGTTCAATGACTACGGCAAAAAATTCAACCTCTTAAAAGACGGCGACAAAAAGCTGTCCGGCGAGGATGTGCGCGAGGGGCTCACGGCGGTCATCAGCGTGAAGCTTACCGAAGCGCAGTTCGAAGGGCAGACCAAGGGGAAGCTGGGCAACACCGAGATCACGGGTCTTGTTTCCAAAATGCTCTACGACAAAATGATGACCTATTTTGAGGAAAACCCGTCTGTCGCCAAAGCGATCTTCAACAAGGCGCTGGATGCTTCCCGCGCAAGGGAGGCGGCGCGCAAGGCGCGCGACAACGCGCGGCGCAAATCGGCGTTAGAGAGCAACGCCCTGCCTGGTAAGCTCGCCGACTGCACCGACAAAAATCCCGAAAACACCGAAATCTACATCGTCGAGGGCGATTCCGCCGGCGGCTCCGCCAAAGAGGGGCGCGACCGCAACATCCAGGCGATCCTGCCTTTGTGGGGCAAGATGCTCAACGTCGAAAAAGCGCGCGTGGATAAAGTCATCGGCAACGACAAATTGACGCCCGTCATCATGGCGCTGGGCACCGGCATTGGCGACGACTTTGACATCACGAAGCTGCGCTATCACAAGGTCGTCATCATGGCGGATGCCGACGTCGACGGCGCGCACATCCGCACGCTGCTTTTGACGTTCTTCTTCCGCTACATGCGCCCGCTCATTGAGCACGGCTATGTGTACATCGCGCAGCCCCCGCTTTACAAGATCTCCAAGGGCAAAAAGCATGTCTATGCCTTTTCCGATGAGGAGCGCGACCGCGAGATCGAGGAAATGGGCGGCAGCTGTGATATCCAGCGCTACAAGGGCCTTGGTGAAATGGACCCGCAGCAGCTTTGGGAAACGACCATGGACCCGAACTACCGCACCATGCTGCGCGTGACCATGGAAGACGCTATGGAAGCTGACGAGACCTTCTCGATCCTGATGGGCGACAAGGTCGAACCCCGCCGCCTGTTCATCGAAAAGAACGCGAAGTATGTGGAAAATCTGGATATTTGAGCGGTAGATAAATTTTGACTAAAAAAGTTTGATAAGCTCGTTCCTCCCTCTGATGAGGGAGGTGTCAAAACGGTGTGTACACCGTTTTGCCGGAGGGAGAGAAAAATTCGTACAGATTTTGTCTCTCCTCTTGCCGCCCTGCGGCGGCATCCCCCTCGTCTTAAGGGGGAAAAGAATATCCATCAGCAAAGAGGGATAAAATACCATGAAAAAACAGCAAAATGCGCCGCACGAGGAATACATCCCGTTTGAGCAGCAGAAGATCATCAACGTGGAGATCAACAAGGAAATGCGCAAGTCTTTCCTCGATTACTCCATGGCGGTCATCGTGTCCCGCGCGCTGCCCGACGTGCGCGACGGCTTAAAACCCGTGCACCGGCGCATCCTCTACACAATGTATGAAAACAACCTCTACCCCGAAAAGGCATACCGCAAGTGCGCGGACACCGTCGGCGCCGTGCTCGGGCGGTACCATCCGCACGGCGACGCTTCCGTTTACGACGCGATGGTGCGCTTAGCGCAGCCCTTCTCCCAGCGCTATATGCTCGTAGACGGCCATGGCAACTTCGGTTCGGTGGACGGCGACCCGCCCGCTGCTTACCGTTATACCGAGTCGCGCATGAGCAAGATCGCGATGGAAA
This sequence comes from uncultured Clostridia bacterium, assembly GCA_944384985.1. Taxonomy (GTDB): domain Bacteria; phylum Bacillota; class Clostridia; order Oscillospirales; family Acutalibacteraceae; genus Fimenecus. The sequence continues at coordinate 103,649 of CALWVM010000001.1, read as the reverse complement.
TGCTCACGAATATCGACAAGGACACCGTCGATTTCATGCCCAACTACGACGACCGCTTAAAAGAGCCGGTCGTGCTGCCCAGCCGCTTCCCGAACCTTTTGGCGAACGGCTCGACGGGTATTGCCGTCGGCATGGCGACGAACATCCCGCCGCACAACCTCGGCGAGGTCATCGACGGCGTGTGCCTGCTTATCGACAACCCCGACGCTTCGCTGGAGCAGCTCATGGAATGCATCAAGGGGCCCGATTTCCCGACCGCGGGCATCATCATGGGGCGCGCGGGCATCCGCGCGGCATACGGCACGGGGCGCGGCAAGATCACCGTCCGCGCGCGCGCCGAGATCGTCGAAAACGAGCGCACGGGACGCTTTTCCATCGTCGTCACGGAGCTGCCCTACCAGGTCAACAAGGCGCGGCTCATTGAGAGCATCGCCGACCTTGTGAAAGAAAAGCGTGTCGAGGGCATTGCCGACATCAACGACTACTCCAACCGCGAGGGCATGCGCATGGTCATCGACCTCAAACGCGATGCAAACCCCCAGGTAGTGCTCAACTATCTTTATCAATATACCCAGCTGCAAATTTCCTACGGCATCATTCAGCTCGCGCTCGTGAACGGCGAGCCGAAGCTTTTGACCTTAAAGCAGATCTTGGAGCAGTATATCGGGTTCCAGTGCGAGATCATCACCCGCCGCACGCAGTACGATCTGAAAAAAGCCAAAGACCGCGAGCACATTTTGGAGGGTCTTGCCCGCGCCGTGGACATCGTGGACGAGATCATCGCCACCATCCGCGCGTGCAAAGGCGGCATCCCCGAAGCAAAAGCCGCGATCATGGAAAAATTTGACTTCGACGACGTGCAGGCGGCCGCCATTGTCGCGTACCGTCTCGGTCAGCTCGCGGGGCTTGAAATTCGCAAAATTCTCGACGAGCGCGACGAACTGCTGCGCAAAATCGCGGAATATGAGGACATCTTATCTTCAGAGACCCGTGTGCATGAGATCGTCAAAACCGAACTTTGCGCCATCCGCAGCAAATTTGCAGACGAGCGCCGCACCGAGATCGTCGGCGTTTCGGGCGAAGTGGATATCGAAGACCTCATCCCCGAGGAGACCTGCGTATTTACGCTGACGAATATGGGTTACATCAAACGCCAGCCCGTGGACGCCTACCAGACGCAGCACCGCGGCGGCAAAGGCATCAAAGGCATGTCGCGCCGCGAGGAGGATATCGCCGAAACGATGTTCACCTGCTCGTCGCACGACTATATCATGTTCTTTACGTCCTTGGGGCGCGTCTACCGCCTGAAAGGGTATGAGATCCCCGAGGGCAGCCGCACAAGCAAGGGCATGAACATCGTCAACATCCTGCCGCTTTCCCCCGACGAGCGCGTGACCGCGATGATCCGCGTGCCCGATTTCGGCGCCGAAGAGAAAAATTACCTTTGCATGGTTACGAAACACGGCGTCATCAAGCGCACGGAGCTTGACGCGTATAAGAATATCCGCAAAAACGGCATTGCCGCCATCAATCTTGACGAAGGCGATGAGCTTTGCTGGGTGAAGCTGACCGACGGCAAACAGCGCCTGATGGTCGCCACCAAAAAGGGCATGTGCATCACGTTCGACGAGACGGATGCGCGCTGCATCGGCAGGACTGCCCGCGGCGTGAAGGCCATCACCTTGGGCGAAGGCGACGTTGTGGCGGGCATGTGTGTGCTCGATCCTGAAAAGAAAGTGCTTACCGTCACCGAAACCGGCTTCGGGCGTCGTTCGGATATTTCGAATTACCGCGTGCAGTCGCGCGGCGGCAAGGGCCTCATCAACTACCACACCGCGCGCTTCGGCGACGTGGCGGCGTGCACGTGCGTTGCGCCCGATGAGGACGTGATTCTGATTTCGTCGGATGGCATCATCATCCGCATTCCCGCGTCGGACATCAGCGAATTTGCAAGGCCTTCCAAGGGCGTGCGCGTCATGCGCGTTTCCGAAAGCGAAAAGGTCGTGACGCTTTCGGTCACCGAGCATGAGGCGGAAAAGGACGACAACGAGGCGGGACCCGCCGAAACATCGGAAGGACCCGCCGAAACGGCAGAAACCGAAGCGCAAAACGGGCAGGAAGCATAAAAGTTTCAAAAATCGTAACAATTCCGCCGCAATCGCGTGCTATGCTCTGAAGTGTAACGCCGGAGAAGGCTTCTCCGGCAGCCCTTTGGGCAATTCCGGATGGAAGAGAGTGTGCGTATGGAGAACAATTTCAACGGCACGCCGGGGCAGCAGGCTCCGCAGACCCCGCCGGCAAACGGGCAGACCGCCCCGCCGGGCGCGCAGCATGCACAGGGGTACGCGCAAAACCCGCAAAATCAACCGGGCGCGCAGGATCCACAGGCAAACGCGCCGTATACACCCGGGCAGGCGCAGAATCCGCAGCCGCCCTACACCGCGCCGAACGCGCCGCGCCCGCCCTACGGGCAGCAGCCTCCCTTTGGCGCGAATCCGCAGGCATATAGGCAAGGGCAGCCGCAAAACCCGCATCCCCCCTATTCTGCTGCACCGAACGCGCAGCAGCCGTACTACGGGCAGCCGCAGCGCCCCTATTACCCGCCCTATGCGCAGCAGCCCACGCGGGCGTATATGTCGCCCGAAAAACAGCGCGACCACGCCGGCATCCGCAGCATCAGCAACGCCACGGGGCTTGCGATCATCGGGTTCACGGCGTCGTCGTTTATCGTCAGCGTTATTTTGTCGCTGATCCCGGGCTTTTTCGATGCCTATGATAACAGCCCGCTGCTGTATATCTGTGCAAACGCGCTGCTTTCGGTGGTCGCCCTCGGTGTGCCGTTTTTCTGCGCCTACTGCTTTATGCACAAAAAACGGCTGATCGGCGACCTGAACCTCGGCACACCCGTGCACGGCAGCATGACCGTGCTTCTGATCTTCGCCGCGCTGATGTGCTGCATGGTCGGCAACTATGCCACGAATTTCCTTTCGACTTTCGTGGAAGCGGTGTTCGGCATCCAGTTTGTCGCCCCGTCTGACGACTTTACGATCACGGGCCTGCCTGCCTTTTTGCTGCGTATCGCGCAGACCGCCATGCTGCCCGCCCTGATCGAAGAATTCGCGGTGCGCGGCACGGTCCTGCAGCCGCTGCGGCGCTACGGCGACAAATTTGCGCTGCTGATGTCGGCGTTTGTGTTTGCGCTCATGCACGGCAACATGGTGCAGATCCCCTTCGCTTTCATCGCGGGGCTCGCCATCGGCTACGCCGTCATCGCCACGGGTTCGTTGTGGACGGGCGTGATCATCCATTTCTGCAACAATCTGATCGCGGTCTGTTCGGAGGCGGCGTATGACCTGCTGCCCGAAGAAACCGCCGCGCTCATTACGCTGGGGCTGATGGCGCTCGTGTTCATCGCGGGGCTTGTGTGCGCAATCGTATATTTCAAAAAGTATGCGCGCGTGCCGCTCGGCAAACGCCGCACGCAGCTCGATTCCCGCGAAAAGAACCGTGCGTTTTTGTGCAGCGCGCCGATGATCATCGCCATCATCCTGCTGGTCTTGGAGACCATTCAATATGTTAAAATCTGACGCAGCGCGCCCCGTGCTCGCGACTGCCGCCGAGGCAGAAAAATTTATGCGGCTGGCTTTGCACGAAGCGCAGAAAAGCGCCGAAGCGGGCGAAGTGCCCGTCGGGGCGGTGATCGTGCGGGACGGCGAGGTCGTCGCCACCGGGCGCAACCGCCGCGAGGCGGATAAAAACGCCCTCGCCCACGCCGAAATCGAGGCGATCGACCGCGCGTGCAAGGTGTTGGGCGGCTGGCGGCTGTGGGAATGCGAGCTGTTCGTGACGCTTGAGCCCTGTCCGATGTGCGCGGGCGCGATCGTGAACGCGCGCTTACAAAGGGTGACCTACGGCGCGCGCGACCCGAAAAACGGCGCGGTCGAAAGCGTGCTTTCCATGTTCGAGCTGCCTTTCACACACAAGCCCGAAGCCGTGGGCGGTGTGTTGGAGACGGAATGCGCCGAAGCACTGACTTCCTTTTTTAAGGCACTGCGGAAGAAAGGCAAATAAAAGTTTTACTCGATTTTTTTCAAAAAATCGCGGATTCCAAAGGCAGAGCCTTTGGTCGCACCCCCGCAGGGTGCGAAACCCCAAACCTTGAGAAAAACGCAGGAGAGGGAGAAAAACAGTTCGGTGAACTGTTTTTCGTGGAGAAGCCACGTCAGGGGCACCGTAAGAGGACGCTCCGATGCGCCGAAAAACGGCGCATTTTTCGGAAATCAGCGGACAGATATAAGACTGGATGCGGGTAGGTTCTGTATATAACTGCTAAGTTTTATCTTTCCAGCCCCGCCGCGGCTTCACGGCAATCTTCCCACCCCACGTCTCACATTCAGCATCTAATATCTGACATCTAACAAGGAGATATGAAAAAATGAGTGAATCCTGTACCCACGATTGCGCATCCTGCTCGCAGGACTGCGCCGAACGCGACATGCATTTCCCCGCGAACCAGTACAGCTCCATCAAGCACGTCATCGGCGTGGTCAGCGGCAAGGGCGGCGTCGGCAAAAGCACCGTGACCGCTATGCTCGCCGTTGCGGCGCAGTCGCAGGGCTTCCAGACCGCGATCCTCGACGCCGACGTCACCGGTCCCTCCATTCCGAAGATGTTCGGCCTGCACGGGCGTGCCGAAGGCAGTGCCGACGGTATTTTCCCGATGGAGACGAAAACCGGCATCCGCGTGATGAGCGTCAATTTGCTGCTTGAAAAAGAGGACGCGCCGGTCGTTTGGCGCGGGCCCGTCATTTCCGGCATGATCCAGCAGTTCTGGCAGGACGTCATCTGGGGCGACGTGGATTATATGTTCGTCGATATGCCCCCCGGCACGGGCGACGTGCCGCTGACGGTGTTTCAATCCCTGCCGCTTGACGGCATTCTGGTCGTCACCACCCCGCAGGATCTTGTTACGCTGATCGTCAAAAAGGCGTACAACATGGCGGAAATGATGCACATCCCGGTGCTCGGGTTCATTGAGAACATGAGCTGGTTCGAGTGCCCGGACTGCAAAAAGCGGCACGCCATTTTTGGGGAAAGCAAGCTTGACGAGGTCGCGGCCGGCTATGGGCTGCCCGTGCTCGCGCGGCTGCCGATCGATCCGAAAAATGCGAATCTCGCCGACAAAGGCGCCATTGAGCTTTCCGATACCGACGCCTTGAAGGGCGCAATCGACGCGATTGAAAAGAAATAAAACGGAAAAAGAGCAGGGCTGCGCACACAGCGCAGCCCTGTTTTGCGTGCAAGCGGACAAAGGTGCGCCTTTTTGCCCCCTCTGACGAGCGGGCTGGCGAGCGAAGCGAGACTGGGGGAGAGAAAAAGCGGGTTTTCGGCTTTATGTATCTCTCCCTCCGTCTTTTGCCTGCGGCAAAATCCACCGCCAACAGCGCCGTCCCCTTTGTCGCTTCGCGACATTTCCCCGCACTACGGGGAATCACCCTCGGAAGACGGGAGGAAGGGATTTGTGCAAACTTTCGGTTTTTCGCAAAATCCTCCCACCTCATATCGGAGCTCTAATTTCTAAATCCTGATCTTTGCCTTGGCCGCCGCACGTCTGACCCCGAATAACGAACACCTAAATCCAATCTATGGGTGACCCTTAAATAATCCAAAAAACCGATTCGGCATTTTCACCGAACCGGTTTTCCTTATCCTGTATACCAAAGGAATACAAAAAACGGATTACGCGCCCTTTTCCTCTGCACCTTTTGCATCTGCCGGTGCGTCCGTATTCTGTGCAGTGCCGCACCGGGCTGCTGCGGCGCAGTGTGCGCAATCCGCCGGGGTCGCAGATGCCGCGTGCGCTTCGCCCGTTTCGCCGGCGTCGGCGCTTTTCGCTTCCGCCGCCTTTTCCGCTGCCGCTCTGCCCTCCGGCGAATCCCTGTAATACTGCGTGTGCGTGTCGCGGTGCGGGGTGCTGTCCCAAATGCGCTGGGCCTCGGGCGCCCATTCGCGCGCGAACGCCACGCACTTGTCGCAAAGCGAGTCAACATCCTCGGCGTGCAACAGGTCCGAACTCTTCGCGCCGCTGCGTTTCACCATCTCGCGCAGCCGCTCCGGATTTTCAAGCAGGGGGCAGGGGCGCAGGTGGTTGTCGTTGAAAGGCTGGTTGTGGTAATACTCCGTGAACAGCGGGGATTTGAGCGCTTCTTTGAGCGTGTGCGTGCGGATGTTTGCGTCGGAATAGTGGATGAACACGCACGGCTCAATGTCGCCCGCGGAGTTGATGTGGAAATAGTTGCGCCCGCCCGCGATGCAGCCGCCGACGTATTCGCCGTCGTCCTGGAAGTCCATGACGAACAGCGGCCGCCCCGTTTTGGAATTGCGGACTTTTTTAAGCCAGCGGTACATGTGCTCGCGCTGCGCAGGGGTGGGGATAAGCTCGGGGTCGGCGTCGTGGCCGACGGGCATGTAGTTGAAGTAAAGCCCGTATTTCACGCCCTTTTCAAGGATCATGTCGAGAAATTCGTCGCTCGTGACCTGGTCCACATTTTTCCGCGTGTAGCAGACCGAAATGCCGAACAGGCACTTGTTTTTCTGCAAAAGCTCCATGGCTTCGAGCGTGTGCTTGTACGCGCCCTCGCCGCGCCGCCAGTCATTGGATTCCTCCGAGCCCTCCAAGCTCAGCGCCAGGCTGATGTTGCCGCACTCGTTCATGTCCTCGCAGAATTTCTGGTCAACAAGCGTCGCGTTCGTATAGATCACAAACGTGCAGTCACGATTATTGCGCGCAAGCTCGACGATGTCGTTTTTGCGGATGAGCGGTTCACCGCCCGTGAGCATATAAAAGTGCGTGCCCATCTCTTTGCCCTGCGAAACGATGGACTGCATTTCTTCGTTTGAAAGGCTCAGCTTGTGGCCGTATTCCGCCGCCCAGCAGCCCTTGCATTTGAGGTTGCATGCGCTCGTCGGGTCAAAGAGGATGATGAACGGCACGTTGCAGTGCAGCTCCTCGCGCAGCTTTCGGACGGTCTTGGTGCCGTAAAGGCCGGCGTCCACACCGAGCGAGAGCAGCATCTGCCGCACGACGCGCGGGTCGATGTCGCGCAGCAGGTTCAAAGCGTACTGCGTCCAGACGTTGTCGGGGTCGGCAGCGGCCGCTTTCATCTTCTTGAAGTTTTCCGAAGGGAACAGCCCCCCGAACAACGCGCCCACGCGGTCGGCGAGCTTGACAAGGTTCGGGTAGGGGTCCTTATACACATATTTTAAAATCTGGTCGAGCGCAAGCGCAATGGCGGCGCGCTGGACTTTATAGGATTTTGCCATCAAAAAAACCGTCCTTTCGTCGGGAACGGGAAAACCCGCCCCACGGGATTGGGAAAAATGTACCATTATAATTCAATCTATCATACCACGAAATTGCCGCTTTGTAAACCGGAAAAGGCGTCGCGAACGGAAGTTGAGCGCCTGCGGTGGGCTTTCCAGCATTCAGAATACAGATGTCAGAGGGCAGAAGCGGTAGGAGAAGATTTGTATAAAGCTGCGACTGTGCGGGAAAGGAAAACGAACCGCCCCTACAACGACTGATTTTATTTTTTCTGCGCAGCTGCGGCAATGCGTGAGATCCGCCCGCACCGCATCCGGCGGCCGGCATCTAAAATCCAGCATCAAATATACCTTTTCCGCCGCGGTGCGGTTTATTCGTGGATTTCGGGGAAAGATAAGAATACTTTTGCGGCGGAAAACCGCCGGGATACGCGGAGGCTTTGAGGGTATGAAAAAGACGGCGGTGCGCGCGCTTTGCCGGACGCTGCAAGAGGTGCTTCGCACGCTCCGACAGCTGTATGCTTTACCGGCGGGCGCAGGAGACGGGCGGCAGGACGCGCTTCTGCCGTTTTTGCCGCTTTTGCTGCAGGAAGGGGAAAGCGCCCTTCACGGGCTGCGCCATGCCCCGGGGCTGCCGGCAGGGGAAAACGGCCTGCCGCGCGCGTATGTGCGGCTGCAAGACCTGCTTTCAAAGGGCGCGGAACTGACGCAGGACACGCTCATAGCGGGGATTGCGGATGCAGGCTTTTCCTTTACGGAACTGACCCTCACAGCCTTGCTGCTGCGCGCGGCGTGCGTTGTGCGGGCGGCAAAGGCGCAGGAGAAAGAAACGGCGGTGCAGGCGGCGAAAACGCTCGAAACGCTTTCGCGGCTGGATTTTTCGCGCCTGTTTGCACGCGCGAGCGAAGCGGAACGGCTCTGCCTTGCGGACGCGGGCTTCTGCGTTTCGGACGACGCGACCAAGGGCGCCTACCGCGCGGCGCTTTCGCGGTATGCAAAGAAACGGAAACAGTCGGAGGAAGCCGCGGCGCGTGGGCTTTTGCAGCGCGCAAAGGCCGAGCACACCACGCTTTGGCGGCTGCTCACGGAAAAGAAAACGCCTGTGCGCGGATGGGTGCTTTTGACGCTCGAATGGGGGCTGCCGCTGTTTTCTGCGGCGGCCTTGTCGGTGTGGCTTCGCGCCTGGTGGCTTTTGCCGCTGCTGTTTTTCCCGCTTTATGCGGGGCTTTCCCCTTTTCTGGAAGCCGTTGCGCTGCGCGGCGCAAAACCGGTGCCGCTTCCCGTCTGCCGGGTGCGTTCGCGCGTGCAAAAGTCGCAGCGCACGCTCGTGACCGTGTCTGCCCTGCTGCCGGAAAGCGGCGCGTGGGAAAGCTTGCGCGACCACCTCGAAGAAGTCTGTCTTTCGGCGGGCAGGGGCGCTGTGGGCGTGTGCCTGCTCGCCGACTTGAAAGCATCGCCAAGCGCGGAGAATGAAACGGACCGCGCAGACATCGACGAAGCCAAACGGATGATCGACGCGCTCAACGCAAAATTCCCCGGCCGCTTTGTGCTGCTCGTGCGCGCACGCACCTTTTCCGAAACACAGCGCGTCTATACGGGGTTCGAGCGCAAGCGCGGTGCGCTTTGCGCGCTTTTTTCGCTGCTGCAAACCGGCGACCGCGCCGCCTTTTCGGTCTGCCACGGGGCGGAAAAGCTTCTTTGCGGCGTAAAATACGTCCTCGCGCTCGATGGCGACACCACACTTGCGCCCGACTGCCTTGTGCGGCTGCTCGCCGCGGCGCGCCACCCGGAAAACACGGCGCATATCGACCAAATCGCCCATCGCGTCACGCGCGGGTACGCCGTGTTCGTGCCGCAGACGGAGCTCTCGCCCGAAGCGGCGTTTCGCACGCGGTTTTCGCGTCTGATGACGGGCGCGGGCGGCATTTCGGGCTATGCGCGCACGCTTTGCGAACGCTGGCAGGCGCACTTCCACGCCGGGCTGTTTACGGGCAAGGGGCTCATGGAGGTTTCTGTTTGCGCGTCGCTTTTGCCGGGGCTCTTCCGAAAAGAGACGGTCTTGAGCCACGACATCCCCGAGGGCGAAGCCCTGCGCACGGCGTTCGTCGGCGCGGCGCAGGCGGCGGAAGGGTTCCCGACGGCGTTTTCCGCTTACCTTGCGCGGCTCGGGCGCTGGGTGCGCGGCGATGCGCAGAACGTCGTGCTTTTGTCGGGGAAACTTCGCGGCGAGGCGGCTATAACGCGCCTTGCCGCCGTGTCACGCATCAAGCTTTTGGACTGCCTGCGCCGCGATGTAACGCCCGCCGTCAGCTTCCTTTTGTGCCTGCTCGCGCCGCTGATGCCAGGATATGCGGAAACGGCGGCGCTGCTTTGCGTCCTGTTTTCCGTCGCGGCACCCGCCGCGCTCTCTTTTTTCGGGGCGCTGCGGCGCGGGGGATTTTCGGCGCTTTCGGCGCGGTATTTCGGCGGGACACTGCCCGAAGCGGCAAAGGCGGTCAGCGAATTTCTCCTTTCGCTCGTGCTCCTGCCCGCGACGGGGTGGGTCTGCCTTTGTGCGTTCTTCAAGGGACTGTACCGCCGGCTTTGCTCGCACCGCCGTATGCTCGACTGGGTGACGGCGGCGGACAGCGAGGGGCAGGGCAATGCGGCGCTTTTGCGCCGGAGCCTGCCCGCTGTGCTCGGCGCGGCGTGGCTTTTGCTGTTCGGCGGCGCGCTCGCGCGGGGGTTCGCACTGTTTTTCCTTGCCGCGCCCGCGTTCGCCGTGTGGTCGGCAAAACCGTATAAGGCCGGTATCGCGCGCGCGCTTTCCCCTGCCGCGCGGGAAACGCTGCGGGAAGACGCGGCGGCCATGTGGAAGTTTTACCGTGATCTCTGCACCGAAAAGGACCATTTTCTGCCGCCGGACAACGTACAGTTTACGCCCGTGCGGCGCACGGCGCACCGCACTTCGCCGACAAACATCGGGCTGATGCTGTGCGCCGCGCTTGCGGCGTGCGACTTAGGGTTCATTTCCGAAAAGGAACTCGGCGCGCACGTATGCCGGACGCTTGCGACGGTGCAGAAGCTCGAAACCTGGCACGGCAACCTCTACAACTGGTACGACACCGAAACGCTCGAGCCCCTGCCGCCGCGCTTTGTCTCGGCGGTGGATAGCGGTAATTTTTTGTGCTGTCTTGCCGCCCTTTCGGCAGGGCTTTCGGAATATGAAGCCAAAAGCGATGTCTGCCGGCGCGCGCGCGAAACGGCGGAGGAAATTTTGCAAAATACGCATCTTTCGAAGCTGTTTGACCGAAAAAGCGGTTTGTTTTATATCGGATACGACGCGGAACGCGGCGCGTTTTCCCCGTCGCATTACGACCTTTTGATGAGCGAATCGCGCATGATGAGCTATTACGCCGTCGCTTCTCACGAAGTACCGGTTTCGCACTGGGGCGCGCTTTCGCGCGTACTCTCGAAAAGCGGCGGGCTTGCCGGCGCGCTCGCCTGGTCGGGGACGATGTTCGAATTCTTTATGCCCTATCTGTTCCTCGAAAGCCCAGCCGGGACGCTTGCGCACGAATCCCTTTGCTTCTGCGTGCGCGAGCAGGCACGGTTTGCCGCGCACAGCCGCATCCCGTTCGGCGTATCCGAAAGCGGGTACTATGCGTTTGACGGCGCGGGCAATTACCAGTACCGTGCGCACGGCGTGCCCGCGCTCGCCCTGCGGCGCACAAAACCTGCCGAAAACCGCGTGACCTCGCCCTATTCGGCCTTTCTCTGCCTGCCGTTCGCGCCCGCCCCCGCGCAAAAAAGCCTTCAAAGGCTACGGGCGCTCGGGGCGTTCGGGGAATACGGCTTCTACGAGGCGGTGGATTTTTCCGTCGCGCCGGAAGGGAAAATCGTGCGCAGCTTCATGGCGCACCACGTCGGCATGAGCTTGATTGCGACGGCGAACTGCCTGTTTTCAAACGTGTTCCAAAAGCGGTTCTTGGCGTACGGCACCCTGCGTTCGGCACGCGCCCTGCTTTCCGAGCGCGCCCCGGAGCACACGCCCCTGCCGCGCAGGCGCGCGCCGCGATTTCTGCCCGAGCGGGAATTACGGCGCACGCCGCAGCCCGCGAAAACGGTCGAAAGCCCGCTGCCCGCCTGCGCGCAGGTCTATTCGAACGGGGCGTGGACCGCCGTGTTGACCGACTGCGGAACGGGTTTTTCCCTTTGCGGCGGCGTGCGGGTGATCCGCGGCGCAGAAGCGGATTTTGAGGACATCCAGGGTGTATTCGCCGTGCTGCAAACCGAATCGGGGGCGCTGCCGCTGTGCCGCGCCGCCGCAAAAACGCCGCGCGCGCAGTACACCTGCGCGTTTCTGCCCGACGGCGCCGTATATACCGCGCGGAGCGAAACGGTGTATGCCGAAACGAAGGTTTTTGTGCATGCCGCCTTTCCCGCCGAGCAACGGACCTTTCAGCTCTGCAACCGGACGGGAACCCCGATTTCGGGGCGGCTGCTCGTCTATCTTGAGCCGTCGCTGACGACCGAAAAAGCGGAGACGGCGCACAAGGCGTTTCAAAAATTGTTCGTGACCGCCCGCTATGCAGAAGCGCAGAATGCCGTGGTGTTCCACCGCCGTGCAGGGCGCGGGCAGGAGCCGCAGTTTTTGGGCTGCGCGTTCTTCGAAAACGAGCCGTTCGACTGCGCGCTTCAGCGCGAAGAGGTGCTGCGGCGCGGGGCAGGCGTCTTTTCCCTCGAAACGGCAAAAATCGCGGGAAAACAAGCGTCAGGCGCGGCGGACGTCTGCTTTGCAGCGGCAAAGCCCGTGTATCTTCCCGCGCACGGCGAACAAACCGTGACGCTCTGTCTGTGCGCGGCGGGCACGTCCGAAGAGACGCTGCGGCGGCTCGACGTCCTGCGCCGCACGAAAGTGGGCGCGGCGGGAGTTGCGCAGGCAATATTCCCCGCGCGGCTTTGGCAGGAGACAGTATTGCCCGCGCTGTTCTGCGGCGGCCGCCTGCAAAAAGAACGCGAGACCGCGCTTTCGGAAAATCAAAACGATGTGCGCGCGCTTTGGGCGATGGGGGTTTCCGGTGATTTCCCCATTCTGCTGCTGGAAAACGCGGACACGGCGGGGGAAGAAAAGCTGCTGCCCTTTGCGAACGGCGCGCTCGCCTTGCAGACGGCGGGAATGCCCTGTGACCTCGTCCTGTGCGCGGCGGGCGAAGCGGGATTGCAAACCCTCCGAGCACTTGCCGCGTCAAAGCCAACCCTTTTGCGCTTGCAGGCGGCAAGGCGGCTTTTTCTCGTGGATACGGCGGCGCAGCCGGAAGAAGCTCGAACGGCGCTGCGCGCCTTTTCGGCGTGCGGCTTTGACCTTTCTTGCCCGCTTGCCGGGCAAGCCCTGCCCGCCGCGCCCGCCTTTGCCTTTGCGAAGGTGTGCGCGCCCGTGCCCGAAGCGCGGGCAAACGGGGTCGAGGGCGCGGGCTATCTCGTGGCGCAAAAGCCCGTTCTGCCCTGGTGCTGGGTGCTTTCGAACCCGACCTTCGGCACGCTTGTCGGCGACAGCTCGCTTGGCACAAGCTTTGCCGGCAACGCGCGGCTGAACAAGCTGACGCGCTTTACGAATGATACGATGTTAGACTGCGGCGAACGGCTGTATTTGCGTACGGCGGCGGGCAGGATCTTCGACGTCCTGCGCACGGCTTCGGCGCATTTCGACGGCAGCCGCGCCGTATTCGAAGCAGATGTGCAGGCGCTGCACATCCGTGTGACGGTGCGCGTCCCTGCGCGCGGGATGTGCAAGGAAGTCTCGGTCGCGCTCGAAAACCGCGGCAAAGCGGAAGCGCGCCTCGGCGTGTGCTGTTACATTAGGCCCGCGCTTTGCGAGGCCGGCAGTCCCTCGCCGTTTTTGCAGTCCGCCTATCGCGACGGCGCGCTGTTCGTGCGCAATCCCGCGAACACCGCTGTAAAAGGGACGATGTGCTTGTATGCGCAAACCTCCGGTGAACCGGAAAAATATTTCCGGTCGCAGGCGGAAAACCGGCAGGAATCGGAAAAATATTGCCGATTGAGGGGGAAAGAATCGGAAAAATATTTCCGGTCCGATGCGGAAAATACGTTTTACACCGTTTCGGATACGGATTTTCAAAGCGGTGTGTGGGATTCGGGCGGTGCTCTGCCCGGCGCGCTGCCCTGCGCGGCGCTCGGGAAAGAAATCGTCTTACCCGCAGAGGGCGCGGCGTGCGTGCGCTTCCGCCTGAGCTTTGCGCGGTCTGCGGCGGCGGCAAAACGCCTGGCAGAAATGGACCTGCCTTTTGCCGAAGCGGAAAACCGCGTGCAGCTTTCTTCGTCCGATCAAACGCTTAACGAGCTGTATAACCTCTTCCTCGTGCGGCAGGTCAAAAACGGGCGGTTGTTTGCGCGCACAGGGCTGTACCAGTCGGGCGGGGCGTGGGGCTTCCGCGACCAATTACAGGACGCGGCGTCGCTTCTGCTTGTGCAGCCGGAACTCCTGCGGCGGCAGCTTCTGCGCTGCTCGGCCGCGCAATTCCTCGAAGGCGACGTGCTGCACTGGTGGCACGCGCTGCCTGACGGGCGCGTGTGCGGCGTGCGCACGAGGTGCAGCGACGACCTTTTGTGGCTGCCGCTGTTTCTCGCGCAATATGTGCGCGCAACGGGTGACCGTTCGATTTTGCGTATCGAAGTGCCGTACCGCGCCGCGCCGGAGCTCGGAAAAGACGAGGATGAACGGTATTTTGAAGTCCCGCGCGCAGACGTGCGCGGCAGTGTGCTCGACCACGCCGTGCGCGCCATCCGCCGCGCGCTTAAAAAGGGCGGACACGGGCTGCTGCTTATGGGCACGGGCGACTGGAACGACAGCTTCAACCGCGTCGGCAGAAAAGGAAAAGGCGAAAGCGTCTGGCTTACGCAGTTCGCCGTCATTGTATTGGAAAATTTTGCCGCGCTTTTGGAAACCGAGCCCGCGCAAACGGAATTCCGCAGCTTCTGCCTTTCTGAGGCAGAGGCTTTACGCGAAGCGATCGAAACGCACGCCTACGAGGGCGACCGGTATCTGCGTGCGTTTTACGACGACGGCGGCAAAATGGGCGCGGCGGGGTGCCCTTCGTGCGCCATCGACAGTTTAACGCAAAGCTTCGCCGTGTTCGCACGGCTCGATAAGGCGCGGACGAAAACTGCCCTGCGCACCGCGTTTTCGGAACTGTATGACGAAGCACACGGCATCCTGCGCCTGTTTTCCCCGCCTTTTTATGAAGCGGACAATCGCGCGGGCTACGTCTCGGCGTACCCGCCGGGGATCCGCGAAAACGGCGGACAGTATACGCACGCGGCGGTGTGGTTCTGCCGCGCGCTTTTAGAAGCGGGGCTGTACGACGAGGGGATGCGGGCGCTCTGTGCGCTCAACCCGCTCGAAAAATATGAGGATGCCGAAACGGCGCGCCGCTATAAGACCGAACCGTATTTCCTTTGCGGCGACGTGTATGCCGGCACGCTTGCGGGGCGCGGCGGGTGGAGCTTATACACGGGCTCGGCGGGGCAGCTTTTTGCGCTTGTGACCGAGGTGATCCTGGGGGTCCGCCTGCGCGGCGGGCGGCTGTATTTTGAGCCTGCCGGCATCCCGCAAATGGGTGCGTTCTCCTATACACTCGTATACGACGGCGCAGAAATTTCTGTCGAGGTCGCCGCCGCGCCGCGGGCGGGCGAAGTGCTTATAGACGGCAGCCCCGCCACGTGTCTGCTGCCCGACGGCAAAAACCACTGCATAAAAATCCGGTAAACTCTGGAAAAAAGCGGTAGGATATGCTACAATAAATTCTGTATCGGCGTTCCGGCGAAAAACTTCGGGACGTAAGAAAGGAAGATGTTCCATTGCAAGCGCAACCGAAGATCACACAGATCGGTGAAAAGATCCGATTGCTGCAGGTGGGCGCGGCACGCCCAAAGACCACCTGTATTTCTATTTTGCTTTTGACCCCCATGCGGCAGAACCCCGCCGAAACCACGGTGCTCGCCTCATTCCTTGCGCATTCGTGTGCGCGGTATCCCACGCTCTCGGCGCTCAACGCGCGGCTGGAGGAACTCTACGGCGCACTGCTTTCGGGCGAGATCTCACGCTTAGGCGAAGCGTACTGCCTGCGCCTTTCGGTGGACTGCCTCGCCGATGCGCTCGCCCTCGACAAGGAGGCGGTCAGCCGCGCGGCGCTGGAACTGCTTTTGGAGTTGCTGCTTGAACCCAAGGCTTCGGACGGGAAATTCGACGAGGCGCAGCTGCGCACCGAGGTGCGCCTGTGCGCCGAGGACCTCGAAAGCGAGCAGAACGACAAACGCGCCTGGGCGCTCGTGCGGATGCTCGAAACGATGTGTGCCGACGAACCTTACGGCTACCCGCGCGCAGCGCTCCTTGCGGGTGTGCGCGCCGTGACGCCGGAGAGTATGTACCGCGCTTGGCGGGAACTTTTAAAGACCGCGCAGATCACCGTGCAGGTGACGGGTGACGTGGACATGGCCCCCCTCGAAGCGCTTTTGCGCGAAAAACTCGGCGGCCTTTCGGACCGCGCGCCCGCAGAGCTTTCGACCGTGTTTGTGGAAAGCTGCGACGACGTGACCGAAGTGACCGAGGAACAGGATGTCAACCAAAGCAAGCTGGTGCTGGGCTTCCGCACCGGCATGTGCGACCGCGACGACGATTTTTACGCGCGCCGCGTCATGGCGGACCTGTTCGGCGGCGGGCCGTATTCGCGGCTGTTCACGAACGTGCGTGAACGCTTAAGCCTTTGCTATTACTGCTCGGCGCGGCTGCAGCGGCAAAAAGGGCTGCTCGTCGTGCAAAGCGGCATCGAGCGCAAAAACCGCGATGTGGCGTTCCAAGAGATCATGCGCCAGCTGCACGTCATGCAGGCGGGCGAGTTTACGGACGAGGAATTGACCGCTTCGAAAAAGGCGCTTTGCGACGCGTTCGCCGGCGTGGGCGACACGCCCGAAGGCTTAGACGCTTATTACGCGCAGTTTGCCGACGGCGAGGTGACCACCCCCGAGGCACTCGCGGCAGGGCTTGCCGCGGTCACGCGCGAGGACGTGGTGCGCGTATCGAAAGCGCTCACGCTCGATACGGTCTATCTGCTGGCAGGGCAGGACGGCGAGGAGGCAGCAGCAAATGCGTGAAGTAAAAAGTGCAAAACTTTCGGAAAGTTATTTTGAAATCGATCACCCTTCGGGTTTAAAAATCTTAGTGTACCCGAAACCCGGGTATAAATCCGCCTACGCGGTGTTCGGCACGCGCTACGGCTCCATCGACACGCAGTTCCGCCTGCCCGAGGACAAGGATTTTACGACCGTGCCCGAGGGTATCGCGCATTTCCTTGAGCACAAGCTGTTTGAAAGCGAAGAGCTCGACGCTTTCCAGCGCTATGCCGAAACAGGCGCGAACGCGAACGCTTACACCTCGTTCGACAAGACCTGCTATCTGTTTTCGTGCACGGGGAATTTCAAAGCGTCGCTGGAAATCCTGCTCGACTTCGTCATGCACCCGTATTTCACCGCGGCGACCGTGCAGAAAGAGCAGGGCATCATCGGGCAGGAGATCCGCATGTGCCGTGACGAACCCGGCTGGGAAGCGCTGTTCCAGCTTTTGCGCGCGATGTATAAAACCCATCCCGTGCGCATCGACATCGCGGGGACGGAAGAATCCATTTCGCACATCACCGCCGACCTCCTTTACAAGTGCTACCACACGTTTTATAACCTTTCGAACATGGTGCTGTGCGTCGCCGGCGGCGTGACCGCCGAGGACGTGCTCGAAGTTGCGGACCGGATGCTGCCCAAGCAGCAGCCCGTTACGATCGAACGCAAATTCCACGAAGAGCCGCGCGAAGTGAACGCGCCTTATGTGGAAGAGACGCTCGCCGTCGCGTCGCCGATCTTTTCACTGGGCTTCAAGGAAGCCATCACGACGCCCGAACGGTCGCTTCGCGAAATTCTTTTAAGCCAGATCGTGCTCGAAGCGATCTGCGGCAAAACAACGCCGTTTTATGCGGAGCTTCTCACGGGGGGGCTCATCAACACCTCCTTTGAAACCGAATATTTCTGCGGCTACGGCTACGCCGCTACCATTTTCACGGGTGAGTCGCCCGACGCAAAGGAAGTCCGCCGCCGCCTGATCGAGCGCGTCCGCAGCTTGCAGGAGACGGGCATTGCAAAAGACGATTTCGAGCGCATCCGCAAAAAGCTGTACGGGCGCGCGGTCATGTCGTTCAACGACATCGACGGCATCGCCAACGCCATGGTCTCCGCGCACTTCTGCGGCGAGGGGCTGTTTGACGAAGTGGAAACGCTCGGCGTGCTCACGCTCGACGAGGCAAACGCCCGCCTGCGCGAAAGCATCGACACGGACTGCGCGGCGCTGGCGGTCATCCTGCCGAAAGGAGACGACGTATGCAATTCCTGACTGACGGCGTGGAGGTCACCTTTACCGGGATCGACCACGTATTCACCGCTTATTCCACCTTTGTGGAGTTTTCGATTTTCGGGCACGAGATCAGCATCAAATTTTACGGGCTGATCATCGCGTTCGGCTTCCTTTTGGCCGTGCTGTTCGGCGGGCGCATGGCGTACAAGTGGAAGCTCGACTTAAACAAAATGCTCGACGTCCTGCTGTTCGGCACGATCGGCGGGATCCTCGGCGCGCGCCTTTACTACGTCGCGTTCGAATGGGATTATTACAGCCGCCATCTTTCTGAGATCCCGCAGATCTGGGAAGGGGGGCTCGCCATCTACGGCGGGCTCATCGGTGCGATCATCGCCGCCTTTTTCACCTGCCGCCACAACGGGCTCAATTTCTTAAAGCTCATGGACCTTGCGGGGATGAGCTTCCTCATCGGCCAGGGCATCGGGCGCTGGGGCAATTACGCGAACCAGGAGGCGTTCGGCACGAACACCACGGGTTTCCTCGGGATGTCGAGCGAAAAGGTCACACACTACATTGAGACGCACCAGGCGGAATTTGCCGCCCGCGGCATTACGATGGACCCGAATGTGCCCGTGCACCCGACGTTTTTATACGAATCGGTCTGGTGCATTTTAAGCTTTTTCATTTTGTACCTCGTCTGCAAAAAGGCGTACAAATTCAGCGGGCAGCTGATCCTCGGTTACGGCATCCTCTACGGTGCGGAGCGCGCCGTGGTAGAGGGCATGCGCACGGACAGCCTCTACATAGGCGACACGACCCTGCGCGTTTCCCAGGTGCTTTCCATGGTGCTTGTGCTTGTGTGCCTGGTGATTATGCTCGTCAAGCTCATAAAGCTCAAAAAGCACCCCGTGCCGTTCTCCCCTGTGGAGGTCGTGCCCGAAAAAGCGGAACAGACGGAAGAAAAGAAGCCGTCGCGCAAAACACTTCGTGCCGAAGCGCGCGCGGCGAAGGAAAAAATGCTCGAAAAGCAGGAAGGGAAGGACGATGGGCATGGCGACGATTCTGGACGGTAAAGCCGTTTCCGCGCATGTGCGCGAACAGGTGAAGGTAGAGGTGGAAGCTCTCCGAAAACAGGGCGTTTCTGTAGGGCTCGCGGTCATCATTGTCGGCGACGACCCCGCCTCGCGCACCTATGTCAACAATAAGAAAAAGGCGTGCGAAGGCGCGGGCATCCGTTCCGAAGAATACGCCCTGCCGGCAGACACCACGCAGGAAGAGCTTCTGGCGCTCGTCGAAACGCTCAACCAAAAAGCGGATGTCAACGGCATCCTCTGCCAGCTGCCGCTTCCAAAGCACTTGGATGAAAACGCGGTCATCGCCGCCATCAGTCCCGAAAAGGACGTGGATGCGTTCCACGCCGTCAACGTCGGGCATATTATGATCGGCGACTATGCGTTCCTCCCCTGCACGCCCGCGGGGATCATGGAAATGCTGGATTACTATCATATTGACATCGCAGGCAAAGACTGCGTCGTCATCGGCCGCAGCAATATCGTCGGCAAGCCCATGGCAATGCTGCTGCTGCACCGGAACGGCACAGTGACCGTCTGCCATTCCAAGACGAAAGATCTTGCGGAACACACCCGCCGCGCGGACATCCTCGTGGCGGCGGTGGGCATCCCGCATTTCGTCACCGCCGACATGGTCAAAGACGGTGCGGTGGTCATCGACGTCGGCATGGACCGCGATGAAAACGGGAAGCTCTGCGGCGACGTGGATTTTGGCGCCGTCGAGCCGAAAGCATCCTACATCACCCCCGTCCCCGGCGGCGTGGGGCCGATGACGATCGCGACGCTTCTCAAAAACACCGTCACCGCCGCGAAAAAACAAAACGGGCTGTTGTAAAAAGAAAACATACAAAAATAGGGGACGGCTCCGTGTCCTTTTGAGACACAGAGCCGTCCCCTGTCTACAGCAATCCCCCGCGCGCCGGATTCGGCGCGCGGGGGCCTTTATTTTTATTCACCGCAATAGAACGACCCTACCATGTTCTTTTCGGAAAATTCGACCAAATCGCATTGTCCCATCCGGTTGTGCCGGGTTTATAGTATATCGTAGCACCATGATTTGGATCATAAAATGCAAATCCGGTTCCGCTTGGCGCATTTCCCTCAAAATAAACAGATGCTATATTTGTCTCGTCAAAGGCCAAATCCCCAATACGGGTTACGCTTTTTGGAA
Organism: uncultured Clostridia bacterium; assembly: GCA_944384985.1. Classification (GTDB taxonomy): domain Bacteria; phylum Bacillota; class Clostridia; order Oscillospirales; family Acutalibacteraceae; genus Fimenecus. The sequence continues at coordinate 83,692 of CALWVM010000001.1, read as the reverse complement.
TCGTGATAGAAGTTAATCCATGACAAAATCGAAAAGCGTTTTTTCCTATTTCGGTCACGCCGTTCGGAATCATTACAGATTTTATATCATCATTTACCCCAATATCAAATGCTCCGTCTCCGATTTTAGTTACTCGTTTCCCGTCTATAGTTGCCGGAATGACCACATCACCCCCGCTGCCGGTATACCTCGTAATCGTAATTTCTTGCCCCTCAAAGCGGTAATCATAATCAGCCGTAGAGCCGGTTCCGCTTTGTGCGGTGTTTGAATCCACAAGGTTTTCTCCTTCCCCGTGCCCGTGGCCAAGCATCCAGGCGTTGCATATATCACACCAAGTGCAGTCACAGGTTTCCCCGGCAGTTAATGTCCGACCGCAACGGGGGCAGGTCGAGCCGGATGCGGGAGTATTTGAAAAATTCGGGCTTTGGGCAGGGTCTTGTTTCTCCGTATAGGGTGTTTGATTGGGACTTGATTCGGAATCCTTAGATGTTATATCGTCCGGCTCACCGTTAATTCCTAACCTGCACCACTCGCAGGATACTACTGTGCCGTTTTTGTCAAGTTGTATGGTGTTCGGTATCCCGAGGGAGTAGCCATCCAATAATTGATACCCTCTAAACGAAATTATTGCACCGGTATCATCCAGAACTACTTGTGCCTCGTCAAGACTTTCATTGGCATCCATAGAGACTTTATGAACATCATACATATGTTCACAAACAATGTCTTTGCAGCTTGCTTCGTCAATTTCAGAACCAAAATTAAAATTGAGCGGAGAAAACGGAGCTGATATAACGGAGAAAAAAAAGGATAAGATCAACAAAATAATACAAACAATTCCTAATGAAATATCAGCTATCCCAAATCCTCGTGCTTTGTTTTTGTATTGCCATATTGCTTTGGTCATTTCTCCTGGTTCGCGAGGATTATTTGCAACCGCGATGATTCCGAAAACAAGGCTTAATAAACCGAGAATAGGAAAAAACAAAACGCCTGCCGCGCCAAAAACAAAGCCGGTTATCGCCAACCCCTTAAACCGTTCTTTCGGGTGCTGATCATGAATAGGTGGATTTTGCATACCGTTTGAAATGTTATGTGCTGTCGTCGTTTCCTTTCCGCAATTCTCGCAAAAAGCAGAGGTTTCTTTTATTTGAGCACCACATTTTCTACAAAACACTTTCTAACCCTCCTATTTTCGTTCTTTTTTTATATCCTATCATATGCGGAGGGTTTTTGCAAGTGTATCACACCATGTTGTTCCTTATCAGACGATTACAAAGAGGAGCAAAAATTGTTAAAATTATTTATAACAGCGGGGTGATATTTTGAAAGATAAACCTTATAACAAGGTAGCTGTTGGCGAGCGCATCAGAAAAGCGAGAGAGTTAAACCGATTCACACAGGAACAACTCGCTAAACTTATAGATGTCAACCCCTCGCATATCAGTGATATGGAACGCGGAAAGGTCGGCATTTCTGTTGGAACGGTGATAGCGTTGTGCAACGCCCTTAATGTCACTTCCGATTACATATTTTTCGGCAAAGACATTTCGCACAGCGGCAATTTTGACAAGCTGCTTTCGTATTTAGATGCAAAAGATATGCTGTATCTTGAGGATATTATACAAGCCTTGATAAAACGATATAAGTCATAAGAAGCGGCTCCGGCTTGGGGTCGCTTCTTTCACAGTCGGCGTTTTAAAACGTGAAAAAGAACACCCGGTTCTGCCGGGAGAGAAAAAAGAGAGAGCACAAAAAAGAGGACGAGCGAAAAGCAGGCTCAAAGACATAAAGAAAAAAATGAAATCTCCCTGTCTATTAAAATGCAGGGCGCGGGCTTGCTCGCGCCGGAAGGGCGGTGCGGCGACAGAACGACGGACGGCTGCACGGAAAAGAAAATCCACCGCGCAGCGGCACCCTTTTGTCCGCTACGCGGACATTTCCCCTAACAGGGGAATCACCCGCCCCTACGACTGCAAGGTTTACCTTTTCAGTTCAGCCGCGGCTTTGTGTAAAATCTGCCTGCAGCGCGTCTGATTTCTAACATCTAAAACGCCCGGTGTGCGCCAAACCCCACCCAAATTCGCCGTTTGGGGGGTGGCGTTTTTTCAAAAATCCTGTACAATAAGGGTGAAAGCGAAAAGGAGGCGCAGCACATGGAGCAGACAAAAATCGGAAGCTTTATCGCGCAGAAACGAAAGGAAAAGAATCTGACGCAGTCGCAGCTCGCCGCGAAGCTCGGTGTTTCCGACAAGACCGTTTCCAAATGGGAGCGCGGCAAATGCATGCCGGATTACAGCATAGCGGAAGCACTGTGCGCCGCGCTCGGCATCACGCTTGCCGAACTGTTTGCCGGCGAAGCGAAAGACACGGAAAGCCCCCGCACTTCAGACGAACAGCAGATGCTTGACATGCTCGAGCGCGTCCAGCGGCTCGAAAAACAGAAACAGGTGCTGCAAGCGGCGCTGCTGGTCCTTTTAGGGATGGCGCTGCTCGCGGTTTCACACACCGTCGGCGGCACGCCTGTGCAGGATTTCCTGTCCGGCGCGCTGTTGGGTATCGGCGTCGGAACTATGCTCGCCGGTGTCGTCCTTGCCGTCATCCGCGCTTTTGCGAAGTAAAAAGGACGGGAAATAAAGCGTCCCGCCCTGCCAAAGTGAAGCCGTATTTTTCCAAAAAACCTTGGCTAAAACTGCCAAACAACCGTCCAAAATTTCGTGCTTTTGAACAAAAGCACAAAAAGACATAAAATAAATCAAAAATTTTGTATTTTTTGCTTGACAAAGTAAAAAGGCGGGCGTATAATGGCGGCAAGATGAGTAATCGTTTACTCAACAGGGAGGGGTACGGATGAAGCCCGATTCGGTGTCGATCCGTGAAATTTCAAAGATCACCGGCGTCTCCGTGGCGACGGTCTCGCGCGTCATCAACAACAACGGCCGCTTTTCCAAAGAGACCGAGGCGCGCGTCAAAAAGGCGCTCAAAGAATACAACTACACGCCCAACCTTGCCGCGCGGGGCCTGCGCACCAAACGCATCGCGACCGTCGGCGTCGTCGTTCCCGATATTACCAACGAATATTTCGCGCGCATTACCCTGCATTTGCAGGAGCGGCTGTTTGCGCGCAGCTATTCCACCATCATCTGCAACACCGACGAAAAAGCCGACATCGAGCGGCGGCATCTGGACATGCTGCTCTCTCAGCAGGTCAGCGGCGTGATGTATATCTCCGGAACACCGCACGCGTTTGACCGGCTTTCGCACCTGCCCGCAGTGTTTATCGACCGCGAGCCGAAGATGGAGCAGGAAACGGGCAATTACAGCCTGATCGAGTCCGATAACTACCTTGGCGGCGCGCTTGCCGCCCGCGAGCTGCTGCAAAAAGGATGCAGGCGACTTTGCGTATTCAAATACCGCGACGATATTTCCACCCACAACGCCCGCGAGGCGGGATTCCGGCAGGCGGCGCACGAAGCAGGACTGCGTGACGGCGACGTGCGCGTGGAGATCGTCCCCGCCGTCAGTGTGGAGCAGGGGTATCAAAGGACACGCGAAGTCTGGCAGGCGGGCGGATTTGACGGCCTGTTCTGTACGGCGGACGCGCTCGCTGTGGGTGCGGCCGGCGCGCTGCGGCAGCAGGGGGTCTCCATCCCCGGGCAGGCAAAGCTTGTGGGCTATGACGATACCGCCATCGCGCGCTACGGCGCGGTGCCGCTGACCTCTGTGCACCAATCGACCGAGGAGATCGGGCGGCTCGCAGCGGACACGCTTTTGCAGATTATCGACGGCAAGCAGCCCGAACAGCGGCACATTACGCTGCCCGTGCACCTCATGGTGCGCGAGTCCACGGGCGGGCATACTGAGGAGGCGTAAGGCGTCTCTTTTTGCCGGGAGAGTAAACGTTTACTCGCGTATATGACAGAGTTTCCGCGGCGAAAGGCAAAAATCGCGCGGAAAAAGGAAAAAGCGCTTTACAACTTGCAGACGAGAAACGCGCTTTCCCGCGGCGCAGCGCAGAAGTGAAACAGGCGCGCACAGCGCAGAAGCGAAAAGGAAACGCGCACGGCGTGCGGAAAACAGCGAGGACGACCCCCTTGCTCCGCTTTCCCGACAGATACGCCCGAACGAACAGCACGCGGGAGGGGCGCAAACAGAAACAGCAGCGCATGGCGCGGGGTTATATTATTTTTTGAGTAAACGTTTACTCACTCAAGAGGCGGACGGCATACAGGGTTCAGAAGTCAGAAGCCAGAAGTCAGAAGCGGTGCAGGCAGATTTTATGAAAGCCAAAAGATCGTACACCTTTTCGGCTGCGACAAGCAACGAAAAATCTGTACAAACCTGTAGGGGCGGATCTCCGTGCCCGCCCGTAAGAAAGTAAAATATTGCAGTTTATTTCGGTGAAAAACGAAATCAAGGTTTTCATAACAGACGTAGGTTGTTTTCTTTCCGCGCTCTGCTCGGGCGGGCGCAGAGACCGCCCCTACGACAGAAAGCATCAAGTTTTCGCGCAACCGCGGTTTTGTAAAAAGCTTACCCATATCGCCTCTGATATCTAACATCTGTATTCTGAAATCTGTTTTGCGTTCGGACGAAGGGAAACAAGCAAAAATGCCGCACGGCCTGTCGACCCCAAGCCGTAAACGCGCACGCGGCGGCAGGACGTTCCCCGTTGGCCGCGCTTTCCCCAATGCGTGGCGCTCTCCCGTCCCGGGGCCGTTCTCCCTTTTTTCTGTGAAACGCTTGTTTCCCGTCGCCTGCACGCAGACAAGGATTTGCTACAAACTTACCAATCCCGCGTCTAACGTCTAATATCTAAAATTTAAAAGGTGGTGTTTTTCGTGAGACCCTGTCTTTCCGCTTCGCTGATGTGTGCGGACTGGCTGCACCTTGTGCCGACGCTCAAAGCGTTGGAAGCGTCCTGCGGGGCGCTGCATGCGGACATCATGGACGGCCATTTCTGCAAAAGCCTGTATCTTTCCCCCTGGTCGATCGAGACAGTCCGGCCCGCGACGAAACTGCCTATTGAAGCACATTTGATGGTCGAGCGTCCGGAGGATTTCCTGGACGCGGTCGCCGCGGCGGGCGCAGACTGCATTTCCCTGCACGCGGAGACGATCGAACGCCAGGCGTTCCGTCTTGTAGAGCGCATTCACGCGCTCGGATGCCGGGCGGGCGTGGTCATCAGCCCCGCGACGTCGCTTTCGGCGGTCGAAAGCTATCTCGACCGGCTCGAAATGGTGACGGTCATGACCGTAGACGCGGGCTTCGCGGGACAGCCTTTTTTACCCGAAATGCTCGATAAAATCCGTGCGCTGTGCGCGTGGAAGCGCGAACGGGGCAGCCGGTTTATCATCCAGGCGGACGGCGGCGTGAACCGCAAAACCTACCGTGCGCTGTATGATGCCGGGGTGGAAAGCTTCGTTTTAGGCAGCAGCGGGCTGTTCGGGCTGGACCCCGATATTCACGCGGCGTGCCGTCTTATGCAGACGCAGGTTGCCGCCGCACTCGAGGAGGTCGGACCATGACGCAGCAAAAGGCATATATCGGCGTGGACGTTGGTGGGACCTATATCCGTGTCGGCGCGGTCGGCACGGACGGCGTGCCGCAGCACTTTGAAAAACTTTCTCAGAAAAAGGTGTTTGAGGGCGGCGACCCGCCCGAAAAGTTGTGTGCGTTTCTGGCGGATTATATGCGCCGCCACGAGCTTACGCGCGAAAATATCGCGGCGTGCGCCGTGGGGATGCCCTCGTGCGTGGACCGTGAAAAGCGACGGGTGCTCTCGACTCCGAATATCCCGCAGTTTGCGGGCGTGGCGCTGGCCGACATGCTGGAAAAGGCGCTTGGCCTTCCCGCGTTTTTGGACCGCGACGTCAACATGATCTACCGCTACGACCGCCTTTCGCCCCAGCTTCCGAAAAAAGGCATCGGCATCGGCTGTTACTTCGGCACGGGGATCGGCAACGTCGTCGAGATCGACGGCAGGCTTCTTTCCGGCAAAAACGGCGTCGCGTGCGAACTCGGCCATGTGCCCGTGATGGGCCGCAGTGAAAAATGCGGCTGCGGCAATGAAGGCTGCTTTGAAAACTACGCTTCGGGGCGCTATATTGCGAAGCTCTGCCGGGAAAAATATCCGGGGGAATCGGTCAGCCGGGTGCTCACCGAGCATGTGGACGACGCGCCGGTGCAGGAGTTTATTGACAACATCGCTGTGGTTATCGCCACCGAGGTCAACCTGTTCGACCCGCATTATGTGATCCTGGGCGGCGGGGTGCTGCTGTCCAAGGGGTTCCCGCAGGACCGGCTGCTCAAACGGCTGCACTGCCGGATCCGCAAACCGTACCCGGACTCCGGGTTACAGATTTTCTTTTCCCGCACGGCGGACGCCGGTGGGGTGATCGGCGCGGCGATCTGTGCGCACGCGCGACTGGAAGGAGGCGAGGGCATATGACCGTAGCGCTGGCAAGCGACCATGTCGGCCTGCCCTTGAAACAGGCAATCATGGCACATCTGGACGAACGCGGCATCTCGTATCGGGATTTCGGCACGGATTCGGAAGAACGCTGTGATTATCCGCAGTTTGCCCTGCCCGCTGCGAAAGCGGTGGCGGCCGGCGAATATACCTGTGGGATCCTGTGCTGCGGAACGGGCGTTGGGATGTCCATCGCCGCCAACAAGGTAAAAGGCGTGCGCTGCGTCGTGTGCAGCGACGGGTATTCGGCGGCGCTCTCCCGCGCGCACAACGATACGAATATGCTCGCCCTCGGCAGCCGTGTGGTCGGCGCAGGGCTCGCGGTTCAGATCGTCGATTGGTTTTTGGACACGCCCTACGAGGGCGGCAGGCATGCGCGGCGGCTTGAGCAGATCCGTGAGATCGAACGCAGCGGGGAACTGCCCGCCCGGGAAGGGGGTTAAGCGTTTGTCGGACTACATTCTTTCCATGGAGCACATCACAAAAGTGTATCCGAATGGCTTTGTCGCAAACCGCGACGTTTCCCTTTCGGTGGAAAAAGGTGAGATCCACGCGCTGTCCGGTGAAAACGGCGCAGGCAAGAGCACGCTGATGAAAGTCCTGTTCGGCGAGGAACAGCCCGAAGAAGGCAAGATCTTTTTTGAAGGCAGGGAGATCCACCCCGAAAACTCGATCTCCGCCATCAAAATGGGCATCGGCATGGTGCACCAGCACTTCATGCTCGTGCCGTCGCTGACCGTCGCCGAAAATATCGTGCTGGGGATGGAGCCGGGGCGGTTCGGCTATTTTAACAAGCGCGAGGCGTTCCGCCGCGCGTCCGAGATCATTGAAAAATACCGCTTTTCCATCGACCCGCGCGAACGGGTGGAAAACCTCCCCGTCGGCGACAAGCAGAAGGTCGAGATCTTAAAAGCGCTGTACCGCGGTGCGAAGCTGCTCATCTTGGATGAGCCGACCGCCGTTTTGACCCCACAGGAGACGGAAGAACTGTTCGTGCAGATGAACCTGCTCAAAGCGCAGGGGCACACGCTGATTTTCATCTCACACAAACTGCGCGAGATCAAGCAGATCTGCGAACACATCACCGTGCTGCGCGGCGGGCGGACCGTCGGCACCGCCCGGGTCGCGGACGTGACCGAGCAGGAGATCTCCCGCATGATGGTTGGGCGCGACGTGATGCTTGAAATCGAAAAACCGCCGGCACACCCCGGCAAGACCGTTTTGCAGGTGCGCGATCTCCCACTTTCGGACCGGCCGGACGCGCCGACGATCTCGTTCGACATCCGCGAGGGCGAAATTTTGGGCGTTGCGGGCGTCGAGGGCAACGGGCAGAGCGAACTTGCTATGAGCATTGCGGGGCTTCTGCCCTATAAGACCGGCAGCATCCGCTTGAAAGGCAAAGAGCTACGCGGTCTCTCCGTTCGTAAGATCCGCGCGCTTGGGCTCTCGCATATCTCCGAGGACCGCATGTCCTACGGCTGCGCCGCGGATGCGAACATCGAAGAAAACCTGTTTTCTACGACCATTTATCAGAAAAAGTATTCCCGTTTCGGGCTTTTACGGGGGAAGCTGCTCGACCGCCGCACGGACGAGCTCATCCGCGAATACCGCATCAAGTGCTCGGAGAAAAAAGAGCCGGTGCGCATGCTTTCGGGCGGCAACATCCAAAAGGTCGTCGTAGCGCGTGAATTCAGCGGGAATACACCCATGATCCTCGCCAACCAGCCTACGCGCGGCATTGACGTCGGCGCAACGGAGTTTATCCGCAACAAGCTTGTGGACCTGCGCACGAACGGCGCGGCGGTGCTGCTCATTTCCGCGGATCTCAACGAGGTTTTGGAGGTGTCCGACAGCCTGCTGGTGCTAAGCTCGGGCGGCGTAAGCGCCTATTTTGCGGACGCGGCGCAGGTGGAAGAAGACACATTGGGCGAATACATGCTGGGGCTGCGGCAAATGACCGCCCAAGAGATCGGAGGTGCCGTCCATGAAGCATCGGACTAAAGACCGCCCGCTGCCGACCAACCGGCAGATCGAAACGCGCTTTACGCTCATCCGCACGCTTGTGGCGGTGGGCATCGCGCTTGCGGGCTGCCTCATTTTGATCCTGGTCGTCAGCGAAGAGCCGTGGGATGCGTTCGTCGCCTTTCTTATCGGCCCGCTGGAATCCGGCAAGAACATTGCGACCGTGTTTGAAACGGCGGCGCCGCTCGTGTATTCGGGCCTTGCCGTCAGCGTGATGTTCAGCTGCAACCAGTTCAATATGGCGGGCGAAGGCGCGCTGTATATCGGTGGGCTTGTGGCGAGCGCCGTGGCGGTGAAGCTGTCGCTGCCCATTGTCGTACACCCGATCCTCGCGCTGCTGCTGGGCGGCGTTGCGGGCGCGGTGGTGTGCGCCGTCCCCGGCATATTAAAAATCAAGCTCGGCGCGACGGAGATCGTCTCATCGCTGATGCTCAACTACATTGTGCTGTATCTCGGCGTTTATATCCTCAACTATTTCCTGATAGACCCTGCCGCGGGCTTCCCCGCGACCGAGCGGCTGCCCGAATCGGCGCAGCTTCCGACGCTCATCCCCCGCACGCATTTCCATGTGGGCACCATCCTCGCGTTCGTGCTGTGCGCAGTCGTCTATCTGTATCTTTACAAAAGCAAACAGGGCTACGCCATCCGCATGGTCGGGCAGAACGAAAAGTTTGCCAGATATTCCGGCATCGGCGTTGGCGGCACGATCCTTTCGGCACAGCTCGCGGGCGGCTTTCTTGCAGGGATGGGCGGCGCGAGCGAAGTGCTCGGCAGCTACACGCGCTTTCAGTGGGTGGCGCTGCCCGGCTACGGCTTTGACGGCGTGATCGTGGCGACGCTCGCGGGCAACAACCCGCTGCTCGTGCCTTTGGGGGCGCTGTTCCTCGGCTATCTGCGCGTCGGTGCGGATATCATGTCGCGGCGCAGCGACGTGGCGACAGAGGTGCTCTCCATCGTGCAGGGCACGATCATCCTGCTCGTCGCCTCCAAGCTGTTCTTGCAGCACATCAAACACAAATACATCGTTTCGGTTGCCGAAAAGCGGGAGTCGCTGGCGGCTGCGGCGCCCGAAGCTGCACCGGAAGGGGGCGAAGCGAATGCCTGAGGTCCTGCGGTCCATCTTTTCCGTCGATTTCGTCTATTCGGCGCTGCGTCTGACGACACCCGTTTTGTTCGCGGCGCTCGGCAGCCTCGTTGCAGACCGTGCGGGCGTCACCAACATCGGTCTGGAAGGCATCATGCTCTTCTCGGCGCTCACGGGCGTGCTCGGCAGCGCTTACAGCGGCAGCCTCTTCGTGGGCATGCTCTGCGGCCTGGTTACAGGGCTGTTCATCGCGCTGATTATGGCGTATTTTTCCTTGCAGATGAAGGCGGATATCATCCTGACCGGCGTTGCGATGAACCTTGTCGCCACGGGCGGCACAGTCTTTATTTTGTATTCCATCTGCGGCGACAAAAGCGTGTCTACCTCGCTTTCGAGCTTGGTGTTCCCGACCATAGAGATCCCGCTCATCCGCGATATCCCCGTGCTCGGCGACATCCTTTCGGGGCACAACCTGCTGACGTATCTGTCGCTCGTTGCAGTCGTCGTGGTGTGGTTCTTCCTTGAAAAAAGCAAACCGGGCCTGCGCATCCGCTCGGTCGGTGAAAACGCCCACGCGGCGGAAAGCGTCGGCATCCATGTGCGGCGCGTGCGCTATGGAGCGCTGCTTTTAAGCGGGGCGCTCGCCTCGTTCGGCGGCATGTTCCTTTCGATGGGCATGCTCACCTACTTTTCCAAAAACATGACGGCGGGGCGCGGCTACATTGCACTCGCCGCGCAGGCGCTCGGCAACGGCAGCGCCATCGGAACGTTTTTCGCGTCGCTGGTCTTTGGCTGCGCAGAAGCGTTGTCCGTTTCCCTGCAAGGGGTAGGCCTGCCGCCTCAGTTCGTTCAAATGGTTCCTTATGTCGCCACCATACTCGGACTCGTTCTGTATGCGGCGCTTCGGAAAAATACAAAAAAACGCGTGCGCAAGCACAAAAGAAGAAAGAGAGGTTCACCATGAAAAAAGTATTGGCAATCTTGATGGCGGCGTGTCTGATCCTGTTGGTCTTTGCCGGCTGCGGGACGGACGATGCGAACACCGACCCGTCAAACGCGGGCACAAACGGCGATCCGGTCAAGATCGTACTGCTTATCAACGGCACGCTCGGCGACAAATCCTTCTTCGATTCCGCCAAAAACGGCATGGATCTGATCAAGGAAAAGTACGGCGACCAGGTCGAGACGCAGACGGTTGAAATGTCCTACGACGCGACCAAATGGACGCCCGCGCTCATCGAGTTCTCCGAGGATGCGGATACCGACATCATCATCAGCGGCACCTGGCAGATGGTCGACCGCGTCATCGAAGTCGCGCCCGACTACCCCGACAAGAAATACATCGTGTATGATGCCGAGGTCGATTATACAAGCGGCGATTATTCGAACGTGTATTCCATCACCTACAAACAGAACGAGGCTTCGTTCCTTGCCGGCGCCGCGTCCGCGCTTGTCTCCAAGACCAACGTGTTCGGCTTTGTCGGCGGCATGGACAACGTGACCATCAACGACTTCCTGGTGGGACTCATTGCGGGCGCACAGTATATTAAGCCCGAAATGCGCTTTGCGACCGCCTACATCGGCAACTTTGACGATGCGGTCAAGGCAAAGGAGATCACCCTTTCGCAGATCAAGAACCAGAACGCCGACGTCGTCTACGGCTGCGCAGGCCAGGCGGGCCTCGGTTCCATCGAAGCGGCGGCAGAACAGGGCGTGTATGCGCTCGGCGGTGACTCTGATCAGGCCATGTCCTTCAAGGGCGTGGACGACGCGAAAGCACAATGCATCATCACCTCCATCTTAAAGCGCGTGGACCAGTCCCTGCTGCGGGCCGTGACCGCGAGCATGGAAGGCACGCTCCAATGGGGTACGACCGGCTCATTCGGTTTGGCGGATGAATCCGTCGGCCTTGCCGAAAACGAATACTATGAAGCGATCCTGACCGAGGAACAGCGCGCACAGATCGACGAGATTGAGCAGAAAATCATCTCCGGCGAGATTGAGGTTCCCACCGCGCTCGGCAGAGATACGCAGGAAGTGAAAGCCTATATCGACGCGGCGAGCTAAAGCCGCAATTCCGGAAAGGAGGCGGGCGTTTTGCGTCCCATACTATTTTCCTGCAGCGGCAGCGCGGCAGATCTGATCTGCCTTGCGGCTCTGCGTGCGTCCGGTGCGCGTCTGTGTAGCATCGTGCAGACCCCGGGCGAGCTGACCCGCGCGGATTTCCCGGGAAAAGCGGCAAAGCTTTTTGGCGGTGAGGTCCCGTGGCTGCAAGTGAATGTCCCGCCTCTGCGCTCCTTTTTCGCCCCCGGCGGCGCCCCTGCCGCCGGGGAGGCGCAACCCCTTTCGCGCGCGCTTGCCTGGTTCGCTTCGGCGGCACAAGAAGGCGCGGTGCTGCTCTCCACCACACGGCTGACGCTGCCGGCGGTCTTTTTCCTTTCCGATCCCGTACGCGCCGCGAAGCTTTCCAAGGTGCTGGTGCTGGGCGGGGCAATCTACGGCGGCGACGCGACTCCAACGGCGGAAAGCCGCATATATGACGATCCCGAAGCTGCCGAAATTGTGCTCGCAAGGGCGGAAAACGCGACGCTGCTGCCGCTGGAAACGGCAAAGCAATGCCGCGTGCCGGCAGCACGGTTCCCCAACCTGTTTCCCTACGCAACAGAAGCAGAAAAAACGGACGCGGCAGGGCTCGGGCTTTTGCTTGCCTTGGAACAGCCGCAGGCGGCAGCGTGCGAACAGTATCGTGTGCGAGTGGAATTGGAAAGCCCGCTTTCCCGCGGGTGCACGGCCTGCGACGTGCTTTGCCGCGACAAAACACAGCCGTTGCACGCCTTTGTGACCGCGCTCGACGTCAAAGCGTTTTCCGAAGCGGCACGCAAAGCAGGCGAAGCCCTGCGGCAGGGAGGGGATTGGAATGTGGAAACATAAGATCATTTTGGATACAGACCCCGGCATTGACGATTTTTTCGCCATGCTGCTTGCCGCCGACGCCCAAAACCTCGAACTGCACGGCGTAACGGCGGTGGCGGGCAACCAGGTCATGGATAAGATCGCCACGAACGCACGCGGCATCGCACGTTTGCTTAACTGGGACTGCCCGGTTTGCCTCGGCGCGGACCGCCCGCTGCTCATCCCCCAGATCACCGCCGCACAGGTGCACGGCGACACGGGACTCGGCAATTTCCCGCTGCCCGCCGACCCGCCGCAGGCGGATGGGCGCTTGGCGTGGGATTTCATCTATGAAGAGGCCGTAGCGCTTGATGGCGAATTGGAAATCCTTGCCATTGGACCGCTGACGAACCTTGCAATCGCCTTTTTGCGCTATCCGGACCTGCCGCAGAAGCTGCGGCGCATCGTGCTCATGGGCGGTGCGACCGCGTGGGGCAACCGGGGGGCATACGGTGAATTCAATTTCTATGTTGACCCGCACGCGGCCGAGATCGTATTTTCTTCGGGCGTGCCCATCGACATGGTCGGCTTAAACGTCACCATGCAGACGGGGATCTCCGACGCGGAGTTCGACGACATTGCCCGCACAGTGGGCGAGCGTCGGAAAGCATACAGCGAGCTGCTGGAATTTTACCGCAACATCTACCGTGTGAACGATCTGGGCTTCCGTATCGTCGCCATGCACGATTCACTTGCGGCGGCGTTCCTGATGGACGAGAGCGTGCTCGAGATGCGCCCTGCAAACGTGCAGATCGATTGCAGCACCGGGCTTTGCCGCGGCCGTTCGATCGCCGATTTCCAAAGCACAAACCCGAACGCGCGCGTCGCCGTTGCGGTGGACCGGCCCCGCTTTTGGGATATGGTCATGCACTCGCTGCAAAATGCGCCCTAAGATACCGGATGCTCAATAGTAGAGGATAGATGCGGGATTCGGGTTTTACGCAGCATTGTGGCTGTGCAGAAACGGGATACCTTATCTTGTAGGAGCGGGTCGCCGTGCCCGTCCGAGCAGAGTACGGAAAGAAGCCAACCCGCGTCTATGATGAAAATAAACTGTTTTCGCGTAGAGGTGGACTGCCATGTCCGCCTCTACGCGTTTGAGCAAATTTTCGGCAACGTGCGCAGCCGTGACGGTGCGACAACTTTCCCGTATACGCTCCGGCTTCTGCTTTCAGCATCTCATCTGTACATCCTCTACAAAACACACAAACAAAATGGACGGCAACCCAACGGTTGCCGTCCATTATTGTTGTCGTGCAATTTTTAGGCCTTATGCGATCTCGGCGGCCTGCTCCAGCTCGCGCTCGCGCAGTTCTTTAAGCTCCGCTTTTACCGCCTGGTCGATGGTGGGCTGCGTCTTTTTCTGCTTGCGAAGCCCGATTCCGACAACGATGTCAATGACTAGATCCAAAAGGAACAGCCCGATCCCTAAGAGATACCACGGCGAAACCGTCCCGGAGAACAGCCCGATGGTCGTCTCGCCCGCAGCGGTGGTGAATTGCTGCAAAAACAGCGCCGAAAGACCCCAGCTCACAAGGCTGATAACATTTAAGATCACGTTGATAAGCCAGTTCAAGTTGATCGCGCCCAGCAGCACCGCAAAGAAGTTGATGACACCGGCGGCGACGGCGACGAGCGCGAACGCGCAGGCGAGCACCAGGCTCGTGAACAGCCCGCCCAAAATCTCGCCGGACATCAGCGCGAGCACCGAGCCGAGGTCATACTTCGTCAGGTAGTCGAGCACAAAGGTCAAGAACGAAACGGACTGCGTGCTCTCATAAAACGGGAACGACAGCGTCGCGTTTAAAAGCGGGACAACTAACCCCACCAGCGGCAGCAGCGTCACCACGAGCCGCACGATGCGCAAAGGCGAGCCGATCGTGCCGCTTTTGAAGTTATCGACCCGGTAGTGCAGCCGCGCGAACGCGGTCTCCGCCGCGTCGGCGTCCGCCTCCAGGCGCGCTTCCCAGTTGTAGTTCGGGATGTTCGCCCCGCACCCCTTACATTCGGCACGCACTTCGTACCATTTCAGTTTTCTGCCGCAGTTCGGGCATCTTGCCGCCATAGGGATCCTCCTTGTTGTTCTGTCAAAGCCGCGCTGTGCGCGGCAGGGTATGCCTTTTATGCGTCCTTGCGCTTTACGAAGCGGATCACGTTCCACGAAAGCGGGCGCAGCCGCGCCGTGGCGGTGCTGCCGTCCATTTCGGGAAGATCGGTATTGCGCGGACGCACGGGCGCGCTTGCAAAGCCGTTCGTCTGCTTTAAGTCGAAGCTCGCAAGCTCGATGTGCTCGGCGGGCACAAAGCCCTCCATGTCTAAAAGCCGGATGTCGAGCGCGTAATCCTCCGTAAAATCCCGGTTGACCGCGAACACCGTAAGCTGTTCGCCGTCTTCCGAGCGCACCGCGATGCCGTCGAGGTCGGGCACGTCGGTGAATTCCTTCGTGTCATGCTTGCCGCAGGCAATCGGCGTTTGCAGCACGGTGCCGCGGCCGTATTTCGACATGTGCATGAACGGATAAAAGATGGTCTGGTAGAAAAGCCCGCCGCCGTTTTCGGTCATGATGGGCGCGATGACGTTCACAAGCTGCGCAAGGCACGCGATCTTCACGCGGTCGGCGCGGCGCAGCAAACTGATGAGCATGAGCCCCACCAGCAGCGCGTCCTCGAAGTTGTAAATATCCTCCAGCTGGTGCGGCGCAAAGCTCCAACGTTCAACCGGATCGTTGTTGGAATGGTACCACACGTTCCACTCGTCGAACGACAGGTTGATCTGCTTTTTCGAGTGGCGCTTGCCCTGCATGTAGTCGCAGATGGAAATGACCGTGTGAATAAAGTCGTCCATCGCCATGTTCTTGGCAAGGAAGCTCGGGGTGTCGTCGGTCTTGTTGTCATAGTACTGGTGCAGCGAAACGTAGTCGATCTTGTCGTAAGCGAGCGAAAGGGTCTCCGTTTCCCAGTCGCCGAAGGTTTTCGTGTGGCCGTTCGAGCTGCCGCAGAGCACCAGCTCAATGGACGGGTCCACCCAGCGCATGACCTTTGCCGCTTCCGCTGCAGCGCGGCCGTATTCATAGGCGGTCTTGTGGCCGATCTGCCAGTCGCCGTCCATTTCGTTGCCCAGGCACCACAGCTTGATGTTGTGGGGTTCCGCGTAGCCGTGCTTGCGGCGCAGGTCGCTGTAATAGGAGCCGGAGGGGTGGTTGCAGTATTCCACGAGGTTGCGCGCCGCTTCGGCGTCGCGAAGACCCAGATTGACCGCCATCATGCATTCGGCGTTCGCCTTTTTGCACCACTTCAGGAATTCATTCGTGCCGAACGTGTTCGGTTCCGTCACGCCCCACGCAAGCTCCAGCCTTTTGGGGCGGTTTTCCACGGGGCCGACGCCGTCCTCCCAGTTGTAGCCGGACACGAAGTTGCCGCCGGGGTAGCGCACAATGGGGACACCGAGCTCGCGCACCGCGTCGAGCACGTCGGTGCGGAAGCCGTCTTCGTCCGCCTTCGGGTGGCCGGGCTCATAAATGCCGCCGTACACGGCGCGGCCGAGATGCTCAATAAACGAGCCGAAAATGCGTTTGTCCACGTCGCCGACGGTAAAAGCGCCGCAAAGCGGCAGGGATGCTTTTTTCATGTGTAAAGTCCACCTTGCAAGAAAGAAGTATGGCGTTATTGTAGCATATCCCGAACAGGTTTTTCAACGGGCTCGGGCGAATTTGTAAAATAATTTTGATTCGCCGTGCGCAGAACAGCGTTCAGAAATCAGAGGGCGGAAGGTAGAAGCAATACGGGGCAGTTTTCTGCGTGGGCTTTTACCGACTGCGAACACAGGCTCTTTCTCTCCCCCTGCCGCCTTGCGGCGGCATCCTTGCCCTCTTGCGGTACCCAAAATTTGCCACGCTTTCGATGCGGGCAAATTTTGACCGCTGCGCCGTCCTCGCCTCGCTTTTTCCGCCACCGGCGGCGCTTCAGCGACGACGCCCGTCAGAGGGGGAAATACGGAACCAAAAGTTTGCAGAAAGCCCTTCCTCCCGTCTTCCGAGGGAGGTGGCAAAACGGCGTGTGCGCCGTTTTGCCGGAGGGAGAGACTGTAGGGCGGGGGTGATTCCCCTGTTAGGGGAAATGTCCGCAAAGCGGACAAAAGGGTTTGGGATTCGGTGAATCTGCTCCCGCCGTATGAAGAACAGCGTTGTCTCTTCCCCAGCCTTGGCGGGTGAAAACCCTATTCGCTCTCGTCCGTCGTCTCTTCTTCGATCTCGGCGCGGTTGTAAATGAAATTCTGCAAAATCTCAATGTTCTCATCCATATCCGGGATCAAGACGGACTGGCTGCGCCGCCGCGCGCTCTCATAGGTGCCGTCGGCGGGGATCTGCTGCTGCGCGATGTCGTAGCGCAGATACGTGAGCGCGTGCAGACCGAGATCGGTCAGTTCGTCGGTCGTCAGGTCTGTCTGCACCATGGGCATGACGTCCTCGAGCATGTTGAGAAGCTTGAAAGGCGAGGTCGTCGCCGCTTTGCGCACCACGGCGGTGATGACCTTGCGCTGGCGCGCGGTGCGGTAAAAGTCGCTGTCGAGATAGCGGATGCGGCTGTACCAGAGCGCCTGCGCGCCGGAAAAATGCTGTTTCCCGGCGGAGAGCGTTACGCCCGCAAAAGCTTCGCCCGCGGATTCGTCCATGTGGTCGTCGCTGTTGATGTAATCGGCTTCGCGTTCGGTGATCTCCACGTCCACACCGCCGAGCGCGTCAATAATGGAGGTGAACATATCGAAGCTCACAAGCATGTAGTTGTCAATGTCTATCTTAAAATTGTATTCGAGCGTGTCCACAAGCAGCTGCGTGCCGCCGTGGCTGTGCGCGGCGTTGAGCTTGTCCGAGCGCCAGCCCGGGATTTCGATATACATATCCCGCAAAAACGAGGTCAGCTTGATCTGCTTGTTTTTGGTGTCGATGGAGACGAGCATCATCGTGTCCGAACGCGTTTCCTGCGCGTCCTCGCCCTCACGCGCGTCCACGCCGATAAACAGGATGTTGCGCACGGCGTCGGAATGCCGCAGCTCGGACGACGCGATGTATTCGTTCACCCCGAGCGGGACATAGTTCACTTCGTCGAGGATCTTTTTCACGCGCGAATAGCTGTAGCCGACGGCGGCAATTAAGAACACAAGTACCGCGCACAGCACCCCGGCAACGATCTTGCGCGCAAGATGCTTCGGTTTTTTGCGCGGCTTTTTTTCCGCCTCGTCGCGCCCGGAATAGATCTCGTCGCCGTTGCGCGCGCGGGTGCGTTTCGCGTCGCGGTCCGAGTAGTGGTAGCTGTACGGCTTCTGCTCGGGGTTTGTGTTCACCGCGTGGTGAAAAGACGCCGGCTCGTCCGAAAAAAACGAATCGTCGTGAAAAAACCCGGCGTAGGGGTCGTTCTTTTGGGGCGCGTCGTCCTCGTCTTGCCGGCCGCTGGAAATGTCCTCATATTCATCCGCGCCGGCGTTTATATGATTGCCGTCCGATTTGCTGTCGCTGTAAATATCTTCAAAATCGTCCGCGCCGGAGCTGCTGAAAATATCTTCAAAGTCGTCAAAATTCCCGTTTTTGTTTTTGTTGTCCTCTGCCACCCGGCAACACCTCCGCAAAAAACTTTGTCGGACGCTTCCTATTTTACACGAAAGCCGCGCAAAGCACAATGTTTTTTTGCAAATTAGAGTGGAAATTGCGCGCCGTTTGTGCTATACTTTTCTAACATACTATGTATAAACCCATACCGGAAGGGATGTATACGGCATTATGGCATACAGAACACACAACTGCAATGCACTGACGCTCGAGAATTTGGGGGAGACCGTCTCGCTCGCGGGGTGGGTCGATACCATCCGCGACCATGGCGGCGTGGCGTTCGTCGACCTGCGCGACCAATACGGCGTTACCCAGACCGTCGTGCACGACGAGGAAATGCTCGCGCGCCTGCACAAGGAAAGCGTCGTCTCCGTGACGGGTAAAGTTGTCAAACGCGACCCGGAAACGGTCAACCCCAAAATCCCCACGGGCGAACTCGAAGTACACGTCGAAAGCCTTACCGTGCTCGGCGCGTGCGAAAAGGCACTGCCGTTCGAGATCGGGGAATCCACCGAAACGCGCGAGGACGTGCGCCTTACCTACCGCTTTTTAGACCTGCGCAACAAAAAGGTGCATGACAATATCCTGTTCCGCAGCGAGGTCGTGCGCTTTTTACGCGAGAAGATGGAGTCGCTCGGCTTCCCGGAGATCAACACGCCGATTTTGACCTGCTCGTCGCCCGAGGGCGCGCGCGACTATATCATCCCCTCCAGAAAACACGAGGGCAAATTCTACGCCCTGCCGCAGGCGCCCCAGCAGTTCAAGCAGCTTTTGATGGTGTCGGGCTTTGATAAATACTTCCAGATCGCGCCGTGCTTCCGCGATGAGGATGCGCGCGCCGACCGTTCGCCCGGCGAATTCTACCAGCTCGACTTTGAAATGGCGTTCGCGACGCAGGAAGACGTCTTCGCCGTCGCCGAGGACGTGCTGTATGACACCTTCGCGAAATTCGGGGGCGGCAGACCCGTTTCGCCCGCGCCTTTTAAACGCATCCCGTATGAAGAGGCCATGCTGCACTACGGCACAGATAAGCCGGACCTGCGCAACCCGCTTAAGATCGTCGATTTAAGCGAGTTCTTTGCAGATGTCGAATTCAAGCCCTTCAAGGGCCGCCCCGTGCGCGGTATCGTCGCCCCGGCGGGCAAGCAGAGCAAGTCGTTCTTTGAAAAGATGCTCAAATTCGCCGAGTCCATCGGCATGAAGGGCCTCGGCTATCTGACCGTGCTTGAAGACGGCTCGTATAAAGGGCCGATCGCGAAATTCCTTTCCGACGAAAAACAGGCGCAGCTCAAAGCAGACCTGTCTTTGAAAACGGACGATACGCTGTTCTTTATCAGCGACGCGCCGAAAGCCGTCGACCTGCTCGCAGGGCAGATCCGCACCGCCCTCGGCGAACGGCTGGGGCTCATCGACAAAGACCGCTTCGAGCTTTGCTTCATCACGGATTTCCCGATGTACGAGAAAAACGAAGAGGGCAAGCTCGACTTCACGCACAACCCGTTTTCCATGCCGCAAGGGGAACTCGAGGCGCTCGAAACGCAGGACCCGCTCACGATCAAGGCGTACCAGTACGACGTCGTTTGCAACGGCGTGGAGCTCTCCTCCGGCGCGGTGCGCAACCACCGCCCCGACGTGATGATCAAGGCGTTCGAGCTTGCAGGCTATACGGCGGAAGAAGTGGAAAAACGCTTCGGGGCGCTCTTTAAGGCGTTCCACTACGGCGCGCCGCCGCACGCGGGCATGGCGCCGGGCGTGGACCGGATGCTTATGCTTTTGAAAGACGAGGAAAACATCCGCGAGGTCATCGCGTTCCCGATGAACTCCAACGCGCAGGACCTGCTTTTGGGCGCGCCGAACACCGTGTCCGAGCAGCAGCTGCGCGAGGTGCACATTCGGTTGCGTAGACCGCAACCGTAGACAGCAGAGATCAGAAAGCAGCAGTCAGAAGCAAAACAGGGAGCCTCGCCGCTTTGGTTTTTACTGCATGTCCTCAAGGTTTTTCTCTCCCCCAGTCTCGCTAACGCTTGCCAGCCGCTGACGGCGGCCGTCCCCTTTGTCGCTTTGCGACATTTCCCCACACCGTGGGGAATTACCCTTGTCAGAGGGGGCAGCGCACAACCGAAGGCTTGTTGTAACTCGGTCCTCCCTCTGATGAGGGAGGTGGCACGCGCTTTGCGCGTGCCGGAGGGAGAGACTGTAGGGCGCGGGAGAAAATCCCCGGCACAACCGGAAGTTTACCGCGTCCGCTATATCTTTCGGCAGCGCCGAGACCCCGCCCACCCCACGTTTAATATCTAACTTCTAATATCTAACATCTGAAAGCGGAGGAAAACCATGTCCAAAGACGTTTATGAAAGCCCGTTGAATTCGCGTTACGCGAGCCGCGAGATGAAATACATCTTCTCGCCGGATTTCAAATTCCGCACCTGGCGCAAACTCTGGATCGCCCTTGCCGAAAGCGAACAGGAATTGGGGCTGCATATCACCGACGAACAGATCGCCGAGCTCAAAGCCCACGCCGACGACATCAACTATGAGGTCGCAGAGGCGCGCGAACGCGAGGTGCGCCACGACGTGATGAGCCACGTCTACGCCTACGGCGTGCAGTGCCCGAAAGCAAAGGGCATCATCCACCTGGGCGCGACGTCGTGCTATGTCGGCGACAACACCGACGTTATCATCATGACCGAAGGCTTAAAACTCATCCGCAAAAAGATGGTCAACCTTTTAGACCGTCTGGCAAAATTCGCCGACGAATATAAGAATATGCCCTGCCTTGCGTTTACGCATTTCCAGCCTGCGCAGCCCACGACCGTCGGCAAGCGCGCGAGTTTGTGGCTCATGGACCTTTTGATGGACTTTTCCGCGCTCGAATTCCAGCTTTCGCAGATGCGGCTTCTGGGCTCGAAGGGCACGACGGGCACACAGGCGAGCTTTATGGAGCTTTTCGAGGGCGACACCGAAAAGGTCGTCGCGCTCGACCGCAAGATCGCCGAAAAAATGGGCTTTTCGAGCGTCTTCCCCGTTTCGGGGCAGACCTATCCGCGCAAATTAGACAGCCAGGTGCTGTTCGTATTGTCGGGGATCGCGCAGTCCGCGCATAAATTCTCGAACGACCTGCGGCTGCTGCAGCACTTAAAAGAGATCGAAGAGCCGTTTGAAGCGCATCAGATCGGCTCGTCGGCGATGGCGTATAAGCGCAACCCCATGCGCAGTGAGCGCATCGCCTCGCTTTCGCGCTATGTGATCGCCGATGCCACGAACCCCGCCGTCACTGCGGCGACCCAGTGGTTTGAGCGCACGCTCGACGACTCCGCCAACAAGCGCATCAGCATTCCGGAGGCGTTCCTTGCAACGGATGCGATTTTGGAACTGTATATCAACATCGTCAGCGGGCTGGTCGTCTACCCGAAGATGATCGAAAAACGCCTGAACGAAGAACTGCCGTTCATGGCGACCGAAAATATCCTGATGGCTGCCGTTAAAAAGGGCGGCGACCGCCAGGAGCTGCACGAGCGCATCCGCCAGCACTCCATGGCGGCGGGGAGAGTCGTCAAGGTCGAGGGCAAACCCAACGACCTGTTGGAGCGCATCGCCGCTGACCCGGCGTTTGGCATGACGATCGAAGAACTGCGCGCCGAGCTCGTGCCGCAAAACTTCGTCGGCCGCGCCCCGCAGCAGGTCACGCAGTTTTTGCAAAGCGACGTGCAGCCGATTTTGGACCGCTACCGCGATCTGCTGGGGCTGGAAGTCGAGATCAAGGTCTGATTTCAGTATTCAGAAAACAGAAGGCAGAAGACAGAAGCGGGAAGAAGTTTTTATAGTTTCGAAGCCCTGCACGCGGGGCTCAAAAACACGGTCTAACCTCTGATTTCTGTCCTCTGCATTCTGTTCAGGTGAAAGAAGGATTCCCTATGAATTATACAGGCGCGCAATGTCCGGTCTGCGGCAAGACGTTCACGGAAACGGACGACATCGTCGTCTGCCCCGTGTGCGGTACGCCGCACCACCGCGCGTGTTATACGGAAAAAGGCGCGTGCGCAAACGAAGCGCACCATGCGGAAGGCTTTTCCTGGCAGCCGTCGCCGGATTCTGCTGCGGCAAACGCCCAACCGGCCGTGCCGGACCGCCTTCCCACGGTTACCTGCCCGCATTGCGGGGCGCAGAACCACGCCGACGAGCCGGTCTGCACGCAGTGCGGCGCACGGCTGTACCACGCCGTACCCGGCATCGGTCAGCCGCCTTTTGGCGCGCAGCAGCCCCCCTACGGCGCGCCGCAGCGGACGGTGTTCATCTCGCCGGACGAGACGCTCGGCGGCAATACCGTCGCCGATACGGCGGCATATGTGCAAACGGGCGCGAACCGCTATATCCCGAAGTTTTACGCTATGGAAAAAGCGGGCAAAAAGGTGCAGTGGAACTGGTCGGCATTCCTGTTCACGCCGTATTGGTTCTTCTATCGAAAAGTATATGCCGCGGGCGCCGTGTTTTTGGTGCTCGGGCTGCTTGTGAGCCTGTTTTCCGCCACGCCGCGCTTTCAGGAAGCATACGTTTCCGTTTACAACGCGCAAATGCAGCTTTACAGCGGCGAAATGAGCGAAGCGGCGTACATGGAGACCGCGCAGGCGTTCTTTGCCCTGCCCGAGACCATCGGCTTTCTTGCGGGCAACCTTGTGCTGCACATCGCGGCGGGGCTCAGCGCCAACTGGTTTTATAAGCGAAAAGTGCAAAAAGACATCGCCGCCCTGCGCGCGCACACCGAGAATCCCGAAAGCTATCGGCTGGGGCTGTTGCGCCGCGGCGGCACCTCGGCGCTGATGTGCATTGCCGCCATTTTCATTTACTATGCGGCGCAGCAGCTGCTTGGGGTTGCATTTTTCAACCTTCTGTCGTAAAATGGTTATGTAAACACGTCCCCGGTTTGTTGAAGAAGTTGTACAAAAGTTTTCGTCCACCTTTTTCAAAAGGTGGCGGAACCCAAAGGCGGCGCCTTTGGTCGCGGCCCGCAGGACGCGAAAACTTTTTCCAAACAAAGCGCAGGAGAGGAGAAATAACAGCCCGGTGGGCTGTTATTTCCGGAGAACCCTCGCCGGGGGGTCTCCGATGCGGCGTGCAACGACGCATTTTAATTCTTATATCCTGCGGACAGTAAAAGGCTTTTTTACATACTACGGTCGTGTAAGGCACGTCCCGAAAATATGAAAATCTGAATCAGAAATGAGGCTATCTTTATGAAAATCACAAAAGCCGTTATCCCTGCCGCAGGGCTTGGCACGCGCGTGCTGCCCGCTTCGAAGGCTGTCCCGAAGGAAATGCTCAACATCGTGGACAAACCCGCCATCCAGTATATCGTGGAAGAGGCGGTCGCCGCCGGCATCACGGATATCCTGATCGTCACCAACCGCGGCAAGGGCGTCATCGAGGACCACTTCGACCACTCGTTCGAGCTCGAAGCCAAGCTCAAGGGCAATCCCGCAAAGGCGCACATCCTTGAGGAAGTGGAAGCCTGCGCGAATCTCGCGAACATCTATTATGTCCGCCAGAAAGAGACAAAGGGCCTCGGCCACGCAGTGCTGTGCGCACGAAGCTTCGTAGGCAACGAGCCGTTCGCGGTCATGTACGGCGACGACGTCATCATCTCCGAAGACCCGGTCGTCGGGCAGCTTTGCCGCGCGTATGAAAAATACGGCTGCGGCGTGGTCGGCGTGAAAGAGGTCCCGCGCAAGGACGTGCCGAAATACTGCACGCTCGACGTCACGCCCTTAGAAGACCGCGTCATGCAGGTGCACAACATCATCGAAAAGCCCACCCCCGAACAGATCATGTCGTGCTATTCGATCTTGGGACGCGTTGTTATGCCGCCCGAGATCTTCGATCTCATTGAAAAGACACCCGCCGACCCCAAGAGCGGCGAGATCTATTTCACCGACGCGATGCTCGACCTCGCGCGCCGCGGCAAGCTCAACGCCGTGGACTTCGTCGGCACGCGCTATGACATGGGCAACAAGCTCGGCATCATGCAGGCGAACTGCGAGGTCGCCCTTCAGCACCCCGAGATCGGCGAGGATTTCAAAGCCTATCTCAAACAGCTCGCCGCGACGCTGTAAGCGGGCAAAACAACAGAAGCATAACAAAGCGCCCCGTGCATTTCGCACAGGGCGCTTTTTGTTAAGAGTATAAGGTCGTTGACAATAGACACTTGCTTTGCATTTACAGCGCTTCTATTTGTTATGATTTCGAAAGTCGGCTATGATGATTTTGTTTCGCCTTTTTGATTTATCGCATCTCTCATTTTTAAGAGCTCAAGATATTGCTTTAATTCCACAATGCTTTGATCCGACAAATTACCGATATCTTGCATAATTTTTTCGTATTTGCTTTGTTTACGGCTGTCAAGCCATCTTTTTTTGACGTTCGTTATCCCCAAGAGATAATCCGTAGATACTTCATAGTAATCGGCAAGCAAAATGAGGGTATCGTAATCGGGCTCTCTACTGCCCTGCTCATAATTGCTTAACAGCCCGCGGGACAAATTTAGGTGCTCGGCCAATTTGTATTGGCTGATTCCCTTTTCTTCCCGAAGCAGTTTTAAGCGATAGGATAGCTGATTTCTTCTATGGCTCATCTGTTTTCGCCTCCGCGATTAGATTATAAAAAACTTATGTGTTTGCACGCCATGGATTCAACAAAAAGTTTCTATAATAGAATTGACAGAAACGAAACGTTTCTATATAATAAGTGCATAAGTGTTTTTATCAATGAAGGGAGTGCGTTAGAAATGGAACGGCAAAAATCAGAACAACATAAGAAAAGAAAGCTATTTGTGAAAGCTCTGTGTATGGTGCTTACGCTTTTGTTAATGGTTGGGATCGCTTTTTCCGCAGCAATTCTCGTACATGAAACGGACGACCTCTCCGTTTCCGCTTCAGCCGGAAAATCGGCTTATGATTTGGCAGTACAAAATGGATATTCGGGCGATTTGGAACAATGGCTAATGTCTCTGGCGGGCGAAACCGGGCCGGAAGGCAAAGTGGGAAAATCTGCTTATGATTTGGCGGTGGAAAAAGGATATACCGGAACGGTTGAGGAATGGCTCGGTTCTCTGATTGGAACCCCCGGCCAAACGGGAGCAACGGGGTCTGCGGGGAAATCCGCTTATGAACTGGCTGTTGAGCATGGGTACATCGGTACACAGGAAGCTTGGTTGACTACCCTTGTCGGAGAAAAGGGGAGCAACGGCAAATCCGCTTTTGAAATCGCGCAGGAAAACGGATTTACGGGTACAATGGAAGAATGGCTTAACTCGCTCACAGGCAAGGACGGGGCGTCCGCTTATGCGACGGCGGTGAAAAACGGCTTCACGGGGACAGAAAGCGAATGGCTCGCCTCTTTGGTGGGTAAGGATGGAGAAAAAGGCGCAATAGGGGCGGACGGTAAGTCTGCATATGAACTGGCAACAGAAAACGGCTTTATTGGCAGCGAGCAGGAATGGCTGTCTTCTCTGGTTGGCCAATCCGCTTTTGATTTGGCTGTGAAAATGGGATATGCCGGCACCGAGGAACAGTGGCTTGCCTCTTTGGTTGGGGAAGCCGGCGCACAAGGCGAAAAAGGGGAAAAAGGCGATACCGGCGAGACGGGTGCGGATGGTAAGTCCGCCTATGAACTGGCAATCCTGGCCGGTTATGAGGGCGATCTGCAGTCTTGGCTGGCTTCTCTTGTGGGTCCCCAAGGCGAGAAGGGGGACACCGGTGCGAACGGAAAGTCTGCCTATGACTTGGCGGTGGAAAAAGGCTACGCCGGCACAGTGGAAGAATGGCTGGTTTCTTTGGTAGGCGCACAGGGCGAGAAAGGCGACAAGGGAGACGCGGGAATCGCCGGTGCCGATGGAAAATCCGCATATGATTTAGCCGTGGAGCAGGGATATACCGGCAGCCTTGACGAATGGTTGGATTCCTTAATTGGAGCAACAGGCGCACAGGGTGAGAAAGGCGACACCGGCGAAACAGGCGCAGATGGAAAATCTGCTTATGACCTGGCGGTGGAACAGGGCTACGAAGGAACAGAGGAAGAATGGCTTGCCTCATTGAAGGGAATTGCCGGCGAACAAGGTAAAACCGGAAAGTCTGCTTATGAGCTGGCGGTAGAAAACGGCTTCGAGGGAGATTTGGCGGCTTGGTTGACCTCGCTTCACGGGAAAGATGGTGCGACGGGGGCTGCCGGGGCAGACGGTAAATCGGCTTTTGCGTTATATAAAGAAGCAAACCCTGAATATACAGGAACACTGGAGGAATGGTTGGCTTCTTTGGTAGGCGCACAGGGCGAGAAAGGCGAAGCCGGCGAGACAGGCGCAGATGGCAAATCCGCTTATGAATTGGCCTGTGACAATGGATATCAAGGAACGGTACAAGAATGGCTTCTGAGCTTAAAAGGCTCGAACGGAAAGTCTGCCTATGAATTGGCAGTGGAAATGGGTTTTGCGGGAACGCAGGAGGACTGGTTTGCTTCGCTCAAGGGCGAAAAAGGTGAAAAGGGTGAAGCCGGGAAGGGAATTGAAAAGGCAGAAATCGTGAACGGAAACTTGGTTCTAACCTATACGGATGGGACACAAGATACATTGCCGATTGAAAACGATTCTTCTTCCTCCGGCGAAACCCCCGAAGATTATTTTGTCTACTCTTTGACTCTGCAAGGGCCCGATCAAGCCTCTTACGGCGGGGTGGCCGTTGGGCTAAAGGATTGGTATTCAGAGGAGCTAACCTCTATTATTATTCCGTCAGAGCATAACGGTCTTCCTGTGACAGAAATAGGCTTTTTGGGTCGTGAAATGATTTACGTTAACAACAACTACCCATCGGCAACGCCCACTTATTATGGGATTGTTATTGGACATCGTGTAGAAAGCATAACGATTCCGCAAACCATACGCTATATTGATGCCAAAGCGTTTGATTTTAGTTACGCTTTTTTCAGCTTAGAAGAAGTGTTCTTTGCAGATCCTACCGGTTGGCAGTATAGATATATTAATGATTGGATAGACGTGCCGGAAGAAACGCTGCGAGACCCGCAAACTGCCGCGGCCTTTTTACAGGAAAATAGAAATACAGATTTACGTCGAGTGGAAAGCGGAACCGGCAGCGAGTAAGGAGATCGTTTATGCCACTACAGAAGATGCAGGATAAGGCGTTCTTTTCAAGACCTTCCACTGAAGTTGCGCAGGACTTGCTTGGTAAAATCATATGCCGTAAAATGGAGGATGATTTTGTAATGCGGTGTCGCATTACGGAAACGGAGGCTTATTTCGGCGAAGAATCGATTTGCTATGGCTTTGGAGCAAACAAAGAAGCCGGAAAGACAGCGGCATTTTACAGCGTGGGGAAAGTGTGCTTTTACTGCGGCATGTTGATGATAAGCTGCTTTCGTCAAAGGTCGCCGGACAATGTATTGGTGAGAAGTGTGGATTGCTATTGCGGTCCGATGCGGGTAACAGACGCTATGGATATAAACGCAGCCCTGCATGGCACGAACGTAATGACGTCAGATCTGATTTGGCTGGAGGATGACGGAAGCAAGACAGAATTTGTTTCATCAAAAAGAGTAAATATCTCGGATGATACGCCATACCGGTTTTTCGTTAAAACCATTCTTTTTAACGATGGCAACCCTAAGCCAGCTTCGCTATAAGCGCGTGCCGTTGCAATACGGCATCCGTAAAATCGGCTTTCCTGTAAAACCGGAGCAAAGTGGGAAGCGGAAATGGAATGAAAAGATAACGGGGGCCGTTCTGTGTCGAAACACAGAACGGCCCCCTTGTCCGTAAAAGCAAGTACCCCGCGCTACGGCGTAGCGGTAAATTGCAGGGTAAAATCCGATTCCAGCACCAGCGCGCCGCAGTCACGCACGTAATTGCAGTCGGCGCAGTTGATGGCGGTGATTTCCGCGTCCTGCAAGGTCATGTTGAACATCAGCGCGGTAGACAGGCTGTTGAACAGCGAAAAGCATTCTTTCGGGCCGGACGCATACGGGACGAAAAAGCTTACCTTGATTACGCTGTCCACCGTGCGGTTTTTGGTCTGGGTCTCGGCGCCGTCCTCCCCGACCGAGACCAGCCGTTCGCCGATGGCGATCTTGTCCACGGCAAAGGCGATGATCGGATTTTCTACGGGATAGGGCTTGATGTCGTTTTCATAGGCGATCACCATGCTGCATTCCTCCGGCATCGACTGGCTTGCGGTCAAAAGCTGCACGAGCATCTCCACACGTTCGTGTACGCTTGTCACAAATTCACCTCGCTTACCTCTTTTACGATCGCCCAATAGTAAAAGGACTTGTCCGAAAGCCTGACTTCTTCCGCGCGCTGGATGACGTACTGCCGCCCGTCGCTGCCCAAAAGGCGCGCCGCGTCGGGCAGGCGCATGAGGTCGTGCGACGCGGGGCCGATGTAAAGATACAGTCCCGTGTTGTCGCGGCCGATGGGCGTGTAGGTGCCCTCCAAATACATTTTGTTTTTGTAGCGCAGCGGCTGCAAAAACGCCTTGTATACGGGCGAATACCAGCCCGCGCCGTCCGTCAGGCGGACGGAACTTCCGAATTTTTCAAAGCACGTGTTCATGCCGTCACCTGCATAAACAGAAAGCTGTCGTCGCAAAGGTAGGGCGCCGCCGCCGCAAAGCTTTCCGCGCGCAGGCGTTCGGCGGCTTCAAGCATGGCGCTGCGGCTCATCTGCACCGAAACGTCACCCGCTTTAAAGACGGTCGTGCCGTCGCGGAACTGGTCGCTTTGCAGCAACAGGCGGAAATGGCACGCCGCCGCAGCAGCCCCCACCACAGCGGGATGCGAACCGTATTCGGGCTTTTTCAGGCGCGCGGCAAACTGCAAACAGATGGATTCGATCGCCGCGCCCGCGGTTTGCAGGGCGGCGGGGTCATAGCCGTAAACGGTCTGAAGCTGCCGCAGGACCTCCACTTCATCCATCGCTTCGCGCCTCCTTTTTTTACGAGAGTACGCGCGAAGCGTCGGTATAGATTTTGGCGAAGCCCGAGATCTGCGTGATCGCGGCGCGTTCGAGCTGCCGGTCGATGAGCTTGTCGTATTCGGTCGTCACGCCGCCTGCCTGCACCATTTCCAAAGCGCAGGTGCGGTCCAGACCGATGAGCTTGCCGGTGGGGACGGCGCTGCTTTTGAGAAGCGTCGCGCCCAAAGGCGTTACGCTTTTGCCGCTGCCGTGGAAGGTGAGCCCTGCCGCTGCGTCGCGCATTTCGGCGAGCTTCAAAATCGCCGCCGCCATGTCGGGGGAAGCGACCATGGTGTTGAGCTGGTAGGGGTCAAATTCGTTCCAGAAGTCCACAAGGTCGGCGTAGGTCACGCTGTCGCCTGCAAGGGAAGAGGTCGGCGCGGGGTTCGAGTTGCCGTCGCCGTTTTGCAGCACGTCCACCGCGTCTTTCAGCTGTGTGCGCGCGATATACGCGCCGATCTGGCGCAGCGTGACGGTGAACAGGTCGAGCCGCTGGAAGCGCAGGGCTTCGTAGGAGGCGACCAGCATCCGGCCGCGCTTTTTGAGCTTGACGAGGTTTTCCTGCGTGTGCACGACGGTTTCGGGGATCGCCGCGCCCTCGTCGGTCTCTTTGAGCTCTTTTTCATCCTCCGTGGGAATGGAGGTGATGGTGCGGTAGTCGAGGCCGTTGATGTCGGTCTTGGTCGCGACGATGTACGGCAGCAGGTCGGCTTCCTCGAGCCCCTTGCGCACCGCGCGGGCGATGTATTCGGGGAAGAGGGCGGCGGAATCGGTCGTCGCGAAGAATTTTTCGACGCAGTCGCTCGCCGCGCCGTGGATGCGGATATCAAAGCGCTTGAGCTGGCGCTCGAAAGCGTCTAAGCCCTCGAGTTCCGTCCCCTTATAATTTTCCGAGGGGTCGATGGATTCGAGCTCGGCGGTAAAGCCCTTGCGGGAGCTGTAAAGCCCCTTGTCGAGGCGGATGGTTTCAAAATTTTCCATAAGGTTTTCTCCTCTCTTAAACTTTAAAGCGTTCGTTTTTGGCTTTGCGCGCGGTGTGTTCCTGCGGTGCGAGCTGCGGGGCGCGCGGCGCGGTCCTTTCGGCAACGCTAAGCGAGAGCGCGCGCAGCTGCGCACAGTCAAGCGGTTCGCAAAGCGATTTCGCGAGCGCCGCGTCAAGGCCCGGCAGCGCGCGCAAAAGCCCGCGCGAAGCGGTCTCGCAAAGGTCTTTGCGATATTGTTCGCCCGCTTTTGCGTCCTTTTGCAAGCGTGCAAGCGAGTCGTGAAGCGCCTCGGCCTCGGCGGCGGTGAGCGTTACGCCTTTGCCGTGGACGCCGATTTTCTGCGCCGCCGTCTCGAAGTGCTTGGTCACACCCGCGTTTTTCTGCGCGGGCACCGCAACGAACGACCATTCGTAGGCGTCCGTGGGGTCTTCAAGCACATAGTGGCAGACCTTGCCGTTATAGGTTTTTCCGCGGCGGTGTTTGCAGGGCGAAATGCGTTCGTCCGCCCCGCACACCGAGCAAATGCTCGAGCGTACTGCGCAGCCCACGGAGACCTCCTTTTTGATGCCCGCGGCGATCTCGGCGATGAGCGCTTCATTTTTTGCGATGCGCGGCATATAGCAGTACGCTTTTAAATAAGTATACGGCTCGCCAAGCGTTGTGCGTTTTGTCTCGTCCGTGACCACCTCGGTCAAAAAGGTGCGCGCACTCTGGTCGGCGCTGTCCATGCTGTGGTTGCGGATGGCGGTCTTGCCGCGGAACAGTGGGGCGAGCGCGCGCAGGCTTTTCACGGAAAACCGCTCAAAGTCGCGGTCGACCTCGTTGTCGCACAGGATGACGGAAAAGACGAACACCTCATCCGCCGCGAGGTCCTGCTGGGTGTATTTGTTGATCTCCCGGAGCATTTCTTCATTTACGCCCTTGTTTGCGGGCCTGGTTTCAAAGCTTTTCTGCATGGTTTCCCTCCTTTCCGTCTGTCTTGCCGCCTGCATCCCCGAGCGCGGCGCGGATCTCGTCGGTCTGCGCGTCGAGGTGGCGTGCGGTTGCCTCGTCCACGGCGTCTTTGAGCGTGATGTCGTCCCAAACGATCTCCACGCGGTCCGTGCAGCCGTAAGCGCGCAGGTGCGTGCGGCAGATCTTCAAAAGCACCGGTGTGAGCACGCGGCGGTAGAATTCCAGTTCTGTCGTGAGGATGTCCGCCTGCTCGGACGCCATCCGTTCGGTCGTGGACCACGAAAGACCGAGCATGAACGGCGGAAGTCCCAGCTTCGCGACGATCTGTTCGAGCATCTGGCGCACAGGCACGTCGCTGTCCAAAATCTGGTTGTCCGCGCCGATGACCTTGATGTCCACATCGCCCACGGCGACAAAATCGCGCACGTCGCGGCTGCGCATCGCTTCACTCCACTGCTCGGCGATCCGCATGGCGCGGTCTTTGGCATACGCTGTGCCGCCCGCGTCGTTCGAGGGCTTATAGGTCACGGCGAAGCGGACATTCCCGACGCGTTCCCAGTTCTGCCCGACGGCGTTGAAGATCTTCATCAAAACGGAGCTGACAAACGGCAGCCCCGCGAGCACAGACGTGCCGTAGAGCGAACCCGGCGGGGCGCTCAGCGCGGCGTACAGCAGATCTTCCTGGCGGGGCAGCACCGTGCTCGAAGCCCCGTCGTTGCGCAGGATCTCGACGGCGGCAAAGTTGCCTTTCGCGCGGCGCAGCAGGTAGTCCGACTGCGGCGCGTTGTAGAGGTAGCCGACCGCGCCCATGTCGTCCGGCACCATCTCCGCGACCGCCGTACCGTAGGTCAAAAGCTGCTCAAAAAAGCAGTCGGCAAACGATTGCAGCGAAGCGCTGCCGCAGTCTGTGGGCACTTCGGCGCAAAATGCGTCTAAAAGCGGTTGGAAGCGCTCGTTTTCACAGATCGCACGGAACCCGCCCGTCAGCCGCACGAGCTTATAGATCGCGGCGTCGATGACGGGCACCGCTTCACGCAGCGCACGGTACAGGTCGCCGGCGAGTGCGGGCGGGGGCACGGCGAGAAGCCCGTTCGCCGCTTCCCCGCGCCGGGGCGCTGCAAGCGCGGGCGTGCCCACAGCGTTCTGCTGCGGCCGGGTTTTGGCGGCACGTTTTTTGAATATCGGCAAGTTGTCACCCCCTTTCTCTGGGTATGGCGATGGCGAACCCGTCCAAAGACGGGCCGCCGAGCGCCGTAGAAACGAAATAACGCATATCATCCATCGCGTGGTCGTTCTCCTTTTTCACCGCGTCGTACCGCGCGCTTTCATCCCATCGGTAGAGCGAAAATTCGCGCAGGATGTCTTTACAGGTGCGGCAGATGCGGATTTTCCCCGTTTTCAGCGCGTCCGACGTGCGGCGGATGCCGCCGAGCACATCGTTTTGCGCGCGCTCCACGGGAAAGCGGCCGTGCCGGCGGATGCACTCGATAAACGACGCCGCCGACGGGTCTACAATGACACGATCCACCGTTCTGTCGCCGACGAGCTTGCAAAGCGAACCGTAATATTCCTCGTCGGTCATTTGAAAGCCTTTTAGCCTTGAATCGTGGTAGAACTCGTCGATGCGGTACCAGCAGTCTTCGTTTAGTCCCCAAAGCCCCATCGACGTGGGGTTGACCGTTCCGTAGTCACACGAGACTGTGAAGCGCGAAAAGCCGTTCGGTACGTCGCACACGTACGTTTCATCGAAAAACGGGTACACAAGCCCGTCGCACGCCGTCCACCTGCCCTCGACGAACCGTTCGTAAAACGCCCCGCTGTAAAGCGAGCGGTAGCGCTCGCGCATGGCGCGCGAGAGGGCGGGGTTGTCCTCCATTGTAAAGTGCAGGTACAGGCAGTTTTTTTCCGCGCGCTTTAAAATCCATTCGCGATAGAACCAGTGCGCGGGGTGCTCGGGGTTGCAGTTGAACCAGAGCCGCGAGCCTTCCACCGAGCAGCGCGCCACCGCCTGTTCGCAGAATGAGCGGGGCATGAGCGCGACCTCATCGAGCATCACGCCCGCAAGCGTCAGCCCCTGGATGAGCGCGGCGGAGGATTCGTCCTTGCCGCCGAACAGGTAAAAGCGGTTGCGCCGCTCCCCGCGGGCGAGCTCGAGCATATTGCGGCTTTTTAAGTCGCGGCAGGTAAAGCCGAGATCATGAAGCAGCGGCAACAGCGGCGTGACGACGTTGCGCCGCAGCCCCGTCACGGTTTTGCCGCACAGGGCGAAGGCCTGACCCTCGAAACGGTAGAACGCCCACAGCACGAACGAAAGCGACATGCACACGGTCTTGCCGCTGCGCACCGCGCCGTCGCAGATGATCGCGTCATACGAATGAAAGGGGCTTTCTTCGCACCACCACGAAAGCAGCTCCAGCTGCTTCTGGGAAAATGCACGGAAATCGGAAAGCTGCATCAGTCCTCGCCGCCTTCCGGCGAAAACAGCGCAGCCGAACGCTCCAGCGCGCGGTAAAAGGGCAGCGCACTGTCCGAGTTGCCCGCCTGCAATTCTTCGAGCCGTTCGAGCGCTTTCTGGCGGTCAAAGAATTTGATTTCCATGCCGCCGCCTTTCGGACGCTTGATGTCGCTGACCAGAAACAGGTCGAGACGGTCGAGGTCCAGCGGCTCGCCGTCCGGCTCCTGCATCAAAAGGCGCACCGCGTCCGAGACGCTCCCGAATGCAAGCCGCCGGTACCCCGCCACGAGCTCTGCGCGCGTTGCGGCAACGTCTTTTTCGAGCGTTTCGATTTGGGCGCGCACACGTTTGTCCGCAAGCAGCCGCTGCGCCGTCCGCTCGGGGAACAGCGAGAAGCCTGCCGCCGCAGCCGCCTCGCGCCCGTTGCGCGTGCGCACGAAGTGCCGGCAGAAAGCCAGCTGTTTGGATGTCAGGGCAGATTTCAATGTTCTCTCTCCTTTTCGAAGTGTTGTTCCGAAACCCCTTTCACCCATAGCGCGAAGCGCCGGGTTTTGCGGCAAAAGGCAGGCAACACATTTTTTGAATCTGTCGATTATCTCAAAAAGCGCGGGTTTCGGCAGGGATCGCCGTTTTGCAGCGCCGTTTTTCGGTTGACAAATCCGCCTGCGCTGGCTTAAAATACTACTATCTTACCCGGCCGTTTTTCGGCCCCGGAATTGAAAGTATACGGAGGTGCGGTGCCGTGGGAAAATTGATCCGTTATGCGAAGCCATACTGGATCCAGTCGGTCATCTGCCCGTTTCTGATGATCGGCGAAGTCCTGCTTGAACTGCTGATCCCCTATTACATGGGGCGGATCGTGGACGTCGGCATCCCGAACGGCGATATGCACTATGTCGTGCGCACGGGCGGGATGATGATCCTGATGGCGGGCGTATCGCTGATGTGCGGCGGGCTTGGGGCGCGCCTTGCAGCGGTGGCGAGCATGGGGCTCGGCGCGCGGGTGCGCGAGGCGATGTATCAAAACATCCAGACCTTTTCGTTCTCGAATATCGACAAGTTCAGCACCGCGTCGCTCATCACCCGCATGACCACCGACGTGACCACCGTGCAGAACATGTACCAGATGATGCTGCGCATTTTCTTCCGTGCGCCGCTGCAATTCGTATTTGCAATGATCCTGAGCTTCCGTCTGAATCCGGCGGTCGGCGATGTGTTTTTGGTCGTGATCCCGCTCATCCTCGTGACGCTTGCCATCTTCGGGCCGATCGCGATGCGCCGCTTCAAAAAAATGCTCCGGATGTTCGACGGCCTGAACGCCTCGGTGCAGGAAAACCTGATCGCCATCCGCGTGGTCAAGGCGTTCGTGCGCGGGAGTTATGAGAAAAAGAAGTTCAAGAAGTCGAATGACGACCTGATGCGCGCCTCGATTTCCGCGGAAAAACTGATGGTGCTTGCGCAGCCCTTGATGATGCTCACCATGTTCGGCACCATTCTCGCGATCGCCTATATCAGCTCCGGCAAGATCGTGGCGGGCGAGCTCGAGATCGGCGCGTTCGCAACGGTGCTCACCTATGTCATGCAGATTTTGATGTCGGTCATCATGATTGCCATGATCTTCGTCAATTACGTCATGTCGCGCGCGGCGGCGTCCCGCATCTGGGAAGTCATCGTGGAAAAACCCGACATCAACGACAACGAAGCCGACCCCGACCTGCACGTCGAAAAGGGCGACATTGAATTTAAAAACGTCAGCTTCAAATACAATGCCGAGGGCAAGCGCAACGTCGTCGATTCCGTGAACCTGCACATCGCGGCGGGCGAGACGGTCGGCGTCATCGGCGGCACGGGCAGCGCCAAGACCACGCTCGTGAGCCTCATCCCGCGCCTTTACGACGTGACCGCGAGCGAAGTGCGTGTGGACGGGCACAACGTCAAGGACTACACGCTCTATGAGCTGCGCGAAAGCGTGAGCATGGTGCTGCAAAACAACGTGCTGTTTTCGGGCACGATCCTCGATAACCTGCGCTGGGGCGACCAGAACGCCACCGAAGAAGAGATCGTCAAAGCGTGCAAGGCGGCGCAGGCGGATGATTTCATCCGCGCGTTCCCAGACGGCTATAAGACCGACCTTGGGCAGGGCGGCGTGAATGTTTCGGGCGGGCAGAAGCAGCGCCTTTGCATTGCGCGCGCGCTTCTCAAAAAACCGAAGATCCTGATTTTAGACGACTCGACGAGCGCAGTGGATACCGTGACCGACAGCAAGATCCGCGAGGCCTTGCGCACGCAGATCCCTGACACGACCAAGATCATCATCGCGCAGCGCATCAGTTCCGTGGAGGACGCGGACAAGATCATTGTGCTCGACGGCGGGAAAGTTTCCGATATCGGCACGCACGAGGAGCTGCTTGTGCGCAGCCCGATTTACAGCGAAGTCTATCACAGCCAGCAAAAAGGCGGCGCGGCGTTAGGGGGTGCGGACTGATGGCGGAAAAAAGGATGAACCCCGCAAGACCCGCGCACGGCGGCTCGCGCAGCACGAGACCCGGCGCACGCCCGAAAAACACCGGCAAAACGCTGCGCCGGCTGTTCGGTTATATTACAAAACGCAGATGGCTGCTTGTGCTTGTGATCCTTCTGGTGCTCGCCAGCACCATCGGCATGGTCGCGGCGGCGTATTTTATCCGCGTGCTCACCGACGACTATTTGCTGCCCCTGATTGCGGCAGGCCCCGAGAATGCGGACTTCGGCCCGCTCATCGGGATGCTCGCGCGCATGGCGGTGCTGTTTGTCGCAAGCTCTGCGGCGTCGTTCGGCTATTCGCGCATCATGCTTACGCTCTCGCAGTCTACCGTCAACATTTTGCGGCGCGATTTGTTCGACAAGATGCAGGATCTGCCGATCTCCTATTTTGACAAGCACACCCACGGCGAGCTTATGAGCCGCTATACCAACGACGTGGATACCGTCCGCAATTTCCTGAGCAACGGCTTTGTGCAGACCATCTCGTCGCTCGTCTCGGTCATCGCGACGTTCGGCATGATGCTGTTTTTGAGCCTGCGGCTGACCGCGATCATGATCGTGTTCATTGCGGTCATGATCCTGATTATCCGCGCCATGGGAAGCCGAAGCGGCAAGTATTTCCGCACGCAGCAAAAAGCGCTCGGTGCGGCAAACGGCTTTATTGAAGAGACCATCGAAGGGCAGAAGGTCGTCAAGATCTTCAACCACGAGCAAAGGGTCCTCTCGGAATTCGGCGAGCTCAACGATCAGCTCCAGCATGCGGCGACCGCGGCGAATACCTACGCGAGCGCCCTGATGCCCATCATGGGCAACTTCTCGTACGTCATTTATGCGACCATCGCGGCGGTCGGCGGCGCGTTCGTCATCGGCGGGTCGCTTTCGGTGGGTACGGCGCTGTCCTTTTTGCAGTACACGCGCTCGTTCACGCAGCCGGTCACGAACCTTTCCCAGCAGTTCAACAATATTCTGTCCGCTCTTGCGGGCGCCGAGCGCATTTTTGAGGTGCTCGACGAAAAGCCGGAAGAAGATGAAGGCTATGTGCGGCTTGTCAACGCAAAATACGATAAAAACGGGCAGCTTGTGGAATGCCCCGAACACACCGGGCTTTGGGCGTGGAAGCACACCCACACCGCAGACGGCTCCGTAACCTATAAAAAGCTGGAGGGCGATGTGGTGTTTGAGCATGTGTCTTTCAGTTACGACGGCAAAAAGACGGTGCTCGACGACATTTCGCTGTACGCGAAACCCGGGCAGAAGATCGCGTTTGTCGGCTCGACGGGCGCGGGCAAAACCACCATTACGAACCTGCTCAACCGCTTTTATGAGATCCATGAGGGCAAGATCCGCTACGACGGCATCAACATCCGGAAGATCAAAAAGGCGGACCTGCGCCGTTCGCTTTCCATGGTGTTACAGGATACCCACCTGTTCACCGGCACCATAGAGGACAATATCCGCTACGGCAACCTGGACGCCACGCACGAGCAGATCGTTGCGGCGGCAAAGCTTGCCAACGCCGACGATTTTATCACACGGCTGCCGCAGGGCTACGACACGGTCATAACGGGCGACGGCACGAACCTTTCGCAGGGCCAGCGGCAGCTGCTCGCCATTGCGCGCGCCGCCGTCGCGGATCCGCCGGTGCTGGTGCTCGATGAAGCGACCAGCTCCATCGACACGCGCACCGAACGCCTTGTGGAACAGGGCATGGACCAGCTCATGCAGGGGCGCACGACCTTTGTCATCGCGCACCGCCTTTCCACCGTGCGCAACGCGGACGCGATCATGGTGCTCGAACACGGCAGGATCATCGAGCGCGGCGACCACGAAAGTTTGCTTGCGCAGAAGGGCAGATACTATCAGCTGTATACCGGGCAGTTTGAATTGACCTGAAAAAAGGGCTTCCGTTCGAAACGGAAGCCCTTTTTAGATGTTAGATGGTAGAAGTTAGATATTAGATGTGGGATGGGGGATTTCCTGCGCAGCCGCCCCTACAAGGTTCAGCAAAATTTTAGTTTTCTTCGCAGCCGAAAATTTGTACTAACTTTTGGTTTAATGAAATTTTCCCGCCCCGCATTTAACTT
This sequence comes from uncultured Clostridia bacterium, assembly GCA_944384985.1. GTDB lineage: Bacteria > Bacillota > Clostridia > Oscillospirales > Acutalibacteraceae > Fimenecus. Next base: position 45,550 of record CALWVM010000001.1, on the reverse strand, counting down.
CCGACATCTAACGACTGAACTCTGTTCGCAGTCGCAAAGATCCGCCAAATAAAAATCCCCTTTCCCTGCGTGGGGAAAGAGGATTCCTTACAACTTTTCAGCAGTGCGGCATCATAAAACAGAACCCGCCGTAGTGACAGCCCTTGCGGCTGTCCGGCTTAGATTTTAGACGTTAGATTTAGATATCAGACATGACAGGGGTATTTCTGCGCAGCCGCGGCAATGCGTAAAGCCTACCTACACCGCATCTGATTTCTGACTACTGAAATCTAAAGGCTGAAAGCGCCCGCCGCACATCTAAAATCCGGCGTCCGGCACTAAAATCTAATTCGGTGTATACAGATTCGCATACGGGCGCGAGGTGGTGGGCACGAGCTTTTGGAACGGGACCTGCATGATCGCGTCGAAATCCTTGCCGAAGCGCGCACAGTATTCGCGCACGAAGCGGTCTAAGTCAGCAAGGTCTTTTTCGCCCGGCCGGAGCACGGAAATGTGCTCGCTGACATTCTCTTCCGGCACATCCCCGCGCACGAAGATGCGCCCGCCGTGCATGCCCGTGGCGCAGTGCGCGCCGACAATGGGGCGGTCCGGGTGCTTTTCAAGCCCGAGCACCAGAAGCGTGCCGCCCGCCATGTATTCGCCGAGGAACGCCCCGACCGTGCCGCCGATGACGACGACCGGCTGCATCTCGCGGAACTCCTTCATATGGATGCCCGCGCGTGAACCGGCGCGCTTTTCGACATAGATCTCGCCGTCGCGCATGGCGTAGCCGAGCGTGTCGCCGACATGCCCGTGCACGGTAATGGAGCCGCCGCCCATCGTGTTGCCGACGGCCTCCTGCCCGTTGCCGAAGACCTCGATTGCGCCGCCGTTTAAGTACGCGCCCATGTCGTTGCCGGGCGTGCCGTGGACTTCCAGACGCTTGCCACGGTCGAGCCCCGCGCCGATGTAGCGCTGGCCGTTCACGTCTTCAATGCGTACATCGTTTTCCGTTTCCAGTGCTTCGCGGACCTCTGCGTTCAGCGTGCGAAAGCTGCTTTTTCCCGCTGTGACGATCTTCATACGCGCACACCTCCCGTCAGTTTTTCGGTGCGGACTTCCCGCGAAAAGAGCATCAGCCCCGGTTCATCCAAAAGATCACCCGAAAGCGTGTTCAAATCCACCTTGTTTTGAATGAGCGCCGTGTAAATGCCCGCGCGTTCGGACGCATTTAACAGCACAAAGCCGACGAGGCGGTTGTCTTTTACCAGAAGCCGCTTGCAAAAGCCCTCGCCCTCGCGCGTAAGCACGGTCGCACCCTCGGCACGGATGAGCCCGCAGGTGCAAATGCGCAGGCCGAAAAAGTCAATCGCATTGACCGCAAAGCTGCCCGTATCCTTGTGCTCTTGGCCTGCCATATTGTAAGCGGCAGTCATGCCCTCGCGCACAGCGTTGGGCCACAGGGCGATGATTTTTTCCTGCCCATCCAAAATGTCGTAGCTTCGCACGCAGTCGCCCGCGGCGAAGACTCCCGGGACGGTCGTTTCCATGGTATCGCGGTTCACGGTGATGCCGCGGTTCACTTCCGCGCCCGCGCGCTCTGCAAGCACCGTGTTCGGGCGCACGCCCACGGCGAGCACCAACAGGTCGCACGGCAGCGTCTTGCCGCTTTTGAGCGTCACGGCGGTGATGGTTTTTTCGCCCTCGGCGCGCACCACCGTGTCGCCGAGCAGCGTTTCCACACCGTTTGCGTCCAGGTGCGCGCGCACCGTCTTTGCCGCTTCGTCGTCTAAGATCGACGGCAGCACCTTGTCGGCGAGCTCCACGACCGTCACGCTTTCGACGAGCGGCCGCAGGCCTTCGGCGGCTTTCAGCCCGATAAGCCCCGCGCCGATGATGACCGCATGCATGTTCGGCTTGGCATAGGCTTTGAGCCGCTCGGCCTCGCGCATGGTCAAAAAGGTGAAGACATTTTCCTGTGCGCCGACATTTTCCATCGGCGGCACGAAGGGCACGGAACCCGTCGCGAGCAGGATCTTATCAAATTTCAGCGTTTCGCCGCCCTCGGTGGTAAGCGTTCCCGTCTGCACGGCGGCGACGCGCGTATTTGTGCGCACCCGGATGCGGTGCTTTGTGTAAAAGTCCGACGGCTGTAAATAAATTTGGTCGGCTTGGACCTTATCTTTTAGATAGTAGGAAATGATCGGGCGCGAATACGGTAAAAACGGTTCGTCCGTAAACAGCGTGATTTCGCAGTCAGGGTCCAGCGTGCGCAGGGTCTTTGCGCACGAGAGCCCCGCTGCCGACGCGCCGACGATGGCGTATTGTTTCATTGCGCGTCACCTCCGACTTCCACATACACAAGCGCCCGGTTCGGGCAGTTTTTCACGCACGCAGGCTCGCCCGTCTCCTGGCACAGGTCGCACTTTACGGCGGTGCGCCCGGGCTTAATGCAGCCCACGGGGCAGACCGCAAGGCAGGTCATGCACCCGATGCAGCGCGACTCGTCGCAAGAGACGATCCCTGTTTCAGGGTCCTTGTGCATCGCGCCCGTGATGCAGGCGTTCACGCATGCGGGGTCGTCGCAGTGACGGCAGTTGACCGCGACCGAGTCGAGGATGTCGCCCTCCACGGTGATGCGTGCGACGGGGGCAGGGTCTTCATACAGATGCGCGCGCACCACGTCCTTGGATTTCGAATGCGCGGTGCGGCAAAATACCTCGCAAAGTTTGCAGTCGAGGCAAAGCGCTTCTCTGGCAATCACTTTTTTCATGGTCTGTCCCTCCTTATTCCCCGGCGTGGGCGATACCGAGAATCGAAAGTTCCCGGTCGGAAAGCCCGATGCCGCGCAGCATCATGCGGTTGCCGCGCAGGGAGTCGATGGAATTGAGCCCCATGCCGCCGAGCATTTCCTTGATCTCGTGGTTCCACGCAGTGATGAGATTCACCACGCGTTCGTGCATGATTTCGGGGTTCAGGCGTTTGACAAGCTCGGGGCGCTGGGTCGCGATGCCCCAGTTGCACTTGCCCGTCTGGCACTGCTGGCACATGTGGCAGCCCATGGCAATGAGCGGGGCGGAGGCCACATACACCGCGTCCGCGCCCAGCGCGATGGCTTTGACGATGTCTGCCGAGTTGCGGAACGAGCCCGCCGCCACAAGCGAGACCGTGCCGCGGATGCTCTCATCCCGGAGCCGCTGGTCCGCCGCCGCGAGCGCAAGCTCGATGGGGATGCCTACGTTGTCGCGGATGCGGGTGGGCGCCGCGCCCGTGCCGCCGCGGAAGCCGTCCATCACGACGATGTCTGCGCCTGCGCGCGCCACGCCCGAAACAATGGCGGAGCAGTTGTGCACCGCCGCGATCTTGACCGCCACGGGCTTTTTGTACTGGGTCGCCTCTTTGAGCGACCAGATGAGCTGGCGCAGATCCTCAATGGAGTAAATGTCGTGGTGCGGCGCGGGGGAAATGGCGTCCGACCCTTCGGGGATCATGCGCGCATTGCTGACCTCGACCGTTACCTTTTCGCCGGGCAGATGCCCGCCGATGCCGGGCTTTGCGCCCTGGCCGATTTTGATCTCGATAAACCGGCAGTTTTCAAGATAATCCTTGTATACGCCAAATCTGCCGGACGCGACCTGCACAACGGCGCAGTCGCTGTATTCCCGCAGCCCCGGGTGCATGCCGCCCTCGCCGGTGTTGAACAGCGTGCCGAGCTTGCGCGCCGCCATCGCGAGCGATTTCTGCGCGTTAAATGAGATCGAGCCGAACGACATCGCGGAAAACATAATGGGTGTTTCGAGCTTGATCTGCGGCTCAAGCTTGGTTTTGAGCTTGCCGTTTTTGTGGAACTCCAGCTTTTTCGGCTTGCGGCCGAGATACGTGCGGATCTCCATCGGCTCGCGCAGCGGATCGATGGAGGGGTTCGTGACCTGGCTTGCGTTTAACAGGATTCGATCCCAGTAAATCGGATACGGCTTGTTGTTGGACATGCCCGAAAGCAGCACGCCGCCCGTCTGGGCCTGCTTGAGGATTTCCTGCTGCACGACCGGGGTCCAGTTGGCGTGCGGTTTATACGCCATGTCGTATGCCTTGATTTTGATGGCGTGCGTCGGGCAGATCGTCGCGCAGCGATGGCAGGCGACACATTTGCTTTCGTCCGCGAGCACGGTCTTGCCGTCCACGTCGAAATAATGGACTTCATACGAGCACTGCCGCACGCACGCGCCGCACGAAATGCAGCGCGACGTGTTGCGCTCGACCTCAAATTCAGGAACCATATACTGCATCAGTCTGTCACCTCCGCAAACGGGATAAACACAGGCGTGCCGCCGTCTACCGCTTCAATGTATTCGGGATCCGGGCAGATCACGCGGATGGCGGACTCTTCCGAGGCAAAATAGGTTTTGCTGCCCTTTTTCGCCTGAATCAGAGAACGCAGCTTGAGCCGGTCGTTGAGCGCGAGAATGCCGTGCTTGAAGCCGACTAAAATGGAAAACGGCCCGTTGATGAGTGCCCCGGAGTAGACTGCCCGCAGCGCGGTGCAGATCTCGCGTTCCTCGTCGGGCATGCGGTCGATGACGTCCCACTCCGGTGCGGCGAGCACCTTGGCGGCGGTTTCGAGCGTCAGCCCCTGGCGGCGAACGAGGAGGTCGAACAGATAGGTGATGACCTCGGTGTCGGTCTGCAGATTGCATTTGTAGCCGAACTGCTCAACATAGCGGCGGTTCGCATCGTAGCTCGAAATCTCGCCGTTGTGGACGATCGACCAGTCTAAAAGCGTGAACGGGTGCGCGCCGCCCCACCAGCCGGGGGTGTTCGTCGGGAAGCGCCCGTGCGCGGTCCAGGTGTGCGCCTTGTAGTCGTCAAGCATGTAGTATTCGCCGACGTCCTCCGGGTAGCCGACCGCCTTGAACGCACCCATGTTTTTGCCGCTCGAAAAGACGAATGCGCCCGTTATGGTGTTGTTGATGCGGATGACGCACCGCGCGGTGTATTCGTCCGCGTCGTAGTCGTTTTTGCGCATCTTGCTCTGCGGGACCATGCCGAAATAGCGCCAGATGAGCGGCGCATGGCGGATGGATTTGACTTTGCGCGTCGGGATCTGCTCGAACGTCTCAATGTCGAAGTGGCGGAAGAGGAATTCTTCCGTGCGCACGCGCGCGTCGTTGTCGTCATAGAAAATGTGGAACGCATAATACTCCTTGTGCTCGGGGTAGATGCCGTAGGCGGCAAAGCCTCCGCCCAAGCCGTTGGAGCGGTCGTGCATGAGCGCGATGCTCTCGATGATGTCCGCGCCCGAAAAGCGCGTGCCGTCGCGGTCGATGATCGCGGAAATGGCGCACCCGGAGGGGATGCGCACCTCGCCTTCGCGTTTTAACATGTTACCTCACACCCTGTGCTGTGGATTTTTGGGACGGGAAAGCCGTGTACGTACAGCCGCCGCAAGCGCGCGCTTGCCGCTGTGCTGCCGGCCGCACACCCTGCGCGCCGCCCCGACAAATTGCAGGATTTCAAGCGAAAACTTGCAATTTTAGAAAAATATGTTCTTAATTTTATAGGAAAATCGATTTTTTTGCAAGTCGTTTTGGGATATTTATGCAAAGCCAGGGCAAAAACGGAAAAGTGCAACAGTGCGCATGCAAAAATAGATATATTTTTGTATAAAATAACGAAACTTCACGGGTAAAATCTACGCAAACCCGCTTGTTCTCAGCAAAACCGACAAAGAAAAGCCGTCGAAGATCAGCAGACGGGCGCGACGGCGGTATACTATTATATATATAATATTATATAGTATGAGGCGGGGCACTGTTCAGATGTCAGATGTTAGAAATCAGATGACAGAAGCGCCGCTGCTGCGGGTTTCACCGAAGTGCAGGATTGCCGTTCCTCCCGTCTTCTGAGGGCAAGTAAGAATCTGCAAGTCTGCACAAATCCGTTCCTCCCTCTGATGAGGGAGGCGGCACGCGCATGGCGCGTGCCGGAGGGAGAGAAAAACACAGAACGAAGTATCTCTCCCCCAGTCTCGCTAACGCTCGCCAGCCGCTGACGGCGGCCGTCCCCTTTGTTACTTCGCGACAGTTCCCCGCACCGCGGGGAATGGTAGATTGTCAAATCAAGTGCAACACTTTTTAGAAAAGAACTGGGGATAACGCTTGCCCGGAAGTCTGTTGCTGCCCCGAAATCCACAACATCTTGCGGTCGGATTTTCTTCCAAACCGATTCGCAGAAAAAAGTTTTGATTTTCGGCTTTTTTCACGAACTTTTTTGAAAAAACTTGTTGCATTTTCCAAATGGGTGTGTTAGAATACCAAAGCACGCGTGGAAAAGGGCGAGCCATGCCCTTTTTTATGCGACCGATATGCGATGATGCGGTAGGTGGCTGCACTTTGATGCAGGGAATTACCGCGGAGTATGTCCGATTCAAAACCGGGCGACCCATACTGTCCGCTTTGCGGTGCGTGCAAACCGCGCCGAAAAAGGGGACCGTGCGCTTTTCTGTGCCGTCCGAAGAACTGCGGTTTTTCGGATTTTATATTCGGAAGGATGTAAACACCCGGCAGGGTTGCAGAAAAGCATTTGCCCTAACTTTCAAGGAGGCAACAAAACATGGCTGCACAGAAAGGCAAAAAAATCCGTATCCGCTTGAAGGGTTATGACCACGACCTTGTGGACAGAGCTGCGGAAAGAATCGTCGAGACCGCTAAGCGCACCGGCGCACAGGTCTCCGGCCCCGTTCCGCTGCCCACTGAAAAGGAGATCGTAACCATCCTGCGCGCCGTCCATAAGTATAAGGACAGCCGCGAGCAGTTCGAGCAGAGAACGCACAAACGGCTCATCGACATTCTCAGACCTTCAAATAAGACCGTTGAAGCGCTGACGAACCTTGAGCTTCCCGCGGGCGTAGACATCGAGATCAAGCTGTAATCGGCCGATCTCCAAGGAAACGCCCACAGGTCATGTTGGCGAAAGCCAACCAATAACCAAAGGAGGAAAAAACAAATGCAAAAAGGTCTTATCGGTAAGAAAATCGGCATGACGCAGCTCTTTGACGAGAGCGGCAAAGTCATCCCCGTGACCGTTGTGGAAGCCGGCCCCTGCGTCGTCGTCCAGAAAAAGACGGTCGAAAACGACGGTTATGAAGCCGTTCAGGTCGGCTTCGGCGACGTCAAGGTCACCCGCGTCAATAAGCCGCAGGCGGGCCACTTCAAGAAAGCGGACGTCGCACCGAAAAAGGTTCTCAAAGAGTTCCGTCTCGAAGATATGTCTTCCATGAATGTCGGCGACATCCTCAAAGCGGATGTGTTTGCGGCCGGCGAGCGCGTGGATGTTGTCGGTACGAGCAAAGGTAAGGGCACTGCCGGCGCCATCAAGCGCTGGAACTTCGGCCGCCTGAAAGAATCCCACGGTACCGGTCCCGTCGCACGGCACGCAGGGTCCCTGGGCGCCTGCTCCGATCCCTCCCGCGTGTTCAAAGGCAAGAAGCTTGCCGGGCACCTCGGCGCGGAGCGCGTCACCATCCAGAACCTGGACGTTGTCAAAGTGGACGCTGAAAACAACCTGATCGCCATCAAGGGCGCCATCCCCGGCCCCAAGGGCGGCATCGTCGTGATCGCCGACACGGTGAAAAAATAAGGAAGGAGTGTTATAAATGACGAAACTTGCAGTTCTCGACAAGGCCGGCAAGAAAGTTTCCGACCTCGAGCTCAACGAAAGCATTTTTGCGATCGAGCCCAACGAATCTGCCATGCATCTGATGGTAGTCAGCTACCTCGCCAACCAGCGGCAGGGCACGCAGTCAACCCGCACTCGTTCCGAGGTCTCCGGCGGCGGCAAGAAGCCGTGGCGCCAGAAGGGCACCGGCCGCGCGCGTCAGGGCTCCACAAGAGCGCCCCAGTGGACGCACGGCGGCATCGCGCTCGGCCCGAAGCCCCGCGAATACGGCCTGGATGTGAATAAAAAGGTCAAGCGGCTCGCCATGAAGTCCGCCCTCTCCGCGAAAGTCGCGGCGAATGAGATGATCGTGCTCGACGACTTCGGCCTCGACGCCATCAAGACCAAGGACGTTGCCGCAGTGCTCGACGCCATCAAGGCGGACAAAAAGGCCCTGATCGTTCTGCCCGAAAAGAACGACGTGGTTTACAAGAGCGCACGCAACCTTGACAAGACGAACGTCACCCTCGTCAGCACGCTGAATGTCTACGACATCCTCAACTGCAACACCATCGTGGTGCTCAAGGACGCCGTGGCAAAGATCGAGGAGGTTTACGCATAATGAAACTTGCACAGGACATCATCCTGCGCCCCGTCATCACCGAAGAGAGCATGGCGGGTCAGGCGCTGAAAAAGTATACCTTCAAAGTGGACAAAAACGCGACCAAGCCCGAGATCAAGGCGGCTGTGGAACAGCTGTTCGGGGTCAAGGTGCAGAAGGTCAACACGATCAACGTCCGCGGCCACCTGAGAAGATACGGCCGTTATGAGGGCTACACCGCTTCCTGGAAAAAGGCGGTCGTCACCCTGACGGAAGACTCCAAGACCATCGAGTTCTTCGACGGTATGATGTAAGGCTTCGCCCCTTTGGGCGCGCCATCCAGAGAATCCCGACGATAATGTATGGAGCCCGACATGCTCCGCTAAATCGTTCCAAGGAGAGTGAATCAAATGTCGATCAAAGTCTATAAACCGACAACCAATGCGCGACGCAACATGTCGGTTACGGATTATTCCGAACTTTCGAAGAACGGCCCCGAAAGAAGCCTGCTCGCCCCGCTGAACAAGAAAGCGGGCCGCAACAGCTACGGCCGCATCACCGTCCGCCACAGAGGCGGCGGCAACCGCAGAAAATACCGCATCATCGACTTCAAGCGCGATAAAGTCGATATGCCCGCAACCGTGCTCACCCTCGAGTACGACCCCAACCGTTCCGCGCACATCGCGCTTGTGCAGTATGCGGACGGCGAAAAGAGATACATCCTCGCGCCTACGGGCTTAAAAGTCGGCGATAAGATCGAAGCCGGCGAGGGCGCCGACATCAAAGTCGGCAACGCGCTGCCGCTTTCCGCGATCCCGACCGGCACCATGGTCCACAACGTGGAGCTGTATCCCGGCCGCGGCGGCCAGCTGGCCCGCGCCGCCGGCAACGCCGCGCAGCTGATGGCGAAAGAAGGCGCGTATGCGCTGCTTCGCCTGCCCTCCGGGGAGCTTCGCAACGTCTCCGCGCAGTGCTTCGCGACCGTCGGCACCGTCGGCAACGCCGACCATGAGAACGTCAAGATCGGTAAAGCCGGCCGTACCCGCCACCTGGGCGTGCGCCCGACCGTCCGCGGTTCCGTTATGAACCCGAACGACCACCCGCACGGCGGCGGCGAAGGCAAAGCGCCTGTCGGCCGTCCCGGTCCCTGCACGCCGTGGGGCAAACCCGCCCTCGGTTACAAGACCAGAGCCAAGAAGAACCGTTCCGACAAATTTATCGTGAAACGCCGTAACGGCAAATAAGCCGAAAGGAGTGTAGAGTATGAGCAGAAGCGTTAAAAAAGGACCTTACGTTGCACCGAAGCTGTTAGCCAGAGTGCAGAAGATGAATGAAACCGGCGAAAAGATCGTTCTGAAGACCTGGAGCCGCAGCTCGACTATATTCCCGGACTTTGTCGGCCACACGTTTGCCGTCCATGACGGGCGCAAGCACGTGCCGGTGTACGTTACGGAGGACATGGTCGGTCACAAGCTCGGCGAATTCGCGCCGACGCGGACTTTCCGCGGCCATGCGGGGTCTAAGACCTCGAACAACGGCAAATAAGCAGCAAAGGAGTGTATAACGAATGGAAGCAATTGCAAAAGCGAACCATGTGCGCATCGCACCCCGCAAGGTACAGATCGTTCTGGATCTGATCCGGAACAAGCCCTGCGACGAGGCGGCGGCGATCCTCAAGTACACACCCAAAGCTGCGTGTGAACCGCTTGGGAAGCTGCTGAAATCCGCCATGGCAAACGCCGAAATGAAGGATATGGACACCTCGCGCCTGTATGTCGCCGCGTGCCGTGTCGATCAGGGCCCGACCCTCAAGCGCATCCGTCCGCGGGCGCAGGGCCGCGCATACAGAATCAACAAGAAGACTTCGCACATTACGCTTGTGCTGAAGGAAGCGGAATAAGCGGGGAGGTACACTATGGGACAGAAAGTGAATCCCACCGGTCTTCGTATCGGTGTCATTAAAAACTGGGAGTCGCGTTGGTACGCCGATAAGAAACACTTCGGCGACACGCTCGTCTCCGACAACAAACTGCGCACCTACCTGTTGGAAACCCTCGCCCCGGCGGGCGTTCCGAAGGTGGAGATCGAGCGCGACGCAAAGCGCGTGCGCATCAACATCCACTGCGCCAAGCCCGGCATGGTCATCGGCAAGGGCGGCTCGGAAATCGAAAAGCTCAAGGCGATCTGCAAAAAGATGCTCGGCGGCGAAAAGGATGTTTACATCAACATCGTCGAGATCAAGCAGCCCGACTTAAACGCCCAGCTCGTGGCGGAGAACATTGCTTCGCAGCTCGAGCGCCGCATTTCTTTCCGCCGCGCACTCAAGCAGGCCATCAGCCGCACGATGAAGCTCGGCGCAAAGGGCATCAAGACGCAGGTCAGCGGCAGACTTGGCGGCGCGGAGATCGCGCGCACCGAGCACTATCATGAGGGCACGATCCCGCTGCAGACCATCCGCGCCGACATCGACTACGGTTTTGCCGAGGCGAAAACGACCTACGGCAGAATCGGCGTGAAAGTTTGGATCTATAAGGGCGAGGTCCTGCATGACAACCGCAGACCCCGCAAGGAAGGAGGCACAAAATAATGCTGCTGCCCAAGAGAGTGAAATACCGCAGAGTCCACAGAGGGCGTCTGACCGGTAAAGCTTCCAGAGGCACCAAGGTCAGCTACGGCGATTACGGTCTTGTGTCTCTTGAACCCGCATGGATCACATCCAACCAGATCGAAGCCGCCCGTATCGCCATGACGCGTTACATCAAGCGCGGCGGTCAGGTCTGGATCAAGATCTTCCCCGATAAGCCCATCACCGAGAAACCCGCGGAGACCCGCATGGGTTCCGGTAAAGGCTCGCCCGAATACTGGGTGGCGGTCGTGAAACCCGGCCGCGTTATGTTCGAAATCGCAGGCGTTCCCGAGGAGACCGCGCGCGAGGCTATGCGCCTTGCCGCCAACAAGCTCCCCGTGAAATGCAAGTTTGTTTCCAAGGCACAGCAGGAAGAGGAAGGTGAGCAGGCATGAAAGCAAGTGAACTGAGAAAACTCTCCCCTTCGGAGCTTGACAAGAAGCTCGCGGAGCTCAAGGATGAGCTGTTCAAGCTGCGCTTTCAGCAGGCGGTCAACCAGCTCGATAACCCGATGCGCATTAACGCCGTCAAAAAAGACATCGCGCGTGTGAAAACGATCCAGCGCGACGTCGAACTCCACGGCGCGCAGTCTTAACGAAGGAGGGCACACGAAATGAGCGAAAGAAACCTGAGAAAAACGCAGGTCGGCCTTGTGACCAGCGACAAAATGGACAAAACCGTTGTGGTCTCCATCAAAGACAGAGTGCAGCATCCGCTGTATAAAAAGATTGTTAACCGCACGGTCAAGATCAAAGCGCACGATGAGAAAAACGAGTGCGGCGTGGGCGACAGAGTCCTTGTGATGGAAACCCGCCCCCTCTCGAAGGACAAAAGATGGCGCGTGGTCGAGATCATCGAGAAAGCGAAGTAATTTCTAAGGAGGCGTTACTGTGATCCAACAACAGACTTACCTCAAAGTGGCGGACAACACCGGCGCGAAGGAAATTATGTGCATTCGCGTGCTCGGCGGTTCCGGCAGAAGGTATGCCAATATCGGCGACGTGATCGTCGCTTCCGTTAAAAAGGCAGCACCCGGCGGCGTTGTGAAAAAAGGCGACGTTGTCAAAGCGGTGGTTGTCCGTTCGGCGAGCGGCGTCCGCAGAGACGACGGGACATATATCCGTTTCGACGAAAATGCCGCCGTCCTCATCAAAGAAGACAAAAACCCCAGAGGCACCCGTATCTTTGGGCCGGTTGCAAGAGAGCTTCGTGACAAGGACTACATGAAGATCCTGTCTCTTGCTCCCGAAGTGCTGTAAGGGAGGAAAGAAAGTATGCGTAAAGTTCATGTAAAGAGCGGCGACACCGTGGTCGTCTTAAACGGCAAAAACCGCGGCAAGCAGGGGAAAGTCATGCAAGTGTCCCCGTCCGAGGGCAAGGTGATCGTGGAGGGCGTCAACGTCGTCACGAAGCACGTCAAGCCCCGCAAGGTCGGCGAGCCCGGCGGGCTCATCAAGGCGGAAAGCGCCCTGTATGCCGACAAAGTCCAGCTCGTCTGCCCGAAGTGCGGCAAGCCTACGCGCATCGGCCACACGGGCTCCGGCAAGGATAAGAAACGCGTCTGCAAAAAGTGCGGCGCAGAATTTGAATAAGGGAGGGACATAACACATGGCAGCAAGAATGAAAGAAAAATATGTTTCTGAGATCGCGCCCGCGCTCCAGAAGAAGTTCGGCTACAAAAGCGTTATGCAAATCCCGAAGCTTGACAAGATCGTCATCAACGTCGGCTGCGGCGAAGCCCGCGACAATTCGAAGGTTCTCGATTCCGTCATGAAGGATCTTGCGCAGATCACAGGCCAGAAGCCCGTCGCCTGCAAGGCGAAGAAGTCTGTCGCGAACTTCAAACTTCGTGAAGGCATGACCATCGGCGCCAAGGTGACGCTGCGCGGCGACAGAATGTATGAGTTCCTGGACCGCTTCTTCAACCTCGCGCTTCCGCGCGTGCGCGACTTCCGCGGCATCAACCCCAACTCCTTCGACGGCAGAGGCAACTACTCCATGGGTGTCCGTGAGCAGCTGATCTTCCCCGAGATCGAGTATGACAAGATCGACGCCGTCCGCGGTATGGACATCTGCTTTGTGACCACCGCGAACACGGACGAAGAGGCGCGCGAGCTTCTGACGCTTCTCGGCGCGCCGTTTGCGAGATAAGGAGGGTAAACCGTGGCCAAAAAATCAATGAAAGTCAAGCAGGCTCGCCCTGCAAAGTATTCGACCAGAGCGTATAACAGATGCAAGATCTGTGGTCGGCCGCATGCTTATCTCCGCAAATACGGCGTGTGCCGCATCTGCTTCAGGGAACTGGCGCACAAGGGCCAGATCCCCGGCGTGAAGAAAGCAAGCTGGTAAGTAGCAAGCAAAGGAGGCAACAGTATGCAAATCACGGATTCCATCGGGGATATGCTCACCAGAATTCGCAATGCGAGTTCCGCCAAGCATGACACCGTGAAAGTCCCTGCGTCCAACATGAAAAAGGCGATCGCGCAGATCCTCAAGGACGAGGGCTATATCAAGGATTTCAAGGTGGAAGAAGACGGTAAGCAGGGCGTTATCGAGATCACGCTCAAATACGGCGCCCACCGTTCCCCCGTTATCACGGGCCTGCGCAGAGTATCGAAGCCTGGCCTTCGTATTTACACAAACTGTGAGGATATGCCGAAAGTCATGCGCGGTCTTGGCGTAGCGATCCTTTCGACATCCAAGGGCGTTATGACCGATCGCGAAGCTCGCAAAGCCAATGTCGGCGGCGAGGTCCTCGCATATATCTGGTAAGGAGGTATTTGGTATGTCCAGAATCGGAAGACAGCCTATTGCTGTTCCGGCGGGCGTCGATGTGAAGATCGACGGCAGCACGATTACCGTGAAGGGCCCCAAAGGCACGCTTACCAGAACGGTACACAGCAATATGCATGTTGGGATGGAAGACGGCGCCATCGTTGTCACGCGTCCCGATGACAGCAATCTCAACAAATCCCTGCACGGGCTTACCCGCACGCTGCTGCACAACATGGTTGTCGGCGTGACCGAAGGGTTCAAAAAGGAACTCGAAGTCAACGGCGTCGGCTACCGTGTCGCGAAGCAGGGCAAGGATCTGGTTATGAATATCGGCTACTCGCACCAGGTGACCATGTCCGAAACGGACGACATCACCATCGACGTGCCCGCGCCGAACAAGATCATCATTTCCGGCCCCGACAAACAGAAGGTCGGTCAGTTTGCCGCAGAAGTGCGCGAGAAGCGTCCGCCGGAGCCTTATAAGGGCAAGGGCATCAAGTACGCCGACGAGCACATCCGCCGCAAAGAGGGCAAAGCCGGCAAGGGTAAATAAAAGGAGTGAAAAGCTATGGTTAACAGACCCGACACCAACAAGGCGCGTCAAAAGCGCCATAAGAGAGTCCGCGCGAAGATCTCCGGCACCGCTGCGTGCCCGCGCCTGGATGTTTTCCGCTCACTCCAGCACATTTACGCTCAGCTTATTGATGACGTGGCCGGCGTGACGCTGGTTTCCGCTTCCACGACCGAGAAGGATTTCACGGCGTACGGCGGGAACGTAGAAGCCGCACGTGCGGTGGGCAAGCTGCTCGCCGAACGTGCCGCGGAAAAGAACATCAAGGACTGCGTTTTCGACAGAGGCGGCTATGTCTATCACGGCAGAGTTGCCGCGCTCGCCGAGGGTGCCCGTGAGGGCGGTCTGAACTTCTAAGAAAGGAGAAACGGAAATGGCAAAAAGAATTGACGCATCCACTATGGAACTCGAAGAAAGAGTCGTTGCGATTAACCGTGTTTCCAAAACCGTTAAGGGCGGCCGCATCATGAAGTTCTCCGCACTGGTCGTTGTCGGCGACAAGAACGGCACCGTGGGCTTCGGCCTGGGCAAATCGGGCGAAGTGCCGGACGCCATTCGCAAGGGCATTGAAAATGCCAAGAAGAACCTGATTCAGGTCGCGCTCAAGGGAACCACCATCCCGCACGAGATCATCGGCAAATACGGCGCCGGTGTCGTGCTGATGAAGCCCGCCGCGCCCGGTACCGGCGTTATCGCCGGCGGCCCTGTGCGTGCGGTCGTCGAAACGGTCGGCATCAAGGACATCCGTTCCAAGGCGCTTCGTTCGAACAACCCCTGCAACGTCGTGCGCGCCACAATCGACGGGCTCTCGAAGCTGCGCAACGCCGACACGGTCGCCGCTGTCCGCGGCAAGACCGTCAAAGAGATTTTGGATTAAGGAGGGGCAGAAATGGCAAATATTACGGTTACGCTGAAAAAAAGCCTGATCGGCAGCAAGAAGGACCAGATTGCCACCGCCCATGCACTTGGTCTTAAAAAAATCGGGGATAAGGCCGTACAGCCCGACAACCCGCAGACACAGGGTAAGATCAGAAAGATTTCCCATCTGATCGAGGTCACGAAAGCTTAAGGAGGTGCGAACATGAAACTGCATGAACTCTCCCCCGCTGAAGGCTCGAAAAAAGCCGTGAAGCGCATCGGCAGAGGCGCTGCCTCCGGGCAGGGCAAAACGGCGGGCAAAGGCCACAAGGGCCAGAAAGCCCGTGCCGGCAAGGGCATTCGCCCCGGCTTTGAAGGCGGCCAGATGCCCCTGCAAAGACGCGTCCCGAAGAGAGGCTTTAACAATATCTTCGCCAAAGAGATCGCTGCCGTCAACGTTGCGGCGCTCGACCGTGCGTTTGAAGACGGCGCTACGGTCACCGTCGAGGCGCTTGTGGAAAAAGGCCTTGTGAAAAAGGCAAAGGACGGTGTGAAGATCCTCGGCAACGGCGAGCTTAGCAAGAAGCTGAACGTCTGTGTGCACGCGTATTCAGAGGCTGCCAAGCAGAAAATCGAAGCAGCAGGCGGAAAGGCCGAGGTGATTGGCTGATGTTCCGGACATTCATCAACGCCTGGAAGATCGCGGATCTTCGCAAAAAGCTGCTCTATACGGCTTTGATCATCCTCATCTTCCGCATCGGCGCCGCGCTCCCGGTCCCCTTCGTAAACATTACGGAAGGGATCATCACGGACGCGAACGCCAACAACTTTATGACGTACCTGAGCATGATGACGGGCGACGCGTTCAACTACGGTACGCTGTTCGCCATGTCGATTACGCCGTACATCAACGCCTCCATCATCATCCAGCTGCTGACGGTCGCCATCCCGGCGCTCGAACGGCTCGCCAAAGAGGGTGAGGAAGGCCGCAAAAAGATGTCGACGATCACACGGTATACGGCAGTCGGCCTTGCCGCGCTGCAAAGCACCGCGTATTACTTCTATATCCGTGCGCAGGGCTATCTCGCCGTTGGGGATGACGGCGCCGCTTACACCGGCTTCTGGGCTGTGTTCCAGGCCATCGTCATCATCCTCTGCTATACGGCAGGCGCATCGCTTCTGATGTGGCTCGGCGAGCAGATCAACGTCAAGGGCATCGGCAACGGCATTTCGATCATCCTGTTCGCAGGCATCGTGTCGCGCATGCCCACCACCCTTTACAACCTGTATACCTATGTGGACCGCGGCGGCGCGTACTTCGCGCTCATTCCGATTGCGTTTGTCTCCATGCTTTTGATGATCGCTTTCATCGTCTGGATGGATAACGCCGAACGCCGCATCCCCGTGCAGTACGCGAAACGCGTCGTCGGGCGCAAAATGTACGGCGGCCAGAACACGCACATCCCGATCAAGGTCAATATGTGCGGCGTGCTCCCCGTCATCTTCGCGTCTTCGATTTTGTCGCTGCCGCCTACGATTGAGATGTTTGTAACGCTCGATCCCGAAAACAGCAAATGGGACGCTTTCTGGCAGGGCTTCTTCAACATCTTCAGCACGGACCACTGGGCGTATCTCCTGATGTATTTCGTACTGATCATCTTCTTCGCGTATTTCTACGCGGCCATTCAGTACAACCCCATTGAAATGGCAAACAACATCCGCCGCAACAGCGGGGCGATCCCGGGCATCCGTCCCGGCAAGCCCACTTCGGATTACATCACGAAGATCCTTTCGAAGATCACGCTGCTCGGCGCGCTGCTGCTCTCTGTCGTGGCACTGTATCCGCTTCTGTTCTCGCAGATCACGGCGCTCTTTGACAAGCAGGTCAACCTGACCATGGGCGGCACGTCCATCATCATTATGGTCGGCGTTGCGCTCGAAACGGTCAAGCAGCTGGAGAGCCAGATGATGATGCGCCATTACAAGGGCTTCTTGGATTAACGGAAAGGAAAGGCACTTTATGAACCTGATTTTACTCGGCGCGCCGGGCGCGGGCAAGGGCACGCAGGCGGAAAAGATCTGCGAAAAGCTCGGCATTCCCGCCATCTCGACGGGCAATATGCTGCGCGAGGCCATGGCGAACGGTACCGAAATGGGGCTTAAAGCAAAATCCTTTATCGATGCGGGCAAGCTGGTTCCCGACGAGGTCGTCATCGGGATCATCCGCGAGCGTTTGCAGGCGGACGATTGCAAAAACGGCTTTATCCTGGACGGCTTCCCGCGCACCATCCCGCAGGCAGAGGCGCTCGACCAGATGGGCGTGCGCATCGACCGCGTCATCGACATCGAAGTACCCGACGAAAAGATTGCCGCCCGCCTTTCGGGCAGACGCGTATGCTTAAAATGCGGCGCAACCTATCACATCGAGTACAAAAAGCCGAAAGTCGAGGGCGTTTGCGATGTCTGCGGCGATAAGCTGGTGCAGAGAAAAGACGACATGCCCGAGACCGTGCTCGACCGGCTTCGTACCTATCACGAGCAGACCGAGCCGCTCAAAGACTACTACGCGAAAAAGGGCAACCTGCGCGTGGTCGAAGGGCAGGAAGCAGTCGCCGACACGACTGCGCTTACGATGAAAGCGTTGGAGGACTGAGCATGATTGTGCTGAAAACGGCACGGGAGATCGAGCTCATCCGAAAGGCTTGTATCATTTCCGCGGAAGCATTGCAGGTGGCGGGCGAGGCGGTAAAGCCCGGGGTCACGACCTATGAGATCGACCGCATCGCTTACGAGTACATCAAGAAGCAGGGCGCCGAGCCCAACTTCCTGCACTTGTACGGCTTTCCCGCTACCGCGTGCATTTCCATAAATGACGAGGTCATTCACGGCATTCCGAGCAAAAAACGTGTCATCCATGAGGGTGACATCGTCAGCATCGACCTTGGCGCCAAGGTGGACGGATACAACGGCGACAATGCCGCCACTTTCGCTGCGGGAAAGATTTCCGAAGCGGCGAAGCGGCTGTGCGACACGACCGAAGAGAGCCTGTATAAAGGCATCGAAAAGGCGGTCGCGGGCGGCAGGCTCGGCGATATCGGTTCGGCGGTGCAGACGTACTGTGAGGAACGGGGCTACGGCGTGGTCCGGGAATACACCGGGCACGGCGTCGGTGCCAAGCTGCATGAAGACCCCAGCGTACCGAATTTCGGCACCCCCGGCAGGGGCGTGCGCCTGTTGCCGGGCATGGTCATCGCCATTGAACCCATGATTACCGAAGGGGACAAAGCGATCCGCCAACTGCCCGACGGCTGGACGGTCAAGACCCGGGACGGCAAGCTTGCCGCGCATTTTGAGCATACCGTCGCCATCACCGCGGACGGCCCGCAGATCCTCACGAAGATCTGAGAGGGCAGCGTATGGCGGAATGGAAACGAGGCAGGCTCGTGCGCGCCGAGCGCGGACGCGAAAAAGGCAGGATCCTGTGTGTTGTGGGGCAGGCGGAAAACCGCGTGCTGCTCTCAGACGGCAGGGAACGGCCGCTTTCCCGTCCCAAGGCGAAAAACCCGAAGCACCTGACGGCATTGCCGCACGTTCTCACCGAGCGGCAGATGCAGTCCAACCGGGCACTCAAGCAAGCGTTGAAGGATTATTCGGAGGCGATAGCTTATGTCAAAGCAGGACATGATTGAAATTGAAGGTACGGTCGTGGAAGCGCTGCCGAACGCACAGTTCCAGGTAGAGCTTGCCAACGGTCATCACATCTTAGCCCATATTTCCGGCAAACTGCGCATGAATTATATCCGCATCCTGCCGGGCGACAAAGTGACGGTCGAAATGTCGCCATATGACCTCACGCGCGGGCGCATTACATGGCGAACCAAATAAAAGCCGCAGGCTTTGCAGATTGAAGGAGGTAACACAATGAAAGTCAGACCTTCTGTGAAAAAGATTTGTGAAAAGTGCAAGATCATCAAGCGCAAAGGCAAAGTCATGGTGATCTGCGAGAATCCGAAGCACAAGCAGCGCCAGGGTTAATTGGGCTGTGAGGTATCGTTGTTAAAGATCTAAACAACGATACGTGCGATTCACAAACCGACGGATTGGAAATTTCCGCATCAAAAATGGAGGTGCAACTGTAAATGGCACGTATTTCAGGTGTTGATTTACCGAGAGATAAGCGGGTCGAAATCGGCCTGACCTACATCTACGGCATCGGCAGAAAGACGGCAAGCGACATCATCGCCGCAACCGGGGTCAACCCCGACACCCGCGTCAAGGATTTGACCGAAGAGGATGTTGCGAAACTTCGTGAATACATCGACCACAACGTCAAGGTAGAGGGCGACCTGCGCCGCGACGTCGCGTTCGACATCAAGCGTTTGATCGAGATCGGCAGCTACCGCGGCACGAGACACCGCAAGGGGCTTCCCGTGCGCGGGCAGACATCCAAAAACAATGCACGCACCCGCAAGGGCCCGAAGAAGACCATCGCGAACAAGAAGAAATAAGGGAGGGCTTCGTAAATGGCTACTGCTAAAAAAGGTGCGGCTACCCGCCGCCGCCGCGAGCGCAAGAACATTGACAAGGGCGCCGCGCATATTCAATCGACCTTCAACAACACCATCGTCACCATCACCGACGTGCAGGGCAACGCCGTTTCGTGGGCTTCCGCCGGCGAAATGGGCTTTCGTGGCTCCAAAAAGTCCACGCCCTTTGCCGCGCAGACCGCTGCCGAAACCGCAGCGAAGATCGCCATCGAGCATGGCATGAAGACCGTCGAAGTCTACGTCAAGGGCCCCGGCTCGGGACGTGAGGCCGCCATCCGCGCGCTGCAGACCGCGGGTCTTGAGGTCACGATGATCAAGGACGTTACGCCGATCCCCCACAACGGCTGCCGTCCGCCCAAAAGAAGAAGAGTCTGAGTTTCGGAGGTGCAATTATGGCAAGATATACAGGCGCGGCTTGCAAGCTCTGCCGCCGCGAGGGCAAAAAGCTCTTTTTGAAGGGTGAGCGCTGCTACACCAACAAATGCGCGGTCGATCGCCGCAGCTATGCCCCCGGCCAGCACGGCCAGAGCCGCAAAAAGACTTCCGAATACGGCATGCAGCTTCGCGCGAAGCAGCAGGCCCGCCGTTACTACGGCATTCAGGAAGGCCAGTTCCACAAATATTTCCTCATGGCGGAACGCCGCCAGGGCATGACGGGTGAAAACCTGCTTCGCATCTGCGAAAGCCGGCTCGACAACGTCGTGTATCTGCTCGGCTGGGCGTCTTCGCGTGCCGAGGCGCGTCAGCTGGTCACACACGGCCACTATCTCGTCAACGGCAAAAAGGTGGATATCCCCTCTTACCTCTTAAAAGCGGGCGACGAGGTCTCCATCCGCCAGAAGAGCCGCGACAGCGAGAAGATCAAGGCGGTCGTCGAAGCGAACGCTTCCCGCCCCGTGCCGGAGTGGCTGGACAAAAACGCCGAGGCGTTCTCGGCGAAAGTCGTCAAGCTGCCCGACCGCGAGCAGATCGAAGTTCCTGTTGAAGAACATCTTATCGTCGAGTTCTATTCGAAATAATCGCATAGAGCAAAAGGTTTCCGATACAGAAATATACGCTTTTTCGGGCTTTTTGCCCGAACCCAACGATAGGAGGGTTTTGAATGATAGGAATTGATAAGCCCAGCGTAGAGGTGGTTGAGCTGTCTGCGGACGGCACCTACGGCAAATTCACCATGGAACCCCTCGAGCGCGGCTACGGCACGACCATCGGCAACTCGCTTCGCCGCGTGCTGCTTTCCTCCCTGCCCGGCTATGCGATCACTTCCGTCAAGATCGACGGCGTGCTGCACGAGTTCTCCACCGTCCCCGGCGTGAAAGAGGATGTCACCGAGATCGTGCTGAACCTCAAAGGCGTCATCCTGAAGATCCAGGGCGACGGCCCCAAGACGCTGTACGTCGAAGCTTCCGGCAAGTGCGAAGTGCGCGCCGGCGACATTAAAACGGATTCCGAGGTGGAGATCCTGAACCCCGATCATCTGATTGCGACGCTTTCCGAGGGTGCGACGCTCAACATGGAGCTGACCGCCGACCGCGGGCGCGGCTATGTGTCCGCAGAGCGCAACAAGCAGATGATGCAGCCGGTCATCGGCGTGATCTCCATTGATTCCATCTATACCCCCGTGCTGAAAGTGAACTACACGGTCGAGAACACCCGTGTGGGGCAGATCACCGACTTCGACAAGCTTACGCTCGAAGCCTGGACGAACGGGACGATCTCTGCGAAAGAGGCCGTTTCGCTCGGTGCCAAGATCCTCACTGAACACCTCAACCTCTTTGTGGAGCTCTCTGACGAGGCGGGCAACACCGAGGTCATGGTCGTCAAGGATGACGACGGCAAAGAAAAAGCCCTCGAGATGACCATTGAGGAGCTTGACCTGTCCGTGCGTTCGTTCAACTGCCTGAAACGTGCAGGCATCAACACGGTGGAAGACTTGATCAGCAAGTCCGAGGAGGACATGATGAAGGTGCGCAACCTTGGCAGAAAGTCGCTTGAAGAAGTGATCGCCAAGCTTGAGTCGCTGAACTTCACGCTCCGCAAGGACGACGAATAAGGAAAAAGGAGTGATTTAGATGCCCGGAACCAGAAAGCTCGGCAGAACCACCGACCACCGCAAGGCGATGCTGCGCGGCATGGTGACCTATCTGCTGGAAAACGGCAAGGTAGAGACCACCGTGACCAGAGCGAAAGAAGTCCGTGCTATGGCGGAAAAGATGATTACCGTCGCAAAGCAGAACACCCTGCACGCCAAACGCCAGGCGTTTGCATATATCACCAAAGACGAGGTTGTCAAAAAGCTATTTGACGAGATCGCGCCGCGTTATGCGGACGTAAACGGCGGCTATACGCGTATCATCAAGACCGGTACGCGCCGCGGCGACGCAGCGGAAATGTGCATCATCGAACTTGTCACGAAAGAGGATGCCGAAGCCGCGAAAAAACCCGCTCGCCGCGCCGGCAGACGGACGGCAAAAGCCGCTCCCAAGACGGAACCCAAGGCAGAGCCGAAAGCGGAAGAACCCAAGACGGAAGCTGCGGCAGAGCCTGCTCCGGAAGCCAAGGAAGAAGCCACGGCTGCGGAATAAGCACAACTCGCAAAATAAAACCATCAACCGCCCCTGCGCACAGAACACTGTGCGCAGGGGCGGTTTTCGCGCCGCTGTGCTCCGGGAGTTCAGATGTCAGAAGCCAGAAGGCAGATGCGGCGCGGGGCTGTTGCACAAAGCAGAAAGCCTGCACGGGCTTTTCATCCCGCTGGTGAGGGAGGTGGGTCTTGCCAAAGGCAGAAGCCGGAGGGAGAGAAAAACGCGTGGCAGCACGGAAACCCAAACCATCTGTGGCTGCGCAGGAAAAATAAAACCTGAAGTGGTAGGGGCGGGTACTTAATCCCCGCCCCTCTCGCCGTTGACTTGAGACATCTGAACGCTGTACGCTGCAATCGCACCCCAAATTTTCCGTTTTAACAAATTGTTTACAAATAAATTCTTGACAAAACGGTAAGCTAAGGGTATAGTATACATTGAAATTAGCACTCGAGTGTTTAGAGTGCTAACGCCACAAAAGCGGCAGCCGCAGTCTTCGGACGTGAGCGCTGCGCTTGCATCGACGGAAAAGGAGGCGAAACGCATGGATCTGTCGGAACGGCAGAAAAAGCTCTTAGCTGCAATCATAGAGCGGTACATTGCCACGGGCGAGCCGGTCGGCTCAAAAACGCTTGTGGATGCGCTCGGCATGCCCGTTTCGCCGGCAACCGTGCGCAATGAGATGGCGGCGCTGACCGCCAAAGGGCTTCTCGAACAGCCGCATACCTCGGCGGGGCGCATCCCCTCGGGTGCGGGCTATCGCTATTATGTCGATCATCTGATGAAGCAGTACGACCTTTCCCCCGTCGAAAAACGAATCTTGGACGCCAAGCTGCGCACCGCCTCGGGTGATTCGCGGCAGGTGCTTGAAACGGCGGGGAACCTCCTCGCCGAAATGACGCGTTGTGCGGCGGTCTCCACAACCCCGTCGGATGCGGCCGCCGTGGTGCGGCGCGTGGAGCTCGTGCCCATTGGCGCACGCACGGCGATGGTCGTGGTGCTCACCTCATCGGGGATCATCAAAAGCCGCGTTTGCCGCACGGATGCGGAGATCACCGTGGATATGGCGGAGACGTTTTACAACATCGTCAACGACAACTTCCTCGGCAAACCCACCGCCGCCATGACCGTGGCAAAAATTCAGACGCTGGCGGTCTCTTTGGGCGAAAAGACGCTGCAAATGACGCCGCTGCTTGTGACGCTCGCACAGCTTGCCGCCACCACCGAACACACGCAGATGCTCTTGGAAGGGCAAAGCAACCTGCTCGGCTACCGCGAGTATGCGCAGAATGCCTTTGAGCTCATGGACTTCCTGCGGCACGCCGAACCGCTCGACCGCGTGTTTTCCGAAGCCCCGCATTCAGCGGACGGGAAGCCCAGCGTGGTCATCGGGAAAGAAAACCCCTACCGCGAGCTGCAAAATTCCAGCATGATCTTCGGGAAATACGCCATCGCCGGGCATGAGAGCGGCACGATCGGGCTCATCGGCCCGACGCGTATGGACTACGCGCGGCTGATCCCGAGTTTACAATATCTGACCGAGATCGTCGGGAAGATCCTTTCCGACAGTGTGGAGGAATAACATGGCAAAGACAGAAAAAAAGGCAAAGCCGGAAGAAGAAAAGAAAAACGCCGAGCCGCAGACGCCGGATACAGCGCCCGAAACGGCAGACGCCGCGGCCAAAACGCCGGTGGATGCCGAGACGCAGCCGGACGAAGCGGCACAAGCGGACGCACGGCTTCAGGAGCTCGAAGCCCAGCTTTTGCAGGCGAACGACAAATTCCTGCGCACGCTTGCCGAGTATGACAACTACCGCAAACGCTCTGTGCGCGAAAAGGAACAGGCGTACGCCGACAGCAAGGCTTCCGTGCTCGCGGAGCTCTTGCCGGTACTGGATAATTTCGAACGCGCCGCCTGCGCGGACGCTTCTTACGAGGATTACCGTAAGGGCGTGGAAATGATTTTTAACCAGCTTTCTGCCTGCTTTGAAAAGCTCGGCGTGGAAAGCTTCGGTGCGGCCGGCGATGCATTCGATCCGAACATCCACAACGCCGTCATGCATGTGGAGGATGAAAATGCTGCGGACAACACCGTGGCGGAGGTTTTTTCCAAAGGCTATAAGTTGGGCGATAAGATCCTGCGGCCGGCGGTCGTAAAGGTCGCAAACTAAGCGGGATCCCGTCCAAATCATCATATAGACATTTATTCTACTGGAGGCATCTATTATGGCAAAGGTTATCGGTATTGACTTAGGTACAACAAACTCCTGCGTTGCCGTGATCGAGGGCGGCGAGCCCGTCGTCATCCCCAACGCGGAAGGCGCGCGCACCACACCGTCTGTGGTCGCGTTTTCCAAGACCGGCGAACGCATGGTCGGGCAGGTCGCAAAACGTCAGGCGATCACAAACCCCGAACGCACGGTCTCGTCCATCAAACGGCACATGGGCTCGGATTACCGTGTGACCATTGACGACAAGAAATACACCCCGCAGGAGATTTCCGCCATGATCCTGCAAAAGCTGAAGGCGGATGCGGAAAGCTACCTCGGCGGCACAGTGCATGAAGCGGTCATCACCGTTCCTGCGTACTTCACCGACGCACAGCGTCAGGCGACCAAGGACGCGGGCAAGATCGCGGGTCTGGACGTCAAGCGTATCATCAACGAACCGACGGCGGCAGCGCTCGCTTACGGCATTGATAAAGAGGACGACCAGAAGGTCATGGTCTACGACCTGGGCGGCGGCACGTTCGATGTGTCCATCATCGAGATGGGCGACGGCGTGCAGGAAGTGCTCGCCACCGCCGGCAACAACCATCTGGGCGGCGACGACTTCGACCAGCGCATCATTGACTGGCTGGCGGATGAGTTCAAAAAGGAGCAGGGCATTGACCTGCGCCAGGATAAAATGGCGATGCAGCGTTTGAAAGAAGCGGCGGAAAAAGCGAAGATCGAGCTTTCGAGCGTCACGACTTCGAACATCAGCCTGCCCTTCATCACGGCGGATGCCACGGGCCCGAAGCACCTGGAGACAACGCTTACGCGTGCGAAATTCAATGAAATGACCGCGGACCTCGTCGAAGCGACGATGGGCCCTGTCCGTCAGGCGCTGCAGGATTCCGGCCTTAAGACCTCCGAAATCAATAAGGTCCTGATGGTGGGCGGTTCCTCGCGTATCCCCGCCGTGCAGGAAGCGATCAAGAACTTCACGGGGCTTGAGCCCTTCAAGGGCATCAACCCGGATGAATGCGTCGCAGTCGGCGCGGCGATCCAGGGCGGCGTGCTCGGCGGCGACGTCGAGGGCATCCTGCTTCTGGACGTTACCCCGCTGTCGCTGGGTATTGAAACCATGGGCGGCGTCTTCACGAAGATCATCGACCGCAATACGACCATCCCGGTAAAGAAGAGCCAGATCTTCTCGACTGCTGCGGATAACCAGACCTCCGTGGAGGTCCATGTCCTGCAGGGCGAACGTGAATTCGCGCGCGACAACAAGACGCTCGGTGTGTTCCATCTGGACGGCATCATGCCCGCGCCGCGCGGCGTGCCGCAGATCGAAGTGACGTTCGACATTGATACCAACGGCATCGTCCACGTTTCGGCAAAGGACCTCGGCACGCAGAAAGAGCAGTCCATCTCCATCACCGCGTCTTCGAACATGTCCAAGGAGGATGTCGAAAAGGCGGTCAAGGAAGCCGAAAAGTACGCTGCGGAGGATAAGAAGCGCAAGGAAGGCGTGGATGCCCGCAACGAAGCGGACCAGATGGTCTACCAGTGCGAAAAGATCCTGAAAGAAAACGGCGATAAGATTTCCGAAGCCGACAAGACCGAGATCCAGAGCAAAGTGGACGCCCTCAAAGAGGCGCTCAAGGGCGAGGATATCGACGCCATCAAGGCGAAGAAAGACGAGCTGACCGAGAAATTCAACAAGGTCGCCGAAGAGATTTACCGTGCCGCCGCGGCGCAGGCGCAGAATGCGCAGGGTGCGCAGGGCGGTCCCACCGATGCGGGCGCGCAGGGCGCGAACAAAGGTGACGACGGTTACTACGAAGCGGATTACACCGACGTGGAGGACGGCAACAAATAATTCCTCTAAAAAGGTCCGGCAGAGCTCCTGAAAACGGGGCTCTGCCGCCGACGATTGCATAGGGCGGGCAGCCGCCGCCCGTCCGGGAGAGAAGATACATGGCAGAAAAACGAGATTATTACGAGGTGCTCGGCGTAGACCGCAACGCCTCAGAAGACGAGATCAAAAAAGCATACCGCAAGCTTGCGAAAAAATACCACCCCGATCTGCACCCTGACGACAAAGACGCGGAAGCGAAGTTCAAGGAGGCAAACGAGGCGTACGAAGTGCTGTCCGATCCCGAAAAAAAGGCGAAATATGATCGCTTCGGCCACGCAGGCGTGGACCCGACCTATAACGCCGGGCAGGGCGCGGGCGGCTTCGGCGGCGGTTTCGGCGGCGGGTTCGACTTTGACCTCGGCGACATCTTCAGCAACATATTCGGCGGCGGCTTCGGCGGTGGTTTCGGCGGCGGGGCGAACCCCAACGCGCCGCAGCGCGGTTCGGATACGCAGGCCAGCGTGACCATCTCGTTTGAAGAGGCTGCAAAAGGCTGCGAGCGTGAGGTCACGACCAATCGTATCGAAGTCTGCGACGAATGCCACGGCTCGGGTGCCGCGCCCGGTTCTTCCCCGAAGACCTGCCCCGAATGCCACGGGCGCGGGCAGGTCACCACCCAGCAGCGGACGGCGTTCGGCGTCATTCAGACGCAGAAGGCGTGCGCACGCTGCGGCGGCAGAGGGACGATCATCGACAATCCCTGCCACAAATGCCGCGGCGCCGGGCGGATTCGCAAAGCGGTTACGATCAAGGTAAAGATCCCCGCCGGCATCGACGACCGCCAGGTCATCAACGCGCGCGGGCAGGGCAATAAGGGGCTGAACGGCGGCCCCGCAGGCGACCTGCGTGTGGCGGTCAACGTGCGCCCACACCCGATCTTTGAACGCGAGGGCTATAATGTCTGGGTCGAAATGCACATCAGCTACGCCGCTGCGGCGCTCGGCTGCACCGTCCAGGTGCCCACGCTCGACGGCAAGGTGCAGTACACCGTCCCCGCCGGCACACAGCCCGGCGACGTGTTCAAGCTCAAGGGAAGGGGCATCCAGAGCCTCAACAACCGCGGGCGCGGCGACGAGCTTGTGCGTATTGTGGTGGACGTCCCGCGTGACCTCAACGAAGAGCAGAAAGAGCTTTTGCGCAAACTCGATACGGCGCTCGGCAATGAGACGGCGCACCTCGGGCGCGGCGAAGAGAAAAAAGGCTTTTTCGGCAAAAAGAAAAAATAAGCGGGAAACGCTTTCAAACAAACTGCTTTTGTGCTATGATAGCAGAAAGGCAGTTTTTTGTTTGCAACGCATGAGCAGAGCCAATAAACTGTATTCTCGTAAATCCCGGGTGATTATTTTCTCCCTCTGACG
This sequence comes from uncultured Clostridia bacterium, assembly GCA_944384985.1. Taxonomy (GTDB): domain Bacteria; phylum Bacillota; class Clostridia; order Oscillospirales; family Acutalibacteraceae; genus Fimenecus. The sequence continues at coordinate 17,875 of CALWVM010000001.1, read as the reverse complement.
AGGGAGGCAGCGCGCGCAAAGCGCGTGACTTAAGGGAGAGAAAAAAGAAAAGACAAAAAGAATACGTGCAGAGCATAGCCTTTCTCTGCTCATATCTTTTTACATACTCTTTTCTCTCCCCCAGTCGCCTGACGGCGACAGCCCCCTCATCAGAGGGGTCAACAGACGAAAAAATGCGACTTTCCCCGCGTTGCGGGAAAAAGCATCTTTGTTGCAGGTGAACGACATGTATGGACTTTTGGGGAAACACCTTTCCCACAGCTTCTCGCCGCAGATCCATGCGCGGCTGGGCGATTACGACTACAAATTGTTCGAGGTTGCGCCGGAAGATCTGCCGGCGTTTTTGCAGGCGAAAAATTTTGCGGGCATCAACGTCACCATTCCCTATAAAAAGACGGTCATCCCCTTTCTTGCGGGGCTTTCCGACAAGGCGCGGCGCATCGGCGCAGTCAATACGATCGTAAAGCGTGCGGATGGCAGGCTCTGGGGCGACAACACCGACTACGACGGCTTTTTATATATGGTTCGCCGCAGCGGGGCGGCCGTCAAGGGTAAAAAAGCGATCGTGCTGGGCACCGGCGGGGCGAGCGCGCCCGTCGCGGCGGTGCTTCATGATCTCGGCGCACGCGAGGTCATAAAAATCTCCCGCACCGGGGAGAATAACTACGAAAACATTGCCCGCCATTTTGACGCGGACATCCTCGTCAACACAACGCCTGTTGGGATGTACCCGAACAACGGGAAAGCCCCGCTTTCTTTGGAGGGCTTCCGGCAGCTTTCGTGCGTGCTTGACGTGATTTATAACCCGCACAAAACCGCGCTCGCGCTCGACGCCGAACGCCGCGGCATTCCCGCGTTCACGGGGCTTTCGATGCTCGTGGCGCAGGCGAAGCGCGCGGCAGAGCTGTTTTTCGGGAAAGAGATCCCCGACGCGCGCACGGACGAAATCCTTTCGTCGCTGGAGCGCGAAATGCAAAACGTCGTGCTCGTCGGCATGCCCGGCTGCGGCAAGACCACCGTGGGCAAAACACTTGCAAAAGCGCTTTCCCGCCCGTTTTGCGACGCGGATGAAGAGATCGAGCGCCGCGCGGGAAAGACCATTCCCGCCATCTTCGAAGCCGAAGGCGAAGCGGGCTTCCGCGGGCACGAAACGGATGTGCTTGCCGATTTGTGCCGCCAAAGCGGCGCGGTCATCGCCACGGGCGGCGGCGCGGTGACGGTCCCCGAAAACACGGATATCTTACGCCAGAACAGCCTGATCTTCTTTTTGAACCGCGATCCGGCGGCGCTGCCCACAGACGGCCGCCCCGTTTCGCAGCGCGACGGTGTGCAGGCGATCTATCAGCGGCGTCTGCCGCTGTACCGCGCGATCTGTGATTATGAGATCGATGCGAACGACGCGATAGATGCGGTCGCGAGACGCATTTTGGAGGTATTGCAATGAAAATTCTCGTCATCAACGGCCCGAATCTCAACATGCTCGGCATCCGCGAGCCCGACATTTACGGCAAACAGACCTATGCGTCGCTCGTAGAACAAATCGAGGGCTGGGCAAAGGACCTCGGCGTGGAGGTCGAGTGCTACCAGTCGAACCACGAGGGCGATATTGTCGATAAAATCCAGGCGGCATACGGCGTGTTTGACGGCATCGTCATCAATCCCGCCGCCTACACGCACACCAGCGTTGCCATTCTCGACGCGCTCAAAGCGGTTGGGCTGCCCGCCGCCGAGGTGCACATTTCCGACGTGAACGCACGCGAAAAATTCCGCCACATTTCCTATGCGGGCAAGGCGTGTGCGGCGCATTTCATCGGTCTTGGCTTCGACGGCTACCGCCAGGCGCTCGAATACCTTGTAAAGGGCGCAAAAGGTTGAAATCCACACATAAATCTGATACAATAAAATGTCCCACAAAAGAAAGGAAGATGCAAAATGGGTGACAAACCGAAATTCTACATCACCACCGCCATCGCCTACACCTCGCGCAAGCCGCACATCGGCAACAGCTACGAAATCGTGCTGACCGACGCCATCGCGCGCTATAAACGAATGCAGGGCTATGACGTTTTCTTCCTGACGGGCACCGACGAGCACGGCCAGAAGATCGAGGAATACGCCAAAGCGGCAAACGTCAGCCCCAAGGCGTATGTCGACAAGGTCGCGGGCGAGATCCGAGGCATCTGCGACACGCTCCACGTCAGTTACGACAAGTTCATCCGCACCACCGACGATTACCACGAAAAGGCGGTGCAGAAGATTTTCAAAAAGCTCTACGACCAGGGGGACATCTATAAAGGCGAATACGAGGGGCTGTACTGCACGCCGTGCGAAAGCTTCTGGACCGAAAGCCAGCTCGACGAAAACGGCTGCTGCCCGGACTGCCACCGCCCCGTGAAAAAGGCAAAAGAGGAAGCGTATTTCCTGCGGCTGTCGAAATACCAAAAGCAGCTTGAGGATTTTATTGAGAGCCACGAGGACTTCATTTACCCCGAAGCGCGCAAAAAGGAAATGCTCAACAACTTCATAAAGCCGGGACTGCAAGACCTGTGCGTCTCGCGCACGTCGTTTACGTGGGGGATCCCCGTCTCCTTTGACAAAAAACATGTCATCTATGTCTGGATCGACGCGCTTTCCAACTACATCACCGCCCTGGGCTACGATCCGGATGCGCCCGGCGAGCTGTACAAAAAATACTGGCCGGCGGATGTGCACATCATCGGCAAGGACATCATGCGTTTCCATACGATCTACTGGCCCATCATGCTCATGGCGCTTGGCGAGCCGCTGCCGAAGCAGGTCTATGGCCACCCGTGGCTGCTGTTCGGCGAGGACAAAATGTCGAAATCCCGCGGCAACGTGATCTATGCCGACGACCTTACCAAAGTGTTCGGCGTGGACGCGGTGCGCTATTATCTGCTTGCCGAAATGCCCCACGCGCAGGACGGCTCCATCACCTACGAAACGCTCATTGAGCGCTACAACGCGGATCTTGCGAACACGATCGGCAACCTCGTCAACCGTACCGTAGCCATGCAGCAGAAGTATTTTGACGGCGTGGTGCAAACGCCCGCAGAAGCCGGCGAATTCGACGACGATGTGCGCGCGCTCGCGCTCGACACCGTAAAGCAGGTGGACCGCTGCTTTGCCGAATATAAGATCGCCGATTCCGTTTCGTGTGTGCTCACGCTTGCGCGGCGCTTAAACAAATATATCGACGAGACCATGCCCTGGGCGCTTGCAAAGGACGAGACCAAACGCGCGCGGCTCGGCACGGTGCTTTACAATCTTTTGGAGGGCATCCGTTACCTTGCTGTGCTGCTTTCCCCCTACATGCCCGACACCGCCGACGCGATCTTCGCGCAGCTGGGCACGGATGTGCGCGACTACGATTCGCTAAAGGCCTTCGGCGGGCTCAAAGCCGGCACAAAGGTCGGCACGCCGACACCGCTGTTTTCGCGCATCGACGGCGAAAAGCTGATCACAGAACTCCTTGAACAGCAGAAAAAAGAGCAGGAGACCGAAAAGAAAGCAGCCCAAGCGGCAGGGCTCGCCCAGATCGGGATCGACGATTTCATGAAGACCGAACTGCGCGTGGCGGAGATCACCGCGTGCGAGCCGGTCAAACGCTCGAAAAAGCTCCTCAAATTGACCCTCGACGACGGCTCCGGCGCCGAACGCACCGTGGCAAGCGGCATTTCGCCGTGGTACAAGCCCGAAGACCTCGTCGGCAAAAAGGTCGTGCTCGTGGCAAACCTCAAGCCCGCCGTACTTTGCGGGGTAGAAAGCTGCGGCATGATTTTAGCGGCAGACTGCTCCGAAGACGACGTGCAGGTCGTCTTCGTGGACAGCTCTATGCCGAACGGGGCGCGGATCCGCTGATGCTGACCGATATTTTTGATTCCCACGCGCACTACGACGACCCGAAGTTTGCTTCGGACGTGTATGCGCTTTTGGACAGCTTCCCGCAAAGCGGCGTTTCGGGCGTCGTGTCCTGCGGGGTGAATGTTGAAACGACGCGCTTTGCACAGGCGCTTTCGCACCGGTATGATTTTATCTTTGCGGCGGCGGGCTTCCATCCGCTCAACCTCGAAGATGTACCCGCCGACCCCATTGCGGCGCTTGCGCCCTTTTTCAGAGACTCAAAAACCGTCGCCGTCGGGGAAATCGGGCTCGACTACCACTATGAAAAGGAAAGCCGCACCCGGCAGCTCGCGCTTTTTGAAGCGCAGCTTGCGTTCGCGAAAGAACGGGCTCTCCCCGTGATCGTGCACGACCGCGAGGCGCACGCCGATACCCTGCGGCTGCTGCAAAAATACCGCCCGCGCGGGGCGGTGCACTGTTTTTCGGGTTCTGCCGAAATGGCACGCGAAGTGCTGGAACTCGGCATGTATATCGGCCTTGGCGGGGCGGTGACGTTCAAAAACGCGGTTAAGCCCGTGGAGGTCGCCAAAATGGTGCCCGCCGACCGATTGCTTGTCGAAACGGACGCGCCGTATATGGCGCCCGTGCCGTGCCGCGGCAAGCGGTGCGATTCGCGCATGATCGCTTACACCGCCGCACGCCTTGCGGAGATCCGCGGGGTGGACGCGCAGAACCTTTTGCACGAGACTGCGCGCAACGCACGCACATTGTTCGGCTTGGAACGAGGAAAATAACCGGAGAGAGGATACGCAGGCTTTGGAAACGTTTGAGATCGCAAACTTATATGTGCGCTTTGACGCGCGCGGCGAGCTGCTGTACACGCGCACGCGCCCTTATCTCGCAAAAGACGGCGTCGAGCCGGATTTTACCATCGACCTGCCCGAGGAGTTCTTTGCGCACAAGCATGAGCAGTACCCGCAGCTCACGCTCGACGAGTGCCGCTATATGTGGGTGGGCGAGGCGTTTTATGCGCGGCTTTTGCGGTATGACGGCATGCTGCTGCACGCCTCGTGCATCGAAAAGGACGGGAAAGCCTACTTGTTTTCCGCCAAAAGCGGTACGGGCAAATCCACGCATACGCACCTGTGGCTGCAAGCGTTCGAAGGCTGCCGCATCCTCAACGACGACAAGCCCGCCCTGCGCATGCTCGACGGTACGTTTTACGCCTGCGGCACGCCGTTTTCGGGCAAGACGGACGAAAACATCAATGTGCAGGTGCCTGTGCGCGCCGTCGTATTTATAGAGCGCGGCGCGGAAAATCAGATCGAAAGAATTTCCCCGTCTGCGGCAATCCCTCTGTTTCTGTCGCAGACGCTGCGCCCGCCGAAAAAAGAGGCTATGGAAACGATGCTCACCCTTCTCGGGAAACTGCTCGAAGCGGTGCCTGTGTTCCGCCTGCGATGCAATATGGACCTTTCCGCAGCCAAAACGGCGTTCGCGGGGATCGAAGCGTATTATCATAATCCATAATCAAGGAAATGGGGCAACCTTATGAAGATCAAAGCAGGTTTCGTACTGCACGAGGTCGCCGGCAGCTTTGTCGCCGTCCCGCTGGGCGGGGCCGAGGTCAATCTCGGCGGCATGCTGACCTTAACGCCGGTCGGCGCATTTATTTGGAAACTTCTGGAGACGGACACGACGGAAGACGACATCGTGCGCGCCGTGCTCGCGGAATACGAAGTGGACGAGCCCACCGCACGCCGCGATGCGCACGCTTTTCTCGAAAAGCTGCGCGCGGCGGGGCTTCTTGAGGACTGAAGCCATGGAAAAAAAGCAGGTAAGGCTTGAAGAGCTGCTGCCCGTCATTGCGGAGACGCTCGCCGCGGGCGGCACGGTGCGATTGCCCATCACGGGCACGAGCATGCTCCCGCTTTTGGCCGCCGGACGCGACACGGTGGTGCTCGCGCCGGTGCACGGCCCGCTTCAAACCTATGATTTGCCGCTTTACCGCCGCGAAAACGGCGCGTTTGTGCTGCACCGCGTGGTGCATGTCGAAAAGGACGGCACCTACACCTGCTGCGGCGACAACCAGTGGGTGAAAGAACCGGGGATCCAAAAAGACCAGCTCATTGGCGTGACGGCGCGCATCTGCCGCAAGGGGAAAGAGTTCCCCGTCACGGCAAAGCGTTACCGCCTGTATGTGCGGCTGTGGGCGATGCTGTTCCCCGTGCGGCGGTATCTTGTGGCATTGCGAGGGAAATTGCAAAAGTGAAACAGAATGACGCGCGCAACTGGATCTGGAAAAGCGCCGCGAAAGAGCGGGGCCTTCTGGTGCTGTCCGTTTTGGGCAGCGCCCTTGGTTCGGTGTGCGCCGTGTCGCTGTCGCTTTGTGCAAAATATGTGATCGACGCCGCCGAGCAAGGGAATATGGCGGCGCTTTGGCGCTTCGGCGCGGCGACTGTCGCGGTCATCCTTTTGCAGCTTGCGCTCCACATGCTCAATAAGGACCTGCAGGTGCGCGTGGCGGGGCGCTTGGAAATGCGGCTCAAGAACGCGGCGTTCGCGACGCTCCTCGAAAAGGCGTACAGCGCCGTTTCCGCCCACCATTCGGGCGAGCTTTTAACGCGCCTGACGGCAGACGTGACCGTCGTGAGCGACGGCGTTGCAACGCTGCTGCCATCGGTCGCTTCCATGCTTTCGCGGCTCGTGTGCGCTTTCGCCGTGATCCTGGCGCTGGACGCGCGCTTTGCGTGTGTGCTCGCCGTGGTGGGGCTCGTTTTGTTTTTGGGTACGCGGATGTTCCGCGGAAAAATCAAAAGAATGCACCGCGCCGTGCAGGAAAGCGACGGGCGGCTGCGTTCCTTTTTGCAGGAGGCGCTTGAAAACCTGCTTGCCGTGCAGGTCTTCGGGGCGTATGATAAAACGAACGGCGAGGCGCAAAAGCGCGGTGAAGAAAATTACACCGCAAAGCTCAAACGCAACCGCTGGTCGATCTTTGCGAACACAGGCTTTTCCGCTGTGTTCTCCTTCGGCTTTTTGTTCGCGCTTTTGTGGAGCGGCGTGCGCCTTTGCACGGGCTCGATCACGTTCGGCACGCTGACCGCGCTGTTGCAGCTCGTCAATCAGGTCCAGATGCCCGTTTCGAACCTTTCGGGCGTCGTGCCGCGGTATTATTCCATGCTTGCTTCCGCTGAGCGGCTCATGGAGCTTTCCGCGCTGCCGGATGACGTCAGCCTGAACCCGCCTGCGCTCGCCGAAGACCTTCCGCAGCGTTTTACGGGCCTGCGCCTTACGGACGTGTCGTTTTCTTATGGGCGGAATCCCGTGTTCACGCAGGCGGACCTTGTGCTCAAACGCGGGGAGTTCGCTGTGATCTCCGGCATTTCGGGGATCGGCAAAAGCACACTGTTTAAGCTGCTTTTGGGTGTGCTCAAACCGGACGCCGGAAAAGTGGAGATCGAGACGGCCGACGGGAGCCTCCCGGCGGACAAGACCACCCGCACCCTGTTTTCGTATGTCCCGCAGGGGAATCTGCTGTTTTCGGGAACGGTGCGCGACAACATCTGCTTTGTGAAAGCGGACGCTACCGAAGCGGAAATCGACCGCGCCGTGCGCGTCAGCTGTGCCGACGAATTTCTGCGGGAGCTGCCCGAAGGCCTGGACACGGTGCTCGGCGAGGGCGGCAGAGGGCTTTCGGAAGGGCAGATGCAGCGCCTTGCGGTGGCGCGCGCCGTTTTGACCGACGCGCCCGTGCTGCTTTTGGACGAGGCGACCTCTGCGCTGGATGCGGCGACGGAGCGGCGGCTGCTGGAGAACCTGAAGGCACTGCCCGGCAAGACCTGCATCCTCATTTCACACAAAAAGGCGGCGGTCGATGTGTGTGACCGCGAGATCGAAATTCAAGATGGGCGCGTGGCGATTGTGCGGTAAGTTTTGCAGATTTCCGATTTCCGTTGCGCTTCCGTAAATTCCTATTGCGAAACAGAGAAACATTTGCTATAATATGTCCGTATGTAGGTTCCGCCACAGCAGGCGGGACGAGAAGGGGAATTTTACCAATGGATTATGAATACGCCTCCGGGCAGAAAAATGAGAAAGAGGCCATCAACGCCGAGACCGTGCTGGTCTATGCGCGTAAGCTGCTCAAACGCTGGTGGGTTATTCTGCTGTCGGCGGTCGTGCTCGCCGCGGTAGGCTTTACAATCGCGCAGTTGACCTATATCCCGTATTATTCCTCCCAGATTATGTTTGTCGCCAGCAACCGGAACTCCTCGCTCGTTACCTCCGGGCAGAGTTCTTCGGATATTAACGCGGCGGTCACCCTCGCGGGCAACTTCCAGTATGTGTTCACCACAACGGAGCTTTCCCAGCGTGTCGCCGACAACTGCGGGTATAAGGACATCTCCGCCGACGACGTGAAAGACTTTATTTCCGTGCAGGCGGTCGAGGATACGACGATCCTGTACCTGACGGCAACCACGACGGATCCCGACGTGTCCTATGCCATCGCAAACACCTATATGGAATATTATGAGGAAGCAATCACCAACGCTTTCCCCTCCACAACGCTGAAAGCCATCGACCCGCCGATCAGACCAGACGCGCCGAACCGTGACAACTCCAAGATCCTTTATACGGCGGGGGGCTTCCTTTTGGGCGCGGCTCTCTCGGTGCTGGTGCTGCTGTCCTCGATGGTGTTTAAGGACACCGTCCTCAACGCCGACGATATCCGCCAGAAGCTGGGGCTTAAGATCATCGGCAGTGTGGTGCATGTGCCGTACAAGACCAAAAAAGGCGAAAAACGCAGCATCCTGATTACCGACCGGCGAAGCGGCTTCGCGTTTATCGAGTCTTTCAAGATGATCCGCACCAAGCTCAACAATATCCTGCTGCGCAAAGGGCAGAAGGCGATCGTCGTTACCAGCACGCTGGAAAATGAAGGCAAGACCACCACGACGATCAACATCGCGCTCGCGCTTGCCAAAAACGGGAAAGAGGTGCTGCTCATCGACGGCGACCTGCGCAAACCCGCTGTCAGCAAGGCGCTGGGCGTTTCCGCAGGCGACGCGGCGGGGCTCGCCGAGGTCATCAGCGGCAGCCGTCAGCTTTCCGATGCGATCCGCTATTCCGAAAAATACAACCTCTATCTGCTTTTGAGCGGGCCGGCGACCGTCGATTCGGCGGAGCTGCTCTCTTCGGAAAAGATGGAGGAGATCATCAAGACCGCAAAAGAGGAATTCGACTATGTCATCATCGACACCGCCCCCTGCGGCGAGGTCGCGGATGCGGCGGTCTTGGCGGGGTATTCCGACGCCATCATTATGGTCGTGCGGCAGGATACCGCACCCGTGCGCCGTATTTTGCGCGGGCTTGAAAATATGGACAACTCCGGCACCGAGATCATCGGCTGTGTTTACAACGATGCGAAGGTCGGCTTTGTCCAGCGCGGCGGCTACGGTAAATATGGCTATGGATATGGCTATGGCTACGGTGCCGAGCACGAGAAAAAGCGTTCATCAAACTGAGTCCAAAAATAACTGCCTGTGTGGGTTTCCCGCACAGGCTGTTTTGATTTTTGAGATTGCTTTCGGCATCTGTGCTTCGTCTGCGGGGAGCCGCGCGTCCGATGTGCGCGAACAAAAAATAGTTCCGTGTAAAAAAAGGATGTTCTCTGAAAATCCGCCGGATTTTCCTTCTTGTCCCCGTAAAACGACAAAAATTGCTTCGGCGTTTTGTCCTACCGTTCGACCCCTTTCGTGCGCCTGTGACTTTTGTAACAAACTGCACAAACCACGCAGGAACCAATTCGTAAGTTTTTGATAAAATAGTCAAAAAGCACTTGCAAATACAGGAAAGGTTTGCTAAAATAGAAATAACAATGCATAGTGAGGTAGTCTGTATGTCGAAAAAAGCAGCTAAAAAACCGAACGAGCATGAAGTTCCCGAGTATTTTTTTCATGAGGGCAGCAACGCACGCGCTTACGAATACTTCGGCGCGCACCGCTGTGAAAAGGACTCGGACGTTGTTGTTTTCCGCGTCTGGGCGCCGCACGCCGAAAGCGTGAGCGTGGTCGGCGATTTCAACGACTGGGAACAGGGCGCGGATGCAATGCGCCTTGTGCCGAAAAGCGACGGCGTCTGGGAGGCAAAGCTCCGCGGCGTGCGCGAATACGATGCCTATAAATACTGCATCGTCTCGAAAAACGGCAAAGTGGCGATGAAGTGCGACCCCTACGGCGTGCACATGGAAACGCGCCCCGGCACGGCGACCAAGTATTACGAATTGGGCGGTTGTTATCACTGGACCGACGACGCGTGGTGCGCGTCGCGCGGGCAGCAGAACATTTATAAATCCCCCGTCAACATCTATGAAGTCCACGCCGGCTCTTGGAAGCAGTATCCGGACGGCAACTTCTATTCCTACCGCGCGCTCGCGGACGAGCTTGTGCCTTATGTCAAAAAGATGGGCTACACGCACATTGAGTTTATGCCGTTGACCGAGTATCCGTTCGACGGCTCGTGGGGCTATCAGGTCACGGGCTATTTCGCGGCGACCTCGCGCTATGGCACGCCCGCCGATCTCATGTATCTCATCGACACCTGCCATAAGGCCGGGATCGGCGTGATCCTCGACTGGGTGCCCGCGCACTTTCCGAAGGATGCCAACGGGCTGTATGAATTCGACGGCGAGCCGCTGTACGAATACGCCGACCCGCGCAAGGGCGAGCATTACGCCTGGGGCACGCGCGTGTTCGACTTTGGCAAAAATGAGGTGCGTTCGTTCCTGATCTCCTCCGCCGAATTCTGGCTGCGGGAATACCATGTGGACGGGCTGCGCATTGACGCGGTGGCGTCGATGCTCTATCTCGACTACGACCGCGACGACGGGCAGTGGATCCCCAACAAATACGGCGGCAACGAAAATTTGGAAGCCGTGGAGTTCCTGCAGAAGCTCAACGAAAGCGTGTTCCGCGACTTCCCGCACGCGCTGATGATTGCGGAGGAAAGCACCGCCTGGCCAATGGTCTCGCGCCCCGTGTACGCCGGCGGCTTAGGGTTCAACTTTAAGTGGAACATGGGCTGGATGAACGACATCCTGCGGTATTTTTCGCTGGACTGCTTCTTCCGCAAATACAACCATGACTGCATCACGTTTTCGCTGTTCTATGCGTTTTCCGAAAATTTCGTCCTGCCCATTTCGCACGACGAGGTCGTGCACGGCAAAAAGTCGCTGATCGACAAAATGCCGGGCAGCTATGATGAAAAGTTTGCAAATGTGCGTGCGTTTATCGGCTACATGATGGCGCACCCGGGCAAAAAGCTGATGTTCATGGGGCAGGAGTTCGGGCAGTTTATCGAGTGGAATTATGAGCAGGGGCTTGATTGGCTGCTGCTTGACTACCCCAAGCACCGCGCGCTGCACGAATTTTTCCGCGAGATCAACCTGTTCTACAAGAAAAACCGCCCGCTGTGGGAGGTGGACGACTCCTGGGAGGGCTTCTCCTGGATCTCGTCGGATGACAAGGATAATTCCGTCATCGCCTTCCGCCGCATAGACGCCGCGGGCAAAGAGATCATCGCCGTTTCCAACTTTACGCCCGTCGAGCGGCAGGATTACCGCATCGGCGTGCCGAAAAAGGGAAGCTATAAGGTCGTGTTCAATTCCGACGACGTAAAATACGGCGGCGAAGGGCGCGGCGACAAGGAAAAGATCCGCGCCGAGGCGGTCAACATGCACGGCTTCGAACAGAGTATTTCTTTGGACCTTCCGCCGCTTTCGACGATTTATTTAAAGAAAACACGGTAAACTATTGCCGGTACGGCGCCGCGCCGGCGGCGGCCGCCCGGTTTGGTGATGCGGATTCACCGGTATAAAACCAAAAAGGAGGCAAAGACAATGGCACGCAAAATGGAATGCATCGCGATGCTGCTCGCCGGAGGGCAGGGCTCGCGGCTGGGCATTCTGACCAAGAACATTGCCAAGCCCGCCGTGCCCTACGGCGGGAAATACAGGATCATCGACTTCCCGCTGTCGAACTGTGTCAACTCGGGGATCTCGACGGTGGGGGTGCTCACGCAGTACCAGCCGCTCGAACTCAACGACTACATCGGCAACGGCCAGCCGTGGGACCTGGACCGCGCCAACGGCGGGGTACATATTCTCTCGCCCTACCAGCAGATCAAAGGGTCGGAGTGGTACAAGGGAACGGCGAACGCCATTTACCAGAACATCAATTTTATCGACCGCTACAACCCCGAATATGTCGCGGTGCTTTCGGGCGACCATATTTATAAAATGGATTACTCCAAAATGCTCGCCTACCACAAGGAAAAGGACGCCGCCTGCACCATCGCGATGCTGGAAGTCCCGTGGGAAGAGGCTTCGCGCTTTGGGCTGATGCTCACAGACGACGACAACCGGATCACCGAATTTGAGGAGAAGCCCAAAAACCCGCGCAGCAACAAGGCGTCGATGGGCGTTTACATCTTCACCTGGAGCAAGTTGCGTCAGTACCTCATCGACGATGAGGCAAACCCGGATTCCTCCAACGACTTCGGCAAGGACGTCATCCCCGCCATGCACGCGGCGGGCGAGCGGCTGTACGCCTATCTGTTCGACGGCTACTGGAAGGACGTCGGCACCATTGACAGCCTGTGGGAAGCGAATCTGGATCTTCTCAACCCGAAGGTGGATCTCGACCTTTCCGACCCGACCTGGAAGATCTATTCCAAGACCCCCGTTGCGCCGCCGCACTATGTTGCCGACTGCGCCAAGGTGCAGAACGCCATGATCGGCGAGGGCTCGCAGGTCTACGGCACCCTGGATTTCTCCATCCTGTTCTCCAACGTCACCGTGGAAGAGGGCGCGGTCGTGCGCGACTCCATCATCATGCCCGGCACGGTCATCAAGTCCGGCGCGGTGGTGCAGTATGCCATCGTCGCCGAAAACGCCGTTATCGAAGAGGACGCCGTCGTGGGCGAACGTCCCGAAGCGATGGATAACCTCGAGGACTGGGGCGTTGCGGTCGTCGGCTCGGGCGTGTGCGTGCAAAAGGGCGCGCGCGTCGCCCCGAAAGCCATGGTCGACGAAGATGTAAAGGGGGCGTAAGCAGTGACCGGCAACAATATTTTAGGCATCATTTATTCCAACAAATACGACGAGTGCTTAAGCGAGATCACGGCGCTGCGCACCATGGGCTCCGTACCCTTCGGCGGGCGCTACCGCCTGATCGACTTTGCACTGTCCAACATGGTCAACAGCGGCATCGAAAAAGTCGGCGTCGTGACCAAAAGCAATTATCAGTCCTTAATGGACCATCTCGGCACGGGCAAGCCCTGGGACCTTTCCAGAAAGACCGAAGGGATGTTCATCCTCCCGCCGTTCTCGTATGCCGAGAACAAAGGGCCGTATACCAGCCGCTTGGAAATGCTGCGCGGCATCATGGGCTTTATCGCCCGTTCTAACGAGGAGTATGTCCTGTTCTCCGACTGCAACGCGGTCATGAACATCGACGTGGACGAACTCATGGCGTTCCATACGGACAAAAACGCCGACATTTCCATCGTCTGCCAGCGCGGCACTCTGCCGAAGCTCGAACACGCTATGGCGCTCGAACTCGACGCCGAAGCGCGCGTGCAGCAGATCGCCGTGGAGCCGCACACTTCCCAAGAGGTCGTCTATTCGCTCAACATGATCTTGATGAAGCGTTCGCTTTTGCAGCGGCTCGTCAACGAGGCGATCAGCCTCAACCACGAGTCCTTTGAACACGATATTTTGCAGCGCAATACCGAACGCCTGCGCATTTTCGGCTATGAGATCAACGGCTTCGCCCGCATGATCGACTCCTTGGTCAGCTATTTCAGCGTGAGTATGGAGCTTCTCGACCCCAAAAACTGCGGCGAGCTCTTTAACCCCGACCGCCCGGTGTATACGAAGGTCCGCGACGATATGCCCGCGATCTACGGGCTCGGCTCGTCTGTAAAGAACTCCCTGATCGCCAGCGGCTGCATCATCGACGGCGAGGTCGAAAATTCCGTTCTGTTCCGCGGCGTGCGCGTCGAAAAGGGCGCGGTCGTCAAAAACTCGATCCTCATGCAGGGCAGCTTCGTGGCGACGGGCTCATCGCTCAATTATACCATCACCGACAAGAGCGTGGCGGTCACGCCGAATAAGACGCTTTCCGGCGCCGAAAATTACCCGGTGTTCGTCGGCAAGGGGATCGTGATCTGAGAAAGCGCCGGTGGACTTGGCGGTTCCCACAACTGCCTGTGAAAAGGAGAGATCGTATGAAAGTTTTGTATGTTTCGAGCGAGGCACTGCCCTTTATGGCGTCGGGCGGGCTTGCCGACGTGGCGGGTTCGCTGCCCAAGGCGCTGCGTAAGCGGCTCATCGGCTGCCGCGTGGTTATGCCGCTGTATGACGGCATTAAGCAGGAGCTCAAAGACCAAATGACGTTTTTGACGAGCATCACGGTGCCGGTCGCCTGGCGGCGGCAGTACTGCGGCATCTTTGAAGCCAAAGCGAACGGCGTCATCTATTATCTGCTCGACAACCAGTATTATTTCAAGCGCGACGGCATCTACGGCTATTATGATGACGCCGAGCGGTTCGCGTTCTTTGCGCGCGCGGTGCTCGAAATGATCCCGCACATCGACTTTAAGCCCGATATCATCCACTGCAACGACTGGCAGTCCGCACTCACGCCGGTGTATTACAGCACCATGTATGCGCAGGCGCCGGGCTATGAGAATATCAAAACGATCTTTACGATCCACAACATCCAGTATCAGGGCGTTTACGGCAAAGAACTGATCTCCGAGGTGCTGGGGCTGCACCCGGAGGATACCAACATCATCGAATATGACGGCGACGTCAACTTCATGAAAGGTGCGATCGAGTGTGCCAACCGCGTCACCACCGTCAGCCCCTCATATGCCAACGAGATTTTGGACCCGTGGTATTCCCACGGGCTCGATACCATCCTGCGCGAGCGCTCCTGGAAGCTGTCGGGCATCCTCAACGGCATAGATACCGAGGACTACGACCCTGCGACGGATAAGGATATTTTTGCGCACTATTCGGCGGAGGATTTCTCCGCAAAGGCGGAAAACAAGCGCGCGCTCCAAGAGCTTATGGGCCTGCCGCAGCGGGCGGACGTGCCGCTCATCGGCATTGTCTCGCGTCTGGCGGGGCACAAAGGCTTCGACCTCGTGAAAGCCGTGCTCGACGAGCTGCTCTCCACGGCGGATGTGCAAATGGTCGTGCTGGGCTCCGGCGAATGGCAGTATGAGGAATTCTTCAAGGCGATGGCGGCAAAGCACCCGGATAAGTTCGCCCTGAAACTGGGCTTTGTGCCGTCGCTTTCGCGTAAAATCTACGCGGGCTCGGATCTGTTCTTAATGCCCTCCAAGAGCGAGCCGTGCGGGCTTTCGCAGATGATCGCCTTGCGCTACGGCTCCATCCCGATCGTGCGCGAGACCGGCGGGCTGCGCGATACCATCCGCGACAGCGGCGACGGCGAGGGCAACGGCTTCACGTTCTCAAACTATAACGCGCACGAGATGCTCTACACCATCCACCGCGCGCTGGAGGGCTACGCCAATCCCGACGGCTGGAAAATCCTCGTGAAACGTGCTATGGAGTGCGACAACAGCTGGGGCAAATCCGCGAACGAGTATATCCGGCTGTATAAAGATGTATTGAAAGATTAACGGGGTTACGGCAATCGCCGAAGCCTTACACAAAGGGTTTACTCGATTTTTTACAAAAAATCGCGGATCCCAAAGGCAGAGCCTTTGGTCGCATGCCGCAGTGTGCGAAACCCTTTTTCTTAGAAAAGCGCAGGAGAGGAGACGGAACAGTCCGGGGGACTGTTCCATCCGAGCGTGTCAAAAAAGTGCCTTTTGCTCCCCTTGTCAGGGGTGATCCCCGTGGTGCGGGGAAATGTCGCGAAGCGACAAAGGGGACGGCCGCCGTCAGCGGCTGTCGAGCAAAGTAAGCCTTGGGATAGTCAAAAACCTTGATGTTTCAAGTTTTCTCTCCCTTAAGTCACGCGCGAAGCGCGTGCCACCTCCCTCGTCAGAGGGAGGAAAAGCGAGGCGAGGATGGCGAAGCGGTCAAATTTGCCCGCGCCGAAAGCTCGGCAAATTTTGGATACCGCAAGAGGACGTTCCGCGCGCCGCGGGAAGCGGCGCGCGGAAAAACAAAAACAAACAGCGGGCAGGGTCACACCTGCCCGCACTGTTTTGAAAGGACTTTGAATTCTTGGGAGTGAGGATATGATACGAAAAGCAGAGGAGCAAGACGCGCCGCGCGTTCTCGAGTTGTTGCAGGACATCGCACGCCTGCACCACGAGGGACGCCCCGATATTTTCTCCGGCGAAAGCCCGAAATATGACGAAGCGGCTCTGCACGAAAAATTCCGGAACGAAAACGAGCGCATTTTTGTCTCCGTGGACGAAAACGACCGCGTCAACGGCTACGTCATGTGCGTGCTCGAAGAAAAGGACGAACCGTTTTACACGCAGCGCCCTTACCGCACGCTGTATGTGGACGACCTGTGCGTGGATAAAAGCTGCCGCGGGCAGGGGATCGGGCGCGCTTTGATGGAACGCGCCGTCGAAGCGGCAAAAGAACTGCACTGCTACAATCTCGATTTGAATGTCTGGGCGACCAATACAAACGCCATCCGCTTTTATGAAGCCATCGGTATGCAAAAACAGCGGCAGTATATGGAAATCATCTTAGACACCGGATGTTAGACAGTGATCGCCGGATGTGCGCAGCTTGGCTTTCCGTATAGCAGAAAATCCGCACGTTCCCGTAGGGCACGGGCTTGCTCCCGCCGCTCGTGCAAAAACGCCCCTGCTTTGGCAAGGGCGTTTTCATTTTACAATCTTCAGCACATTTTACTTACAAAACCTATGGCTCCCGATGGTCACGATCACGGGTCGGGAATGCATCCACGCGTTCGAGGTTTTCTTAGGATTATAATAGTATATCGCCCCGCCGGTCGGGTCCCAGCCGTTGATCGCGTCGCGCGCCGCCTTCTTCGCCTCGGCGGTGGGCTCTACGCCCCAGTTCGAGTCCGTCACACAGGTGAACGCACCCGACTGGTACACCACGCCGGGAATGGAGTCGGGAAAGGATGCGTGCGACACGCGGTTGAGCACGACCGCCCCTACTGCGACCTGCCCCGTATAAGATTCCCCGCGCGCCTCCGCCGCGACCACCTTGGCAAGCAGGTATACGTCATTGCTGCTGTATTGCCCGCTGCCCGAGGAGCCGGAGGAAATACCGAGCGCCGAAAGCGTTTTGGGCCCCGCGATGCCGTCCACCGCAAGACCGCGGTCCCGTTGGAAATTGCGCACGGCGGTCTGCGTGCGCGTGCCGTAAATGCCGTCGATCGCGCTTGAAAAATAGCCGAGCGACGTAAGCTTTCGCTGGATCTGGCGGACTTCCTCCCCGCGTGACCCCATTTTGGAAAGCACTTCGGCGGTCTGCCGGCTTTGCGCATAGTAAGCGCCGCCTGCCGCCGTGACAAAGACCAACGCGAGCACCAGCGCAAGGATGCGCCGCGATTTTTGATGCAAAGAAAACGTGCGAGCCATAATCATCCTCTTTTCCCTGTCTTGCAAGTAGTGTGGCTTTGCGCGCCCGCTTTATGCAAAACAGGCGAAAATTGTGCTCGAAGAACAATAAAAACACAACATATGGCGTCCGAAAATCTGTGTGCCGCAGCAGGAAAAATTTTTTCGAAAAAAGCTAAAAATAAGTGTTGACAACGCTTTTTCCGTGTGCTATTATATCAAAGCTGTCGCGAGACGCGAAGGGAGCCCGGAACGATTCCGCAACGGGTTTTCGAAAAAAGTGCTTGACAAAGCGCTTCGGGAATGCTAAAATATAATTCCCTCCCCGAGAGATCGGCGAGAGCAACCGGACCTTGAAAATTAAACAACGACGAAGAAAAAGGAACCCGAGATTCTTGATGTTTTGGGGGGCGGAAGCGGGAGC